>NZ_LOWY01000100.1:0-550600 GCF_001524185.1 Burkholderia sp. FL-7-2-10-S1-D7 | reverse complement strand
GCTGAATTGCTCCGCTTCATCCAACCGGACGTAAATCCTACCAGCAGCAATGCTCCGCGCTGAATGGCCGCTGACGGAAAGTCCGACTGACCGTTTAGGGTCGGATTGAGCCAGTCGCGGTTCGTCGGAGCGGCCACCGACCGGGTTCGGCCAGGAGCGGTCGTTCAACGGGGCCGTTGGAATGTCATTCAAGAGTCCGTTTTCACGCCGGTCGCAGACGCTATAGGGGACGCGTTGTGGCGCCTATGCCGAGGATTGTTCGACGACGTTCTGTCAAAATACCCGCTTAACCCTCCTGACCGATCGCCGAATGGAACTCAGACAACTACGCTATTTTCTCAGCGCCGTGGAACACGGAAGCATGGGCAAGGCGGCGCTGGAACTCGGCGTGGTGACCTCGGCATTGAGTCAGCAGATCAGCCGTCTCGAAGGTGAACTGTCCACGCGCCTGCTGCAACGGACCTCGGGCGGCGTCGTTCCAACCGACGCAGGTTTGGCGTTCTGGCGTCAGGCGCAACTCGCGCTGCGTCATATCGACGATGCCGCGCTCGCTGCACGCGCAGCCCGTCTGTCGGGCCATGTCAGCGTTGGCATGGCGCCGAGCACAGCGAGCGTGCTAGGTGTCGCATTCATGCAGGCCATGCGCTCGCGCTATCCCGATGTGCGGCTGCACATGGTCGAAAGTCTCTCTGGCTATCTTGCATCCATGCTGAGCGCGCGTCAGATCGATCTCGCCGTGCTGTTCCGCGAGGAGTCCGCGCAACGCTGGAGCGTGCTGCCGCTGCTGGACGAGCGGCTGTTCCTGATCGGCGCAGGCGATCTCGATGGCATGCCGACGAGCGCATCCGTCCGGCTGAAAAATCTCGGCAGGCTTCCGCTCGTTCTTCCCAGCGGCACGCATGGGCTGCGTTCGCTGCTGTTATCAGCGTTCAGGCGCGCCGAATACGAGCCGAACATCGTCGCCGAAGTCGACGGCCTTGCACTCCTGATGGACTTCGTCCGCACCGGCATCGGCGCGACCATACAACCTGGTGCGGCGCTCGCAAGGCCCGAGAACGTGATACTGAAGAGCGTGCCCGTCGCGGATAAATACGCCACACGGCCCAACATGCTCGCCAGCGTCTCCGACGACGAACTGTCTCCCGCCGGTCTCGCTGCGCGCGTGGTGCTCGCCGATGTCGCCCGTCAACTGGTGCAGGAAGGCCGCTGGCCCGGTGCACGGCTGCGGGAGCCTCAGCCTTCACAAAAAGTGAAGACCCCTTGACGGCTGGCTGGTAGCGACGCGGGCACGAGACCTTTACGATTTGTCCAAAAGGAGACAAGTCTGATGGTCGATGTGCTCGTAATCGGAGGAGGCAATGCCGCGCTGTGTGCCGCATTGATGGCGCGCGAAGCGGGCGCCTCGGTTCTGCTTCTCGAATCCGCGCCGCGCGAATGGCGCGGCGGCAACTCGCAACACACGCGCAATCTGCGCTGCATGCACGATGCGCCGCAAGACGTACTCGTCGATGCCTATCCGGAAGAGGAGTTTTGGCAGGACCTGTTGAAAGTCACCGGCGGCATCACGAATGAGCATCTCGCGCGGCTCACGATCCGCGCGTCGTCGTCGTGCCGGCCGTGGATGCAGAAACACGGCGTACGCTTCCAGCCGCCGCTGTCCGGCGCGCTGCACGTGGCACGCACCAACGCGTTCTTCATGGGTGGCGGCAAGGCGCTCGTCAACGCGTATTACCGCAGCGCCGAAGCGCTCGGCGTTGATATCCGCTATGAAACACCCGTCGATTCGCTTGAACTTGACGGCAGCCTCTTCATCGCGGCGCGCAGCGGCAGCCAGCGCTTCGAGGCGCGCGCCTGCGTGCTGGCGGCGGGCGGCTTTGAATCAAATCGCGAGTGGCTGCGCGAAGCGTGGGGGCAAAACGAGCGCGGCGAATGGCCCGCCGACAACTTTCTGATTCGCGGCACGCGCTTCAACAAGGGCGTGCTCATCAAGCATATGACCAACGCCGGTGCGGACATGATCGGCGACCCGTCGCAGTCGCACTGCGTCGCCATCGATGCACGCGCGCCGCTGTATGACGGCGGCATCTGCACGCGCATCGACTGTGTGTCGCTGGGCGTCGTGGTGAATCGTGACGCCGAGCGCTTTTACGACGAAGGCGAGGATTTCTGGCCGAAGCGCTATGCGATCTGGGGGCGGCTCGTTGCGCATCAACCGGGGCAGATCGGCTATTCGATCATCGACTCGAAAGCAATCGGCCACTTCATGCCGCCGGTGTTTCCGGGCGAAAAGGCCGATACGCTGCCGGAACTCGCGCGCAAGCTCGGGCTGCCGGAAGCGCGCTTCATGGAAACGCTCATGCGCTACAACGATTCATGCCGCGACGGCACCTTCGACCACACCGCGCTCGACGACTGCCACACCGAAGGTCTCGCGCCGCCCAAGACGCACTGGGCGCGCCGCATCGAGACGCCACCGTTTTACGGTTATGCGTTGCGGCCGGGCATCACGTTCACGTATCTCGGACTAAAGACCAATGACCGCGCGCAGGTTCACTTCGGCGGCAAAGCCAGTGAGAACCTGTTCGTGGCCGGCGAAATGATGGCCGGCAACGTGCTCGGTAAGGGCTATACAGCGGGCGTCGGCATGTCGATCGGCACAGCCTTCGGGCGCATTGCCGGGACGCAGGCCGCGCGCGCCGCACTCAAAACGACGGAGGCAACCAGTGCAGCAGTCTGACCCGCTTGCGCCCGAACGCATGCGCACGGCGTTATCGGTCGATACGAAAAAAACTTCTCACGGCATCACGGCGCGCGTGATCCCCATTGTGCCGATGAGCGCAGGCGAAGCCGAAGTGGCACGGCAGATGCAGATCTGCAACGCCTGCCGCTACTGCGAAGGCTTCTGCGCCGTGTTCCCGGCCATGACGCGCCGCCTGGAATTCGGCAAGTCGGACGTCAACTATCTGGCGAATCTCTGCCACAACTGCGGCGCGTGCTATCACGCGTGCCAATACGCGCCGCCGCACGAATTCGGCGTGAACGTGCCGAAAGCGATGGCCGAAGTCCGACTCGAAACCTACACCGAATACGCGTTTCCCGCGTCGTTCGGCGCGCTGTACAAACGCAACGGCCTGACTTTGTCGGTTGCACTGGCGGCCGGACTCGCGCTGTTTCTGCTGCTCGGTACGGCATTACACGGCGGCTTGTCGGGCGATGTCGCGCCAGCGAACTTCTACGCGATCTTCCCGCACAACCTGCTCGCGGCGATGTTTGGCATCGTTTTCCTGTTCGCCATTCTCGCGCTCGGCGTTGGCGTCACGCGCTTCTGGCGCGACGTGTCGGCAGGAACGGCAAGCGCGCCAGCCGTCGCGGAAGCGGCCAAGAACGCGCTGACGCTCACGTACCTGGACGGCGGCCACGGCGACGGCTGCAACGAAGAGAGCGATGCCTTCACACTGGCGCGGCGCCGTTTCCATCACCTGACGTTCTACGGCTTCATGCTGTGCTTTGCGGCAACCGCAGTTGCGACGCTCTATCACTATGCATTCGGTCTGGACGCGCCGTATCCGTTTCTGAGCGTACCTGTGCTGCTGGGAACCGCGGGCGGCATTGGACTGATTGCGGGGTCGGCGGGACTGCTGTGGCTGAACCTGAAACGCGTTCCGGAGCGGGGCGATGTCCGTCAGCGTCCGATGGACCGCGGCTTCATCGCGCTCCTGCTACTGACGAGCGCATCCGGTCTCGCGCTGCTCGCGCTCCGCATGACCTCGGCGATGCCGTCGCTGCTCGCGATTCATCTCGGCATCGTGATGGCGCTGTTCGCCACGCTGCCTTACGGCAAGTTCGCGCACGGCATCTTCCGCTCGGCGGCGTTGCTCAAATCGTCGATAGAGAAGCGGCAACGCAACACGCTGAGCCTCAGTTCGGATTAGCAGTCACTCGGGCGCCTTGGGCGCCCATCACTATAGATAAGAAGCAGGAGACGCAATGAACCGCACAGAATCGATCGCCGCTACGTCCGGCGTTTCGCCCATGACGAGGGCCGCCGCCGTGCTGCGCGTGACCAGCGGCAATTTCATCGAACAGTTCGATTTCTTTCTGTTCGGCTTCTACGCGACGTCGATCTCGAAGATCTTTTTCCCGTCCACCAGCGAGTTCGCCTCGCTGATGCTCACCTTCGCGGTGTTCGGCGCGGGCTTTCTGATGCGTCCGCTCGGTGCGATC
This sequence comes from Burkholderia sp. FL-7-2-10-S1-D7, assembly GCF_001524185.1. NCBI lineage: Bacteria > Pseudomonadati > Pseudomonadota > Betaproteobacteria > Burkholderiales > Burkholderiaceae > Burkholderia > Burkholderia sp. FL-7-2-10-S1-D7. The sequence continues at coordinate 546,376 of NZ_LOWY01000100.1, read as the reverse complement.
TTTCTCGGCGCGTATATCGACAAGGTCGGACGACGCACCGGGCTGATCGTTACGCTGTCGATCATGGCGAGCGGCACCATTCTGATTGCCTGCGTGCCCGGGTACGCGACGATCGGCCTGCTCGCGCCGGCGCTCGTGCTGCTCGGGCGTCTGTTGCAGGGCTTCTCGGCGGGCGCGGAACTGGGCGGCGTGTCAGTGTATCTCGCGGAAATGGCGACGCCCGATAACAAGGGCTTTTACACGAGTTGGCAGTCGGCGAGCCAGCAGGTCGCCATCGTCGTGGCGGCGGCCATCGGTTACGGGCTGAACCAGTGGCTGTCAGCGCAGCAAATCGGCGCATGGGGCTGGCGCGTGCCGTTTTTCATCGGCTGCGCGATCGTGCCGTTCCTGTTCATGCTGCGCCGTTCGCTGCAGGAGACCGCAGCGTTCGAAGCGCGGCGGCATCATCCGCAGGCGCGCGAGATTTTTGCGATGCTGCTCGCCAACTGGCGCACCGTCATCGGCGGCATGCTGTTGACGGCGATGACCACCACCACCTTCTATCTCATCACCGTCTATACGCCGACCTTCGGTAAGTCGGAGCTGAAGCTGTCCACCTCCGACAGCCTGATGGTCACGCTGCTTGTGGCTGCATCGAATTTCGTCTGGCTGCCGATCGGCGGCACGATTTCCGACCGCATCGGCCGCAAGCCGCTGCTGCTCGCCATTTCCGTGCTGGCGATCTTCACGGCTTATCCGGCGCTGTCCTGGCTCGCCGATGCACCGAGCTTCGCGCGCATGCTGATCGTTCTGCTGTGGTTCTCGTTCTTCTTCGGCATGTATAACGGCGCGATGGTCGCCGCGCTCACCGAAGTGATGCCGGTCGAAGTGCGCGTCGCGGGCTTCTCGCTGGCGTTCAGTCTCGCGACGGCGCTGTTCGGCGGCTTTACGCCGGCGGTATCGACGTATCTGATTCAGGTCCTGCATGACAAGGCCGCACCAGGCTACTGGCTGAGCTTCGCTGCGCTCTGCAGCTTGTGCGCGACGCTCGGGCTGTACCGTCGCCGCGCGGGCAGCAACGCGTCCTCGGCATCGTCGGCCTGACAGCGATTGCATCGGCCCGTTTATGTAACCCCGGCTTTGCACCGGACTTTCGCTTTTTCAGCGGCGACAAGAAGGGGCGATGCAGTCCAGCTTGCACAGCAACGCAGTGCCACTCCATCTTGCCGTAAGAGCGGCGCGTCTGTGGCTGATAGCTGATGTGCCCCGCGCGCAGATTATGGGCTGAAGGCCTATTCGACTGACCGACGAGTGGGCTTGCCGGGAATGTTTAATCTGCATGTCGGCAATCGATCATTGGAACGTGCGGCTGGCATTGGCCGCATTTATCGATCACCTGTTGACGGGTTGAATCCGCATCTGAAAGTCGCCATTGAAGGCGCCGACTCTCAAGCGACTGGTACGGGACGGCAACGATCACTTGCTTTTGACCGCCGCCAACCAGGAAGCGACATTCACTGCGCTATCGAGAATGGCCGCTTATCGGCTTTGAGGAGCCGATCGTACTCCGCTGAAAGAGTAACGAAATTGCGCCGCAAGGAGAGAAGGTACAAACCAGCGTGCATTCCGATCTCACACTTGACTGCAACGGCCCAGTTGACAACTGCATTACGGAAATCCAATACTTCCCTTTTCCTCAGACGTTGTCGGCGCGATATTGCCCGAGTAATCAATGCGCGGCAGGCGGCCACGAGTCGCCTTCGCAGCGAGCGTCGGCGTCGAGCAATCTGTAATCACCAACACAGCGTGAGGAATTGCCATGCGCCGCCCTTTTTGCGTCGTTCTGACCTGTCTCGCCGCAGCAGCGACACTCCTCGTCGATCCAGCCGGATCGCTAGCCTGCACACGCGTCGTCTATCTCGGTGACAACGACGACGTTATCACCGCCCGATCGATGGACTGGAAGCTCGACGTCGCCACTAATCTTTACATCCTGCCGCGTGGCATTGTCCGCACCGGTGAATCCGGTCCGAACTCTCTCAAATGGACCGCCAAATACGGTAGCGTCGTGGCTACCGGTTATGACGTCTCCACCACCGATGGCATGAACGAAAAGGGGCTAGCTGCTGAACTGCTCTGGCTCGTCGAGTCGCAATATCCCCCCTTCGACAAAAACTCGAAACCGGGACTCACCATCGCCGCATGGGCGCAGTACGTGCTGGACAATTTTGCGACCGTCGCGGAAGCCGTCGCTGCACTTGAGAAAGAGCCGTTCACAATCGTCACTGACAACGTCCCCGGAGAGCAGCGCCTCGCCACACTGCACCTCGCCATGTCGGACGCGACTGGCGACAGCGCCATCGTCGAGTACATCGGCGGCAAGCAGATCATCCATCATGGTCGGCAGTACCAGGTCATGACCAACTCACCGACCTTCGACGAGCAGCTTGCACTGAACGAATATTGGAAGCAGATAGGTGGCACAGTCTGGCTACCTGGCACCAATCGCTCTGCTGACCGGTTCGCGCGCGCCTCGTTCTACGTCAACGCTATCCCCAAGAGTGAAGACCCCGCCATTGCACTTGCCAGCGTTTTCAGCGTGATCCGTAACGTGTCGGTGCCGTTCGGGATCACCACCCCGGACGAGCCGAACATATCGTCCACACGCTGGCGCACCGTCGCCGATCACAAGCGCATGCTTTACTTCTTCGAATCGGCCGTCACTCCGAGTACTTTCTGGGTCGATCTCAACAAGGTCGACTTCTCCGCCGGCGCACCTGTCAAACGTCTCGACCTCGGCAAGGATCAGCGCAATCCATTCGGCGGCGAAGTCTCCAGGGACTTTCAACGCGCACCCGCGTTTCCCTTCCTCGGGACCGACGCCAGCAAGTCCCGCTGAGGCGTGGCGTGACGGCCTCATCGTGGACGCATTCTGTGAGTGCCATGAATCGTTCCGGCTGGATGCCTGTCGCCAGCGCTGAGTCGGCAACTTCGCCCAGCGGCACCCTTCGGGTTCCGTTGGCGGGTAGCCGCTAACGCAACCAACGGCGGCTCAGGGTCGGGAAGCCCCCGCCAGGAAAGCGCGCGACGCGTTTTTCTGCTCGCCCCCCGGCAAGCAATCCACCCACGGCCATCGATCCGTCGACGTTGCGCGCAGCGCACGAAAAAAGGCCGGCGGGCACCCGTCCCGCCGGCCTTTTGCATGACATGGCCGTGCACGCCGGCCAACCCGCGTCAGCCCCCCACCACCTTCTTCTGCCGCCAGAGGCACAGCAAATCGCACGCGACATGCGCTGCCGCAATTGCGGTGATGTCCGCGTGATCGTAAGCAGGCGCAACCTCGACGACATCCGCGCCAACAATATTCACCGCACCGAGCGCGCGCACGATCGCGAGCGCCTGCGCGGACGACAACCCGCCCGCGACCGGCGTCCCCGTGCCGGGCGCGAACGCCGGATCGAGACAGTCGATATCGAACGTCAGGTACGCGGGCCGCGCACCGACGATGTCGACGATCCGCTCCACCGCCGCGCGCGGACCATGCTCATGCACCCACGCGGCATCGAGCCGCTCGATCCCGAGGAAATCGTCGTTCCACGTGCGGATGCCGACCTGCACCGACGTCGCCGGATCGATCAGCCCTTCCTTCACCGCCTTGTAGAACATCGTGCCGTGATTGAGGCTGTCCGGCTCGTCGTCGGCCCACGTATCGCAGTGCGCATCGAAGTGGATCAACGACAATGGCTTGCCGTAGCGCTCCGCGTGCGCGACCAGTAGCGGATACGTGATGTAGTGGTCGCCGCCGAGCGTCAGCATCTTCGCGCCCGAGCGCAGGATCGTGCGCGCATGCTCGACGATCGCAGGCTTGATCGACAGCGGGTTGTGCGCATCGAACCAGCAATCGCCGTAATCGACGGCCGCGAGATCCTCGAACGGATCAAAGCCCCACGGATACGGATGGAGCTCCGCGAGCTGCACGCTCGCCGCGCGGATCGCGGCCGGGCCGAGCCGCGCGCCCGAGCGATAGGTCGTCGCGAGGTCGAGCGGCACGCCGGAAATCGCGACGTCGACGCCGTCGAGCGCGCGCGAATAGGTGCGGCGCATGAACGACAGTACGCCCGCATAGGTGTTTTCGATCGAGGAGCCGTATGGCGTCGTGCGACGGATCGCGCCGTCGCCGTGTAGCAGTTCGGTCATGTCGAACCTGTTGGTCATGAGGACCGCACGCAGCCTCTGCATCGGGTGCGCTGGCGGGACCCGGCACGGATTCATTGAAAACGCGGCGGCGTGCCCTCGCCGGGCGCGGCCGTCGCGCCGGCCTGCGAACCCTGTAGCGCGGCCGGGCGGGACAACGTCGATACGCGGCGATGATAGCAAGCCGAAACCGCAGCGTTGCCCCGGTTCGACCGGGGCAAACGCATCGAAACACCCGGCGCGGCGGCAGGCGTACCGGCGCCGCATGGCCCGAACCGAGGCCGCCACATCGCCGTACCGTCGCCATGCCGCGCCTAGAAGGATTCGCCGGTTTTTACCCGGCCGTTCTTCCGGATAATGGCCGGCAGCCGCGCCCACGACGGCGCGCCGTCCACCGCGGACCGCAACAATCCGGAGACACCCGCCTTGATCGCCACGCTTCCCGCCACCTATCGCCGGCTCTGGCCGCTCGCCGTCGCCGCCGCGCTGCTGTACGGACTGTCGCTCGCCGCCGCGCCCTATCCCGGGCAGGCCGCCGCGAAAGCCGCGATGGGCATCCTGTTGCTCGCGGCCGGCAGCACCTGCGCGGCACCGCGCGAACGCGCGTGGCTGTGCGCGGCGCTCGCCACGGCGGTACTCGGCGACGTGCTGCTCGCGCTGCCCGACTGGCCGCTGTCGTTCGTCCTCGGCCTCGGCGCGTTCCTGCTGACTCATCTGTGTTATTGCGCGATCTTCGTGCGCTGGCGCGCGCGGCCGCACGGCTGGCGCATCGCGGCGCTGATCGGGCTCTGGATCGCCGCGCCGGCGTTCTACGTGGCCTTCCTTCCGCACCTGGGCGAGCTGCTCGCGCCGGTCGCCGTCTACATGCTCGTGCTGTGCGCGATGGCGAGCTTCGCGCTCGCGGCCCGCACGCGCGGCCCGCTGGTCGCCGTCGGCAGCCTGATCTTCGTCGGCTCCGACACGCTGATCGGCGTCGGACGCTTCCTCGGCGGCTTTCCCGGCATCGACTACCTGATCTGGGGCCTCTACGCGCTCGCGCAGGTCACGATCGTCGCCGGGGTTTTCCATGAGACGGTCGCCCGTTCGATCCGTCCCCGATAGCGTTTCAAACAGGCCGCCGCGCGCCGGCGGCCTCGTCTCCCGCTTCTCCGGCCCTGCCGACGGCCGTTTCCGAGCATTCCGCAATGCGGAAACCGTTCCGTTCCAAACCCCGCTCAGCCCTTTCCCGCGCGGCTTCTGGCACTTAGAGCGCCGCTTCTAGCCTCTTGCGGTTTCCAGGCTCACCCACTATCGTTACATCAACCAATGTAACATTAAAAAATGAGCCAAATCGGAGACACCCGGATGAATGCTCGCACGTTGCCTTTCGGCCCGCCCGGCCACGACGGCCTGGACGAAACCATCGACATCGCCATCATCGGCACCGGCTTCGCCGGTCTCGGGATGGCCATCCGCCTGCGGCAGACAGGCGTGACCGACTTCGTCGTCCTCGAGAAGGCCGCGTCGGTCGGCGGCACGTGGCGCGACAACCATTACCCCGGGTGTGCGTGCGACGTGCAATCGCACGTCTATTCATTCTCGTTCGCGCCGAACCCGCGCTGGACGCGCATGTTCGCGCCGCAGCCGGAGATCCGCGCATATCTGGAAGACTGCGTGCAGCGCTTCGGCGTCGGCCCGCACCTGCGCCTGAACCACGAGCTGCAGCGCGCCGAATACGACGAGGCCGCGCAACGCTGGCGCCTCACGTTCGCGAACGGCAAGCGGCTGTCGGCGCGTGTGCTGGTGTCGGGGATGGGCGGGCTGTCGCGCGCCGCGCTGCCGGCGATTCCCGGCGTCGAGAACTTCAAGGGGCGCGCGTTCCATTCGCAGCAGTGGGATCACGACTACGCGCTCGAAGGCAAGCGCGTCGCGGTGATCGGCACCGGCGCGAGCGCGATCCAGTTCGTGCCGCAGATCGCGCCGCGCGTGAAGCAGCTCGCGCTGTTCCAGCGCACGCCGCCGTGGATCATGCCGAAGCCCGACCGCAACCTGACCGGCTTCGAGAAATGGCTGTTCCGCACGCTGCCGTTCACGCAGAAGGTGGTGCGCAGCGGCATCTACTGGATGCTCGAATCGCGCGTGCTCGGCTTCGCGATCCATCCGTCGCTGATGAAGAACGTGCAGAAACTCGCGCTGCGCCATATCCGCAAGCAGATTCCCGATCCGGAACTGCGCAAGACCGTCACGCCGAACTACACGCTCGGCTGCAAGCGCGTGCTGATCTCGAACGACTACTACCCGGCGCTGTCGCGCAAGAACGTCGACGTGATCACGACCGGCATCGACCACATCGAAGCCGACGCGGTCGTGACGACCGACGGCCGCCGTCATGAAGTCGACTGCCTGATCTACGGCACGGGCTTCCAGGTCGCCGATCCGTATCCGCGCGGCGCGATCATCGGCCGCGGCGGCCTCGACATCGTCGACGCCTGGCGCGACGGCGCGCACGCGTATCTCGGCACGACGCTGCCGGGCTACCCGAACTTCTTCATGATCGTCGGTCCGAACACCGGCCTCGGCCACAATTCGATGGTGTTCATGATCGAGTCGCAGATCGAATACATCCTCGGCGCGCTGAACGCGATGCGCCGCGAACGTGCAGACGCGATCGAGGTGCGCCCGCTGGTGGAGGCGCAGTTCAACAGCGACCTGCAGGGCCGGCTCAAGAAGGCGATCTGGTCGACGGGCGGCTGCAAGAGCTGGTACCTCGACCCGCGCACCGGCAAGAACACGACGCTGTGGCCGGACTTCACCTGGCGCTTCCGCCAGGCGACCGCGCACTTCTCGATCGCCGATTACCACGCGTATCGCGCGCCGCACCACGACACGAGCGCGCGGCCCGTCGTCGCGCCCGCCGCTTCCGCTTCCACTTCCGCCGAAGCGGCCTGAGTCAGACAAGGAGCCACCGACATGAGAGATTTCGCCAACAAGGTCGCCGCGATCACGGGCGCGGGCTCGGGCATGGGCCGCTCGCTCGCCGTGCAGCTCGCGCAGGCCGGCTGCCACGTGTCGCTCGCCGACAAGAACGGCGTCGGCCTCGCGGAAACCGAGCGGATCGTCCGTACGATCGCGCCGAACGTGCGCGTGTCGACGCGCGTGCTCGACGTCGCCGACCGTGACGCGATGTTCGCGTGGGCGGACGACACCGCGCAGGAACACGGCAAGGTCAACCTGATCTTCAACAACGCGGGCGTCGCGCTGTCGAGCACGATCGAAGGCATGGAATACGGCGATCTCGAGTGGATCGTGAACATCAACTTCTGGGGCGTCGTGCACGGCACGAAGGCGTTCCTGCCGCACCTGAAGGCATCGGGCGACGGTCACGTGATCAACACGTCGAGCATCTTCGGGATCTTCGCGCAGCCGGGGATGAGCGGCTACAACGCGACCAAGTTCGCGGTGCGCGGCTTCACCGAATCGCTGCGGCAGGAACTCGACATGATGAAGTGCGGCGTGTCGGCCACCTGCGTGCATCCGGGCGGCATCCGCACCAACATCGCGCAATCGAGCCGCGTCGCGAAGAACATGGTCGGCTTCATCGTCGAGAGCGAGCAGCAGGGCAAGGACAGCTTCGAGAAGTTTTTCATCACGACCGCCGACGACGCCGCGCGCACGATCCTCGCCGGCGTGCGCAAGAACAAGCGCCGCGTGCTGATCGGCCGCGACGCGAAGGCCGCGGACTGGATGGCGCGCACCCTGCCGGCCGCGTATCAAGCGCTCGTCGTGCTCGCGACGCGCCGCGAGGCCGCGAAGGCCCGCCGCGCGGCCGCGCGCTACGGCGCGCCGGCGGCCACGCCGCTTCACGCAACCTACAACAATGCAGGCAATCAGGGAGGAGAACAATCATGAAGACCCCGAACATGATGCCGGTGCGGCGCGACATCCGTTTCGCGCTGCCGCCCGAACGCGCGAAGGACTGGCACGTCCAGGGCGTGCCCGTCACGCACTTCATGAACGCGCTGTCGCTGCTGTTCCCGGCCGGCGAGCGCTTCTTCATGGATTCGGTGCGCAACTACCGCGACCGCATCGAGGATCCGGAGCTGAAGAAGCAGGTGCTCGGCTTCATCGGCCAGGAAGCGATGCACACGCGCGAGCACATCGAATACAACGACCTGCTGCAGGCGTCCGGCCTGCCCGCGCACAAGCTCGACAAGCGGCTGTGGACGATCCTCGGCTTCTTCAAGAAGACGCTGCCGCATTCGATGCAGCTCGCGATCACGATCGCGCTCGAGCACTACACGGCGATCCTCGCGAACCAGCTGCTGTCGGGCCACGAACACCGGATCGACGGATCGGTCGAAGGCTATCAGCAGATGTGGATGTGGCACGCGATGGAGGAAACCGAGCACAAGGCGGTGTCGTACGACGTATGGAACGCCGTGATGAAGCCGGGCCTCGGCAGCTACCTGCTGCGCACGGGCACGATGCTGACGACGACGGTATTGTTCTGGGCGATCGTGTTCGACTTCCACGTTCGCCTGATGCGTGCGCACCGTCGCGAACACGGCAAGTTCGGTGGCATGTGGCGCCTCGTGAAGTATCTGTACAGCCCGAGGCACGGCGTGTTCCCGAGCATCGCCCGCGAATGGCTCGACTACTTCCGTCCGGGTTTCCATCCGTGGGACCACGACAACCATCAGTACCTGCAGGAGCTCGACACGCTGCTCGCGAACATCGACGCGACCAACGCGCGCCATGCCGCGCAGGCCGCCCCGCGCCGCGTGCCGCTGCATCCGGTTCCGCAGGCATGACGTCGTGGCGCGCGCACACGAGATGCTGACCGTCCGCTCCGGCGACGTGAACCTCGCCGTGTACGTCAGCGGCCCGCGGCGCGCGCCGCCGCTGATCCTCGTGCACGGTTATCCCGATTCGGCGGCCGTGTGGGCGCCGGTCCGCGCGCGGCTCGCGAAGCGCTATCGCGTGATCGCGTACGACGTGCGGGGCGCCGGCGCATCCGATGCGCCGCGCCGCCGCGCGGACTACGCCCTTGCGCGGCTCGCGGAAGACCTGAAGGCGGTGGCAGACGCGACCTGCGGCAACCGGCCGTTCCATCTGGTCGGCCACGACTGGGGGTCGATCCAGTGCTGGGAGGCCGTGACGGACCCCGCGTTCCGCGGCCGGATCGCGTCCTACACGTCGATCTCCGGCCCGTGCCTCGACCACGTGTTCCGCGCGAAGATGCGGCTCAGGCAGAGCCTGAAGTCGTGGTACATCGCGTTCTTCCACCTGCCGGTCGTGCCGTCGCTGGTCTGGCGCCTCGGCGGCGCCGCGCTGTGGCCGCGCTGGCTGCAGCTGACCGAGCGCGTGCGGCCGGAGCGCGACCCCGCGCAGTTGAAGAACGCGCTGAACGGGTTGCAGCTCTACCGCGCGAACTTCCTCGCGCGGGCGAGAAAGCCGCGCGAGCGGTACGCGCAGGCGCCGGTGCAGATCCTCGTGCCGGTGCGCGACCGCTACGTGACGCCCGAGATGTCGGTCGATCTCGATCGCTGGCTCGGCGAGCACGTGCGCGAGGAAATCGACGGCGCGCACTGGATCGTCATGCGCAATCCGGAGCTGATCGCGGCGCGGATCGACCGGTTCGCGGCGGCGCATGAAAGGCCGGCGGTCGCGACGGCAACGCGCGCGGCGGTTCAGCGCAATGCCGGCAGGCGCTTGAACAGCGTTTCGTAGTCGATCACGAGCCCGTCGGCGTCGATGTCCATTTCCGCCGTGAAATTCCGGAAAATGCCTTCGTAGCGGTAGCGCCGGCCGGCCTCGACGCACGTGTACGCCTGCTTGACCGGCGTCACCGTCAAGTCCGGCGTCGAGATGTATGCGACGTCGATCGGCCGCCGCTCGCCGCGCACGAGACCGAGGCGGCCGATCGGCAGCGAATTCGTGAACGGCGTCGCCGCGATGTCGATGTCGACGCAGCCGTCCAGTTCCGGCAATGCACGCCCTGACCCGTCGCGCCAGTGCCCGGCGCCGTCGCCGTGCAACGTCAGCGTGCCGCCGCCCATCACCTTGAGCACCGCGTACGTCACGCGCCAGTGCGGATCGCACTCGACGCGATACGCAAGCCCGTATGCGCGGCCGTACCGCTGGCCGACCACCGCGCTTTCGACGACGATGCCGCCGCCACTCCGGTCGAACGTCAGATGTTCGACGCCGTCGCCCTCGAGCGACGCCCAACGCACCGCGCGCATTCCTTCGCCTCCCGGTTGGTCCGATGCCGGGCATCGTCGCACGAATCCCCGCTCGAAGGCGTGACCCACGACGCGTACCTGGGCCAAAAGAACCGGCCATTGCCGGAATTCGCTACCGAAGCCAGCAATTCGCCCGAAAACGCCAGTGCGCAGCCCCCGGGCGTTCCCCAATTCGGGGCATCCGCCACAAATCCTGACTATCCAGAATTCCCTATTCCGGTGCACGGGATTGTGTCCTATGCTCGCGGCTCTTCCTGCTTCACCGCCGCCATGCCCACCGCCCACCCTGCCTCGCCGACGATCGACCTGCATACCCTGTTGCGCGGCATCGGGCAGATCGTCCTGCAGGCGAATGCCGTCAGCGGCGCGCTGCTGCTCGCCGCGCTGGCACTGACCGACTTGCGGCTTGCGTCCGCCGCACTGGTCGGCTCGGCCGCCGCCAGCATGACCGCCGTGCTCACGGGCGCCGAGCGCCGCGACGTCGAACAAGGCCTGCACGGCTTCAACGGCGCGCTCGCCGCGCTGATCGCCGTACTGTTCGCACCTTCTTCGCTCGCCGCCATCGCGCTGGTGCCGGTGGTCTCGATCGGCGCGGCGCTCGTGCAGCGCGCGATGCGCGTGCCGCTCGCCCGCTGGCGCCAGTGCCCGTATTCGAGCCCGTGCCTCGTCATCACCGCACTGTGGCTGCCGTTTGTCGCACCGCAGCATGCAAGCAACGCGACGGCAGGTGCCCCGCTTACGTTGCCCTCCATCGCCGACGCGCTGCTTTCGGGCATTGCACAGACCACCTTCGCGCAAGGCCCATGGGCAGGCATGCTGATCGTCGCCGCCCTCGCCGTCGCGTCGCGCCGCGCGGCCGCATTCGCGCTCGGCGGCGCGATCGTGTCGACCGTGCTGCTGGTCGCGTCCGGCGCGAATGGTGCGTCGTTCGCGGATGGCCTGCTCGGCTTCAACGGCGCGCTCGCCGCGCTCGCGCTGATGTCGCGCGGCCCGCGCGCGGCGTTCGCGGCCGCCGCACTCGCCGCGCTGATCCAGTGGCTCGCGACGCGCGCGGGCCTCCCCGCGTTCACGGCCCCGTTCGCACTCGCGTCGTGGGTCACGGTGATCGTCGCGCGCCGCTTCACCTTCGGAGAACCCGATGTCGTCATTCGCACACCGTCCTGACACCGTGAAGCCCGGCGGCCCGATCTCGGACGCCGAGCGCCGGTTGCGCGTCGATCTCGCCGCCGCCTACCGCCTCGTCGCGCTGAACGGCTGGGACGACCTGATCTACACGCATCTGTCCGCGACGGTGCCGGGCGAACCCGGGCATTTCCTGATCAACCCGTTCGGCCTCACGTTCGACGAGGTCCGCGCATCGAACCTCGTGAAGATCGACCTGGCCGGCAACCGGATCGGCGACGGAGAACACGCGGTCAACGTGACCGGCTTCGCGCTCCACGCGGCCGTGCATGCCGCGCGACCGGACGCCGTCTGCGTGATGCATCTGCACAATACGGCGGGCATCGCCGTGTCGATCCAGCGCGACGGGCTGCTGCCCGCGTCGCAGCACGCGCTGCGGTTTCACGGCGATCTCGCGTATCACGACTACGAGGCGCTCGCGTTCTCGCCGGCCGAAGGTGCGCGGCTCACCGCCAGCCTCGGCGCGAAATCCGCGATGCTGCTGCGCAACCACGGCACGCTGACGGTCGGCCGGACCGTTGCCGAGGCATATGTATTGATGGATACGCTGATCAAGGCCTGCGACATCCAGATACGCGCGCAGGCCGGCGGCGGGCCGCTCGTGCTGCCCGAGCCGGCCGTCGCGAACCGCACGGCCGAGCAGTTGCGCGACGGCGGCGCGATCGAGGGTGAACTGGAATGGCCGGCGCTGCTGCGCCGCCTCGACCGGATCGATCCGTCGTATCGCGACTGAACCGACGCCATCGCCTCTCTCTATACGAATCGTTCACCCCAACCATCGGAGCATTCAGTCATGCCGACTTTCAATATCCAGTTGTTCGAAGGCCGCACGGTCGAGCAGAAGCGCGCGTTCGTCGAAGCGATCACGCGCGTCACGTGCGAGACGCTCGGTTGCGACCCGGGCTCGGTCGACATCATCCTCGCCGACGTGAAGAAGGAAAACTGGGCGACGGCCGGCAAGCTGTGGAGCGACGAGCGCTGATTCCCGCAAGTTCGGCGCCGGTGCAACCTGCCTGGCGACGTGCGTTCGAATCGTGGTGACATTGCGGGGACCTCCGGACGCACGCGCAGCACGATGCGGTGCGTCAGGGAGGCCGCATGATCGACGACAGGCGTATCGCCGCCGCACCTGGCCTGACCGCCCATGCGACGCCGGCGACCGGCGTTGCGTGCGGCCTCCCTTCCCTGCTCCACGTTGTGCGCCCGCACATCGCTCCGTCACGCAACCGGCACATCAATCGGCGCATAATGCCGAACACACGCAGCAGCCAGTCGCCACCCGGGAGACCGCCATGGAAGCGAAGAACGAGGAAGTCGTCGCACACCTGCTCTCCGATGTCGTCGAATTCGCGCGCGGGCGGCTGCCCGAAGCCACGTTCCGGATCGTCGAACCGTTCCTGCGTCATTACTACGATTTCGTCGACGCCGATGATCTGCAGAATCGCGGCATCGCCGACCTCTACGGCGCCGCAATGGCGCACTGGCAAACCGCCCAGAAATTCGTGCCCGGCAGCGAGCGGCTGCGCGTCTACAACCCGATCCTCGAACAGCACGGCTGGCACTCGGACCACACGGTGATCGAGATCGTCAACGACGACATGCCGTTCTTGGTCGATTCGGTGACGATGGCCGTCAATCGCCTCGGGCTCGCGCTGCACTCCGCGCTGCACCCGGTGTTCCGCATCTGGCGCGGCAGCGACGGCGGGATCGAGCGTGTCGACGCCGGTGGCGCGACGCCCGGCGACGGCCAGTCGCAACTCGCGTCGTTCATTCACTTCGAAGTCGACCGCTGCGGCGACGCCGCGCTGCTCCACACGCTGCGCGACGACATCGCGCGCGTGCTCGGCGATGTGCGCGCGTCGGTCGAGGACTGGCCGAAGATCGTCGACATCGCGCGCGCGACGATCAAGGACATGAAGGCCCGCGAATCCACCGCGGAAGACATCGAGGCGCGCGCGTTCCTCGAGTGGATGGTCGCCGATCACTTCACGTTCCTGGGCCAGCGCGACTACGCGCTCGTGTCCGACAGTACGGGCTTCGGCCTGCGCGGCGTGGAAGGCTCCGGCTTCGGCCTGCTGCGCGAATCACTGCGCACGCCCGGCGCGCCCGACGTGACGCCGCTGCCGCCGGCCGCCGCCGAGATCATCACCGGCCCCTGGCCCATCTTCCTGACCAAGGCGAACTCGCGCGCGACCGTGCACCGGCCCGGCTATCTCGACTACGTCGGCGTCAAACTGGTCGGCGCCGACGGCAAGGTGACCGGCGAACGCCGCTTCATCGGGCTGTACACGTCGACGTCGTATTTTGGTTCGTACACCGAGATTCCGATCGTGCGCCGCAAATGCGCGAACATCGTGAAGCGTGCGGGCTTCCTGCCGAAGGGACATCTCGGCAAGTCGCTGGTGACGGTGCTCGAAACCTATCCGCGCGACGAACTGTTCCAGGCCGACGAGGACCAGCTCTACGACATCGCGCTCGGCATCCTGCGCCTGCAGGAACACCAGCGCACGCGCCTGTTCGTGCGGCGCGACCGCTTCGACCGCTTCGTGTCGTGCCTCGCTTTCGTGCCGCGCGACAAGTACAACACCGACCTGCGCCGCCGCATCGCGAAGCTGCTCGTCGACGCGTACAACGGCGTTACCGTCGAGTTCACGCCGCTGCTGTCGGAATCGGCGATCGCGCGCATTCATTTCGTCGTCCATGCGGAACCGGGCACGATGCCCGACGTCGACACGCGCGAGCTCGAAACGCGGCTCGTGCAGGTCACGCGCCGCTGGCAGGACGATCTCGCGGACGCGCTGCTCGACGCCTTCGGAGAAGAACAAGGCAACCGCCTGTTGCAACGCTATGCGGACTCGTTCCCGGCCGGCTATCGCGACGACTACCCGGCGCGCACGGCCGTGCGCGACATCGAGTTGATCGAGCGCGTGAAGGAGTCGGGCCAGCTCGCGATGAACCTGTACCGCCCGATCGAGGCCGAGGCGCGCGCATTCCGCTTCAAGGTATATCGCGCGGGCGACCCGATCGCGCTGTCGCGCAGCCTGCCGATGCTCGAGCATCTCGGCGTGCGCGTCGACGAGGAGCGGCCGTACCGGATCCAGACGCAGGATGCCGCGCCCGCGTGGGTGCATGACTTCGGCCTCGAACTCGCGGACGATACCGAATTCGACATCGAGCGCGTGAAGGGCCTGTTCGAGGACGCGTTCGACCGGATCTGGACCGGCCGGATCGAGAACGACGACTTCAACCGTCTCGTGTTGCGCGCGCACCTGAGCGCACGCGAGGTCACGATCCTGCGCGCGTATGCGAAATACCTGCGGCAGGTCGGCTCGACGTTCAGCGATGCCTATATCGAGCGCGCGCTGACCGGCAACCCGGCGATCGCACGGCAACTCGTCGAGCTGTTCCTGCTGCGCTTCGACCCGGCCACCGGCGCCACGCGCGACGTGCAGGTCGAACACCTGCTGAAGGCGATCGAGACGGCGCTCGACCAGGTGCCGAACCTCGACGAGGACCGGATCCTGCGCCAGTTCCTCGGCGTGATCAATGCGACCGTGCGCACCAACTATTTCCTGCACGACGCGAACGGCGAACCGAAGCCGTACCTGTCGTTCAAGTTCAATCCGGCGAAGGTGCCCGGCCTGCCCGAGCCGAAGCCGATGTTCGAGATCTGGGTGTACTCGCCGCGCGTCGAGGGCGTGCACCTGCGCGGCGGGCGCGTCGCGCGCGGCGGGCTGCGCTGGTCCGACCGTCGCGAGGACTTCCGCACCGAGGTGCTCGGGCTGATGAAGGCGCAGATGGTGAAGAACGTCGTGATCGTGCCGGTCGGCTCGAAAGGCGGCTTCGTCGTGAAGAACCCGCCGCCGCCGAGCGATCGCGAAGCGTGGATGCGCGAGGGCGTCGCGTGCTACCAGACGTTCCTGCGCGGCCTGCTCGACCTGACTGACAATCTCGCCGGCACCGCAATCGTGCCACCGCCCGACGTGGTGCGGCACGACCCCGACGATCCGTATCTCGTCGTCGCGGCCGACAAGGGCACGGCCACGTTCTCCGACTACGCGAACGCGATCTCCCACGAATACGGCTTCTGGCTCGACGATGCATTCGCGTCCGGCGGCTCGGTCGGCTACGACCACAAGAAGATGGCGATCACCGCGCGCGGCGCATGGGAATCGGTCAAGCGGCACTTCCGCGAGATGGGCATCGACACGCAGACGACCGACTTTACCGTGGTCGGCGTCGGCGACATGTCGGGCGACGTGTTCGGCAACGGGATGCTGCTGTCGCCGCATATCCGGCTCGTCGCGGCGTTCGATCACCGGCACGTGTTCCTCGACCCGAACCCCGATCCGGCGACGAGCTTCGCGGAGCGCCAGCGGATGTTCGCGCTCGAACGCTCGAGCTGGGCCGACTACGACACATCCGTCATCTCGGCGGGCGGCGGCGTCTACCCGCGCACCGCGAAGACGATCCCGCTGTCGCCGGCCGTGCAGGCCGCGCTCGGCATCGACGCACACGCGCTGCCGCCGACCGAGCTGATCCGCGCGATCCTGCAAGCGCCTGTCGACCTGCTTTACAACGGCGGCATCGGCACCTACGTGAAGGCCGCGCGCGAAACCCACCAGCAGGTCGGCGATCGCGCGAACGACGCGGTGCGCGTAAACGGCGCGGACTTGCGCTGCAAGGTCGTCGGCGAAGGCGGCAACCTCGGCTGCACGCAGTTCGGCCGCATCGAGTTCGCGCAGCGCGGCGGCCGCATCAACACCGACGCGATCGACAACTCGGCCGGCGTCGATTGTTCGGATCACGAAGTCAACATCAAGATCCTGCTCGGGCTCGTCGTCTCCGACGGCGAGATGACCGAGAAGCAACGCAACGCCCTGCTCGCGGAAATGACCGACGAAGTCGGGCTGCTCGTGCTGCGCGACAACTACTACCAGACGCAGGCGCTGTCGATCGCGGGCCGCTACAGCATCGATCTGCTCGACGCCGAGGCGCGCCTGATGCGCTGGCTCGAACGCGCGGGCCGCCTGAACCGCGTGATCGAGTTCCTGCCGACCGACGACGAGATCGCCGAACGGCAGGCCGCAAAACAGGGGCTCACGTCGCCGGAGCGCGCGGTGCTCCTCGCCTACAGCAAGATGTGGCTGTACGACGCGCTGCTCGAATCCGACGTGCCCGAGGATCCGCTCGTCGCCGCGATGCTCGTCGACTATTTCCCGAAGCCGCTGCAACAGCGCTTCAGCGAACCGATGCATCGCCACCCGCTGCGCCGCGAGATCCTCGCGACGCACCTGACCAACGCGCTCGTCAACCGGGTCGGCTGCGCGTTCGTGCACCGGCTGATGGAGGAAACCGACGCGAAGCCCGGCGACATCGTGCGCGCCTGCATCATGGCGCGCGACGTGTTCGATCTCGATGCGGTATGGCGCGACATCGACGCACTCGACAACCGCGTCGCCGACGATGTGCAGGCGCGCATGTTCGTCGACGTCGCGCGGCTGCTGGAACGCGCGGCGTTGTGGTTCCTGCGGCAGCTGCAGTCGGGCGCGGTGGCCAACGGCGGCGTCGCCGGACTGATCGCGCGCTGCCGCGACGCGGTGCAGCGCATCGCGCCGCAATTGCCGTCGCTGCTGCCGGCCGACGATCTGGAAGCGCTGTCCGAGCGGCAGCGCGTGCTGGTCGATGCCGGCGTCGACAGCGCGCTCGCGGTGCGCGTCGCGAGCGGCGACATCTCCGCCGCGCTGCTCGACATCGCCGAAGTGGCCGCGACCTGCGATCGCAGCCTCGAACTGGTCGCGGGCGTCTACTTCTCGCTCGGCACGCTGCTGAACTACGGGTGGATCGGCGAACGCGCGGCCACGCTGCCGACCCCGACGCACTGGGACATGCTGGCGCGCGCGGCCGCGCTCGCGGAAATCGCGCGGCTCAAGCGCACGCTCGCCACCAGCGCGCTCGCGGAATCCGCCGACTCGACGGCGCCCGAGACGATCGTCCATGCGTGGCGCGAACGCCGCGAAGCCGCGCTGCAGCGCTACGAGCACCTGCTCGCCGACCTGCGCGCGTCGGGCGGCGCGAGCCTCGCGGTGCTGCTCGTGGTCGTGCGCGAGATGGCCGTGCTCGAACGCGCGTGACGGGTGAGCCCGGGTCGCGCCGGGATCACACCGTCGCGACGAGCAGCTCTTCCGCGTTGTCCGGCGGACGCAGACCGTCGCTGCGGTCGGCGAAGTAGCGACGTGCAAGCTCCGCGGCCGACACGTGCTCGGCCCGTGCGAAGCCGGCCGCCGTCGCGAGCGCGCGGATCTCCTCCGGCATGAAGAAGCTGATGAACGGCGTGCCGCTCGCGCGCGCGCCTTTCGCGGCCATTTCGAGCCCCGGACGCACATCCGGATCTGCAAGCTCGAGCGGCAGCAGGAACGTCATCGCGAACGTCGAACCGGGCGCGAGCGACGCGACTTCGCGCAGCGCCGCCGCGTTCGCGTCGCACGTCAGGTACATGCTGACGCCGGTGGACACGACGACCGCCGGCTTGCCCGGATCGAAGCCCGCGCGCACGAGCGCGTCGCGCCACGACTGCTGCGCTTCGAAATCGACCGGCACGAACCGCAGCCAGTCCGGCACGCCGAAGCCGAGCTCGGTCAGCCGGCGGCGCTTCCACGCCTGCGGCCCGGGCGGATCGACCTCGAAGACGGTCAGGCGCGACGCCATCTCCGGCCGGCGCTGCACGAAGCTGTCGAGGCCCGCGCCGAGGATCACGTACTGGCTTACGCCCCGCGCGGCCTGCTCGACCACGAGATCCTCGATGAAGCGCGCCCGCGCGACGATCGATGCGCGAAACGGCTGCGTGAACCGCGGATCCATGTCGCCGCGCTGATGCCAGCCGGGCGCCGGCGCGAGCAGGCGCAGGCCGACTTCGTCGGCGAGCACGTGCGGCGGCGCATCGAGTTCGACGTGCAGCGCGCGCCACAACGCGACGCGTTCGGCGGTGCTGTCGGGGGCGTCCCGATGGAGGTCGGTCATCGCCGCGGCCTCACGCGCCGGGCGTGAAGCCCAGCGCCTGGAAGAACTTTGCGGACTTGCCCCAGTTGTGCGTCGTCAGGTACACGGCTTCGATTCGCTCGGATGACATGTCATTCCTCCGTGGTGGACGGCCCGGCCCCCGGCTGCGGAGCGGCCAGATACGCGCGCAATGCGTCGGCCACCAGCGCGGACAGCGACTGCTCCGTTTCGATGGCACGATGCTTGACCTGCCGGATCAGGCTCAGCGGCAGGTGCACGTTGAATTGCTTCACTTCTTCGTCGGTCATGCCGGCTAGCATGCTAGCAATCTAGCGAATATCAATCGGGCCACCGGAACCGGCGGCGCGGCGGACGTCGACGCCCCGCCGCTCGCCACGCTCTTACATCGGGTTCACCCGCGCTGCCATCCGGGTGAACAGCGCGTCGAGATCGAAGCCGCTCGTATCGATGCCGATCGTGTCGCGCAGGCACGCGCCCCACGCGGCCGCATCGTCGAAGGTGACGGTGCGCCCCGCGCCCGCCGCGTCGCGCAACGTCAACACGGTGTTGAACAGCGCCGCGCGGCCGTCCGGCAGCACGCGGCACGCAATCAGATCGTTCACGAAGATCGATTCGGGATAGGTCGACGTGAACCAGTTCGCGGCGTCGTAATCGATCCACTCGGCCGGTTTCAGCGAGAAGCGGTAAGTCGTCTGCCAGCCGTCGGGGATCTCGAACTGCATGTCGAACTCGCCGTCGACCGGCGCGCCGACGATGCGAAACGCGCCGTGCGGCGTCAGCTGCCGCTCGCCCGGCACGAAGCGCAGCGGCGCGGTCAGCGTCGCGCTGCCGAAGCCGATGTCCGCGAGCCACGTCGTGCCATCGAGATCGATGCGCAGCAGCATGTGCGTCTGCGCGGTGACGACGTCGGGCGGCCGCATCCAGCGCACGCGCGCGATCAGCGGCGTCACGCGAAAACCGATGGTCGTAAGCGCAGTGTGGAAGAGCTTGTTGAGTTCGAAGCAGTAGCCGCCGCGGCGGCGCCCGATCACCTTGTCGACGATCGCGGGCAGGTCGAGCGCGACGCGCGCGCCGGTCAGCGGATTGAGGTTTTCGAACGGGATCGCCTGCGGGTGCAGCAGATGCAGCCGGCGCAGCACGTCGAGCGTCGGCTCGGCCGGGCCGTCGTAGCCGATGCGGGCGAAGTAGCGCGGGAGGTCGAACGAGTCAGTCATGAACCGGCACCGGGAACGGGAAACGCACAACGATAGCATCGCGCGATATCCCCATGTTGCGCGGGGCCATCCCGGCTCGCCGCGCGCCGCCGGCACCACGGCGCGCGGGGTGCGGCAGCGTTACGGCAGCAGCTTCAGCGCGGACGACGCGACCGCCGGCACCGAAATGCCCTGGCTCGTCGCGAACTGCACGGCCTGGCTGAGCGTCGACGCGAGCGACTGCAACTGGCCCGGCGCGCTCTGCGCGATATACGACGCGGCCTGCATGTTCTGCGGATTCAGGCCCGACTGCAGCAGCGAAGCGGCGCTGGTCGAACCGAGGTTGCCCAGCCCCGACTGCAGCTGCGAATACTGCGTGAGGCCCTGGCCGAGCGATGCGAGGCCGTTGCTGAACGCCTGCTTGTCGATCGGGCCGTGGGTCGGGCCGCCGCTCGCGAACGCCTGGCCGAGCGCCTGCGACACCGACTGCTGCGCGCCGCCCATCTGCGACAGCACGGCCGGCGTCAACGCGTTGCCGCCACCGAGCAGGCTGGCGGCCTGCTGCGCCTGCCCGGCCGCGCCGGTGAGCCCCATCGCCGACGCGAGCGACGACTGCCCAGCCAGCACCTGCTGGTTCGCGCCGACGTACGCCTGCATCAGCTGCATGACGCCGCCCTGCGCGGGTGCGGCCTGTTGCTGCCCGCCGCCGAGCAGCGCCGAGCCGATCGACTGCAGGTCGAGCTGCGCATGCGCGGCGCCGTTGGCGCCCAGCAGGATGCCGAATGCGATGCCCGCCGATGCCAGGTGCTTGCCCGTCGCGCGAATATGCTTCATCTGTTTGCCTCGTACCCGAATGATTGAGGCCAATATTGTCGAAGCGCGTCGCGCGCCGCCGCAACGACTGAAACACATCGAAACGAAATCGCGCGCCGCAGCCGCTTGCAATTGCGCGGCCGTCCCGACTCGCCGCGCGCATTCGTCCGCGATTGCCGCGCGATGTCGGGCACGCGCCCGGATTCGTTCCTTTTCCGCATCAATGGCGCGTGTTTCGGGCATCCGCGATCGACGCCACGGCACGCATCACGCGGCCATCCACGCCGGCAGACGCTGGCCGACCCAGTCGGCCGCCTGCTCGTAGCCACGCGCGAGCTGCAAGACCGCGAGGTCCGCGCGCGGCCGGCCGATCAGCTGCATCCCCATCGGCAGCCCCGCGTCGTTGAAGCCGACCGGCACGCTGATCACCGGGCAGCCGGCCAGCGTCCACGGCACGACCGTTTCCATCCAGCGGTGGTAGGTGTCCATCGCGCGGCCCGCGATTTCCTTCGGCCAGCGCTGCTCGACGTCGAACGGAAACACCTGCGCGGTCGGTGCCGCGATGAAGTCGTAGCGATCGAAGAAGCTCAGCACCGCCTGGTGCCACGCGGTGCGCTCGACGCTCGCGTCGAACACCTCGGCAGCCTGCATCGCGAGCAGCCCTTCGACCTCGTAGATCGCCTCGGGCTTGAGCAGCGCGCGCCGTGCCGGATCGCGATAGTGCGCGAGCAGCCCGCCACCGGACAACAGATGTCGATGCGCGAGCCACAGGCGCCAGATGCGCTCGGGTGCGAACGCCGGCAGCGCCGCATCGACGTCGCAGCCGATCTCGCGCAGCGTCGCGAGGCCCGTTTCGCACTGCGCGAGCACGCCCGGCTCGGTCGCGAGATAACCGTTCCAGTCGCCGACCCACGCGATGCGCTCGCCGCGCAGGTCCTTGTCGAGCGGCTTCGCGAACACGGCCGGATCCTCCGCAAGCGACAGCGGATCGTTCGGGTCGTAGCCGGCCTGGATCGCGAGCAGCTGCGCGACGTCGCCGACCGTGCGGCCCATCGGCCCTTCGATGCCGAGCTGCTGCATAAACACGTCGACGCCCGGCCAGCGCGGCACGCGGCCCTGCGACGGACGGAACCCGTAGATGTTGCAGAACGCGGCCGGATTGCGCAGCGAGCCGCCGAAGTCGCTGCCATCCGCGACCGGCAGCATGCGCGCGGCGAGCGCCGCCGCCGTGCCGCCGCTGCTGCCGCCGGCACTCTTCGTCAGGTCGTACGGATTGCGTGTCGCGCCGTGGATTTCGTTGAACGTATGCGAGCCGAGGCCGAACTCCGGCGTGTTGGTCTTGCCGATGAAGATCGCGCCCGCCGCACGCATTCGACCGACGCCGACCGAATCGCCCTGCGGCACGTTTTCGCGGAAAATCGGCGAGCCGTAGGTCGTCCGTAGCCCTTTGGTCATCGCGAGATCCTTCGGCGCCTGCGGCATCCCGTGCAGCCAGCCGTGATACTCGCCGCGGGCCAGCGCGGCGTCCTTTTCCGCGGCTTCGGCGAGCAGCACGGCGCGATCGCGCAGCGAGATCAGCGCGTTCACCGCGCCGTTCACGCGCTCGATGTGATCGAGATACGCACGCATCGTCTCGACGCACGACACCGCCTTCCCGCGGATCGCCGACGCGAGTTCGCCGGCCGACAGGCGCACGATCGGGTCGACGGTGATGGAAGCGGGAGCGAGAAGCTGCGGGGCGCCGTGCGGCATGCGAGGTCTCCTGGAATCGGAATGGAATGGCGGGCCGCGTGGTGGCGGCGGTCCGTCCCGAACGGCCGGGAAGGCGCCGGGAAGGCGCTGGAAACAGGCCGCGCCGCGGTCGATGCTCTACTCTACGCGACGCCGGATGGCCAACCTCCGATATTTTCCGCCGCGATTCATTGAGGATTCGACTAAATCGGCCTGGTGCGCCACTCGACGGACTGCGTCGGGCTGCCGCCCGGTCGATTGGTGTAAACGTTTATGCGCATAAACTAAAATTTCTTATATTTCTAATAGGCGCAACACGAGGCGACGGACGTTGACGACATTTTTACGCGGCCGCCCGATCTATTTAGGTCGCGCTATCCGCCGGCGCACTACGCTGGGAACATCTCGACTACGGAGCATTTTCCATGCTCAAACTGCTGGTTCCGGTCGGACATTCGCCTCGCTCGCTGCAGGCGGTTCGCCACGCGACCTTCCTGTATCGCGAACGCTGCGCATCCGAGATCGTGCTGATCAACGTGCAGGCGCCGCTCGAGGCGACGCGGCTCGAGGCGTTTCACCCGCTGTCGCGGCTTCAGTCGATCGAGGACAAGTTCGCGTGCGACGATCTGGCGATGGCGGAGCGGGTGTTGCGGGACGCCGGTGTCCGGTACAGCATCGTGAAGAAGGTCGGGCCGGTGGCCGACACTATCGCGGCCGTCGCGGCCGAGACCGGCTGCGACGAAATCGTCGTCGTCGCGCCGCGGCAGGATCCGTTTCACGCGATGCTGTCGATGTTCCGTCGCAGCGTGATGGATCGGCTCGTGCGGATCTCGAATGTGCCGGTGACGGCAGTGCGATAAACGGTGCGGCGCTTACTTGATGACCTTGCGCCAGAACACGAGATAGGTCGCGGCGGAAGACGCAATCAGCAGAATGGCCCACAACGGCGCGAGACTGATCAGCACGGAAGAGACGTTAAGCATTTGGATTCCTCACTATTTCGATAGCGATGTTCGGCACGTGCCTGCTGCGTTCGGATCCGCTGCGCCCATCGCTTGCACGCATCGCGTTCCGTTGAAACATGCATTGATGCTATCGCTTCGCGTGCCGGCGCGACCGTCTCGCCCTGCCCGCACCCTGACATTCGTCAAACTCGCGTCAATCGCGCGCCGATGCGGCCGGCCACCGCCCCCTTACGCGTTCGCGCGGCACCAGCGACACCAGAACGGGACGCAATTACAACGGCATGCCGCCGTTTCAGCAGACGTTTACCGGGGGAAGCCCCAAGTGCTTCACGAAACGTGTCCGCGTTACGCTTCGGCAACGAGGAGACGAATCATGAGACGAGTGGTACACATCGCGTTTTTCGCGCTGCTGGCCTACCTGATCGGCGATCGGGCACTGCTGCACGCGCAGGGCCGCGACGCCAGCCCGATGGCGTGTTCGCAGGGTGCCGAGCAGGTGAAATACGACGCGCTCAGCCGCGGCTTCGGCAACGCGGCCGCCAGTAGCCAGAGCGAGGCGTTCATGTCCGGCTGCCTGGTGACCGGGCGCGGCAATCGGGACGTTGCGATGGCTGGCCGTTGACGCCGAACGGGCGCCGCCGGACCGGTTGCGCTCATGTCGCGCCCCTGACCCAGAGACGGTCACACCCGGGGCTTGCCGTCTTTTGGATTCCGCACCGCCG
Organism: Burkholderia sp. FL-7-2-10-S1-D7; assembly: GCF_001524185.1. NCBI lineage: Bacteria > Pseudomonadati > Pseudomonadota > Betaproteobacteria > Burkholderiales > Burkholderiaceae > Burkholderia > Burkholderia sp. FL-7-2-10-S1-D7. The sequence goes on along the minus strand of NZ_LOWY01000100.1, from coordinate 522,353 downwards.
GCACTGACCTGCCGCCGATAGCCGGCGATACGCCGTCAATCCGGCGCGCGATGCAACCGTCGAGCGGACGACGCGGCACGTCGGGCACGCCCAGTCGCCCGTGCCGACGCGTAGCGCCCCGCTGTTGCGCCCTTCGCGCCGCCGTCCGGCCGCACGCGTTCGCGAGCGCCCGGTCCATTTTCTCCCGCAGCCCCGCTTCCCACGCCTCGGCCACGCCGGTTTTCTTCTGCGCCGCACTCGGCGTTCGAAACGCATCGACCCGCCGGCGCCGCCCGTCCCACGGCCCGGGCACGCCGATTGCGACTTGGTTGCCCCCTTTCCACGGGCGGCCGACATGAACCACAACGAATCCCTCGATACCGCGCAGCCTCGTCCGCGCGCGGCAACGTGGCTCCGGCGCCTCGGGCCGGGCCTCGTCACCGGTGCCGCCGACGACGATCCGTCAGGCATCGGAACCTATTCGCAGGCGGGCGCGCAGTTCGGATTCGAACTGCTCTGGTCGCTGCTGCTGACCTATCCGCTGATGACGGCGATCCAGCTGGTCAGCGCGCGCATCGGCCGCGTGACCGGCAAGGGCCTCGCGTCGAACATGCGCGCGCACTACCCGCCATGGCTGCTCTACAGCGCAGTGGCATTGCTGTTGATCGCGAACGTGATCAACATCGCGGCCGACCTGTCGGCGATGGGCGCGGCGGTCAATCTCCTGCTGCACGGCCCTCAGGAACTCTATGTCGTCTGTCTGGGCGGCGTGTCGGCCGTGCTGCAGATTTTCGTGCCGTACGACCGCTATGCGCGCCTGCTCAAATGGATCGCGCTGGTCCTGCTCGCGTATGTCGCGGTGGCGCTCATCGTGCCCGTCCATTGGGGCGAGGTCGGCCGCGCGATCGTGCGGCCGCATATCCAGCTGACCGCCGCCTATCTGACCACGGTCATCGCCGTGCTCGGCACCACGATCAGCCCTTATCTGTTTTTCTGGCAGGCGTCGCAGGAAGTCGAGGAACTGCATGCGGAGCCGAACCAGCACGCGTTGCGGCACGCACCGCATCAGGCACCCGCGCAGTTGCGACGAATCAACTTCGATACGTGGGTCGGCATGGGCGTATCGAACGTCATTGCGTTCTTCATCACGCTGACCGCAGCGGCCACGCTCAACATGCACCACATCGAAGTGAAGACGTCCGCCGATGCCGCGCGCGCGCTCGAGCCCATTGCCGGGCACTTCGCGTACATGCTGTTTGCGCTCGGGATCGTCGGTACCGGCCTGCTGGCGTTGCCGGTGCTCGCCGGATCGGCCGCCTATGCGGCCGCGGGCAGCTTCCGCTGGCGCAACAGCCTCGCGCTTAGGCTCGGCGTCGCGCCCGAATTCTATGCGGTGATCGCGTTGGCGATCGTGGGCGGCGTCGCGATCACGTTCATGCATTTCGACCCGATCCGCGCGCTCTACTGGAGTGCGGTCATCAACGGCGTGACCGCGGTTCCGATCATGGTCGTAATGATGCTGATGGCCGGCAGCCGACGCACCATGGGCGAGTTCGCCGTGACCGGCGGGCTGGCGTGGGGCGGCTGGGCCGCGACGCTCGCGATGGCGATCGCGGCGATGGGGGTGTTCGTGCCGGGGTAGGCCGCATCGGTCACCTGCGCCAGACCGTGCGCGCGATCAGCCTGACTCCGGACGAATCACCAGCTCGTTGAACCCGGTCCCTGCATCGGGTTCACGGGAGAAACGATGTGCGGGCAACAGCACGAGCAGGATCTCGGCGGTCGTCCGCACCACGCAACCGCTCGCGACGTGTCCGCCCGACACGCGGCCGTTCGCGTCGGACACCGACATGTGAAGGTGCGCGCCGTCCGGCGAGACCGAGCCGGCCAGCGTCAGGATCTCGAGATCGCCGCGCAGTTCGGTCGGCGCGTCGACACCGGCAAAGCGCAACTGCGCGACGGTCAGGCTGCCGATCCCCTGGATCACGAATGCCGCGTGTGCGTCGAGCCGACACAATGCCTGTTCGATCGATGCGCGCAGATCGTCGCCGGGGGAAAGACGCAAAGGATGGGCTTGCATGGTCGATAACCTGCTGGTGGGCCGGGGTTGTCGACAAAGAGTACGTTCGACCGGGCCATACGCACAAGTCGAGAAAGTGAAAAGAGATGCCGGATCAGCCCATGCCCGCAGACAAAAGCACAAAGGCCCGGACGGTATCGCCCGGGCCTTTCCCTTCACGCCATCCACCGCGGCGACATGCACTTACGCTTCGAGCGCCTCCAGCACCTTCCCCTTCGTCTCGATCCCGACGAAGTGCACGGTCACCGCCGCGATCAGCGGCACGACGCCGATCAGGTAGAACGCCGGCGCGAGGCTGCCGCCGATGATCGCGTGCGGCACGATCATCGGCGCCGCGAACGACGCGATCTTCAGCCACGCGCTGCCGAGCCCGCAGCCCGACGCACGGATGCTCGTCGGATACTGCTCCGGCGTATAGACGTACGCGGTGATGAAGCCCGATGCCATCAGCCCCAGCGACAACGAGCAGAACACCGCGACGACATACACCGACGATGCGTGATAGATGCCCGCGAACGCCAACGACAGCGCGCACAGCACGAACGACCACACGATCACCGGCTTGCGGCCGAGCTTGTCGACGAGCAGCGCCGACGCAAGCGACCCGAGCACGCCCATCACCGAGCCGATCACCGCGAGATTCAGCGCGAGTTGCAACGGCGCGTGATAGAAGTTCTTGTAGATCGTCGGCAGCCACGTGGACAGCCCGTACTGGATGAACCCGCAGGTCGCCCAGAGCGTCGCCACCGCAAGCGTGCGCTTGCGATACGCGGCGCGGAACAGGTCGCTCATCCGGCGCTTCGGGTGCTGGCGGACCATCTCGTCGTACGCGGCCACCTGCGTGACCGGCGGCAGTTCGCCGCGCACCGACGATTCGAACACACCGACCGCGCGCCCGGCTTCGGGGAGGCGCCCGCGCGATGCGAGCCAGCGCGGCGATTCCGGCACGAGATGCGTGAGCACCAGCGCGAGGATCAACGGCAGCCCGCCGACGAAGTACATGATCTCCCAGCCGAACCGCGGCACGAGCCATGCGCCCAGCGCCATCGACACCAGCAACCCGACCGGAAACACGATTTCATACAACAGCACGAAGCGGCCGCGACCGTGCGCACGCGTGATTTCGTTGATGTACGTGGCCGCGACCGGCAGTTCGCCGCCGAGACCGAGCCCCTGCAAGATCCGCAGCAGCACGAACACCTCGAACGTCGGCGCGAAGCCGCACGCGATGCTCGTGATGCCGATCACGGCGGAACTCCACGCGATCGCCTTCACACGGCCATGCTTCTCGGCGAGCGCGGGAAACAGGAACGCACCGATCAGCTGGCCGATCGCGCCGGACGCGATCAGCATGCCGATCTGCGTCGGCGACAGCCCCCACTTGTGAATCAGCAGCGGCAGCGTCGCCGCGATCGTGATCACGTCGAAGCCGTCGAAGAACGTGGCGGTGCCGATCAGCACACGCGCACGGATCTGCATCGCGTTGGCCGGAAGCCGCTCGAGCCGCGCGATGATCGCGCCGGGCGTGGAGGCGGCAGCTTCCATCGTGGCACTGCCGGCCACGACGTTGTCGAAAGTGCTCATGCGGAGTGTCTCCTGGATCGTTCGCCGGTCAGGCAAGCGCTTTGGTCGTGTCCGCCAGGGCTTCCGTATCCACTGCCCGGCCCTGGTTCATCCACTTGCGTGCGAGCTTGAGCTCGCGTGCGTTGTTGACGGCGATGACACCTCTCACATGCCCATCGCCTACGAAAAACAGCGTCGCGCGGCGCGCGGCGAGATCGCCGCGCACGACGAGCTGCGCATCGGCCGGCAGATCGCCGAGGATCTGCAGGTTCACGTCGTACTGATCGGACCAGAACCACGGAATCTCCGCGTACGGCGCACGCACGCCGAGCACGGCCTTCGCTGCCGCGATCGCCTGGTTCTGCGCGTTCGCCCACGATTCGAGCCGCACGCGCCGCTTCAGCCAGCCGTTGTGATGGTTCGCGACGTCGCCGCACGCGAAGATCGCCGGGTCGCTGGTCGCACCGAATTCGTCGACCACGATGCCGTCGTCGATCGCCAGGCCCGCGTCGCTCGCGAGCGACGCGTTCAGCGCGAGGCCGATGCCGGCCACGGCGAAATCGGCGTCGATCGTCGTGCCGTCGGCGAGCGTCGCGCGCACCTTCGACGCGTCGTCCGGTTGCGCATCGAGCGATGCGAGCGCCGCGCCGAGACGCACGTCGACACCGTTCGCGCGATGCAGGTCGAGCAGGAAGTCCGACACGATCTGCGGCACCGAGCGTCCGCACAGACGCGCAGCGCCTTCGACGACGACCGCTTCGACGCCGAGCTTGCGTGCGGTCGCAGCGACTTCGAGGCCGATCCAGCCGCCGCCGATCACGAGCACGCGCCGGCTCGCACGCAGCTTCTCGCCGAGCGCAGCCGCTTCGTCGAGCGTGCGCAGGTAATGCAGGTTCGGCGTCCTGACGATTGCATCAGGCAAGCGACGCGACGTGCCGCCAGTCGCGATCACGAGACGGTCGTATTCGATCTCGAGCCCGCTTTCGGTCTTCACCACGCGGCGCGCACGGTCGATCGACGCCGCGCGTTCCGGCTGCCACGCCTCGACGTTCAGCGCGTCGAATTCGTCGGGACGCACGACGCGCACCGTTTCGATGTCGGCATCGCCGGCCAGCACGGCTTTCGACAGCGGCGGGCGTTCGTACGGTAGGTGCGGCTCGTCGGCAATCATCACGAGGCGGCCCGCGAACCCTTCCGAGCGCAGCGTCTTCAGCACCCAGCCGGCGGCCTGGCCGCCGCCGACCACGACGACCGTGCCCGGCACGGCCGGCGCCTGCGTGTTCGCTTCGGTCATGATTTGCGCTCCGTCATGAACTTGCCTTCCGGCGCCTTCGCGTTCTTCTGCCGGCGCGTGTTGCCGTCCAGGCCGCCGTCGACCGCCCATTCGGCGAACACGGTCGGGCCAGGTTCGAATTCGCGCGGCTGCCATTCGGGCGTCAGCACGTCTTCGTCCGCGTAATACTCGATCAATGCGCCGGCCGGGTTCTGGAAGTACCAGAAATACGCGGACGACACCGGGTGACGCCCCGGGCCGAGTTGCGTTTCCCAGCCGCAGCGATCGATGTGCATGCCGCCGCCGAACACTTCGTGGATGTCGCGCACCGTGAACGCGACGTGATTCAGGCCGCGCTTGCCATTCGGCAACGCGAGCAGGAACAGGTCGTGGTGGCCGCCATGCGGCGCGCAACGCATGAACGCGCCGCGGCCCGGATAGCGATCCGACGTCTCGAAGCCGAGCAGCTCGTGATAGAACGTTTCCTGCGCGTCGAGGCAGTTCGTGAAGAACACCACGTGGCCGACCTCGACCGGTTCCGCGCGCGGATAGATCGGGCTCGGCTGGTCGACGCGCAGCGTCTGGCCCCACACGTTCGACGGCGAGCCGGTGATGCCGAGTTCGCGCTTGCGCGTGACTTCGACGCGAATCGCCATGCCGTTCGGATCGATGCAACCCACCGCATCGTCGTGCGCGTAATAGCCGGGCTGGCCGGCCAGTTTCGTGCGCAGCGCGTCGAGTTCCTGCTGCGTCGCGACGCCCCACGTGACTTCGCGCAGCGTCGGACCCGCCTCGAACGCCGGCGGCAGCGACGGATCGTCGGCCTTGACGACCAGCACGGTGCAGCCGTTCAGCGTTTCGAAACGTGCGCGCGTGTCGTCATGCGCGACTTCCTTCAGCCCCCAGTCGGCGAAAAAGCGCCGGCACGTCGCGAGGTCGTCGACACCGTACGTGATCTGCTCGATACCCAAGATGCTCATTGCGTCATTCCCCTTCGCTCAGTTCGCCCACGGCAGCGGCGCGTCGTTCAAGCCCCAGTAGAGGCTCTTCTGCTGCATGTACTCGCGGATGCCGAGACGGCCCTTCTCGCGGCCCATCCCGCTCTCCTTCCAGCCCGAGAACGGCGTGGAGATCGAAAACAGCTTGTATGTGTTGATCCAGACGGTGCCCGTCTCGAGCGCGCGCGCAATGCGCCATGCGCGCTTGTAGTCGCGCGTCCAGATGCCGGCGGCAAGGCCGAACACGCTGTCGTTCGCCTGCGCGATCAGCGACGCTTCGTCGTCGAACGGCATCGCGACCAGCACCGGTCCGAAGATTTCTTCCTGGCAGATGCGTGCGCTGTTCGGCAAACCTTCGAGAATCGTCGGCTGGTAGAAGAAGCCGTCCTCGCGCCCGTCGCCCGACGGCCGCTCGCCGCCGCACAGCAGGCGGCCGCCTTCCTCCAGCCCGAGCGCGACGTAGCGCTCCACCGATTCACGATGCTTCGCGGTGATCAGCGGGCCCATCTGCGTGTCGGGCCGCGTCGGGTCGCCCACGCGCAGCTTGCGCGCGCCTTCGACGAGGCGTTGCATGAACGTGTCGTAGATCGCGCGCTGCACGAACAGACGCGAACCCGCGATGCACGCTTCGCCCGACGAGCTGAAAATGCCGTACAGCACGCCGTTGACCGCGTGATCCAGATCGGCGTCGTCGCACACGATCGTCGGCGACTTGCCGCCGAGTTCGAGCGACACGGGCATCAGCTTTTCCGCCGCGATGCGCGCGATGCCGCGGCCCACTTCGGTGCCGCCGGTAAACGACACCTTCTTCACGAGCGGATGGCGCACGAGCACGTCGCCGATCACCGAGCCCTTGCCCGGCAGCACGCTCAGCACGCCCTTCGGCACGCCGGCCTCCTCGCAGATGCGGGCCAGCGCGAGCGACACGAGCGGCGTGACTTCGGCCGGCTTGAGCACCACCGCGTTGCCGCCGGCGAGCGCCGGCGCGAGCTTCTGCGCGTCGGATGCGATCGGCGAATTCCACGGCGTGATCGCCGCGATCACGCCGATCGGCTCGTGCACGCTCATCGTCAGGTAGTCGCCGCGCGACGGCGTCAGTTCTTCGTCGAGCGTTTCCAGGCACGCCGCGAAATAGCGGAACGTGTTGGCGGCGCTCGCCACCAGCACGCGCGTCTCGCCGATCGGCTTGCCGTTGTCGCGGCGCTGCAGGTTCGCGAGCGCCTCGTGACGCTGCATGATCAGGTCGGCGATCCGGTACAGCACCAGCGCGCGCTGGTGCGGCTTGAGGCCGGCCCAGTCGGCGCGGCGCCACGCGGCGTCGGCGGCCACGACGGCTTCGGCCGCGTCTTCCGCGTTCGCCGTCGATACTTCCATGTTCAGCGACTGGTCGGCCGGATAGATGCTCGCGTAAGGCGCGCCGCGACCGCGCCGCCACTCGCCGCCGATCAGGATGTCGCCGTTGGGTACGAGGCTCGTATCGAATGGAGTCATGTCACAAGTCCCACTAATCTGTCTCTGCGCGGCCGCCCGCGCCATGGCGCCGGCGGCCGTTCAATGGCCCGAATGGCTGCGTCGCCCGCTCAGATCACGCAGCGGGCCGCGCGGTTGCGCAGCGCGCGGATCGCGCTGTACGCGGTCAACGCGGACGTCTTCGGGTTGTCGGGCAACGGCTTGCCGCTCATTTCGAGCGACATTTCGCCGAACGCGCCGCGTGCGGTGATGCGGTGCACGTTACGCGCGACGGCCGGATCGGCGATCAGGCGCACGCGCGTCGCGTCGAGGCCGAGGCCCGCGAGCGCGACCGTCGCCGCGACGTTCGCGTTCTTCGGATACAGCCGCGCGGCGTCGCGCGCGGTGCCCTCGAAGATCACCTTCTCTTCTGTCATCGCACGCAAGTCGCACAACGCCTCGGCAGGTGTGCCGAGCCAGCCGAGCGGCGGCTTGCGGCCGACGTACAGCACCTCGTCGAGGCCGCCCTGCTTCGCCGACGCCAACGCGTCGATTCCGCCGATCGCGCCGGACAGCAGCGTCAGCGTCGCGTCGCCTTCGTCGGCGGCCTGCGACAGCACGTCGAGCAGCGCAAGGTCGGACAGCGCGCCGATCGATGCGACCGCGCAATCGGTGCCGGCCTTCAGCAGCGGCACGACGTGATCGACGAGCGCGCTGTGACCCGCGCATTCGAGCGCGAACTCGGGCCGGCGGGCCAGTGCGTCGACCGACGACACCACCTCCACCGCGCTTCCGAGCTCACGCTGCACCGCGTCGCGCTGGTGCTCGGGCACGATCACGTGCGCGACGCGCAACGAAGCATCGTGCTCGACCGCGTGATACACGGCCGCACCGATCGCGCCGAAGCCGATCATCGCGATGTCGACGGGCGCATGCCCGTGGGCGTGGGCGTGGGCGTTACGCATACTGCCGCTCCGACGGCGTTTCTTCCTTCTTCACCGGCGGGCCTGCGAACTGCGATGCGAACGAGCCGACCGACAGCATGTCGACCTCGACCATCACCGGCCCTTCCTTCGCCATCCCTTCGCGCACGATCGCTTCGGCCTGGTCGAGCGACGAGATCCGGTAGTGCGTGAGGCCAAAACTTGCGCAGAACTGCGCGAAATCCGGCTGGTGCAGCTGCACGAAGCAGCGGCGGCCGCCATAGTGCGCGTCCTGGATGTTGCGGATCACGCCGTAGCACTGGTCGTTCATCAGCACGATCATCACGTTCGCGTTTTCCTGCACGGCCGTCACGAGCTCGCCGACGTTGACCATCAGGCCGCCGTCGCCGACCAGGCAGACCGTCTTCGCCGCCGCGCCGGCCAGTGCCGCGCCGATGCCCATCTGAATGCCCTGGCCGATGCCGCCGCCGAGCGCATGCACGCCAGCGCGCGGTTCGAAGATCTTCAACAGGCGGTTGCCCCACGTGCTGTTCGAGATCGTCACGTCGCGCACCCAGTTGTAGTCGCGGCCCACCGCGCCCTGCAACGTATCGACCAGCTTCTTGTACGGCCCGAGACCTTCCGACACGCTGGCGACGGCCTGCTCGCGCGCCGCCGCGAGATCGGCCGCGAACTGCGGATCGACGGACAGGCGGCCTTCGAGGCGATCGGCCAGCTCGGCCAGCACGCGCTTCGAATCGCCGTGCACGAACAGCTCGTTGCGATAGCCGCGGTTGTCGGCGAGCGCGTCGGCGTCGATGCGGAACAGCGGCTGCGGCAGCGCGAGCTTGTATTTCAGCGTCTCGTTGCCGCGCAGACGCGAGCCGACCACGACGAGCGCGTCGCAGGTCTTGTAGAACGCTTCGACGGACGCATGCACGTTGAACGCGCCGAGCGTCGCCGGGTGATCTTCCGGCAGCACGCCGCGTCCCTGCACGCTCGTCACGACGCCGAAGCCGAGCTTCACCAGGCGTTCGACTTCCGCACGGGCGTGGCGCGCACCGCCGCCGATCCACAACAGCGGACGGCGCTTGGCCGCCAGCGCATCGGCGAGCTTCGCGACGCGTGCGTCGTCGTGCTCGCGCACCGCGACGTGCGCCGGCGCGAGATCTTCCGGCCATTCGATTTCGGCGGCCTGGATGTCGATCGGAATCTCGACCGACACGGGCCCCGTCGGCGCGGTCTGCGCGATGCGCACCGCTTCGCGGATCGTCGGCAGCACGGTCTCGACCGTGCGCACGCGGAACGCGGCCTTCGAGATCGCGTCGAGCATCGTGAGCTGGTCCGGCGCTTCGTGGATGTAGGCGAGATCCTGGTCGAGGTACGGCGTCTCGATCTGCCCGGTGATGTGCAGCAGCGCGGTGCCGGCCGTCAGCGCCTCGACCATCGCACCCGCTGCGTTGCCCGCCGCCGTGCCGGTGCTCGTGAACGCGACGCCGAGGCCGCCCGACACGCGGGCCAGGCCGTCGGCCATGTTCACCGCGCCCGCTTCACCGCGCGCGCCGACATACCGGATGTTGCCGCGCGAGTTGATCGCGTCGAGGATCGGCATGTTGTGGATCGAGATGACACCGAATGCGGTTTTGACGTCGCACTGCTCGAGAAAGGCGGCAATCAGCTCGCCAACCGTGGTTTTTTTAGACATGGCGTGCAAAGCCTCCAGAAACGTCGATATGGCTGCCCGTCGTGTAGGACGACAGATGCGTTGCGAGATAAAAAAGTGCCCAGGCTGCCTCGTCGGGCTTGCCGAAGCGGTTCAGCGGGATGTTCTTCTTGCGGGCGAGCGCGCCCGTCCAGTCCTCCCAGCTTTCGCCGGCCTGCGCCTGCGCTTCGTAGCGGCGGCGCCATTGACCCGACTCGACGATGCCGATCAGGATCGAGTTCACGCGGATGCGCTGCGGCGCGAGTTCGGTCGCGAGCGACTTCACGAGGCTCAGCACACCGGCGCGCGCCGACGACGTCGCGACCATGTGCGGCTCCGGCTGCAGCGCGAGCAGCGAGTTCACGCAGGTGATCGTCGGCGCCTGCGCGTCGCGCAGCAGCGGCAGGAAGGCGCGCGTCGGGCGGATGATGCTGAAATACTTCAGATCGAGCTCTTCGCGCCATGCGTCGTCGGTCGTGTCCGCGAAGGTCGACACGCGGCCCTGGCCCGCGTTGTTGACCAGCATGTCGGCGCGGCCGAAGCGATCGGACACGGCCTGCGCGAACGCGGCCACATCGGCTTCGTCGAGCACGTTGCAGCGCACGGCGAGCAGTTGCGCATCCGGGTATTTCTCGCCGAGCAGCGCTTGCGCGCGCGCGAGGCGTTCGCCGTCGCGGCCGCAAATCGCGACCGACGCGCCGGCCTGCAGGAACCGTTCGGCAGTCGCGAGGCCGATGCCGGACGAACCGCCCGTCACCACCGCCACCTGCCCCGTCAGATCGATCTCAATCATCGGAGTCCTAAAGCCTTCATAAACGTGTGCTCGTCATCCGAGCGGTAATTGAGCCGCCGCGACAGTTCCGCCGCCGCGCGCTGCACCTTGTCGATCAGGCCGTCGGCGATCAGCGCCGCGTCGATCTCCGGCCGAGGCACCGTCACGGTGATGCACGCGACGATCTTCTGCGTGTCGTTGCGCACCGGCGCCGTGACCACCGAAATGCCGCGTTCGAACGACGAATTGCTGACGCCGTAGCCGCGCAGCGCATCCTCGCGGATCACTTGGTACAGCGCGTCGACCGTCTCCGGCGTCGCGCTCGTCATCCGGTTCAGTGCGCCTTCCGGATACAGCGCGCGCAGTTCATTCAGCGACAGGTCGCCCATCAGCACGTGGCCGTGCGTCGTCGCATACGCGGGCAAGCGTGTGCCGACGTTCACGCGAATCGAGCTGAACACCGGCGACTGGCTCTGCGCCTTCGCGACGAACACCACGTCGCGGCCGTCGCGGATCACGATGTGCGTCGTGAAACCGGTCGCGTCGCGCAGGCTCTCGATCACGGGCAGGCCGAGATCGGTCAGCTCGAGCGAGCTCAGGTATTCGAAGCCGAGCCGCAGTACGGCGATGCCGAGCTTGTAGTTTCGATCCTTGTCCGCGCGCTCGAGGAAGCCGAGCGATTCGAGCGTCTGCAGCAGACGGAACACCGTCGTGCGCGGAATGCCGAGCCGCTTGGACAACTCCGGCGCGCCCAGTACCGGCTCGCGCGGCGAGAATTCGGCGAGGATTCGCAAACCGCGTTCGAGGCCCGGCACCACGTAGTTGGCCTCGGACTTCGCGGAGTCCGCATCCTGCTGCTGCAACGGTTCGCTCATTCCAGCCCCCGTTGACGATCGCATTGACGGCAGAATGCGTCGATCAGCGACGAATAAACCCCCGGTGCTTCCACGTAACCCGCATGACCTGCCTGCGGAATCACCTGCAAGCCGACGTGCGCTGCCGCGGCGATGCGCTCGCACGCGGCAGGCGGCGTGATCGCGTCGTTCGCGCCGACCGCCACCGCCGTGCGACCGCGAAAGCCGGCGAGATCTGTCGCGAGATCGGCGTTCGCGAGCAGATGCGTGGCCTGCGCATAGCCGGCCGGCACGATGCGCGCCATGTTCCAGCGCACCCACGCACGCGCATCCTCGCTCGCGAAGCCCGACAGCATGTTGCCGCTGCGCTGCTCGGCGAGTCCGGCCGGGCCGAGTTCCTCGAGCATGGCAAGGCGTGCATCGCGGCGCGTGTCGCGCGTTTCCGCGGGCGCGCTGCCGTAACCGCCCGCGGGCGAGATCAGCAGCAGGCCGGCGATCCGCGCAGGCATCACACGGGCCAACCCGCCTGCGATGATCGCGCCGAGCGAATGCCCGACCAGCACGCAGCGTTCGATGCCGAGTGCCTCGAGCCACGCGTTCAGCGACGCCGCGTAATCGGCGGCCGCCGGCGACGCGCCGTGCACGGGGGTCGACACGCCATAGCCTGGCGCATCCCACGCCAGTACGCGTCGCGACGCGCCAAGCGTGTCGAGCTGGCGCACCCACGATGCAGCGCCCGAGCCGATCCCGTGCAGCAGCACGACGGGCAGCGCGTGGCCCGCATGCTGCGCGCCGGCCTCGCGATAACCGATCGTGCCCGCCGCGCCGGCCGCGCAGCGCTGTTCGGGAAACTGCCCGAGCAGCGCGGCGAACGCCGCGGTGCGGTCGCGTTCACGTTTGTCGATGACACTCATTGCTTGATCCGCCCCGTCTCAGCGCTTGATCTTCGCGAGCGGCGAATCCGGCGGATACGTCGGCGTGATGGGCTTCGGCGAACCGAGCATCACGCACATCAGCGCGTCTTCCTCGCCGATGTTGATTTCCGTGCGATACACGCCCGGCGGCACCGAGATCAGGTCGCGCTCGCCGAGGATCGCTTCCCACGTCTCGCCGTCGCGCTCGCAGATCACCTTCATCTTGCCGCGCAGCACGAAGAAGATCTCCTCGACGTCGATGTGGATGTGGCTCGGGCCGATGTTGCCGGCCGGGATGACCATCGTCGAAAACGTGAAGTTGCCGGCCGGCACCGTGTTGACGTCCTTCGCGACGCCCGTGCCGCCCGTGCCGACGTAGCGCATCTGCGCACGGCGATACTTCGGGTCGTAGTCGGCCTGGAACTTCAGCGCATCCCAGTCGTAGCGCCGCGTCGCGTAGCGCGCGACACGTCCTTCCATCCAGTCGCCGAAGCTTGCGCCTTCCGGCTGGTCCCACGACTTGCGTTCGAGATCTGCATCCGCCATCGTCCTCTCCTTCATTCAGAGTGAAACTTCAATTCAATTCATTACGAAGCCGCCGTTGACCGGCAGCAGTTGACCCGTCACGAAGCGCGCGCCGTCCGACAGCAGGAACAGCACGGGGCCCGTCACGTCGTCGGGCACCTGTGCGCGCGTCAGCGCGCGGCCCTGCATGTAGAACGCGTGGCGCTCGGCCGGCACGTAGGCCGTCGCCTCGACTTCGGTCAGCCCCGGCGCGATCGCGTTGACCGTCACGCCGTGCGCGCCGAACTCGCGCGCCTGCGCATGCGTCATCGCAATCACGGCGCCCTTGCTCGCGACGTACGCGAGCAGCTTCGGCGCGCCCCACAGCGCGGTGTCCGATGCGAGGTTCACGATCGCGCCGCGGCCCGACTGCGCGAGGTACGGCAGCGCCGCGTTGCTGACCAGCCACACGCCGCGCACGTTCACGTTCATCACGGCGTCCCACGTCGACACGTCGAGTTCCGTCGACAGCTTGCCGCCCGAGTTCGTGATCGCCGCGTTGTTGATCAGCGCGTCGATGCCGCCGAGCGCCGCCGCGCCCTGCGCGACGAACGCGGTGACGCTCGCCGGATCGGCCATATCGAGTGCGAAGAAATGCGCGACGTGGCCCGCTTCGCAGAGTTGCGCGGCAAGCGCACGGCCTTCGTCGGCCAGCACGTCGCCGAACGCGACCTGCGCGCCCGCGTCGACGAGCGCCGTCACGAACGCCGCGCCGAGCCCGCGCGCGCCGCCCGTGACGAGCACGCGGCGACCCGCGAGCGACACGACCGGAGCGCGCTCAGCCATTTGCCGGCTCCGATGCGGCCTGCGCCTGCGCCGCGCGATGCGCGTCGAGCGCGGCAAGATGCTCCTGCGCACGCGTGCGCAGCATCCGGCGCACGCGCGTCACGCCGACGTCGTGCTGGTACAGGTATTCGTGATCGCGCGCATTCGGCGCGAGGCTTTCGAGGACGTAGCGGTCCTGCTCGAGCACGTCCCAGTGCAGGCCCTCGAGGCGGTTGCGGTACATGAAGCGCCATACGTCGCGCTGCCAGCCGCTGACCTTGCGGGCGCGCCAGAAATAGACCTGGCAGTTGTCGCCGTCGACCGGCGTCGCGAAGCCAATGATCCCGAAGTTGCCGCCCGGGCCGAACTTCTGCTTGTACGGAATCGCGAGGCGCATCCACAGGCAGCCCGTTTCGCCGAGCTCGACCCAGTCGAAGTTCACGTCGCGCTGGCCGATCTTTTCGAACATCAGGCCCGTTTCCGTCTTGCGCACGCGCATGTCGGCCTGCTTGTCGCCTTCGGCCATCGAGTGCGAGGTGGCATGCAGGTACGCGCCGTGCATCGGGTCCATCACGTTGTCGATCGCGTACTGGTAATTGCACTTCCAGTTCGACACGCACAGGAAGTGGCCGTACGCGTCGTCGACCAGTTCCTCGGGCAGGTTCAGCGGCGCCGGCTCGCCGTGCGCTTCGTCGCCGAACCACAGGAAGATCGCACCGGCCTTCTCTTCGACCGGATACGACTTCACGCACTTCATGCCTTCGAGCGGGCAGTTCGCGACCGCCGGCACGCGATTGACGGTGCCGCCGCCGTCGACTTCGATGCCGTGATACCAGCAGGCAATGTTGCCGCCGAGGTTCCAGCCGAGCGACAGGCGCGCGCCGCGGTGCGGGCAGCGATCTTCCAGCGCGTGAACCTTGCCTTCGTGATCGCGCCACAGCACGATCTGCTCGGACAGGCGCGTGAGGCCGACGGGCGCGTTCGACACCTGCCAGCTCGGGGCGACGGGATACCAGTAGTTCTTGATGCCGCGGTCGAGATACGCGCGGACCGGGTCGTGTTGTGTTTCGTGTTGTGCGGGGGACGTCATCAGTGTGCTCCGGATGCGGTTGTCGTCGGGTCGGCGGTCACGCGGCGCGCGCGCTCATTCCGCCAGCGAGGCCATTTCGGCGCGAAAGCGCTCAGGCGTCCACGCCGTGCCGTCCGGCGCGCGAAAGCCGATGCGGTTCAGGCCCGCGACGACATCGTCCAGCTCGGTCGCCCCGCTCTCGAACACGCGTTCGAGCGCATCGCCGAGGTCGTTTTCATATTGGGTAGGCTCGGCCTTGCGGTTCTGCCACACCTGGTTCTCGACCTGGCCCGGGATCTCGATCTGCCCCTTACCGGCGACGTTGTTCGGCTGCGGCGCCACCCACGGCTTCAGGAAGGGATTGAAGTTGACGGTCGCTTCTTTCATGTCATTCCACCTTGATCTGGATTTCCTCGCCGGCCAGCCGCACCGCGTACTGCTTCAGTGTGCGTCCGCCCGGCCCCTTCAGGCATTCGCCCGTCTTGATGTCGAACACGGCCTCGTGCAGCGGGCATTCGACGGTGCCTTCGTCGACGAACCCCTGCGTCAGTAGCGCGTATGCATGCGGGCACACGTTCTCGAGCGCATACACCTCGTCGCCGACGCGGTAGATCCCGATTTCGACGCCGTCGGTCCGCTTGAACTCGATCGGCGTGTCTTCCGACAGCGCGCCGGCGTGCCCGGCACAAACCCATTGTTCAGACATCTCACACCTTTCCTTCTGATCGACTCTCGGTTCGCTCCGGATTTGTTCCATATCCGGAACAGCAGTTTATGGATGGTGATTATAGGAGCGACTTTCCGCGAGTAAAACAAAAAGCTGCACGTCC
The DNA here is from genome assembly GCF_001524185.1 of Burkholderia sp. FL-7-2-10-S1-D7. Classification (NCBI taxonomy): domain Bacteria; kingdom Pseudomonadati; phylum Pseudomonadota; class Betaproteobacteria; order Burkholderiales; family Burkholderiaceae; genus Burkholderia; species Burkholderia sp. FL-7-2-10-S1-D7. Next base: position 506,618 of record NZ_LOWY01000100.1, on the reverse strand, counting down.
TAGGGAAAACACTGACCGACGGGTCGGCGATCACGCGCGCCGACCTCGTCAAACGAATTTTTTTGTTATATGGCGGGGATTTACCGGGTTTACGCGGGCTTCGCGCACCGACACTGGGCATCGGCCCGAAACCCATCCGTCCCGAAAAAATTATTTTTGATCCGGTGCTGGACGCCTCTATACTCCATTCCATCAGAGGCACGCTGTTCCTTATATGGAACATAAAAATGCCCACTCGATGGCGAAAACGCGCGACGGCCGGCCGTTCCCGCGCGCGCCGCCACGGCAGGTTTTCATCAGGTTGGAGATTCAGGAGATCAAATGGTCAAGCATGCGGTAGCAGCAGCAGTGATCGGATTGGGCGCCGCGTCGGGCGCGTGGGCGCAGAGCAGCGTGGTGCTGTACGGCAGCACGGATGCGGGCGTCGCGTACGTGAATAACGTCGGCGGCCATGCGAAGTGGGCGATGATCCAGGGCAATACACAGCCCGATCGGTGGGGCCTGAAGGGCAAGGAAGACCTCGGCGACGGCCTGTCGGCGATCTTCCAGCTCGAAAACGGCTTCTATACGAACAACGGCCAGTTCGCGACCGCGAACACGATCTGGAACCGCGCGGCATTCGTCGGCCTCAGCTCGGAACGCTACGGCACGCTGACGCTCGGCCGCCAGACGCCGCTGTCGTTCGACTATCTCGATCCGCTCAGCACGGCCTACCTGGCGCTGAGCTGGTACGCATTCCACCCCGGCAACATCGACGGGCTCGCCGCGACCGGCAACGTGCCGTACAACAACGCGGTCAAGTACCGTTCGCCGAGCTTCGCCGGCTTCTCGGCCGCGGCGACGATGGCGCTCGGCAACACGACGAACTTCTCGACCGGCAAGTCGGTCGGCGTCGCGCTGAACTATGCGAACGGGCCGTTCAAGGCATCCGCCGTGTACTCGAACGAGCATGACCGCTCGATCCTGATCGGCACGACCGGCATCACGTCGTTCCAGGGGCAGAACACCGCGAACGGCTACATCGCGAGCAAGGTCGAGAACATCGGCGCGGGCGCGTCCTACCAGTTCGGCGACTTCCTCGTGCACGGCCTGTACACGCGCACGAAGATGCAGTCGAACGGCTTTTCGGATACGTTCCAGAGCTACGACGCGGGCGTGAACTACCGCAGCAGCGCGTTCAACACGATCGCGGGCGGCGCGGCGACCACGACGCTGGCCGGCCGCCGCTGGACGCAGGTCGAGCTCGGCGACATCTATGCGCTGTCCAAGCGCACGCAGCTGTACGCGAACGTGCTGTACGAACACGGTTCGGGCGGCGCGAAGGCCGCATTCTTCACGGCCGGCGTATCGAGCACCGCGAACCAGGTGATCGTGCTGACCGGCATCCACCATTCGTTCTGAGCGGTGACGGGCGCCCGCGCCCGAGGCCGGAAACGAAAAGAGCAGCCCGCGGGCTGCTCTTTTTCATTGGCGATGGATGGATAAAGCCGCGCGACGCGGCGCGTGCGACGGATCAGAACATCGCGACCCGGTGGCGCGCGTGCGCGAACGTCGGGTCGCTTTCGAGCGGCCGGTAGTTCAGGCGCTGCGACAGGTCGACCGCCGCACCGCAAACCGCTTCGACGAGCCGCTCCTTCTCGCCGGCCTCGCCGATCTCCGAGCGCGGCACCGTCGCGGTGATCGCCGCGACGATCGCGCCCGAATGGTCGCGCACGGGCGCGGTCACGGCCGAGATGCCGCTCTCGAACGCGGCCTCGCTGACCGCGTAGCCGAGCCGCGCGTAGTGACGCACGCGCTCGTAAAGTTCGTCGACGGTACCCGGCGTGCGTTCGGTAAATTGTTCGAGCCGCTTTTCCGGATACAGCTGACGCAACGCGTCGCGCGTGAGGTCGCCCATCAGCACGTGCCCGTGCACGGTCGCATGTGCGGGCAGCCGCGTGCCGACGTGTACCTTCACCGAACCGAACATCGACGTGTTGCTCTGCGCCTTCGCGACGAACACGACATCGCGCTGGTCGCGGATCAGCAGGTGCGTCGACAGGCCCGTCGCGTCGCGCAGCCGTTCGAGCACGGGGGTGCCGAGATCGGTCAGTTCCAGCGAATTCAGGTATTCGAAGCCGAGCCGCAGCACGCCGACGCCGAGCCGGAAATGGCGGTCGCCGTTCACGCGTTCGAGAAAACCGAGCGCCTCGAGCGTCTGCAGCAGACGGAACGTGGTCGTGCGCGGGATGCCGATGCGCTTCGACAGCTCGGGCGCGCCGAGCACGGGTTCGCGCGCCGAGAATTCGGCGAGGATCCGCAGCCCGCGTTCGAGGCCCGGAACCAGATACGACGACGCGCCGCCGGACGATTCATCGTCGCCGGCAGCGGCAGGATCGGGGGCGTCGCTCATCGTTGTCTTGGCCATGTGGACATGGACGGAAGGAAATCAGTCACGAAACAGGTCATGGATCGTCGTGGATATTCAGTCATGCTACTCCAGCGCGCGCACAGGCTCGCACCCGCGCGCTGCGCCGCGATGCGGCATGCGCATCCGCGACCCCATGCAGAGTCATTCACGGTCGAGAGGATAGCAGCGATGGACAGCGCGACGCCATGCGGAAATCGCCGAACGGCGAGAACACGGCCGCTCGCCGTTGCCCGCGCCGGGCGGCTGAAAGACGGCGATCCGCGCGGAATTCAGCGCCGCGTCGCCTAGAGGCGCGACAGGTGGATCCGGATGTTCGCGCGGTTGTACGTAAAACCGCCGGCCGCATCCTGCCCGAGGACGCGTGCAAGATCGACCGCATACCTCCATCCGCTGCCCGGACGGCCGCCGTTCACGGCCCGGATCCGGCTGCCGCCTGCCGCGATCGCGGCATGAAACACGTTGCCGCCTGACTGGGTCAGTTGCAGGGGTGGGTCCTTTTGAGGAAAAAGGGCATCGTCGCCCCGCCAACGCAATAACCGCATATCGTATGACGATATCCGCCAGCATCGGCCGGCCCACGCGTCACGGCGTGCGCGCCGCCGACGCCGGTGCGGCGGCCGCCGCGTCAGGATTCGGCGCGAGCCGCAGGCGCACGCGCAACGGCTGCAGCATGTCGGGCGGCGGCGGCTCGGCCAGCGGGCCGCCGGCCGTGAGCAGTTGCCGCAGCGTCGCGTCCGCATCGGAATCGCCCAGCGACGCGAATTCGACGCGCGTGACGGCGCCGTTCGCGCCGATCCACGCGCGCACGACGATCGCGGGCGGTGGCGCATCGGCACTCGCGTTCAGCACGCGCGCTTCGAGATAGCGGTGCAGCCGGTCGGCCGCGTCGCCGTCCGCTTCGAGCCGCGTCTGGAACTGCTGCCCGGCGAGCTGCCCGTAGCGGATCCACGCCTGCGGCACGTCGGCAGTCTGCGCGACGGCCGGCGCGGCACCCACGGCCAACGCCGATGCGACGACGATCGCCCGCAGCCATCCGGATGCGCCCCACTCCTGCATTCGCTTCATCCCGCCTCCCGTCTCGACCAATCGCCCCGCGCGCGGTTTCGTGCGCGGCCATTCGTGCTGCCATTCGCGTTGCCCTCGTGCCGCCCGGTTTCGCCCGCTCACCCGAGCTCGATCGGCACATACAGCCGCGTGCCGCCGCGCTGGACCAGCAGCGCGACGTTGCCGTGCGCGGCGTCGATCTCGGTCATCAGCGCGCCGATGCTCGCGACCGGCGTGCCGTTCACCGACAGCACGATGTCGCCCGGCTGCAAACCCGCGCGGGCGGCCTGGCCGCTCGCCTGCTCGACGACGAGCGCCTGGCCGACGCCGAGCTGCCGGCGTTCCTGCTCCGTCGCCGCGCGCAGCGCCAGCCCGAACCGCGCGGGCCCTTGCTCGCCGCCGGCCGACGCCGTACCGCTGTCGAATGCGCCGACCGTCGCGATCACATGCATCGCCCGGCCGGCGCGCCACACGAGCAGGTCGGCCTGCCGCCCGGCCCGCATGCCCGCGACCGTGCCGAGCAGGTCCGCCGATTCGGCGACCGGCTTGCCGTCGACCGCGAGCACCACGTCGCCCGCCTGCAGGCCCGCGTGCGCGGCCGGACCATCCGGCTCGACCATCGTGATCAGCGCGCCGTCCGGGCTCGCGAGGCCGAACGAACGCGCGAGCGCCTGGCTCACTTCCTGCACGGCCACGCCGAGCCGGCCGCGCGTGACCTTGCCGGTCCGCAGCAACTGGTCCTTCACGTCGAGTGCGATGTCGATCGGAATCGCGAACGCGAGCCCCTGATAACCGCCCGTCTTCGAGAAGATCATCGAGTTGATCGCGATCACGCGGCCGCCGAGGTCGAACAGCGGGCCGCCCGAATTGCCGGGGTTGATCGGCACGTCGGTCTGGATGAACGGGATCGCGCGCTCGCCGGGCAACGAGCGCGATTTCGCGCTGACGATGCCCTGCGTGACCGTGTTCGCGAACCCGTACGGCGAACCGATCGCCATCACCCAGTCGCCGACCTCCGTGCGCGCGGGGTCGCCGGTCTCGACGACCGGCAGGTTGCGCGCGTCGATGCGGATCACCGCGACGTCGGACACGGGATCGCTGCCGATCACGCGCCCCTTGAACTGGCGCTTGTCGGTGAGCTTCACGTCGATGTTGGTCGCGTCGCCGACCACGTGCCGGTTGGTCAGGATCACGCCGTCCGCACTGACCATGAAGCCGGAGCCGAGGCTCACTTCCTCGCGGTTGCCGATCACGCGCCGCGCGAGAAACGGCGCGAGCGGATGATCGGGCGCGATGCCCGGCGGCAACTGGATGCCCATCTGCGTGACTTCACGCGTGACGCTGATGTTGACGACGGCCGGGCCGACGCGCCGGACCAGCGCGGCGAAGTTCGGCAGCACGACGGTCGGCGGGGCAGCACCCACCTGCGCGGGCCGCTCGGCGGCCGGTGCCGTCGAGCATGCGCAGGCGAACGCGAGCACGCCCGCGATCGCCTGCAACGCCAAAGTCCGGCCCGTGTGCTTGTCCGCTGTCATGTCGCTGATCCTCGTCGATTTGCGCCGGACCGCCGCCGGCCCGTCGATGCCCGCGCCGCGCCCCCTGCCGCCCGCCTCACTTCGGCGGCACCGCCACCGGCGCATCGGGCCGCTGCGGCGTCACCGACCGGCCCCAGTTCGAGCCGAAGCGGTTCCGCTCGGTCGACAGGTTGAACGTGCCGAGACGATTCGACGGCTGCTTCGACAGCCGCTCCGAATCCGCCTGCGATGCGCCCGCCTGCGGTTCTGCCTTCGGCGTCAGTTGCTGGCTCAGACAGTCATACGACAGCGCGCGCTTGCCGTCGACTTCCGCATCGACGCATACCGGCTTCGCAGCCGAACCCGGGCTGGCCGGCGCAGGCATGGCCGCACTCGCCGCCGCGCGGCCGCCCTGCGCGGCAGCGCCGGACGCCAGCAGCAGGCAGACGATCGCAGCAAGTCCGTTTCGTCGCATCTTCATCCGCGGCTCCTTCAGTGATGGCTCCGTCGCGTTCGCGCTGCCGCACTCACACGCTCGCACGCGACGCCGGCGCCCGCGCCAGAAAGCGCTCGAACGCCGCGCGATCGGATGCGTCGACGGCCGGTTCATTCGCATCGGCGGGCCGCGTCCACGCATCGCGCATGCCGTCCACCGGCTGCCATGCGTGTACCTGCGCACCGGTCGGATACGGCGTGACGACCGGTTCGCGATAGTCGACGCGAAACAGCGGAGGCGCGTCGCTGCCAGCCGCCCACAGATCGCCGACGTCGCGCACGCTCGCGTCGAACCAGAACCGCACCCAGCGCACCGCGGGCGCGCGTGCGTCGCCGGCCGACGTATCGACGCCCGACGTGTCGACGCCCGGCACATCCGGCACGCGCAAGAAGCCGGCCAGCACGAGCAACACGGCCGCGAGATCGTCGTCGCGCAGCATCCGGTACGACCAGAGATCCGCGACGTCCACGCATGCGATCACCGCGATGAAGCGCCCGATCGTGAGCGCGGGCCACGCGCGCCGCATCAGCGCGTAATGACGCGACCACTGCGCGATGAAGCGCTCGCGATGACGCGCCGCGACCTGCGCGTCGCGCGAGCCGCGTATCGTCAGTTCGTCCGGCTGATACTGGCGCGTCGTGAGCACGCACTGCGCGGAACACCGTGCGCTGCGGTGCCGCGCAAAGCCTCCCGCACCGGGCAACGGCTCCAGCGCGCCGAAGCAAAGCGGGCAATGCGTCGGCCATTCGCCGGGCCGGCCCGGCCACGGGTTCGCCTTCGGCATGCGCGGACGGTCGGATGCGGCGGGCTGGCGACGCCGCGCCGGCGTGCGCGCGTCGGGGGCCGCGACGCGCGGCGTCGAACGGACAAGCGCCATGAGTGCGCCTACCGGGCCGACGCGAGCGCTTTCTTCAGCGCGTCTTCGTTGATCGGCGCGTTCGCGGCCAGCTTCGCGAGATACGCCTGCGCATTCTGCTGCGTGCGCTGCGCGCGCAGCATCGCGCGCAATTGCTCCTTCACGTCGGCCAGCGGGCGCGGCGCGGCCGCGCGCACGTCGATCAGCTTCACGACGTGAAAGCCGGCAGGCGTCTGGATCGGCGCGGAGACCTGGCCCGGCTTCAGCGCGTCGGCCGCCTGCCGGACGGCCGGCAGCATCGACTGGTCGGGCACGAAGCCGAGATCGCCGCCGTTCGCGGCGCTCGCCTTGTCCTGCGAATTCGCCTTCGCGAGTGCCGCGAAATCGCCGCTGCGCGCGCGGTTCGCGAGGTCGGCCGCCTGCTTGCGCGCCTTGTCGAGCGTCGCGGCATCCGCGTTCGGCGGCACCGCGATATAGATCTGCGCGACGTGCAGCGCGCGCGGCGCGGTGAACGCCGCGCGGTTCCTGTCATACGCGGTCTGGATCTCCGCGTCCGACGGATAGTCGGCCGACGGCGTACTCACCGACGTCAGATAGCTGCGCACGACGATGTCGCGCTGCGCCTGCTCGACGGCCGCCTGCACCTGCGCCTGCTTGTCCCAGCCCTTCGATTTCGCCTCGGCCAGCACGGCCTTCTGCGCCAGCGTCGAACGCACGACCTGGTCCAGCGCCGCCGGGTCGGCCGCGAGGCGTTCGCGCCCTTCCGGGCTCACCGCCTTCAACAGCCCCGCGATGTCGGCCTGCGTGACCGACGCCTGCGCGGCGTTCGCGATCACGTCGTCCTGTGCGTGCGCGACGAGCGGCGCGCTCAGCGCGAGACTGCCCGCCAGCATCGCCAGCGTCTTCACCTTCGTCATCATGATTCGACAGCCCTCTCGATTGTTTCTTTGAATCGCGTACACCGTCCGTCGCGCGGTGTCCGCGTCGTTCCGTTCCTCGCCGTCCCGCGCTAGCGCATGCCGGTCAGCGTCACGCGCATCACGATCGGCTGGGTCATCCCGCGCGGCGGTGCCGTGCCGATCGCGCGGCCCACCAGCGCGTCGTGCAGCGCGGCGTCGACCGCAGGATCGGTGGCCGGCGCGCTGTCGACCCGCGTCACGCGCCCGCCCCGGTCGAGCCATGCGCGCACCGGCAGCACGGGCACGTCGTCGCCGGTATCGGCTAGCCGGTCGGCCCAGCGCCCGACATCGGCGCGCAGCCGGCACACGGCCGCGTCGTCGCCGTCGAGCACGGTCCGCAGCGCGTGTGCGACGCCTTCCGCATACATCACCCATGCGGCGGGGGCGTCAGCGGCGGACGTCGGACTCGCGTCGTGCGGGCGACGATCCCGGGGCCGGCCATCCGGGGGCCGGCCATCCGGGGGCCGGCCATCGGGCAGCAGCGCGCGCAGCGCGGCGGCGATCCGTCGGCCCGCGCTCCAGGTCGCGGCGGTCATGACTGTGCGGCGGCCTCGCGTGCAACCGTAGCCGTGGGTGGAGCCTCGGTCGGAACCACCGCCTCCCCGCCCGCCGCCGCTTCCTGCTCGGCCATCGCGGGCCGGTTGCGCAGGTGCAGCAGGAATTCCTGGATCAACCGGTCCCACAGCTCGATCGTCGAGCGCAGGTAGCGTTCGGACACGCCGCCCGCGACGACGACGTCCATCTCCAGCGCAAGAAACTGCCCGTGGCTCGCGAGACGCGCGAAGCGCTTGGTACGGTTCCACTCGGCGACGAGTTCCGCCGGCAATTCGCCCTGCACCTGCAGCACGCACGACAACGTGTAGTCGATGTACGACAGCCCCGCGGCCTGCGCATCGGCGCCCTGCGGCGCGAACGCCATGGCCGGGTTGCCGAAGCGCACCGCGAAACCGATGCCCTGGCTCGCGCTCATCAGTTGCACCGTGCCGTTCTGCTCGGCGGCCGTCACGCGGTAGCCCGCGCGGCGCAACACGTCGGCCAGGCGCTCGGCGCTGATCGCTTCGATCGGCGCATCGTGTGCCGCGCGTTCGTCGCCGGCGTTCGTTTGCTTGTCTTTCATGTCGGTCTTCTCCGTGTTCATCGAATCGATCGGCTCGAGTGCGGCTTCGAGCCGTGCGCTCACTGGGCGCTCGCCGCCGCGGCCGCGGCCGACGCCGGTGCCGCAGCGGCCGGACGCGCGGCCGGGTCGTACTTGCCCGCATACAGCGCATCGCCGTAGCGTTGCGCGAGATCGTCATACTTCACGCGCGCCGACTGCGCGAACGGCTGCCGCGACGAGAAGAACGTGCCGATCCCGACATGCTCGTACGCGTCGAGAATCTCGTGTCCCACGCGATACAGCTCGGCATTGTGTGCCTGGCAGGTTTTCAGTTGCGTGTCACGCGCGGCTGCGTCCTTCTGCAGTTGCGTGTACTGCGCATCGCGGGCGCGCGACACGGCGAGCAGGTCCTCGTAGGACGCCTTGTATTTCGCCAGCGACTTCGCGTCCTGCTCGCGGCCCGCGCGCTCCTGCGCGAGCGCGCGCTTCGCCGCCGCCTCGGCGCCCGAATCGCCGCGCGCGGCAGCAAGCTGCCCCTGCAACGCCTTCAGTTGCGCGAGCGCGTCGTCGCGCTGCTTCTCGGCCGCCGCCTTGTCGCTTTGCAACTGCGCCTGGCTGTCCTGCAACTGGCGCAGCTCCTGCACGGTCGAGCGCAACTGGCTGCGCAGCTTCTCCTCGATGCTCTGCGCGTGCGCGCCGCCGGCCGCCAGCAGCAGCATCCCGGCAACACCGGCCGCGAGCATCGCGCGATAGGTCGTATTCATTCGCGGCTCCGGTCAGAAGCGAGCATTGAGCTCGATCTGCAGCACGTCGATCGACACCGGCGGCCCGTACACTTCCTTCGAGCTCAGGTAGCGGGCCGACACCCACGTGTCGCGTGCGACCGCGTACGCGGCGCCGATCACGTAGCCGCGCGCATTGGTGCCGCCGAGATGGAAGTCCGGATCGTTGAACGCGTCGAGCACGGCGTCCGGCTGCAGATACTTGTAAGCGACCGAGAAATTCCACTGGCCCTTCTCGCGCGGCTCCGGCTCGCCGATCGTCGCCTTCGCGAGGAAGCCGTTCGGCCCGCTGCGGTAGTCGGCGCGCGTCGCGTTCACCGACGTCGATTCGTAGTTGTTGACCGGCAGCGACGCCGCCGCGAACGCCTTGTTGTCGTTGTACGCGAGGTTGCGCACGTATTCGCCGTCCAGGCGCAGCTTGAAGCGGTCGGCCACCACGGTATCCCACTGCGCCTTCAGGTCGAGCAGCCGGTAGTTGTAGGCGAGGCCGAACAGCTGCGGCTGCGGCGTCATGCCCGGCGCGAGGTTCGGGTTCTGCACGATGTTGCGCAGCGCGATCAGCGTATTGCCGCCCTGCATGAACGCGGGCGCCTCGTTGTCGGTGCTGCAGTTCGTCGCGCCGAGATACAGCGCGCACGGCGACGACAGCGTGCCGCGCATGTTCTGGAAGTCGTAGTACGCGACCGCGCCGCGCAGCCGGTTCTTCGCATCGATCTTCCAGTCCGCGCCGAACTGCGCGCCGAACATCCACTTCGTGTCGCTGCCGGCCTTGTCGGTGCTGTTCGACGGGAAGTTCTCGCTCGTGTACTGGATCGGGAACACGCCGAGCGTGCCGAACAGCGTGACGTCCGGATTCCACGGCAGCGCATGGCGCAGGTTCGCGGCAAGCCCGTCCATCATCAGGTCGTCGGAGAACACCAGGTCCGACTTGAAGAACGGATTGTCGAAGCGGCCGGCCGTCAGGTTCAGCCACGGCGTCGGCCGGTACGCGAAGAACGCCTTGTTCAGCCAGATGTTCTTCTTCGCGAAGCCGCCGCCCGCGGTGGCCGTGGTCGACACGGGCCCGTTGTCGTTGCCGCTCGCGAGCTGGATGCCGGCGATCATCTCGTCGGACAGCGTCGCCGTCACGCCGAGCCGCGCGCGGTAGCGCAGCAGGTTGTTGCGGTTCTCGCGCGTGTTCTGCGTGGGGATCTGCGTGTTGTTGGTGTTCGGGTTGACGTCGAATCCGCCGGCCTGGTTGATCGCCGCGAAATTCGTCACGCCGTTCGTGTTGCCGCCGCCGTAGAAGTGATACTCGTCACGCACGCGCAGGTCGCCGTCGAGCTTGATGCGCGACACCCAGTCGGGGAACGTGTTCGGCTGCGCCCAGTTCTCGGCCTTCGCCTGCGCGATCACTTCCTGCTTCACCTGGTCGCGGATCTGGTCGCGCACGAGCTGCGGCACGTACGGCACCGCGACGTCGCCCGGCTGCGTCGGCGGGTTGACCACGCCGCCCGCCACGACCGGCGCGCCCGATGCGCGGGCCGATCTCGCCTGCACGGCCTCGGTGCGCGCCTCGCTGATCAGCTCGTTCGCGTTCTGCTGCGTGAGCACGCCGCGCTTCACGAGCAGGTTGATCAGGTTGATCACCACGCTCTCGGTCGGCGCGGCTTTCCCCGACGCGGCCTGCGCCTCGAGCGATTGCCCGTGCGCGGCAGACGCGCAAGTCAGCCCGAGCGTCAGCACCGCCGCGCCGACGCGCGACAGACGCGCGGGCATCGCGTCGCTGCGGGGCAACCCGCCCCATCCGTTCATCTTCCGAATCATCGAAGCACTCCAAACAATTTTCGTTTCTTTTCCGGCAGCAACCGTGCAACGGCGCCGCCCCATGATTCATTCGCCATGTCGCGCACGCATCGTCATGCCGGCTTGCGCCCCTGGAGCCTGACGAGCACCGGATACGCGGTCGCGGGCGGCGGCACCTCGTCGACCTTGCCGAGCGCTTCGACCGCCGCGACCACGGCTGCATCGATCTTCGCGTCGCCGGTCGACTGCGCGACCGTCACCTTCGTGATCCGCCCGGATGGGTCCATCCACAGGTTCAGGCTCCCCGCGAAGCGCGCGCCGCCGGCCTCCTGCACACCCTTGTCCTGTTCGATCGCGCGCTGCAGCACGTACACCATGTATTGCGCGTAGCTCGCGTTGCCGAACTTGCCGCCCCCTCCGCTGCCGACCATCCCCGAGCCGTCGCCCGCGCCGATGCTGAAGCCGTCGGTGCCGGCCTGCGCGGGCGCATTCATCGTCATCTGCTTCGGCTGGTTGTCCGACGGCTTCGGCGCCTCGGACGGCTTCGGCGCGATCGTCGGCCGGTCGACCGGCGTCTTGACCTCTTCCTTCACCTTCTCGGGCGGCGGCTTCTGTTTCGGCGGCGGCGGGGGCGGCGGCAACGGAATCACCGTCGTCACCTGCGGCGCGCTCACGCGCTTCACGCCTGCGGTGTCGCCCGCGAAATGCCAGATCAGCGCGGCGACGCCCGCGAGCACCAGCGCGATCGCGACGGGCTTCACGTAGCGGCCGGGGCCCTTGTCCGGCGGGCCGCCGTTGTAGGTCATTTCCATCGCGTCAGCCGCCCTGCTTCGCCTTGCCGGTCACGAGACCGACCTGCGACAGATCGAGGCGGCGCAGCAGGTCGAGCACGTCCATCACCTTCTGGTACTGCACGCCCGCGTCGCCCTTCAGCACGATCGGAAAATCCGGACTGGTTGCCTTCTCGGTGCGCAACCGGCTCTCGAGTTCGTCCATCGTCACCGGGTACGCGTCGAGGAACACCTGTCCCGAATCGGCGACAGTAATTGCCTTCGTCTTCGGCTTCGCGAGACTCGCGGACGAGCTCGCCTTCGGCAAATCGACCTTGATGCCCTGCACCGACGCGGTCGTCATGATGATGAAGATGATCAGCAGCACGTACGCGAGGTCGAGCATCGGCGTGATGTTGATGTCGTCGTACGGCTTGTCGTCGTCCTGAACCTGCATGGTGGTCTCCTGCGTGCGTCAGTCGGCCAGCACCGCGTGATCGGGCGCGCGGTGTGCTTCGGCGAGGCGAGTGACGAATTCGTCGACGAACACCTGCATGTTCGCGGTCACGTTCTTGTTGCGGATCAGCAGGTAGTTGTAGCCAAACAGCGCGGGGATCGCGACGAACAGGCCCGTGACGGTGGCGAGCAGCGCGGCCGCGATACCCGGCGCGATCGCGTTCACGTTCACGTCGCCGGCCGCCGCGATCGCGGCAAACGTGATCATCACGCCCACCACCGTGCCCAGCAGCCCGAGGAACGGGCCGCCCGAGATCGCGATCGTCAGCAGTACCATCGATTTCGACAGCCGCTGGTTCTCGCGCACGAGCGTCGCGTCCATCGACGCGCGAATCGCCTCGATCGATTCCGACGTGATCACCGTGCGGCCGTTGCCGTCCACGCGGCTGTGGATTTCATGCACGCCGGCCTTGTACAGCCGGTATAGCGACGACTGGTACAGCCGGCGGCCTTCGTCGCTCGCTTCGTCGACATGCGCGAGACCGACCAGGTGTCGCCCGGCCACTTCGCGGAAGCGCTGCACGAAATACTGGTTGGCCTTGTCGACGGTGCCGACGTAGCGCGCCTTCGTCCACATCACGATCCACGACACGAGCGCCATGCCGAGCAGGATCGTGATGACGACCCACGCGTCGACGGTCACCGACTGCACGATCACGCCGAAGTAGCCGAAGCCGAAGCCCGACTGCTTCTCGTCTGCGCCGTAGGCGACGAGCTTCGATTCCGAGCCCTGCGCAAGTGCGTCGACGGCGAGCGCGGCGGGCGTGCGCGCGATTTTCGACAAGCGCAGTTCGTCGAGCGCGCCCGCGTAGGCGGCCAGGCCGGCCGGCGCGCCGGCGGCGTCCGCGCCGATCGTCGCCGTGCCGTTCAGCGCGGGCAGCGCCGCCGCGACCTGCGCGGCCTGCTTGCCGTTCACGTAGACGGTCAGGTTCTTGCCGTCGGCCGTGACCGCGAGATACGTCCACTGGTTCGCTGCAACCGGCGCAGCGGCCGGCGTGCGCACTGGTGCCGGGCTGTTGGACGCGCCGTCGACTTCCGCGAACGGCACGCCGTTGTCGAGGCCGATCAGCAGCGCGTTCACGCCGTCGCGACGGCTGTACAGCAGCGTGTTCGGCGCGAGCGCCGACGGCTTCACCCATGCGCTGAAGGTGAAGCTGCCGCCGGCCGGCACATTCAGCGACGGGCTCGCCGGCAGCGTCAGCGACCCGCTGCCGTCGAACCGCGCGCCCTTGCCGACGATGCCGTCCTCGACCGTCTTGAACGACGCGTTCTGCGCGTTGTTGCCGTATGCGGTCGCATCCTTCGGCGGCGCGCCAGCCGCGCCGTTGAAGTGATAGACGAGCGTGTAGTCAGGATCGAACGTCTCGGCCGGCTTGCCGCCATCCGGCGCCTTCTTGTTGCCGTAGTACATCCAGATCGACTCCGCGGCGCCGGCCGGCATCTTCGGAACGTCCACCCAGATCAGCGCGACGCCTAGCACCGGATCGTATTGTTCGATGTGGTAATTCAGCGGCGTCTTGTCGTCGGCCGCGACGAAGCGGATATCGGCGCCGTTGTCGGCCAACCCGTCGAACTGGAAGTTGCCCGAATGCAGACGAATCAGCAGCGGCACGCGGCCGGCCGATTCCGCGAGATTGGCGCCCTTCGCGCTCGCGTCGATCGTGATCGCCTTCCGGTACGACCAGTCGTTCTGCCACCATGCGTTCGCAATGCCGGGCAGCACGCCGAGCATCACCGCCAACAGGAAAAACAAGACTCGCTTCACGATCCACTCCCCGAATGTGCGGGCGCCGCGCTCGTCGCATCACCCCGGCACGATCAAAAAAATTCGTCAGAACCCCAGCCGCACGTAGAAATCGAATCGCGGGCTGTACTGCCGCGTATAGACGCCCGCCTTCAATGGCCACCCGGCCTCGAAATCCGCGCTCGCGTACTTCATGATCTGCAGCCGCGTGCCGACGCCGACGCTCATCAGGTTGAAGCGCGATGTCTGCTCCGGCAGCGGGCTCAGCAGCCACAGGTGCGCCGCGTCGAAAAACGCGTGGAAGCGCCATTCGTTCACGCGGCTGCCGACCGCGCCGCCGAGCCATTTGGCGAGCGACGGGCTGCGCAATTCGACCGATGCGATCACGCCGCTGTCGGCCGTGTCCTCGGCCTGCATGTAGCCGCGCACGCTGTTCATCCCGCCCGCGGCGAACTGCTCGCTCGACACGAGCGGCGAGTTCGAGATCTGTGCGCTGACGTGCGCATTGGCCTGCATGTCGTTCGCGAAACGCTGCGTGTGGTTGACGTCGAACTTGCCGTACACGAAATCGGGCGTCGCGTTGTAGCGCTTGTTGTCCCAGGCGCCCCAGTCGCTGCCGAGGCCGCGAATGTTCGTCGTCAGCGACGCGGAGAACGATGTCTGCGAGTTCTTCAGGCTGAGTTGGCCGTTGTACGAGAACGTCACCGGCACATAGGTCAGCGGCGCCGTGGACGTCTGGCCCACCAGGCTCACGTTCTCGTCGTAATGCTTGCGGTCGATCTCGATGCTGACCGAATGCGCATAGGTTTCCGTCGCCGGCAGCGCGTAGATCGCGGTGAAGCCGTAGGTCGTGCCCTTGCCGAGCACATTCGTGCCGCCGACCGACGCGACGTTGCTGTCCGAGTGCACGACCGTCGCGAGGAAACTCCAGCGCGAGTCCTTGATCGGTGCGAGATACGAAAACGCGTAGACGCGCGCGTCGTTCGGATGCTGCGGCGCGATCACATAGGTGCCCGAAATCACGTGGCCGAGTTGCCACAGATTCGAGTAACTGAGGCTCGCGCTCGTGCGCAACGTCGATGTGCCGGGGCTGTTGTCGTTGTTCAGCTCGAGCGTGCCGTGCAACGGGCTGTGATCGTCGACCTTCAGGTCGACGTCGACCGTCTGCGGTAGCGCACCCGGCTTGAGGATCGGAATCACCTGCCGGTCCGCCGAGCGGTTCAGGTCGGTGAGCTGCTGTTGCGCCTGATTGAAATCGGGCACCTGGCCTTCGGCCAGCGCGGGCACCGCGTCGCGAATGTTCTGCGGCGAGTTGTATTTCGCGCCGTCGACGCGCAGGCGCCCGACCTTCGCTTCCGTCACCTGCAGCAGGATCACGCCATTCTTCACCTGCTGCTGCGGCAGCTCGACGACGACCGACTGGTAGCCGCGCTCCTGGTACGCCTTCTGCAACGCGTCACGCGCCGCGTTCACGTCGGCGAGCGTCCGGCCCGGCCCTTCGAACGGGTACACGGCCTTCTCGATCTCGAGCGTCGGCAACGTCGTGTTGCCGCGCACCACGAAGGCGTTCACGTCGAACGACTGCGGTGCGGCCGGTGCCGCCTTCGCGGCCGGCGCGGCTTCCTGCGCATGAATCCCCGGCGCGACGCCCAGCCCACCGGCCAGCACGACGCCAGCCAGGCATCGGCAGTTCAGCCGCCATCGTTCGCGTGACTTGCGGTCTACTCTCGGCGGCATGCGCCATTCCCCTTTGTTGTTCCGGATCGACGCAAAGCGCCCCGCGCCAGCCGTTCGCTCCGCTATCAAATGCCTGTTTCACTTTGATGACGATTTATTCGTCATCCTTAGCATGACCTGCGCAATGCTGTTCCGATCACCGCAGCGACCTTATCCGTGATGCATCCGCGCCGCCCCCGCATCGACCGCACCGCCAAACTGCGCACACGCGAACTGCACCAGCGTATCGACGCACATCGCAAGCGAAGCACGACCCGCATCGATCTCGAGGTCGGCTGCCACCGGCGGTTCGTACGGTGCCGAAACACCCGTGAACTCCGGCAGCGCGCCACGCCGCGCCTTCGCATACAGCCCCTTCGGATCCCGCGCCTCGCAGCAGTCCAGCGCCGTGCTCACATACACCTCACGGAATGTCGGCCCCACGATCGCTTTCGCTTCGTCGCGCATCGCCGCAAGCGGTGAAATGACCGCGACGATCGCAAGCGCGCCGGATTCGCTCAACAGTGCCGCGACTTCGGCGATGCGTCGCACGTTCTCGAAACGATCCTGCACCGTAAAACCGAGATCCCGATTCAACCCCTTCCGCAACCGGTCGCCATCGAGCACCACCGGAAGCATCCATTGGTCGCCCAGTCGCGCGGCCACTGCGTCGGCCAGCGTCGTCTTGCCCGCGCCCGACAGCCCCGTGAGCCACAGCACCCCGCCGGCCCGCCGCGGCGAGGCATCCCACCCTGAGCGAGCCCCATCTATCGATAAGGACGAAACGACACCGGGAAACCCGCAACCAGCGATCTTCATCACGCCTTCTCCACCGTATTCGCGGGTTCATCGTCCTCACGCGGACGCGTCTGCCAGAAGCCGCCCTGCATCGTCACGATCGACGGTGTCTCGGCCCATTGATGCGGGCTCAGGATTTCGGCGCGCCGCACGTTCGGAAGCACCTGCACGTCGAAGATCTCGTCGACGCCGTTGAAGAACTGAAGGATGCCGAGCACGTCGCCGGTGTTCGCGTCGAGCGCGGCCACCCCGGCGACCAGCACATCCGATTCGCTTTCGATCGGCAACCCCTGCGGGCCGCGTTTGTCACGCAGCTTCGACAGGCCGACGAACAACACGCCGCCGTACTCGGCGAGACCGTGCGTAAAGCCAGGCAGCTTCGCGAGCACACGCCGCGCACCGGATTGCGGATCGATCTGCAGCACGTGGCCGCGGCCGCCTTCGAGCACATGCAGCCGCCCGCCGATCACGCGCGGCGAATGCGGCATCGACAGCCCCGATGCGACGACCCGGCCCGACGGCACCTCCATCACGATGCCGCTGCCGGCCATCCCGCTCCGCCAGCCGAACGGCTCGTTGCTCATGCCGAGCGCGGTCACGAAGCGCACCTTGCCCTCGGCAAACGCCATGCCGTTCAGGTGGCAACGATCGTCCGGTGCGGTTTCCGTCACGAACGGCGGCTGCCAGATCGGCGTGAAGTTGAAATAGCCGTCGATCACGCTGATACACGAATAGCGCGTGTTGACCGCGAGCAGGACGTGCTTGTCGAACGCCATGTCGTGCAGGTCGAGATCGCCGGTGTAGTAGGACATGCGCGGCACGAACATCGCGTCGTAATGATCGGGGCGAACCGGATAGCGCGGCGCAAGCGTCGACACGTTCGCGAACACCATCAGCTCGTGCATCGTCGCGACCGCGAGCCGGTTGCCGGACACGGCCATCCCCATCGAGCGCGGCAACAGGCACGCGGACAGCGTGGGGACGCCATCGTCAACACCGATCACGGCGACGCCGGACGGACGGCGGCTCACGGCCAGCGAGCACTTGAGCGCCTCGAGCACCTGCAGGAAGCGCCCCGTGTCGCGCAGGTTGATGACCGGCGACAACGCCTCCGCCTGCCGTGCCGATGCATCGTCCGCCGGCGCGCCGCTATCGCCGGTCGCCCTGGTTTCCTCGAACTGTTCCACTGTCATGCACCTGTCGGCTTCATGCCGCCTGATGAGAAAAAATGCGCGTATCCGCGTGCCCCCGCGCGCCGGCACGGCGCATCGGGGCCGCTTGCCGCGCACCGAGTCGCAGCTCCCACCTACCTAGACGGAACGAAGCGCGCATTGCCGCAATGTTTTTTGCGTGACGTCGATCGATCCGCCTGCACCGGCAAACGATCGACGCACGCGGCCTGCAATGCGCGCGCAGCCGCCCCTCGCGCAAGACTGGCGAGAAGCGGCGCATGACCTTGCGTGGCCCCCGTTTCGTGTACGTGTCGTCGCGTGGCCGGCGTGCGGCGCTCGGCGGTCCGCCGTTGCGCGCGGACGGCCGGCAAACGTGTCGCCGTCTGGCCGACCGACGCGCAAAAAGCGCGACGTGCCGACGAACAGCCCGACAATCCTCGGGTTTCAACCGGGAAGTTTTTGTGACATTCCGCTGAAGATATTCACGAAACGCTCGCGAAACACGGCAAGCGATCGTCGAGACCGTTTACGCGGCGCCGCGCAATCGCGATGTGCAGCGAGGCAAACCGCCGGCATGCGCGAAATCCTGCGGCTTGCGGCTGCCCGCTTCGTCCTAGCTATTGAGACCAGAACACGTCATCGACAGGACCCTCCATGTCATTCGCCACGATGCTCGTACGGTGGCTCGCCGGGCGATTGTCCGGCGCCGCCGGAATGCCGGGCCGGCCGCTTCCGCCCGCCGCTCATGCCGCGCTGATTCCGCCGCTGCGCTGGCGCGGGCCGTGGCTCGCGTGGCAACTGCTGTCGTGGTCCGTCCTCACCTTGCTCGCGCCGCCGATCTGGATGATCGGCACGCTGCTGCTGATCAATCCGGCGAGCGACCAGCCGCTGTTCTGGGGACTCGCGATGGCAATCGTGCCCGTCGCAAACGGGGTCGCAATCGTCGCGACGAACCAGCGGCATCACCGCATGCCGTTCACGCGGCGCCCGGTCGTCGCGGCACACATGTTCGGCATCGCGATGGCCGTCGGCTGTGCGCTGTTCGTGCTGCTGCTGTGGCGCTCGCACGCAATCGCCAGCCTGGTCGGCCCGCTGGCAAACGACGGCATGCGTCCCGCGACGCTCGCGTGCTGGGTCGCGGGGCTCGCCGCGCTGTTCGGCGTCACGTCATCTGCGCATGCGAGCATCGCGCATGCGTGGCTGGCGTTCGAGGTGTGAGCGCACCGCGCGGACAGACACTGCGGAGGCACGCGGATGCATCGATACGGGACGGGAAGGACGGCGCGCGCGCGGCGCGAACGCGGTATCGCGATCGTGACGGTGCTGCTCGTCGTCGCGCTGGCGGCCACGCTGGCCGCCAGCGTGCTATGGCGCCAGCAGGTCGCGACGCGCGACGTCGAGAACCAGCGGCTCGCCACGCAGACGATGTGGATCGAGCGCGCCGCGGTCGAATGGGCGCGCGCGACGCTGCGCGCGCAAAGCGCGACGTCGAACGTCACGTTCGTCGGCCAGCCGTGGTCCGCACCGATCGCCGACGTACAGCTCTCGGACCTGCTGCCGTCCGACGCGCTGGCGGTCAACGCCGAGCTGTCGCGCGCGTGGATCTCGGGCAGCGTCGAGGACGCGCAGGCGCGCTTCAACCTGACGAACCTCGTGTCGCGCGCGGCGCCCGGCAAGCCGTGGCAGTCCAGCGGCGAAGGCGTGCTGGCGTACCGGCGCCTGCTCGGCCAGCTGTCGCTCGATCCCGCGCTCGCGCAATCGACGGCCGACTACATGCTGCGCTCGCTGCGCGACGCGAACGGCCCTGACGGCTGGCCGCTGCAGCTCGTGTCCGTCGACGATCTCGCGCGCATTCCCGGCTACGACGCGCGCGTGATCGAAGCGATCGCGCCATTCGTGACGATCCTGCCCGACCTGACCGTCGTCAATGCGAACACCGCGGCCGAACCCGTGCTCATCGCCGCGATTCCGAGGCTGTCGCCGAGTCAGGCCAAGCGGCTCGTCGACCGGCGCGCGACTGCCTATTTCGTCAGTACCGGCGACATCGCCGAATACCTGCTGCCGGCGCAGGGCGGCAACCCGACGCTGCCGGACGGCTCGGCCGTCGGCGTGAACAGCGGCTATTTCCTCGTGCATTGCCGCGTGCACTCGACGCGGATCAACACGCGTATCGACACGCTGATCGCGCGCTACGGCAGCGGCAATTTCGCGTGGACGTCGGTCATCTGGGTACGACGGCTCACGAGTTGAAGCCGACGGGCCGGCGGCACGCTAGACCCGCGACAACTCGCCCAACCCGACCGCACGCACGCCTTGCGGCGTCACCGCCGCATCGAACGACAGCCGCGTGAAGCTCGTCTCGCGCACTTCGCCGAGCAGCCGGTTCCAGTCGTCGATCGACACGAGCAGCGCGATCGGCCGGTTGTACTTGGTCACCATCACGAGCGCCTCGCCCGCATGCCGCAGCGCCTTCGACGGGTTGCTGCTGAAGTCGCGCGTCGCCATCGCGATCGTGCGCAGGCTGAACACGTTCGCGGCGGGATCGCCGCCGTCGTCATGCAGCAGGTGGTCGAGCGTCGCCGCGCGCAGCAGCGCCTGCGATTTCGCGGACAGCCGGTTGTCGCGGCGCCTGCGCCGCTCGCTGCGCGGATCGACGTGCACGGCGAGCATCCGCACGATCTGGCCGAGCGTCGCCGCGGGCAGCTGGTCGTAACGCTGCCACCAGTCGGGCGGCAGCGCGATCATCATGCCCGCGTAGGTCGCCGTCACACCGTCGGCGATCAGCGACGGCAAGCGGTCGACGTCACGCGCGTCGAGATCGAGCGCACCGCCGACGACGCGCGTCATCACGCTGAACGCGTTGTATGCAAACGCGGCGATCCCGCTCGCGAGCAGCGCCGCGCGCGCGGGCACGGCGCCGAACGGCGCGCCGCCCGTGACGGGCTCGAGCGCCAGCGGCAGCGCGTCGCGCCAGCGCCGGCAAGACAGCGCCACGACCTGCGGTGCGTCGAACCGCTCGGCCGGCAGATCGGTCAACAGCGTGACGACTTCGCCCGGCACCTCCGCGCGGAGCCATTCGATGCGCCGAAACGCGCCCGACACGCCGCCTTCGCCGGCCATCCCGACGGATTGTTCGCGCAGCCGCCCGTCGCCGAACACGCCGCCCTCCTGCCAGTCGCCAAGCGGCCGGCACGCGGCCGAGCGGCCGTATTCACGCAGCACGAACGCGCCGCCGCGGCGCGGCCAGCCGGAAAGGAGCGCGTCCGTATCGAAGCGCCCATCGACGATCCACAGCTCGCCGGGCCGCACCGTTTCGAGCAGCGCGCCGACGAACGCACGCTCGTGCGTCCGGCCACGCTCGCAAGGCAGCAAGTCGACGATCATCCCGAGCTCCGGATCGTAGACCGGCAGGACTCGCGCACCGCTCGCCGCCGCATCACGTGCGGGGTCGTCGCACGCGCGCCCGCAGTCGCATCCGCCGGCCTGTGGCGCGCAAGCCTCGCCGGTACCGTCCAGCACACGCAGCCGCATCCCGTCGACTGCATGCGCGCCGTCGGCGTTATGCGCCGACGCGACCGGCAGCAGCAGTTCGACACTGTCCTTTGCCAGCGCACGCCCCCAGCCGGCACGCCACCGGCTCATGCAATCGTGCAGTGCCGTCACGGCCGCGCCGAACCCAGGCGTAGCGGCCACGCCGGCATCCGGCATCCGCTGCCACGCGGCAATCGACGCGATCGCGTCGACGGCGAGCGCAAACAGCGCCTCGCGGATCGACTCGCCGTCGGGTTCGTCGCCGGCGTCCGCAGCGGCGCCGATCCAGTCGTCGTGCAGCGCGCATTGCAGCACGAGCCGCGCCATGATCGTCATAGGGCTCTGCTCGACAAAGCGTTCCACGATCGTGCGCATCATCGGATTACCCCACACTGTCTGGTTGATCGCACGCGCCGCCGCAACGGCATGCGCACGCGTGCGTCGCGATACGTTCGCACTTGACGGGCTGCCCGCGACGCCGCAGCATCGTGGGCGACCGGACCCGCGCGACGGCGCGCCGCCGCTGCGGTCCGCCCGCAATCGATGCACGAGGCACCGGCATGTACGTAGATCCCCGCGTGGCCCATGGCCGCGCCCGGTTCGACCTGAGCGGCTCGCCGCGGCTCGTCGCCGACGAGCGCCGCTGGGAAATCAGCGACGTCGTCACGCGCGGTCTCGACGATTTCACGGGCGTGCGTAACCGCCGCAACCTGATGCGGCTGCTCGAGCGCCAGATCGCGCCGAAGCTCGCGCGCCTCGGGCTCGAGCCGTACGTCGGTGCGCTCGGTCATGCCGAAGGGTTGTTCGTCAACTTCTCGACGATGAGCGCCGAGCATGGTCTGCGCGAATTCCAGCTTCAACTGACGGTGCCCGACCTCGTGCTGCGCAGCTTCGCGTCGAACGTGATCCGGCCGCACGCGGTCGCGCGCTGCATGCAGCGCAACGGCGTGATGTCGCTGGCGGAAATCGAGCATGAAACGCGCATCGCGTTCGTTGCGGCGCGCGTGATGCGCTCGCTCGCCCTCGCGGAAGGCTGGCATCAGATCGGCGTGCCGACGCCGCACGGGCTGTTCGTCGGCGCGCTGACCGACGCGCACGACGTCGCGATGAACACCTATTTCCGGCCTGGCGACAACGACCGTCCGTCGCGCTGGAGCGGCTTCTCGGCCCTCTTCTCGTCGATGCCGGACTGGCGGCCGGAACAGGTCCGGCACGGCGGCGATCTGCTGCAATGGATGGTCAACCATATCGTGGCCCTGCAAGAATCCGCACCGTTCGTCGAACGCTTTCCCTTTCTGCGCGAGCCGCTGCGCGATGCCGGCGATCCGCTCGACGCCGCCTGGAACGGCGCACGCGCCGGCTTCCAGCCAGGGGCGCCATCCTGAATCCCGAGTCGTGAATCCGGGCTTTCCTGACGTGGACGGCGCGTAGTCCGCACGCACCCGCCATCATGTGCGAGCGGTGATCCGGGAGCCCATTCAGGCCCCCGGTTCCCGGTCTCCGCTTTACAGCCCCTCCGCACAGCCCCCTCGCTCTCTCATATACAAGGTCGAAGCGAGCCCGCATAACCCGCATACTTTCTTTCCGCGCGAGCGCGATTGCGCACCGCGACGGTGCGCGCGCGAAAAGCCGCCCTCTCAATGCGTACGCGTCGGCCCGACGGGCTCCTGGCGGCCGACCGTCTCAAGCAGGGCCCACATCCAGATCAGCTCGCGGACCGTGCGTGCATGCTCGTCGCTCTGTGCGCGCCAGCGCGCGAAAGCGTCGAGTTCCTGTTCCGTCGTGTCGCCAGTGCGCAACCACAGCAACCAGCGCACCGCGCCCTCGCGGATCGCATCGGCGCGCGTATTCGCGTCGCCGGGATCCGTATCCCGTTGCGATTCGTTCATGATCACGCCACCGCCCGAAGCTCCATCGACACACATCCCCCGCACCGCGCATCGCTGCACGGCCGGGGCGCTTGCCACCCACGCCTCGGGTCCGACGACGTCACACCGGGCCGCCATGACAGACGGCCCGGCGTTTGCCGGCCCTCATTGACCAAGTCGTATCGGACGGCCGTAAACCGCAATGCGCGGACAGCCGGAAGCGACGCGAACGCATCGCCGGCGGGAGGAAGAACGGAAAGTAAAGCGCGGGAAGCCGGTCAGCTCAGCAGCACGATGTTGCCGGGCAGGCGCGTGATGTGCGCGCCATACAGACGGCCGACCATGTCGATCACGTCGTCGAGCCGCGCGATCGGGAACTGCGCCTGCATCCGGTTCGCGCCGAGCGAAGCGCTGCGCAGGATGACCTTGCCGCGCCGGTAGCGGTTGATCTCGTCGACGACTTCCGCGAGCGGCACGCCGTTGAACACCAGCATGCCGCGCCGCCATGCGCTGACGGCGCCCGGATCGATCCGCGACACGGGCTGCACGCCGCGATCGTCGTACACGACCTGATCGTCAGCCTTCAGCGTACGCGCGCCGCGTGGATGCTCGAGCGCGACCGTACCGGAGAGGCAGGTCACGCAGACCTGCGAGCCGGTGCGCCGCACGTTGAAGCGCGCGACGGTCGCCTGCATGCGGCCGCCGCCCGCCACCACGGTGACGGGCCGGATCGGTGTCGCGCGGTCGGCCGGCGGCGCAGCCGCGTCGATCTCCGCCTCGCCGGCGACGACTTCGACGCCGTGCGCGGCATCGCTCGCGGCCAGTACGTCAAGGCGCGTCTGTGTATTCAGCTCCACCGTCACGCGTGACGACAGCGTGACGCTGCGCTGCTCGCCGGTGCCGGTGTGGTAATCGGCCGCGAGATCGCCGAGCGAAGGCCACAAGTCCATCGGCGGGCGCAGCGCCAGCCACGACGCGCCGGCCGCGACCGCGAAACCGATGAACGCGCGCCGCCCGGTGCGCATCGTGCGCTCGCGCTTCGCCACGTTTGCCCAGGCAGCGGCCGTGCGTTCCTCGTGCGCGAGTTCGGTCGCGGCCGTGCGCAACGCGCTCCAGGTGTCGCGCAGCAGATCGGCGGCCTGCGGACGGTCGGCGCACCAGCGTTCGAACGCGTCGGCCTCGGCCTGGCTCGCGTCCCCCGAGCGCAGACGCAGCAGCCACGCACTCGCTTCGTCGAGTTCGTCGTGGGCAGGTTCGGCCTGGGCTTTCGTCATCGTCGGGGTACTCAAAATTTGCGCGGGCCGCCTCGCGAACCCGTGTACGTATCACCGTCTTCTTCCTGCATGCGTTGCAGGCAGTACTTCATCGCCGCGCTCAGCTCGCTTTCGACCAGCCGCAGCGAAATGCCGAACTGCTCGGCGATCTCGCGGTTCAGCAGGCCGTCCACGCGCGCGGCCAGCAGGATCGCGCGGCGCCGCGGCGGCAGGCCGCGCAGCACGTCCTTCAGTGTATCGACCTTGCGGCGCGCCGCGACGATGCGCTCCGGATCGGCCAGTTCGTCGGGCATCTCCAGCAGCGTCTCGACGTCGTCGTCGTGCAGATGGCGCCGTTCGCGGCGATGCTGGTCGATCGCGACATTGTTCGCCATCCCGAGGATATACGCGTCCGCATTCGCCACCTGCGTGGAGACGTTCGCGTTCTCGAGGCGCAGCCAGGTTTCGTGCAGCGCGTCGGCGGCGCCGTCCTTCGACCCCGTCACCCGTTCGAGGCGCCTGACCAGATAAGCATAGCGCGTCGCCAGCAGTTTCCTGAGCCCGGTGCGGTTGCTGTCGGTCATCGCGGCCTAGCCCCGAACGGCCGGCTGCGGCGCCGGGCAACGGAAATGCACGCCGTTGCCGGCCGGCCGCAACAGGATCGTGACCGGCTGCGGCAGGTCCGCAGGCGGCGCGTCGTCCAGCTTCACCGCACGCAGCGCGCGCATCACCGCCGCGTCGCGGGCGGCCGAACCGCTCGATGCCACCATGTTGACCGCCACCACCGCCCCCCTGTTGTCGATGCGCACCTGCGCGACGAGTCGATAGCTGCCCGGCACGGCCGCCGGCTGCGCGCACAGCGCATCGATCAGATGCGCCTGCAGCAGGCCCGCGAACGCGCGCCGCTCGCCGGAATCGCCGATCCCGTCGATCGGCATGGACGCATCCGCCGGCGTGTCGGCCGTCGCGGGCGCCGCCTCGGCGGCCGGCTGCGCGACGATGATCGCTTCGTCCGGACGCGAGAATTCCGCGCGCAACCCCGTTCCGGCCAGCATCCGCTCGAGCGCGTCGCGCGGCGTGAATTCGCCCCGGACCGGCGCACTCGTGCGCCCGTCGAGCAGCGGCGCCGGCGCCAGCATGATCAGCTCGGTGAGCCGCGCGAAGTCCTGCAAGGTCTTCGCGAGCGGCTGCGCGGGCAGATCGAAGTGCACCGCGCTGCCCGGCTGACGGCCGATGGAACCGGTCTCCTGCGCGTGCGCGCCGCGCATGCACAGCACGACGAACGCGAGCCACGCGACGAGCGCCAGGACACCGGTTGGCGCCCGTGAACGAGTCATGAATTCCTGGACGGAAGTGGAGTTGCACGTTGCATGCCGGAACGCGCTCCCCCGTGAGCAGTTCCGTCGCAAGCGAACGTCAGATTGTGAGCGGGCACTGTGACAGTCAGGTGAACCGTGCAGCCGCGCGAATCACTTCGGCGCACCACTTTCGAGCGTCACGCGCATGGCGAGCGCCACAAGCGGCTCATGGCCGGCGCACGACGAAGTTGCCGATGCCCGTGCCGACGACGGCCATGCGCACGTCGCCGGACCACAGCGTGATCGTCACCGGCACATCGATGCCTTCGCTGCCGAGCACGATCCGCGACGGCGCTTCGCCGCCGCCCGTGTAACGCACCGACACACCCGTGACTTCGGCGCCCCAGCGGCGCGCGCGATAGAGGTCGTCGGTCATCGGCGCCCACGTGCCGCTTTCGGTGCGCTGCACGAAGCGATAGCCGCCACCGACCGGCTGCCATGCGATCGGCGTCGAGCGCACCTGCGCTTCGTCGCCGGCGGATTCGAGCAGGTTCGCGAGGCGCTGCGCTTCCTCGGCCAGATCCGTGCGGCGATTGCGCGACGGCGCGAGCGTCACGACCGCGACCAGCAGCCCGACGATCACGAGCACGACGAGCATCTCCAGCAGCGTGAAGCCGGCCGCGCGGCGCGACGCGAGCGGACGCCTTTGCCTGACGCGTGCGAGCGTCATGCCGTCACTGCCACGAGCCGATGTCCGCATCGTTCCCCTCGCCGCCCGGTTTGCCGTCCGCGCCGTAGCTGAACACGTCGATCGCGCCATGCGCGCCCGGGTTCAGGTATTGATACGGATTGCCCCACGGATCCTTCGGCAACCGCTCCAGATAGCCACCGTCCTTCCAATTGTTCGGCACCGGATCGGTGGCCGGCTTCTGGATCAGCGCGGTCAGCCCCTGCTCCTGCGACGGATAGCGGCCGTTGTCCAGGCGATATAGGTTCAACGACTGCATCATCGTGCCGATGTCCTGCTTCGCGGCGATGCGGCGCGCCTCGTCCGGACGGCTCATGATCTTCGGCACGATCAGCGCCGCGAGAATCCCGAGGATCGCGACCACCACCATGATCTCGATCAGCGTGAAGCCGCGTTGTGTGTGTCCTCCCGCGTGGCGGGCGTATCGCGTTCGGGTTTCGTTGGGCCCCGTCATCATGCATTCACCCTCGCAACAAAGAATGGAAAACATCTTCTGTTCATCGCACCGACCTGTCGCCATGAAACCGCTCGACCTGCTTCGCATCGCGCCGTCGCGCGCCGATCTCGTTCCACTCGCCGCGACGCTCGCTGCCGCGGCCGCACTCGTGACCGTGTCGCTGTGGGCCGTGCGCATGCTGAGCGCTGCCGATGCGCCGGTCGCGACGCTTGCACCGCCGCCCGCGCCGATCGACGTTGCTGCCGGCGCGCGGCTGTTCGGTGCAAAACCCGACGACGGCCGCGATGCCATCCAGCTGCTCGGCGTGCTCGCCTTCGATGCGCGCCGTGCGGCCGCGATCGTCAGCGTCGGCGGCGACGCCTCGCGCGTCGTGTCACTCGGCGCGGCGATCGGCGAAGCCGCGAAGCTGGCCGAGATTCGCGCACGCTCGATCGTCGTCGACCGCAACGGGCTGCATCGCGAGATCGCTCTGCCCGCCGCGGAGAAGGCCAACGCGTACGTGCGCTGAGCGGCGCATCACTGCACCATGTTGTTCAGCTCGATGATCGGCATCATCACCGCCAGCACGATCACGAGCACCACGCCGCCCATCGCGAGAATCAGCAGCGGTTCGAGCAGGCTCGTCAGAAACATCGTGCGGCGCTCCAGCTCGCGCGATTCGCCTTCGGACGCGCGATCGAGCATCGTCGTCACGTCGCCGGTCGCCTCGCCCGAACGGATCAGGTGCACGAGCACCGGGGGGAACGTCTTCGTATGCGCCAGCGCGCGTGACAGTGCCGAGCCCTCGCGCACGCGCACGATCGCATCGTCGACGTTCGCGCGCATCGCACGGTTCGACAACGTCTCGCCGGCCGCCTGCAGCGCGCGCAGGATCGGCACGCCGGCCGCCGTGAGAATGCCGAGCGTGCTGGCGAAGCGCACCGTGTTGTAGCCGCGTACGAGCTTGCCGGCGAGCGGCGCGGTCAGCACCCACGTGTCGAACCTGAGCCGCGGCGCATCGCGCGACAGCACCTTGCGGATCGCATAGACGATCGCGACCATCGCCGCGAGCGACGCCCACCACCAGTGCCGCACGAAGTCCGACAGCGCGAGCATCACGACCGTCAGCGTCGGCAGCTGCTGCTTCGTGCTGGTGAACACGTTCGCGACCTGCGGCACCACGTAGCTCAGCAGGAACGTGACGATGCCGAACGCGATCAGCGTGACGATGCCCGGATACGTGAACGCGAGCAGGATCTTTTGTTTCAGCGCGTTGCTTTGCTCGATGTAGTCGGCCAGGCGCGACAGCACGATGCCGAGCTTGCCGGTGTGCTCGCCGGCCGCGACGAGCGCGCGATAGATCTCCGGGAAATCACGCGGATGCTGGCTCAGCGCGTTCGCGAACGAATGGCCACCGACGACTTCCGCGCGGATCGACGCCATCAGCTCGCGCACGTAGTCGCGTTCGGCCTGCTCGCTCAGCACCGACAGCGACTCGTCGAGCGGCAGCCCCGCGACCAGCAGGCTCGCGAGCTGACGCGTGATGATCGCCTGCTCGCGCTGCGACAGCTTGCGGCCGAGCGACAGGCGCTGATGACGTTCACCGTGCAGGCGTTGCGCGGCCAGCTCGACGATCAGCGGCGTGAGACCTTGCGTGCGCAGATGGCTGCGCCCGGCGCGCGCGCTGTCGGCTTCGAGCACGCCTTTCAGCGTGCGGCCGGTGGGATCGATCGCTTCGTAGCGGA
This sequence comes from Burkholderia sp. FL-7-2-10-S1-D7, assembly GCF_001524185.1. Lineage (NCBI taxonomy): Bacteria > Pseudomonadati > Pseudomonadota > Betaproteobacteria > Burkholderiales > Burkholderiaceae > Burkholderia > Burkholderia sp. FL-7-2-10-S1-D7. Next base: position 478,081 of record NZ_LOWY01000100.1, on the reverse strand, counting down.
ATGCCGACATGTCAGTGCCCTCTTGTCACGCGTGCGACTTTTTTCGGCGACGGCGCGCCATGTGCCGGACGGAGTCGCCGGGGAAGACTACGGAGCGAACCAGCGCAGATTTGTGACGGATGTTGGGCTACCTTTTTGGACGGGTTTTATTACCTTGCATCGTTATTCTTATAACTTAAAAACGATTTCATTTTTATCAACCAAACCAATCGATCGCATATTAAATACACACGACTTTATCCAACCGTCCATTTGCTGGCTCACCGGCAAAACGAAAGTAATATATCAAAGGCACAGGTATTCATCGGCGCGCGAAATGTTCCGTAACATCCGCCACAAAACCGTCTTGAAGTTGGGATAGCGCGGTGCATTGCTCACGTGCGAAGCCAACGGCATCCACCACGCGTGATGTGGTCTCCTGCGCACGATCCGTCGAACGGCCCCGGCTGCATCCCAATATCTGGACGCCTCAACCTGTACCGAATAGCGCTCCAATTCACGCCTTACCAAGCCGAATAAAGCAATGGCTTAACCAATAAAAATGTTACGCACCATTCGTTATGAAATATTCACACGCGTCATTCGTATTTCCCCCTACATTTACCCGGCGGTCCATAAGCATTCCAACCGCAGTAGCAGGGGTTCCCGTTTATCTTCGTTCAAGGAAATTTCTCATGAAATCCAGCAAGCGCAAGATCTGTCAAGTCCTCGCTCTCGTTGTTTCCGGTCTGGGCGCCACGGCCGCAATGGCCGCGGACATCCACGGCGGCGGTTCGTCGCTCGTCGCACCGACCATCGGCGCGATCGGCAACACCGCGACCGAAATCGGCCTGTTCGGCACCGCCGAAGGCTCGTTCACGTACTACTCGGTTGGCTCGGGTGCCGGCCAGAACGCGTTCCTGAACAACCAGCCGACGTATTTCGGCTCGACGGTCACGGGCACGGTCCACTTCGCGAACAGCGATGCGGCGCTGTCGACCGCCCAGCTCACGTCGTACAAGGCCGGCCTCGGCGCGACCAACGGCCCGCTGATCCAGATCCCGTACATCGTCACGCCGATCACGGTGCCGGTCGTCAACGGCCCGGCCGTCACGAGCACGACGACGCCGCAAACGACGCCGGGTCAAGCGCACAGCATCGCGCTGAACGATAACGACCTGTGCGGCATCTTCTCGGGCAAGCTGACCGACTGGAACCAGGTCATCAACCCGCAAACGGGTTCTGCGTACACGACGACCAGCTCGCCGATCAAGGTCGTCTACCGTTCGGACGGCAGCGGCACGACCGAACTGCTGACCCGCCACCTGGCAGCTGTCTGCTCGAGCGCCAATACGGCCACGGGCGTAACGTTCGTCGATTCGCTGACGTTCACGGCTTCTTTCCCGGGCGGCGTACCGGCAAACTTCACGCCGGCTTCGGGTAGCGGCGGCGTCCGTTCGCAACTGGTGAGCTATCAGTCGGCCGGTACGGCTGCTGTCGCTTACCTGAGCCCGGACTACACGAACACGTTCCTGGCTCCGCAAAGCACGGTCGTGACGCCGGCCAGCGCATTCCAGATCCCGGTTGCTAGCCTCGTGAACGCGACGAACGGCGTGTACTACGCACCGACGTATGCGAACGCAACGACGGCGCTCAGCACGGCAACCGTGCCGAGCGGCCAAGCTCGCGCCGCCAATCAGGCCAACTGGGTGCCGAACGTCGGCAATCCGGGTTCGGGCTATCCGGTTTCCGGCACCAGCCAGATCATCCTGAGCCAGTGCTATGCGGATTCGTCGGTCAAGACCGCCGTGCACGACTTCCTGAACGCTCACTTCACGAACGCCAGCTTTGCGTCGATCGTTCATGGCAACGGCTTCGATACCGTGTCGTCGAACTTCCAGACGGCGATTTCGGCCGACTTCCTGAGCAACACAAGCGGCTACAACCTCGACATCGGCAACACGGGCGTCTGCACGGGCTCGGTCACCGGTCGTTAAGCGGTTGACGGACCACAAGGTCCGTCGTCGAACAGACTGCGCCTCCGGGTAACCGCGGGCGCAGTTTTCATATGCCCTTTCGATCCGCATTGCGCGACGGCTTGCACGATGTCGGCAAAAGGCATCGAACCACGATCGTCACGCTCGCACCGAGCGACGGTACCCGACACGCAGGCAGGTAGACAGATCACGCTTCGTGCCCGTACATCTCGTACAGCAGCACACCCAAGCCTGCTGAATGGAAATACTCGGCCAGCCTCCGCGTCACCTTTGACTGGAGCAGTCCCATGAGATTTCATCAACGCAAGATTTACCAGCTCATCGCCCTGCTGATTACCGAGATGTGCGCATCGACCTCGATGGCCTTTCCTGTCGTGATGGGAGGCGGGTCGTCGAACGTCGCACCGATGATCGGCTGGATCGGCAACCCGGCGACCGAGATCGGCCTGTTCGGCACCGCCGAAGGTTCGTTCACGTATTACTCCGTCGATTCCGCCGCCGGCCAGAACGCATTCCTGAGCAATCAGCCGTCGTACTTCGGAGCCGGTATTACGGGCACCGTGGCCTTCGCAAACAGCGACGCGGCATTAACGACAGCGCAACTCACTGTGTATCGGATCGGCCGCGGCGCGACCGACGGCCCGCTGATTCAGATTCCTTACGTTGTCACGCCGATCACGATCCCCATCGTCAGCGGACCAACCGTGACGAGCACGACGACACCGAAAACGACGCACAGCCAAGCGCACAGCATCGCGCTGAACGACGACGACCTTTGCGGCATCTTCTCCGGCAAGCTCACCAGGTGGAATCAGGTTGTCAATCTGGAAACAGGTTCTACGTATCCGATCAACGTGCCGATCACGGTCGTCTACCGCGTCGACGGAAGCGGCACGACCGAACTGCTGACGCACCATCTGGCGACAGTCTGCACGAACGCCAATACCGCTCCGGGTGTGACCTTCGTCGACTCGATGACCTTCACGAACTCGTTTCCCGGCAGCTTCCCGGTCGGCTCGATTTTTGTCGGCGCAACCCACAGTGGCTCTGTACGAAACGTGCTCACGTCGATGGCGTCGGCAGGCACTGCAGCCGTCGCGTATCTTGGGCCCAGCTGGACCAATACGTTTCTCGCACCATGCAGCGTGATCGTCAGTTCGCCCGGTGCATATCAACTGCCCGTCGCGAGTCTGGTGAATACCGGGAGCGGGCTCTACTATGCCCCGTCCTACGCGAATGCGTCCGCGGCACTCGGCCCTGCAACCCCACCCAGGTTGGGGGCCGCTGCGTCCAATCAGGCCAACTGGGTGCCGAACAGCGGCAATCCGCTCTCGGGTTACCCGGTTTCTGGAACGAGCCAGATCGTCCTGAGCCAATGCTACGCGGATCCAGCAGTCGCGACCGCCCTGCACGACTACCTGAATGCTCACTACAACAGTGCGGCATTCGCGTCGATCTTTCATGGAAACGGCTTCGACACGGTTCCTTCTGCATTCAAGGCAGCCATTTCGAACGATTTCCTGAGCAATGTCAGCGGCTTCAATCTCGACATCGGCAACATGAGCGTCTGCGCCGGAACCGGCCGCTAGCACGACAAAGTTACGTCTATCCGGCAAGTCCGCATTGCACCGCTTTTGCCCAAGGCGGAAACGGTGCGCTCACGTTTGAGCGTGGTTATATGCGGCAGCGTGCAGGCTGTCCGTCACTCCGGCAACCTGCACACCGTCTTGCACTCAAATCTTGCCCAACCGTGCACGCTCCTCGGCCGTGAGAACCGCCCTCTGCGACGGCCCCGCCTGACCAAACCCGAGAATCGACACCGAACTCGACGCGTCGTAGCCTACCTGCTGTTTGTGCTTCTTCCCGCCGTCCCCCCCCGCATCGCCGAACCCCTCGACCTGCACCGAGATCGTCCAGCGACGTGACGACACACCGGATGCGTTGTTCTTGGCCATATCCTGGGCGACCTGGGTCGCAGCCGATGCGGCTGCACTCGCAGCCGTGAGCGCGCCGGTATTCACCGCCTGCACGAGCGGAATGCCACTCGCCTTGCCGGTTACCTGGATATTGTCCGCGTTCACGACGCGCAGTGCCGCGACGTTCAGGTTGCCGGCACGAATACCCGCATCGCCCGCATCGACCGTACCGCGCGGTGCAATCAGGTTGATCGTGCCGAGCGGTACGCCCGGCACGCTCTGCAGTGTCGCGATACCCGCGCCGGTGACTTGCCCGCGTGCATCGACCGTGCAGTAGTGGTTCGCATCGCAAACATATTGCGGGGCCGGCGTATCGGCTGACGATTTTGCACCCTTGCCCGCGTTGATATCGCCGTTCGAGCTCCAGATCGTCATGTCCCCGCCCTGCTCGGTGAAGATCCGGCTCTGCGCGAGCAGCACGCTGCGATCCGTGAAGATATCGATATCCCCCTGTTCGAGCGTGAGAATCCCCATCGTCCCGGGCCCGGCGATCACTTTGCCGCTGGCATCGATGATCTGCGGCGGCGCAGAAGTGCTGCCGATCAACGCCTGCCCACCAGGGCCGAGGATCGTGACGTTGCCGCCCTGCTGGGTCTGGATGGTCGTGCTGCGAATGTCCAGATCGCCCGTGTCGAGCATCTTGTTCGAACCGTTGCTGCCTCCGTCGAGATTGTTGGCCGTGTATCCCATCGAGGCGGGGAACATCGTATTGAGGGCCTCGTATCCGCGCGCATATTTCTGATAGTAAGGACTGGCGGGATTGTTGTAGTCCTCGCCGACCGCAGTCAGCACCTTGAACAGCACCTGCTCGGCAAACAGTTGCTGGACATATTGCGGTAGCGCCCTGAATTTCGACCATGCTTCGTCCGCGCTCAACGGCTTGACCGCCGGCTGATCGTTGACCAGCCCCGAATCGACCGAGAGTCCGGCCTCGTATTGCTCCATGAACGTGATGAGCGCCGGCGTCGCACTGGAAACACCGGCGACCGACTTCGCCGGATCGACATACGTCGAGATGAACGACGCAGTGTCGATGCCCGGCCCCACACCGAACAACACATTGACGCTCGCGCTTTCATGCGGCAAATACGGATTGTTTGCGTTGCCGATTGCGTCGATGCCGGTTGGAAGCCCGGAGACATAACTCCCGCTGCCCAGGCTCGCATAAGCTTGAGCCTGACTCGTCAACGGTCCGATGTTCCTGCCGGCTTCGACATCGAACGTGCCCGGACCGCCGAGCACCAACGCGGGTATGACGGCGCTCGTCGAACGAATGAGCGGTGTATCGTAAATGTCCCGCCCTGCCACGATGCGGGTCACGTCCGACTTGCGCAGGTTCTGCCCCATGAACGAGAGATTGACGATGTCACGGCCAGCCTGGATCAATGCGGCCTTGTCGATCGCGACGGGCACCAGGCCGCTGTACAAGCCGGCATAGGCGCCGGTCGTCTGCAGCATGCCATCGACAATATCGCCGTTCAAACTGTAGATCCGTGCGGGTACGACATCGCCGCCGTGCAGGGCAACCGGATCATGCGCTGCCGCGGTTGCGAGCGCCGGATTCACGACGAAGACATTCGGCTCGACGGGTGAAGGCATCGCGGAAGGATCGACATCGAGCATACCGAACACCGGCCGCCCATCGGAAGCCAATCCATTGATGCTCGACAGATTGACCGACTGGTCCGCGATCAGACTCAGATTGCCCGACGCCGATGGATACAGCTCACCGCTCGCCGCTACCGTAATGCCACCGGTGAATGCGGTCAGATTCACCGAGGCTGGCAGAATGGACGACAGGTCGACCCTGCCGGGTGTCTGCGTTGCGGTGGCACCGCCGCCAATCAGGTCGACCGCCGAGAGCGTGCCGATCGCCACGTCACCTGTCGTCGACGAGATATTGACTGCAGATGTCGACGAATACCCCTGCATGTCGGCTTGCTGGCGGTATGCGGCAAGCAACGTGTTGTTCTGCACATATGACGGATCGAATACGCGCCCAATGCTGGCGCCTTGTCGCGCATTCACGTTGAGTACGCCGTCCTGCGTCGCCAGCAACGTATCCACCGTGACGGGCGGTTGACCGTCAAGTTGCGCGGGCGCGGTAACGTCCGATCCGATCTTCCCGCCGGCCGCAATGGTTCCGGTTCCTTTGGCGACGAAAAAGCCGCCGCTCAGAATGTCTCCGCCAGCCCGCACCGACAGGTTGCCGCCGCCAGCCGTATTGACGGTCGGCGTGTCTGTCCGAGTTCCGGTCAGCCACCATGTGGTCGGCAACGACACCGACAGGTCCGAAATATTTCCTCCAGCCGACACGGACACATTCCCGCCCGCACTCAATACACCTTGATCGAATGCGCCGAAGTTGATCGACGTCTGGACGGTCTGCATCACGGGATTGGTGGCACCGACCAGCCCTGTCGGATTGCCGATCTGCATCCACTGCCACCAGAACTGACTGATATTGGCGCCCTTCTGACCGGTCACCGCGCCGTTTGTGTCGGTCAGGTATTCAGCGCCAGTGATGTCGCCCTGCGCGCGAATCGTGATGTCACCGGCTGAATCGGGGTTGACGGCCGGCGTAACGAGAATGTCCTGATAGCCGGTTCCGGCATGTACGATCGCCAACGTCGGCCCCCCCGAAGGCGCGGACGCCACCGGCGCCCCCGCCGTGTAAATCACGCCCGGCACGGTCACATCCGCATCGTTCGCTTGTGCCGCGGCAGCATTGAACAATGCAATGCCGTTACCCGCTGCCACGTCGATGGCTCCAGTACCGGTACGAAGCATCGTGGGCGCGAGCACGGCGAAACCGCTGCTGTCGACATACGTGGCGTGCCCATCGAAGACAACGCTCTTGCCGCCCGTCTCTCCGCCTGCCGGCAGAGCCTGAAGCGCGAGCGGATTCGTGCTGTTCAGATCCGCACCCGCCACTACCCGGAACGAACTGCTCGCGCCGCCCGCTAGCGATGCAGACTGCAGCGGAATTGGATTGATAGCAACTGGCGTAGGCGACGGTGAGTTGTCGGTCACCGCCGGAAGGCTGATCGTGGGTGTCGTGATGACGGAAACAGGCTGGACGGCCGGTGCCGCTAGCACGTCCACCAGAGGATTCTTGCCGCTCTGAATCTTGAATTGCACCGAGTCGGCGAGGTATTTCTGATACTGATTCAGATAAATCAGGTAAGAGCCGGGATTCGCGGCCTGCTCGGCGGCCGAAGGGGCAACCGGGCCCTTCGGCTGCCCTGTTACAACCGAACCGTTGCCGTTGATTCTCAACTTGTAGACGATACCGATATTGTTGTAATTCGGATCGTAGTTCAGTGCCGACGAAAGACTGGTCGCCTTCTGGTCGAGAAAGTTCGCGTACGCCATGTAGAGTGCGTAGTACTCAGCGACCTCGTCAGGCGTACCGCCTGCCGGCACTCCCGGGGCGAATGCGACATTCTTTGACGCGTAGTACCAGATTCCATAGCCGTAGACTGCGTTGTAACCCGACGGCAGCTTGAAGATGGCATCGGCTTCGCCCGAGGTCGACAACGGCGGCACCGCAATCGTCCCCCCACCGCCCAGCGGGTTCGCGATCTGGAAGAACCCGTCCGACAGGCTCGCGTTCACCTTGACGTTGTTCTCCGCGCGCAGCGTCACGACCGGCGCCTGCCCGTCGAAGCGGAACGCGAGATTCGTCGGCGATGCACCCGCGCCAAGGTTCCAGTTCGTCAGCACCTGGATGTCACCGCCATTGATTGCGGAACTCGGGTTGTCGAGCTCGATTCCGGGCACGATGCGCGTATTCGCAATGTTCTTGCCGGCAAACGGATCGGCCAGTGTATCGAGTCCGTGCTGCACGAACCCCATCAGCGTGCCCGGCGCCGCCGTCGAGGCATCGCCGTTCTGATATCCGTAGAAAGTCTGGTGATCCGTATTCGCACCGTTGCTCGCCGGCGCGAAATACATGTTGTTCAGTCCGCCGAACCCGATCGCGCTATTGCCCCCCTGAAGCTGCGCCTGCGTGACGGTCGCCGTTGCACCCGTCGCCTGGTTCGTCAGCGTGCCACCGCCTGAACCGTCCGGCGCGAACGAAAACGTCGCCGGCGTGCCGGACGTGCCCTGCGCGGTAAACGTGCCTGCCAGCAAATATCCGCTACGGTCATACCATCCAGCTGGATCGATAACGCCATCGAAGTGCTTCGCGCCTGTCGTCGCATCCGTCGTGCTCCATACGGCATATGCCTCGAGCGAAGTCGCACGCGAGCCGACAATTCCTTTGCCGTCGTTGAATGCTTCGGGCAGATTGATCTTCACGCCGCTGTCGATCAGCAGCGGCGCACGGAAATTCACCGTGCCGCCCGACAAACCGCCGGCGGTCCCACCCGACACGTCGATCAGCGCATTCGCGCCGAGCGTAATCGTGCCGGCATTCGCGCGCAGAACATTCTCGTAGCCGTAAGTCGTGTTGTATGCGATCGAATCGCCATTTGCATCGACGATCGTCGGGTCGAATAGCGCTGCCGTGCCAATGTTGACTTTGCCGCCTCGCTGGTGCGGGTCCGAACCGCGCGCCAGCAACGCACCTTCGACATCCACGCCGTTGCGGCCATACAGATCGATCGCACCGCCCGCCTTGCCGGATGCGTCGATCGTCCCAAGCACATTCACGTTGCCGTTCGCCGTATCGGCCGAGCTACCCGATCCGCCATCGGCCGTCAGCAGCACTGAATTCGCGCTCAGCGTGTTGCCCTGCGACAGCGTCAGGTTGCCCGTCTTCGTACGGATCGCAATCGACTGGTTCACGCCGCTGGAAGCGAGCGTCTTCGACAGCGCGTCGAGGTCGGCCGCGCCACCGGTATTCAGCGAGAACGAGCCGCCCGCAAAGCCGCTCGCCGCAGCGCCCTTGATCGTGCCGTTCAGGTTCACGACCTGCTGCGGCGCCGAGAGCGACAGGCTGCCTGCCGCGCCACCGCCGCTGGCCCCCGAGAAATCAAGCGTTGAGCCGGCCTGCACGTCAACGGTGCCGGCATCGGCCGTCAGCGTAATCGACCCGGCCGGCGCGTAACGCATCACGTCGAAGAACTGCTTCGATACGCCCGCCGAACTGACCGTCGATCCACTGCCGATCGTCAGGTTGCCGCTCGTCGCTTCGAGCGTCACGTTGCCCGCCGGCGCACTGATCGTCGCGCCGTTGTCGGCAACCGTGCCGCCGATGAAGATCAAAGCGCCGCCAACCGCGCCGCGCGTCAGCGGCGTACCCGACGCACCATTGAGCGTCAACGTGCCCGTCGTCTTCACCGCGGCAGCCGAGCTCGTATCCGCCAGGTAGACTGGCGCATTCAGCGTCACCGGCAGCGCACCGAAGTCGAATGTTCCGGTTCCTTGCCCGACTACGCCACCGGTCGCATTCATCGCCGCCGAGCCGAAACCGCTCGCCGTCTTCGTGCCGCTGCCAAAGTCGATCTCCTGCGCATTGACCGTCAGCGTGCCGCTCCCGACCGTCGTCGTGCCGGGCGTGGCACCCATCTCGTTCGTGAACGCGACCTTCTGCGCATTCAGCGTCACGTGCCCGCCATCGCTCGTGAACATGCCCGCGCTCAGATCGATGCTGTTGCCGAATGTCGCGTTCACGTCGCCGATGAAACCGATTGCGCCGTAGCTGCGCAGCGTCACCTGCTGCGCGTTCGCGAACTGGGCGAGACCGGCCGGATCGACCACGAAGCCTGGCAGGCCGGCCGCCGCGCTACCGCTCGCGTTCGTGAACGTAATTGCCGAGCCGTCGGCGGTAATCGCCTTGGCGGAGAGCGCCGCAGATGGATCGACCTTCAGGTTGCCGGACGAGTCGAGCAGCAACGCCTGGCCACCCGCGAGCGTCGCGCCCGCGCCAACCGTCAGCAGGCCCATGCCCGTGCCACCCGTGCGTGCGAGCGGTACCATCGCGCCGTTGGACACGCGCAGCAGCGCGCCATCGCCGGCGATCGTGATCGGCTGATCTTTGGCTGCCGGGTAATCGCCCTGCGCGGCAATCGATGCACCAGCGTCGACGCGCAATCCGTTCGCTGCGTCCGGATCGCCGTTGCTGGCGTCCGTCTTTGTGACCAGCAGGATCTCGGGACCCTTCAGCGGCGTGCTCCCGTCGTTCGACACGACGACGCTATTCGCGATCGGCGTGATCATGACACCGCTCGACGTCGCCGAACGCGTGCCGCCGATCAGCAGGCTGCCTGCGGTCAGCGAATCAAGCGCATCGCTACCGATCTGCAGATAACCTGGCAGCGCCGCAGCACCGTTGCCAGTGATCTGGATGTCCTGCGACGCGATGTCGACCTCGGCCGGCGCACCGCCCGCGCCGGCGGACGCATTCAGTGTCGCGCCGAGCGTCAGCGCCTTGGTTGCGGCCAGCACCAGTTGGCCACCGTCCACCGGCAACGGCGGTGTCACGTTGCCCTTGGTCGAAGCGAGTTTCGTGAAGTACGCATTCGCGCCGGTCAGCGTGTACTGCGAATATTGCTGCCACACGCTGTTTGATTGCACGTTGAACAGCGTCGGCGTCGCGCTGCGGCTGCCCGTCAGCGCATCGGCAAAATAGCCGCCCGTCACGACCGTGCCATCCGGCAACACCTGGCTCGCGCCCGGCGCGACATTGCCTGCGATGTTCGACACCGTGACGCGATACGCGCCCGGCACTGTCGCGTACTTTCCCGGCAGCAGCGTGTAATAGCCGGCCGGCAGCCCCGGTACGCCCGACAGATACACGGCCTTGCCGACCGCATCGTTCATACCGGCCTGGGCGACGCCGAGCGCCGCCGTGGCGGTCGTTGCCGTGCCGTTCGCATTGGTCGAAGGCTGCACCGTTTGCGCGAACGTCGGGTCATAAGCCGCGACCGGCGATTGCTTGCCCGGCAGGATCGCATAGACGTTGCCGGCTCCGGCATTGACCGGCACCGCCGTCCCGCCCTTGCCGCCCGCGTAGCTCACGTTGTATTGCGACAGCACATCACGTGTACCGCCCGTGCCCGGCACCCATTCGGCCGCCTGCAGGTCGCCGCCACCCGACAGGTCGATCGTCGCCCCCTTGTCGAGCGCGACGTTGCCGGCGTTCACCCCCACGTATTTCGCGGGCGGCGCGGTCAAGTCGGGCGTCGTGTTGCCGGCGACAGGATTGAACTGCCACTCGACCCCGTCGACCGTCGTGCCATACGGAATCACGGTGCCCTGGTTTGAGACCGACGTCACGCTCCCGCTTGCCAGCTTGACCGAATCCGTCGCAACGAGCGGCAGCCCGCCGAATTGCGCCTGCGTCGCCGCATTCGACGGATCGCCGACGCCGAACACGAGCGTGCCGGACGGCGCACGCACCGTGCCGCCTTGCACGATGTGCGTTGCGTCCACGAGCAACGTCCCGCCCGCGGACAGCGGCGTGCCCGACGCGCCGTTCGACGCGAACGTGACCGTCGTGGGTGCCGGTTTGCCGGTTGCCGGATCGATCGGGCCAACTGCATCGACAACGAACGTACTGCCAGTCGACGGGTACAGATCGGCCGCCTTGAAGGTCAGGTCGCCCGGCGTATAAAGCATGCCGGGCGTCAGGCCCGGTGTCTGAGTCTGGCTGACGTTCGTCGAACTCAAGCGGATGTCGCCGCTGCTCGTGAAGTTCGCTCGGCCAAAATTGTTGAGCTGAACCTGATTCATCAGATCGATGAACGACGCGTTCACGGTTAGCGTCGCATTCGACAACGCCGGGACCGGCGTGAATTTTGGCGCCGACGGCCGAATCATCGGCCCCGACAACGCGACGTACGGCGCATCGATTTCCACTGCCGCGCCGAGCGGCGCTTGCGGCGCCTGTGCCAGCACGGTATTGACGACCGGCACGATCGTGCCGTCAGGCTTGCGCACCGGCGTCGACAGCAGCGTCGACAACTGTCCCATGTCGACGGCTGCAAGTCGCCCCGCATTCAAAGTCACCGACTCCGGCAGCGACAACGTCACGTTGCCCGCGAACAGAATCGGTGTCGGCGACACGCCGTTCAGATCAGGCGGCGTGGCCGTACCGAGCACCAGGTTCGCAATGCCGGACCCGGTCAACCTGTCCGCCGCAAACTGCAGCACACCGTTCGGCTGGCCGATCGGCAACCCGGTCGTCGGATCGATCGCCGACGTGAAATCCTGTCCGGGCGTCAACCCCGTGGGCACGAGTGTTCCGCCTTGCCGCACGACCAACGCCGTACCGCTCGCGCCATCGTTCTGATGCGGCAGTATCGTCAGCGTGCCGCCGCGCGCCTGGGTCGCGCCCGGACGCCCCACCAGCGTTGCGTCGGCAAACAATCCGTTCGCCGCCGACAGCGTGATCGATCCTGCATCGCCCCAGACCGGTTGCGACGCGTATCCCCCATTTGCCTGCAACTGGTCGAAATTCGCCGAGGTACCCGACACATCGATTTTCGAGCCTGCCTGCGCAACCACGTAGCCCGTATCGCTCGACATCGTCACCGAACCGCCTGGCAGCACCTTCCCCGCGTTCGGCACCACCGTCGTCCCACCCATCTTGACCGGCGCCGCGAGCGGATTGGCCAATGCCGTACCCGATACGTCCAGTGAAGCGTCCGCGCCGAGCCACACCGACTGGCTCGAGCTTCTGAAACCACTGTTGAACTGGCCCGCCTGTGCATACGTGCCGTTCCCGTCCGCGCTCAGCGTGATCGACCCGCCCGGTGCAATGATCGAGCCGAGTACCGTGACCTGCGCCGGCGAGCCAAGGCCAACGCTCGCGCCGGCGTCCGTGTGAATCGACGCTCCTTCCGACAGCGTGACCGCGCCGGTGACGCCCGGATAGGTGGGCGCCGCGCCGGCCGGGCTGCGCCACGACGTATCGTTGCCCGCCGTCAGGACAAGATTCGTTGCCTGCCTGTGATAGGCATCGAGCTGGCCAATCGTGGTCAGCCCCCCCGCCGACAGGTTCGCACCCGTGCCCGCCTGCTGAAGCGCGAGCATGTCCGGGATACGGTTCAATTGCGTGACGGCAACCGACGCGCCGGGTGCGACCGTCGTGTCGTAGAACGCATTCAGCACATACTTGCCAAAGCCCTGCCTCGCGAAGAAGGTTTCCGGGAGGTCGATATCCCACGGCGACGCTGCGGCCTCTGCACCGCCGATCCGGAATCCGAGCGCCTGCAGCGTCAGCGTTCCTCCCCCCGAAAACCCTTCGCTCAGGATCGTGCCGCCCAGTGCGATCGTGCCGGCCGTCGGCTGTGCGGTCGGCAGGGTCGGCGCGCCGTCCGACGCGCCAAACTGCTTCAAAGGTGTCGCGGAATACGCCTGCAACGTCACGTTCCCGCCTCGTCCGGCAGGCACGCCGTTCTGCATCAGCATCTGCCCGTTCGACAGCAGTTCGCCGCCGCTCGACACGTCCAGTACGCTACCGGGCTGCAGCAGCACCGAACCCGAGGTATCGCCGAACAGCCCGCCGCCGACGACGTTCGATCCAAGCAGCGCAGACAGCGTAATGCTGCCGCCGTTGATGAACTGGCTGTTTCCGGGTGTCGTGCCCGGTGCCGCTTGCACATCGTTGTTCACCCACTGCCCTGCCGCACTGATCCCGCCCTGCGGGCCGACGATCAGGTTGCCACCGCTCGTGATCGAGATCGATCCCGACGGCACGGACAACCGCCCGGCCACGTTGACGTCGGTACCCGGCACCGGGCTGTTCAAGGTAATGGACCCACCCGGTTGCAGGTTCAGCTGCGTGCCCTGCGGAACCACTACCCCCTTGCCGCCGACCTTGTCCTCGGTGACGTTCAGGTTCGCGAAACCGCCGTTGCTCAGCGTCGCGACCGGTACCACGGTGGTCGTGAGCACGTTGCGCGGATCGTTCGCGGGCAGCGCCTGCAGTGCCGTCTTGTCGAGCGGCGTATCGATCGAGAATCCCGGCGCGATGTCGGCGAGCTTCGGCGCATTGTCCTGGAGCACAACCATGCCCGCCGTGCCAGACGCGACGTCACTGTTGTTCGATGTCAGGTGCACCAGCGCGGCGCCGTCGAGCTTCGGATCGGCGCCGAGGTTGAACGTCCCGCCGCTCGGCAGGCTGTTGCCCTGCATCTGCTTCGCGCCGCCGAACGCCTGCGCGCTGATGTCGCCGTCGAGCACCGTGGACTGCAGCCCGTAAATATCGAGCGTGCCCGCGTTCCCGCCGACGATGTAGTCACCCTGATAGCCGCCCATCGTCAGCAGCGGGTTGTACCACGTCTTCGTCACGCCCCAGCGCGGATGCGATTCGACGAATTGCCCCGCAATGCCGACGTAGGTGTCGTTCGGGCTTGCCTGTCCGATCGGCACGAGCGCGCCGTTGGCGTCGACGAGCCGCGTCGTATTGACGATCCCGCCGTCGTAATGCACGTAGCCGCCATTGAGGTTCATCGACGAACCGGTCGCGGTCATCACCTCGTTGCCCGACAGCGTGATCGAGCCGCCATTGGTCAACAACTGGCCGACCGTGCGCGGAATCAGGTTCACATAACCCGACAGATTCAGGATCGGGCTGCCGACCCATTGCACGCCGTCGCTGCGCGTGCCCGTCAGCGTGCTGTCGAACACGAGATTCTTGTACCCGAGCAGGAAGCCGTTGCGCAGCAGCGGCGAATCGGCGAGTTCGTTCTGGCCGATGCGGTCGACCGTCACGAGTGTCTGCCCGATCGGCACCTCGACGTTCGCGAGGCCCGACACGTCGATCGTCGCGCCGGTGTCGACATAAATCCGGCCTGGCACGGCGGTCTGGCCGGCCGGCGCTTGCGCGCCCGATGCCAAAGGCGTCAGCGCCGCAACAGATACTTTCGAACCGGGCGCCTCGATCAGCGAACCGCCCTGGAACCACACCGAGCCGGCCGTCATGCCGATGCTGCCCGGCGTGAAGGTCGCGCCGGGCGTCGACGGCGTCGTCTGGCCATTGCCGTCCGGCATCACCGTGGTCACCGAATCCGGGCCGAAGCTCAACAGGCCGGCGCGGTGCGTGTCGTTGGCGCCACCGGTACCGTCCGTCGTCTGAAGCGATTGACCGAGATAGGCCGCCCCGGTCGGATTGTTGGAAGAATATTCGTCGACCGTGGAAATCGTGATCGTGCCGGGCGAATTGACGCTCGTCGTCACACCCACCACGCCGTTCTGCGCAACGCGGCTGCCGAGCAGGTTCACATTGCCGCGCGCGGCCTCGACGATGCCGGTATTGGTCAGCGTACCGGCCGGCGTGATGTCGGTCATCTGGCCATTCGGGCCGAGCAGCGTGATCTTTCCGCTCAGTTCCGGCAGCAGCACCTGCGGATTCGTCGTGGCGCCGCTGTTGGGCCGCAGGCTTACCCCGACGCCGGCCGCCAGCACCACCTGCCCGTCCGTCGCCTTGATATGCCCTGCGTTCGTCACGTTCGGTGCGGCGATCATCACGAAGCCGCCGTCGCTCGCGTTTCCGTTCGCGTGCGTGGTAATCGACGCGCCCTGTTCGATCGTGACGTCGCCCCACGGTTGATACTGGCTCGCGGAGGTAAGGTTGACCTGGTTGCCCAGACCGAGCACCTCGTTCGGAAGCCGGCTGTTGCCGTTCAACCCGCCCGAACTGCCCGATTCCGCATACGCGAGCCCGCCCGTCGTCCCGGCCGGCAAACTCAGGAACTGCTTGTTGCTCGCGACGATCCCCGCCGCGTCCTGCGCGAGACTGCTGTCCGTCACAACCGGCACCCGGTTCTGCAGGGTCTGGTTGTAGTTGTTCATGTTCAGCACGTCGAGCGACGACGCCACCAGCGAATGCACGTTCACTTGCGACCCAGCGCCAAACAGTACCCCGTTCCGGTTGATCACATACACCGCCCCCTGCGCCGTGATGTTCCCCAGAATCTGGCTCGGCCTGCCGCTCGGATCGTTGATCCGGTTCAGCACGGCCCAGTTGTTCGCGCCGTTCGTCTGCGTGCCGCCCGACTGATCGAAGTTCAGCGTCGTCTGCCGGCCGACGTTCATCGTCTCCCACGTCAGCACCGCGTTCTGTCCGGTCTGCTTCACGTCGACGTTCACGTGGCCGCTCGCGTCGACGTTCTGCGTCGGCGCGTTCGCGTTGAACCACAGCACCGGGTTGTTGGTATCGCCCGATGCGCCCGCCGCCACCTGCAGCCCGCCCGGCGCCAGGCCGTTCGGCACGGTCGACGGCAGCTTTGCCGCGGCCGCCGCCGCATTCTGCTGCGCGGCGATCTGCGCGGCGATCGCGTGCGCCGCATAGCCGAGGTTGCGGATCGACGGCTGGCTCGCCTGCAGCGCCTGCTGCGGCGACACGCCCAGATTCGGCATGCCCGGCACGCCGCCGGCACCGCCCGCGCCGCCGCCCGCCGGGCTCGCGGCCACGTGACCGAGGTTCATGATGCCCGCCGCATGCGCATGGGCAGTTACGCCCGCCGCGAGCATCAGCACGACCGCGCGGTAAAGCGGGCTCAGCTCCGATTTCAGGACCGACCGCGAGGCCGTTGCGCGAAGTTGCCGTTCCGTACGTGCGCGTGCTGCCATTCTTGCCACCCCGATGCTAGGAATTTGCGTGCGGCGCCGGTCCGGCACCGTACATGTCGTTGCGCCTGAAGCAGGCCGCTGGAATCCGAAGACCATACGAAGCGCGAATGGCA
Organism: Burkholderia sp. FL-7-2-10-S1-D7; assembly: GCF_001524185.1. NCBI lineage: Bacteria > Pseudomonadati > Pseudomonadota > Betaproteobacteria > Burkholderiales > Burkholderiaceae > Burkholderia > Burkholderia sp. FL-7-2-10-S1-D7. The sequence goes on along the minus strand of NZ_LOWY01000100.1, from coordinate 461,488 downwards.
ATGACATGGCGACTGTTACGGACCATTCCGGCCGCCGTGAAAAGGTCCGTAGCTTTTGTCATGGAAGGCCGGTCACGCTGCCACAGATGGCGTGCGGCGCACCGTGCCGAGCGCGTCGGCCACCCGGCCGGTCACGGCCGGCCAGTCGCCGGGCCGCGCTTGCCGGAACAGCCGCGCGGACGGATACCACGGACAGTCGTCGCGCTCGAGCAACCAGCGCCAATCCGGTACGCGCGGCAGCAGCAGCCAGACGGGCCGCCCGAGCGCGCCAGCGAGGTGCGCAACCGACGTGTCGACGCTGATCACGAGATCCAGCGTGTCGACCAGCGCAGCCGTTTCGGAGAAGTCGTGCAGCGCATCCGCGAACGACAGCACGCCGCTCGTGGCGAACGCGTCGGCATCGCGCGCCCGCACCTGCGGCTGCAGGCTCACGAACGTCGCGTCGTGCGCTGCAACAAGCGGTAGGAGCGCGGCAAACGGTATCGAACGGTTTTCGTCGTTCGCGTGGCGCGCGTTGCCCGACCATACGAGCCCGATTCGCAACCGGCCGGGCGGCGACATCGCGTCGAGACGTTGTGCCCACGCGTCGCGCCGTCGCGCATCGGCACGCAGGTACGGTACGTCGGCCGGCACCGTTTCGAGCGTCGTGCGGAATGCATACGGCAGGCTCATCAGCGGACACTGCAGGTCGAACGCCGGCATGGGCTGCCCTTCGGTGACGACCCGGCTCACGCCGCGCAGCGTGCCGAGCAATTCGCCCAGCGCGGCCGGCGCCTCGACGATCACGGTCGCGCCGGCGTCGTGCGCGAGGTTCGCGTAACGGCAGAACTGCAGCGTGTCACCGTATCCCTGCTCCGCATGCAGCAGCAGCGTGCGGCCGGCGAGCGGCTCGTCACCGGTCCACAGCGGCCGGTCCGCATGACGCCGGTGCAGCATCACGTCGGCCGCATCCCAGCGCGCCTCGTGCAGCCGCCAGCCCGCGTCGAAATCGCCCGTCAGCAGCCGGCAGAACGCCTCCGAACGGCGCGCGGCGCCGTGGTTCGGCTCGCGCCGGCATGCATCGACATAATCCGCCAGCGCCGCATCGTCGTCGCCGAGATGCTGGCGCGCGAGCGCACGCGTGAACAATGCCTGCACGGATTCCTCCGGTGCGGCCGCCGCTGCCGCATGGCTCGCGAGCGCCTCGTCGTAGCGGCCGAGCTGCTGCAACGCGAGCGCGCGGTTGTAATGCAGCTCCGCATGCGGGCCCGTCAGCGCCAGCGCCGCGTCGTAATCGGCGAGCGCGTCGTCGAACCGGCCGAGCGCACGCAGCGCAGCCGCGCGGTTGCGGCGCGCGTCGATATCGTCGGGATTGCGCGCCAGCGCTTGCGCGTAGGCCTCCGCAGCGTCCGCGTGACGTTCGAGCCCGAGCAGCGCATTGCCGCGCCCCACCCACGCCGCGACGTTACCGCGATTCAGCGCAAGGAGCCGGTCGCAGCGCTTCAGCAATTCGTCGCGCGCGTGCAGCAGATCCAGCGCGACGCAACTCGCGTACAGCAACTGCTCGTCTTTCGGGTGTCGTGCGAGGCCTTCGTCGAGACACGCGAGCGCGTCGGCCGGGCGGCCGAGTTCGGTCATCACGACGCCGCACGCGTAGACGAGCTCGGGCGTCTTGCCACGCACGACCATCGCGAGCTGATAGCTGTGCAACGCCTGCTCGCGATGGCCGAGTGCACGCAACGCATGCCCGCGTTCGATGTTCGCGGCCGCATCGCCCGGGTCGAGCCGCAACGCGCGCTCGACGCTGATCAGCGCATCGGCGGGCCGCTCGAGCCGGCGCAACGTCTCGCCACGCTTGCGCCACGCCGCGACATGAGCCGGTTCCCGCACGAGCGCCCGATCGTAGGCCGCCAATGCCGCGTCGTATTGCCCGAGCGCGAGCAGCGCATCGCCGCGCGCCGCATGCGACGGCGCATGGTCCGGATCGGCCGCGAGTGCGCGATCGGCGAGCGCGAGCGCGTCGCGATGACGGCCGACACCGGTCAGCGCCGCCGCGTGGTTCGCCAGATTCCACGGCTGGCTCAATCCGAACTTCATCGACCGCGCGATCAGCGGCTCGGCCCGCGCGGGATCGCCGAGCTCCAGGTGCACGAGGCCCAGCAGGTGCAGCGCCTCGACATGATCGGGCGCCATCGTCAGCACGCCTTCGTAGAGTCGCCCGGCCCCCGCGAAGTCGCGCTGTTCGAGACGCGCGCGCGCCTGGCGCAACGCATCGGCGAGCACCGCATGCAGCGGCATGGCCGCGGCGCCCGGTATGGCGCTCGCCATCGACGCGGCCTCGCGGCGCGCACTCATCGCGCGCCTGCGCCGACGAGCGTCGGCAACTCGGCCGCGATCCGCTCGACGACAGGTGCCCACTGCCCGCCCTCCGGCTGGCGGAACAGGCACGCGGACGGATACCACGGGCTGTCGTCCCGATCGATCAACCAGCGGAAATCGGGCGTATGCGGAATCATCAGCGCAAGCGGGCGGCCAAGCGCGCCGGCGAGGTGCGCGACGGATGTATCGACGCTGACGATGCCGTCCATCAGCGCAGTCAGCGCCGCCGTATCGGCGAAGTCCGCAAGATCGTCGCCGACGAAGCGCACCGCGCTCGCGTCGAGTACCGGGCGATCCTCGTCGCGAACCACTTTCTGAAGGCTGATCCACTCGTAACGGTCGTCGAACAGCGGCAGCAGATCCGCGAGCGTCATCGAGCGGTTGCGGTCGTTCAGGTGCAGCGGGTTGCCGGACCAAACGACGCCGATGCGCGGCCGCGTGGCCGTGCCGAGCCGTTCGCGCCACTGCGCGACACGCACGGGGTCGGCAGCGAGATACGGCACGCCGGCGGGAATCGACGCCAGGTCCGTGCGGAATTCGAGCGGCAGGCTCAGCAGCGGGCAATGCAGGTCGAACGGCGGCAGCGGCTCGCCGCGCGCGACGAGCGTATCGACGCCGTCGAGCGTCGCGAACAGCGCCTTCAGTTCGACCGGCGCTTCGAGCACGACGCGTGCGCCGAGCGCTTTCACGAGGGGGACATAGCGGCAGAACTGCAGCGTGTCGCCGAGCCCCTGTTCCGGGTACAGCAGGATCGTCTTGCCGTCGAGCGGCATCCCGTGTGTCCAGCGCGGCTGCGCGAACGTGCGCCGGCTTGCATCGAGCTGCGTATCGCGCCAACGCCATTCATACTCGGCCCACCCCGCTTCGAAATCGCCGATCGACAGGCACAGGAACGCGCGCATGCAGTGCGCGAGCACGTAATCGGGATCGATCTCGATCGCGTCCGCATAAGCCTGCCGCGCGGCGTCGTGCCGCCGCAGCGCACGCAGGGCGTTGGCTTTATGAAAATGCGCGAGCTTGTCGCGCGGTGTCGCGTCGATCACCCGCGCGAAATCGTCGAGCGCGGCCTCGTAGCGATGCGTCTCGAGCTGCACCCGGCCGCGCGTGAACCACGCAGGCACGTAGCCCGCATCGAGCGCGAGCGCACGGTCGCACATGTCGCGCGCATCGTCGTGACGTTCGATGCGCATCAGCGCGCTCGCGTAGTTGCACAGCACACCGGTGCTGCGCGGCTCCGCGTCGAGTGCACGCGCATAGCTGTCGGCCGCGTCGCGATAGCGTTCCAGGTGGCTGGCCGCGTTGCCGCGGTTCGCCAGTGCGCGCGCATGGCGCGGATCGATCGCGAGCACGCGGTCGCAGCGCACGAGCGCTTCGTCGTGCCGGCCGAGCTGCTCGAGCGCGATCGAGCTGTTGAAGATCGCATCGATGAAAGTCGGGCTCGCCGCGATCGCCGCATTGAAATCCGCGAGCGCACGCTCGGGGTCGTGCAGATCGAGATACGCGACACCGCGCAGGAACAGCACTTCGGCGCTGCCGGGCGTCTGCGCGAGCGCGTGGCCATAGCTGTCGACCGCTTCGCGGAAGCGGCCGAGTTCGCGCAGCGCGAGGCCGCGCCCGCGCATCGCATCGAACGAACGCCCGGCCAGCGCGATCGATCGATCGCAATCGGAAAGCGCTTCGTCATGACGGCCGAGCGCGCGCAGCATGTCGCTGCGCTTCACATAGCCGTCGGCAAAACCGGGCGTCAGCTCGAGCAGCCGATCGTAGACCGCGCATGCGTCGTCGTACCGGGCGAGTTGCCCGAGCAGGCCCGCGCGCTGAAACAGCACGCGCTGATGAACGGGGTTGATCGCAAGTGCTTCGTCGAGACGCGCGAGCGCGTCGTGCTCGCGCCCGAGCCCGGTCAGCACCGCCGCGTAATTCGCGAGCGCGAGCGGCACCGGCCGGTGCTCGATCGAGCGCCGCATCAGCGGCTCGGCATCGCCGAGCCGCCCTTGCTGGAAGCGCACCGCGCCGAGCAGGTGCAGCGCCTCCGGATGCTCGGGATCGAGCGTCAGCAATTCGGTATAAGCGTGTTCCGCATGCTGCAGCGCGCCCTCGTGGTGCGCCTTGCGCGCGCGCACGAGCAGCCGTTCGAGTTGCGCGGTATCGGGCGGACGGCGATCCGGCGCGACCGGCGCGCTCGCGAGTGTCGTCCCTTCCCCGTTCGGTGTCATCGTGTGGCCCCCACTTGTCGCTGTTGGTATCGCGTGTCGTGTCTAACGTGTCATCGGCTCGATCGCGGCACGCACCGCCTCGATCGCGCCCGTCCAGTCACCCGGCGCCGCCTGCCGGAACAGCCGCGCGGACGGATACCACGGGCTGTCGCCGCGCGTACGCATCCAGCGCCACTCCGCCGGATCGGGCAGCAGCACCCAGACCGCGTGGCCCAGCGCACCCGCCAGATGCGCGACGGCGGAATCGACTGCGATCACGAGATCCAGCGCGCCGATCAGCGCGGCCGTGTCCGCGAAGTCGCCGAGTTCGTCGTCGACGCGAAGCACCGGCGCCGCCGCGAGCAGCGCCGCGTCGCGTTCGCGCACGGGCTTTTGCAGGCTGATCCAGTCGACGTCGAGATCGAACAGCGGCGCGAGCCGCGAGAAATCGATCGACCGGTTGTGATCGTTCCGGTGCTCCGGGTTGCCTGCCCAGGCGATCCCGATCCGTGGCCGCCGACGCGCGCCGAGCAGCGCGTCCCACTGGCACGTGCGCTGCGGGTCGGCATGCAGATAGGCACCCGGTTGCGGAATCGTCGCTTCTTCCGTGCGAAACGCATGCGGCAGGCTCAACAACGGCGTCTGGCAGTCGAACGCCGGCAACGGGTCGCCGCGCGCGATCACATGGGCCGTGCCAGGCAGCGACGCCATCAGCGCGCGCAACTGCGGCTGCACCTCGAACACGACCCGCGCGCCACGTTCCGCCACCAGGGGCACATAGCGGCAGAACTGCAGCGTGTCGCCGAACCCCTGCTCCGCATGAATCAGCACCGTCAGGCCGTCGAGCGGCGTGTCGCCCTGCCACGCCGGCTGCACGAACGGCCGGTAGTGCCGCGCCAGCTGTGCATCGCGCAGCCGCCATTCGTACTCGGGCCAGCCGCGCGCGAAATCGCCGTCGATCAGATACAGCGACGCGCGCGCGAAATGCGCTTCGGCGTAGTCGGGTTGCAGCGCGATCGCGCGGTCGTACGCGGCAAGCGCATCGTCCGTGCGCGCCGTTTCGAAATGGAGGTTGCCGCGGTTGAGCCAGTTCGTCGCGTGATCGGGGCGCAGCGCGAGCGCACGGTCGAGCGACGCCATCGCTTCGTCGTAGCGATGCAGGTCCTGCAGCACGCTGCTGCGGTTGGTCCACGCTTCGGCGAACCGCGCGTCGCGCGCAAGCGCGGCGTCGTAGCTTGCCAGCGCTTCGTCGTAACGCTTCAGGTAACGCAACGCGGTGCCGCGATTGCACAAGGTCTCCGCCGAGTGCGGATCGAGCGCCAGCGCACGCGCATAGGCAGCCAGCGCATCGTCGTGGCGCTTGAGCTGCAGCAATGCGTTGCCGCGGCTCGCATGGGCGCGGACATGGTCCGGATCGAGACTCAGCACGCGCTCGCAGCGTGCGAGCGCTTCGTCCGCGCGGCCGAGCCGCTCGAGCGCGACCGCGCTGTTGTACAGCACGTCGATCCGCCCGGGATCGGCCGCGATCGCTTCGTTGAATGCGTCGAGCGCCTCGCCCGGCCGATCGAGATCGATCAGCGTGCGGCCGCGCTCGGCCATGATCGCGGCCATGCCGGGCCGGATCGCGTTGGCGCGCTCGAAGCACTGCAGCGCATCGGCCGGCCGCTGCATCTCGCGCAGTACGAGGCCGCGGTTGAACCACGATTCAAGGGAACGCGGGTCGACCATCAGCGCGCGATCGTAGGTATCGAGCGCCTCGTCGAAGCGACGCAGCGCACGCAGCGCGCTGCCGCGATTGCACAGCGCATCGAGCACCAGCGGCGATACCGCGAGCGCGCGGTCGAACGACGCCAGCGCGTCGTCATGGCGGCGCAGCCCGAGCAGCGTGTTGCCGCGGCGCACGAGCGTCTGCACGTCGTCGGGCGTCGTTCGCAGCGCGGCCGCGAAATGCTCGAGCGCCTCGCCGACGCGGCCGCGCTCGCCGGCGATCGCGCCGAGATCCGACAGCACGCGCGTGCCGGGTGCGATCGCGATCGACTGGCGCAGCAACGCTTCGGCATCGTCCGCCGCACCGCGCTGGAACTGCAGGATGCCGTACAGGTGCAATGCCTGGGGATTGTCCGGCTCCTTCTCGAGCACCGCGAGATATTCGCGCGCGGCGTCGTCGAATCGCCCGGCGCTGTGCCAGTTTTGTGCGCGGCTCAGGATCGCCGCCGATTGCCGTTCTCCAAACGCGTCGAGTCCCGACGCCCCCGCGTGTGCCTCATGCCGGTGCTCGACCGTCACGTTCGCCCCCTTCCCGTTTGCCGATGCCGCCGCCGATCCGGTTCGATGGAACCGGTCGCGGCAGCCGTGCTCGTCACGAGACTAACGGACGGCCAATAACAGACGTATGACGAAAGTTACGGACCATTTTGTCCGGGGGACGGAACACCCGCCGAGCCGGCGTCGCGCACGCCGCCGTCACTGGCCGATCGGAATCGTCCGCACGTATTCGTCCGCCGGCGCGCCCATCGTCACCGAGAAGCGAACCCCGCGCGGCACCGGCACGCCGATCGACGTGAAGTTGCTGATGCCGTGCTGCGCGAGAAACTGCGCATAGGACTGTTCGATGTCGGCCTGGCTGGTCGTCCATCCGCCGGGCGAAATCCATACGGAAAGCTGCATCGTCCGCGCATCGTTGCTGACCACCACGCGCGCGAACGCATCCATGCGATGCAGCGCATCCTCGACCTCGGCCAGCGACGCGAGCGGCTGCGACGCGCTGCGCACGAGCTCGCGCCCGTTGAGCTGGTAGCGCACGACTTGCATCTGCGTCGGCCCGCCGCCGACCCCGAGATGGCGCACCATCACCAGTTCGTTCGGGCGGATGCGCAGCGGCGGCCCGAACACCTCGTCGGCCGTGACGAGATTCGTCAGGTCGAACTGCAACTGGGAGAAGTAGCGGCCGAGCAGACGCGTTTGCGCCAGATTCGACGCGATATCGTCGCGGCCGCGGATCGTCGCGTCGAGGCCGCGCCACGACAGCAGCGCGATCACGGCGAGCAGCGCGATCGCGACCAGCATCTCGATCAGCGTGAAGCCGCGCGCACGCGCCGCCGCGCGCGGTTTAGCGGCGCGCTTCATTCTGGATCACCGTGACGACTTCGGCGAGCACGTTACGGCTCGATGCGGACGGATAGACGCTCACCGTCACGCGCCGCACGAGCGGGCTCGGCAGCGCAGCCACCGACTGGCGGCACACGAACCGGTAGCGCCCCTGCGGGCAGGCAAACGTGTTGGTGCCGACGGACGGCCAGGTCGAGGCGATGCGGATCTCGCCGAGCGCGTTGTCGGCGCTCCATAACGCGAGCAGGCGCATGCGCGCCATGTCGGTATCCGACGCGAGCGCGCCGATCGCGCGCATCACGGCGCCGAGCGCCACCGCCACGATCGCCAGCGCGATCAGCACCTCGATCAGCGTGAATCCCCGTTCCGGCGCCCGCGCCGTGCGCGATCCGCCACGCGCATGGCGGTTGTAGTCGGTTCTGTCGTCGCACATGACCTGCATTCTTGTCGATGGGTCGTCGCCCGGCGTCCGGCGCCCGAACCGCGGCGCAGGCCGCATCGCCGGCGCGCCGGGCGCCGTGCAAGGACGTTAAGCGCGGCGTATGGCACACACGTGTCGAATGGTACGGACCATTTGGCGCGGCAAGCGCGGGCGGACAGGCGCGCCGGCGCACCGCATGCGGTATCGCGCGAGTTACGATCGCGGCAGACGGAAGACGGGAAACGGGAAACGATCGGGAAAAAGCCGTCCGGCAGCGGACGGCACGCGGTGCAGGCGATCCTCGGGCGGAATCGACGCGACGGGCGTCAGGCCGTCACGGTGTCGGCATACTCGGCGCGGGCAAGCCGGCCGGCGGCATAAGCCTCGGCTTCGCCGCGAAAGCCATCCCGACTGAATGCAACGACTTTCACCCCGACGCCGGTCGCCCGCTTCACCGTCAGCGCCCATTGCCATCCGCCGTCTTGTTCGAAGACGTGCAGCGAGGGTTCGAAGGAAGGGTCGAGTACGGTCACGCGTTATGCTCCTGCCCCCTTGCGCATTGCATCGGCAACGCACGGGGCATGTCGAAAGGGTTGCGCCAGTATACGAACGGCGCGTTTCAGCCATTCGACAGTCTAGCCAATGATTGTTGCGACGCACCATCAGAGGTTTCACTCATCTATCGGAACCCAACGGTCGATCGAGTATGTCTGAAACCTATATGGGACGGGCCTCAGTGCCGTTTCTGGCCGGACGACGCGACGCTCATGCGGCAACGTGCCGCACATGCGGCCGATTGCTTGTGTCGGCCGTTCCTGGGTCATGAAAACGGGGCGGGAATGGTCCGCCCCCCCGGGCACCGCTGTGACGGCCGGCGGCTACCGGCCCGTATCGACCGGCATCACGCGCCGGAACGTCAGGTTGATGCGCTCGCCCTGCACGCTCGGCGCCTTCGGCACGCGATGCTGCCACTCGGCCTGCGTACGCCCGCGCATCACGAGCAGGCTGCCGTGCATGAGGCGATATGCATGCGTGACGCCGGTCGCGCGATGGCGGAGATCGAACACGCGCATCGCACCGAGGCTCACCGACGCGATCACCGGCGCGTCGCCGAGTTCGGGCTCGTTGTCCGCATGCCAGCCCAGGCTGTCCTGCCCGTTGCGGTAGCGATTGAGCAACACGCTGTTGAAGCGCGCGCCGCACGTCGCCTCGACCGCGTGCTTCAGGTCGAGCACGGCCGGCGTCCACGGCGCGGGCACGTTGCGGATCCCCGAATAGACGTAGACGGCATCCGGCTCGCCCTGCCATGCCGTGAGCCTCGGCAACGGAATGCGCCCACGCGGCGTGCGGATCGTGTCCTGCCGCCACGCGACTTCGCCGATCAGCGCGGCCAGCGCGCGGTCGGCGTCGGGCTGCGCGAGCCACGCCGGGTACCAGTCCACGTCGGGCGCGGGCGTGTCAGAGAAAAGATCGGGCGTCGACATGTCGGAAAGAAACGGGCGATGAACGGGGCGAACAGCGCATGTCTGCATACTAGCCAACGGCGCCGCGCGCCGCCATGCGCTGTCATTCGCCGATGAAAGGGCCGATCAAAGGCAACCGCCGCGCACCGCGATGCGCTTTCGCACATCACGCTATCATCGCGGCGTATCGCGGTGCGCCCTGCCGAGTGCCGCCGCTTTCTTCCGCCATGCCGGCCGGCGCGCCCCGGCCGCTTTCTTTCCGGATCCCATCATGACGACGCTCTCCGATTCCGCCCTCGATCAACTGTTCCGCACCGCGCGCACGCACAACGCGTGGCAGGACAAACCCGTCGACGACGCGCTGCTGCACCGGCTGATCGACCTGACGAAATTCGGCCCGACGTCGGCGAACTCGAGCCCGGCGCGCTTCGTGTTCGTCAAGTCGCCCGAGGCGAAGGCGCGCCTGAAGCCCGCGTTGTCCGAAGGCAATCGCGCGAAGACGATGGCCGCGCCCGTTACCGTGATCGTCGGCATGGACTTCGCGTTCTACGATCACTTGCCGCGCCTGTTTCCGCACGCCGACGCACGGAGCTGGTTCGCCGGCAACGATGCGCTGATCGAGGCCACCGCATTCCGCAACGCGTCGCTGCAAGGTGCGTACCTGATCCTCGCCGCGCGCGCGCTCGGCCTCGATGCGGGCCCGATGTCGGGCTTCGACGGCGCGAAGGTCGATGCCGAATTCTTCGCCGGCACCGCGATCAAGAGCAATTTCCTCGTGAATCTCGGCTACGGCGATCCGGCCGGCCTGTTCCCGCGCAGCCCGCGCTTCGACTTCGACGATATCGCCCGCATCGAATGACGCCTCGCTAACCGCCGCGCGTCAGCCGGATCAGCGCGATCTCGGACGGCACGCCGAAGCGGTTCGGCGGCCCCCAGTATCCGGTGCCGCGGCTCGTATAGAGCCACAGATCGCCGAAGCGGTTCAGCCCGCCGATCACCGGCTGCTGCATCCGCACGAACGGCGGCCACGGCAGGAACTGGCCGCCGTGCGTATGCCCCGACAACTGCACGGTAAAACCCGCGCGGTTCGCCGCTTCCGCGCTGCGCGGCTGGTGCGCGAGCAGGATCTTCGTGCCGACGTCGGGCGGCGCGCCCGCCAGCGCCTGCTCGGGGTCGCTGCGATGCGCGGGATCGAACCCGCCGGCGGTGAAGTCGGTCACGCCCGCGAGCACCGCGCGCGCGCCGTCGTGCTCGATCAGCACGTGCTCGTTCAGCAGCACCGTCAGCCCGATGCGCCGGAATTCGTCGATCCACTCATGCGCACCCGCGTAATACTCGTGGTTGCCCGTCACGAGAAAGCTGCCGTGCCGCGACTGCATGCGGCCGAGCGGCGCCGTATGCTCGCGCAGGCGCTTGACCGAGCCGTCGACCACGTCACCCGTCACGACGACGAGGTCGGCCTCGAGCGCATTGACCGCGCGCACGATCCTCTCGATATAGGGCCGTTTGATCGTCGGCCCGACGTGGATGTCGGACAGTTGCACGATCGTCAGCCCGTCGAGCGCGGCCGGCAGCCCATCGACCGGAATCGACACGCGCTTGACCGCCGCCGTGCGGCGCGCGCCGACGAACCCGATCGCGGTGACGAGCACCGCGGCCGCCAGCACACCGAGCGCCGTGTCGGCTGCAGCGCCGCTCCACGCGCCGTCGTGCCCGAGATGCCGCCACGCGAACACGCCGAGCAACACGAATTCGCGCAGGAACGTCAGCACGAGCAGCGACGAAAAGAAGCCCATCACGAGCGAGCCGGCCCAGCCGAGCAGCGTCGCGGCCCAGCCTTCGTCGAAGCGGCGCGAGAACATGCCGACCGGAATCAGCACGACGAAGCTCGCCAGCACGAGCGCCGCGATCATGCGCGCCGCCGGCGACGCGAACGCGTCGGGAATGATCCGCATCCCGACGTACAGATGGAACAACACGCCGATTGCAATGAACCGGACAAAGAAACTTCGCATGGAACGCTCACCTTCGTTGCGATACGGCTTCCGCGAAATCCGTCACACGGGGCCGTGACGCCCCATGCCGCGCTTCGCGCCATACGTACGATGGTACACAGATCCCGGCTACGACGACCGGTCGCGGCCACGGGTGGAGGCTCGCGTGGCTTCGCGCGGCGATCGGCCGTTTCCACGCCGATTCCGCCGCGTCAGCACGAGAATGGCAGCCCGCCCCCTTTCATCTGACGATCCTTTACAGTCCGTTAGCAACCCTACACGCGCTTACGCTGGGAGAATCGCGACGATCCGCACGCCGCTGCCGAAGCGCGACAGCGGACGAGCCGATATGGCCGCCCGGCCTTTCACGGCCGGCCACGGGGCGTGTCGCACATGCGGGCCGGACGGCTGGCGGACCGCATCGCGCTGCTTTATTATCGGCTCCGTATCGCGGAATACGTCGTCGCGGCGGCGAACCGCAATGCGCCGCGCCCGGCATCCACCCCCATCGTCGAGCTCGCCACACCATGAGAAAAACAACGCCGCGCGCGCCCTTGCGCGTCGCCGCCGTCCTGGCGCCCGCCCTGCCGCTCGCGGGCTGCGCATCGCGCGGCGCACCGTCGTACGAGCTGTTCGGCGCGTATTTCCCGCTCTGGCTCGTCAGCGCGATCGTCGGCATCGTCGGCGCGATCGTCGCGCACCGCGTGTTCGTCGCGACCGGCTGGGCCGCCACGGTCCCTTACCAGCTTGCCGTCTGCACCGCGATCGGGCTCGTGGTCGCCGTGATCGTCTGGCTCACCGGCACGGGGCCGTTCGCATGAAGGCCGCCGGAATTGCCCGCACGTCCATCAAAGGCCGCGTGATCGCGCTCGCGATCGTCGCGCTCGGCATCGCGGCACTCGCATACGCGTACCACCGCACGACGGCCTACCCGTCCACCGACGACGCGTCGATCGACGCGGACGTCGTGCATGTCGCATCGCCTGTCGGCGGGCGCATCGTGCGGCTCGCGGTGCATGAAAACCAGCGCGTCGCGAAAGGCGACCTGCTGTATGAAATCGATCCGGTGCCGTACCGGCTGACGGTTGCGCAGGCGCAGGCCGATCTCGAACTCGCACGCGCATCGCTCGACACGCGCCGCCGGTCGCTGATCGGCGAGCGCTCGAACGCGGCGGTCGCCGCCGAGCAGGTCAAGCGCGCGACGCAGAACGCCGACCTCGCGACGCGCGACGTGAACCGGCTCGCACCGCTCGCCGCGCAGGGCTACGTCAGCGCGCAGCAGTTCGATCAGGCGAAGGTCCGCCAGCGCGACGCGGCCGTGTCGCTCGCGCAGGCGCAGGAACAGCAGCGCGCGTCCGCGCAGACGATCGGCGACGACGCCGACGCGATCGCGACGCTGCATGCGCGCGAGGCCGCGCTGGCCCGCGCGCAGCACGCGCTCGACGACACGGTCGTGCGCGCCCCGCACGACGGGCTCGTGACGGGCCTGACCGTGCTCGCCGGCGAAACCCTCGCACCGAACCAGTCGATCTTCACGCTGATCGACGCGAGCGAATGGTTCGCCGTCGGCAATTTCCGCGAGACGTCGCTGAACCGCATCGAGCTCGGCGACTGCGCGACCGTCTATTCGATGATCGACCGCAGCCGCCCGATGACGGGCAAGGTCGTCGGCATCGGCGCGGGCATCGCGGACAGTGCTCGCATCAACCTGCCGCGCTCGCTGCCGATCGTGCAGAACTCGGTGAACTGGGTGCACGTCGCGCAACGCTTCCCCGTGCGCGTGAAGCTCGACGAACCCGACGGCAAGCTCGTGCGCGTCGGCGCCAGTGCGATCGTCGAGGTCCGGCATGGCTCAGCCTGCCGCTGAGGTCCACTCACCGGGCCTGCGCGAAGTCCTGCGACTGCTCGCGCCGTTTCCCGGGCGCACGGCGATGGCCGTGCGCGTCGCGCTGATCTGCGCGCTCGTCGTGCTGGTGACGAGCGGGTACGGCACGCCGGAGGCCGCGATCTCCGCATACATCGTGTTCTTCCTGAACCGCGCGGACCGCGTGACGAGCGTCGTGCTCGCGGTCGCGATGCTGCTGCTCGTCACGGTCGTCATCGGGCTCGTGATGGGCGTCGCGATCTTCAGCATCGACTATTCGATCCTCCGCGTCGCGTGCATGGCCGTGCTGTCGGTCGGCCTGCTCTACCTGACGTCGGCAAGCAAGCTGCGCCCGGTCGGCGCGATCCTCGCGATGATCGTCGGCTTCGGGCTCGACCAGCTCGGCCTGGCGCCGTTCGGCGAAGCCGCAACGCGCGCGCTGCTCTATGCGTGGCTGATGGTCGCGATCCCGGTCGGCGTCGCGATCGTCGTCAACCTGCTGATCGCACCGTCGCCGCGCAAGCTCGCGCAGGCGCAGCTCGCGAAACGGCTGCGGCTCGCCGCGCGGCGGCTGCGCGGCGATGACGGCGACAACGCGCGCGCCGCGTTCGACGCGAGCCTGCGCGAAGGCGACAAGCAGTTGCTCACGTGGCTCAAGCTGTCGAAGCTCGAAGGCTCGTCGGCGGCCGCCGACGTCGTCGCGCTGCGGCAGGCCATCGCATCGAGCACCGCGCTGCTCGTCGCGGTCGCGCTCGCCGACCGCGAGCCCGACGCAAGGCTGCCCGACGCGTTCGTCGAGCCGATTGCGACGACACTCGACGACATGGCCGCCATCCTCGAACGCGGCGGCTATCCGATCGACGTGACGCTCACGCTGCCGGCAGCCGATACGCTGCCGCCGCTCGCGCGCGTCGTCGCAATGGATCTGCACACGGCGATCACCCATTTCGCGGAACCGGCCACGAACGACGCATCGGCCGATACGGCCACCGCCGACACGCCTGCCGAGCCCGCCACACCGCCTGCGCCGCCCGCCCCCGGCGGCGGCTTCTTCCTGCCCGATGCGCGCACCAATCCCGACCACGTCCGCTATGCGCTGAAAACGACGGTCGCCGCGATGTTCTGCTACCTGCTGTACTCGCAGCTCGACTGGCCGGGCATCCACACCTGCTTCATCACCTGCTACATGGTGTCGCTCGGCTCGACGGCCGAAACGGTCGAGAAGCTGACGCTGCGCATCGCCGGCTGCATCGTCGGCGCGCTGATCGGGACGGCCGCGCTCGTGTTCGTCGTGCCGTCGCTGTCGTCGATCGGCGAGCTGATGGCGCTCGTGTTCGCCGGCGCGTGGCTCGCCGCGTGGGTCGCGCTCGGATCGCCGCGCATCGCATACGCGGGCTTCCAGGTCGCATTCGCGTTCTTCCTGTGCGTGATCCAGGGCGCGGGCCCCGGCTTCGACCTCACGCTCGCGCGCGATCGCACGATCGGCATCCTGCTCGGCAACGTGGTCGTGTATCTCGTGTTCACGCGCATCTGGCCGGTCAGCATCGGCAAGCAGATCGACACGGCGCTCGCGGCGCTGCTCGACCAGTGGCGGCGCCTCGCGCAGATCGCGCAGCCGGCCGAGCGGCGCGCACTGGCCGCCGAAGCGTTCGCACGCCACGGCGCGATCGCGCAGGAGCTCGGCCTGACCCATTACGAGCCGTCGTGGGTGCGGCCGGCCGCCACGTGGCTCGCCGCGCGACGGCGCGCACTCGCGGAACTCGGCGCGCTCGAAGGGCCGCTGTTCCTGCTCGCCGAACGCGCGCCGGGCGACGCGGCGATCGGTGATCGGCTCGCACGCGTGGTCGACCTGCGTGACGGCGAAGCCGCGCCTCATGCGGACTCCCCCGCGCCGCCGGCCCCACCGCCGGGCACAGCCCCTGCCGCGCCCATCGACCCCGCACGCGACGCGCTGCTGAACCTGATCGACACGCGGCTCGCGCACATTGCCGACGACGCCCGTCAAGCCACACCGAAGGAGCCTGTTCCCCATGCGCCTACCTGAACCGCCGGCCGCCTCGATCGCCGCCGCCGCCCTCGCGACCGCCGTCGCGCTGGCCGGCTGCGCGACGTCGTCGATCGATCTGGCGCCGGAGGCGTCCGACCGCCCGTGGCAGCCGCAAACATCGGCCGCGGGCGCCATCTTGCCGGCACCGCCGCTCACGACCGCGCAAGGCGCGCACGACTACACGCTGCCGGCCACGCCCGCGCTCGCGTCGGTATCGCCGCCTGCCACGCTCGATGCCGCCCATGCGTACACGCTGCCCGAGCTGATCGATCTCGCCGAATCGGCGAACCCGCTGACGCGCATCGCATGGAACGACGCGCGCAACGCGGCGCTCGCGGTCGGCATCGCGAAGGCCGCGTACCTGCCGAACCTTTCCGCGACCGCGATGGGCGCGTACCAGACGAGCCACGGCTCGACGTCGACGCTCCTCGGCGACGCGTCGAGCAACACGACCGTGCACGGCACGATCTCGGCGCTGTCGCTGCAATGGCTGCTGTTCGATTTCGGCGGCCGCGCGGCGCGCGTCGAAGCGGCCGAGCAGGTGTCGATCGCGTCGAACGTCGCGTTCACGGCCGTGCACCAGCAGGTGATCCACGACGTGACCGTCGCGTATTACCGCTACGAAGCCGCCCGCTCGCGCGCGGCCAGCGCGCAGCAGGGCCTCGCGAACGCGGACGCGATCCTCGCGGCGTCCCGCGCGCGACTCAAGCATGGCGTCGGGACGGTCGTCGAGCTTGCACAGGCGACGCAGAACCGTGCGCAGGCGAACCTCGCGCTCGTGCAGGCGAGCGGCGCGGAAAGCGACAGCTACCTCGCCCTCGTCTCCGCGCTAGGCATCTCGCCGCTGTCGAAGCCGACGATCGCCGCGCTGCCGAAACGGCCGCTGCCGCCCGCGCTCGGTTCGTCGGTCGACGCGATCGTGTCGGACGCGATCGCGCGCCGCCCCGACCTGCAGGGCGCGTTTGCGCTCGAAAAGGCCAATCGCGCAAAGATCAAGGCCGCCGAAGCCGCATTCATGCCGAAAGTCTTCCTGTCCGCTTCGACGTCGTATGCAAGCGGCGGCACGGCCATCACCGCACTGCCCGCGATCGGCGACCAGGCGCCGACCGTCAACCTGAACGGCAGCCGCTACGGCGGCGGCGTGTTCCTCGGCGTGACGATTCCGCTGTACGACGGCGGCCTGCGCTCGGCCGTACTGATGCAGGCGCGCAACGACGCGCAAAGCGCATCCGCACGCCTCACGCGGACCAAGGAGGAAGCCGTGCGCCAGGTCGTCGCCGCGCAGAACGCGGTGCAGACGAGCCTCGCGTCGCACGACGCGGCCAAGGCGCTCGTCGATGCCGCGCAGACGAGCTACGACGCGGCGTTGACCGCGTACCGCAACGGCGTCGGCTCGGTCACCGATGCGACGATCGCGCAAAGCCAGCTGCTCGCGGCCCGCAACGCGGAAGTCGACAGCTACGCCGGTGCGCTGTCGGCCGCCGCCGCGCTCGCGCTCGCGACGGGGACGATCGGCGCGTCGGAGTCGCCGTCGCCGTGACGCACCGGCCGTTCGCGGCCGGCCGCCGGACGGGTTGACGCCTGCGCGGGCGGCCCACTAGAATGCCGCCCATTCTTCCTTCAGGAACCATCGTGGACAGTTGCAGCACTCCGTTGCGTGCGCCGCTTGCCGCCTGAACGCCTGTCCGACGCAGTTCTCCTGCCGCGGCTCGCGTTCCGCGAGCCCGCACGCCATCCGTTTCACACTGAATGACGCATTCGCGCGGTACAGTACCGCGCGATGACGGCCATCGTGCCGCGTTCGGCCTCGCGCCGCCGCGACACGGGCCGCCATGCGCACTTGGCACGGCAGAACAAACATGACTCTCGATTTCGCACTCCGTCTTTTCACCGCGTTCGCCTGCGGCGTCGCGATCGGCCTCGAACGCCAGATGCGGCAACGCACGGCCGGCCTGCGCACGATCACGCTCGTCGCGAGCGGCGCCTGCCTGTTCGTCACGCTCGGCGTGCTGACCGGCAACGGCGTGGCCGGCGTCACGCAGATCGCCGCGTACGTCGTGTCGGGCGTCGGCTTTCTCGGCGGCGGCGTGATCATGCGCGACAAGGGCTCGATCCAGGGCATCAACACGGCCGCGACGCTGTGGTGCTCGGCCGCCGTCGGCGTGCTGGCCGGCTCCGGGCACTTCGTGCCGGCACTGGCCGGCACGGGCGTCGTGCTGCTCACCAACACGGTGCTGCGCGGCGTCAGCCAGGCGATCAACGCGACGCCCGTGTCGAATGCCGACCTCGTGCGCGAATACCAGATCACCGTGATCTGCCTGGCCGCCGACGAAGTGCACATCCGCACGCTGCTGTCGAATTCGATGTACGCGAAGCCGCTGTCGTTCCAGAGCCTGACGAGCGAAGACGTGCCCGACCAGCCGGACCGGCTGAAAGTGACCGCGACGCTGAAGCTGCATCCGAAGGATCAGCAGAAGCTCGAGCAGATCGCGAGCCGGATCAGCATGGAGAAGAGCATTTCCAGCGTGAGCTGGACCGCGAAGGAAGCGGAGCCGATGATGGAGTGAGCGGCGGCGGCCGGCGCGGCACGATCGCCCCGCCGCCAGCGCCGGATCAGGGTGTCTCGATGAGTCCGGCCGCGATCGCCTTGACGACCGCCTGGACCTTGTTGGTCGCGCCGAGCTTCTCGAGGATGTTGTTCACGTGGAAGTTGACCGTGCGCTCCGAGATGCTGAGGATCTGGCCGATCTCGCATGCGGTCTTGCCTTCGGCCGTCCAGCACAGCACCTCGCGCTCGCGCGCGGTCAGCGTGACGTTCGACTCCGGCGACAGCTTCGGCACCATGAAGCGGCTCATCAGCGAATGCGACAGGTTCGCGAGCCAGTTGGTCTGCAGCGTCAGCATGTTGATCTCGGCCGGCGTGAGCCGGTCCGCGTGACGCGCGATGCTCAACAGCCCGAACGCGCCGCGCGCCGCCCAGCTCGACTGCGCGACGCCCACCGACAGCCCGTAGTCGCGCGCGTCCTGCCACAACGGGCACGGCTCGATCCGGTCGACGTCCGGCCAGACGATCATGTTGGTACTGAGCGCGCCGTCGCGAACCGTCGAGTCGATCTCGATGTAGTTCTGCGCCTGATAGTGCGCCATCCAGCCGTCCGGATAAGTATTGAAGATCGCGACGGCCGGCTTCGACACCGGCAGCGGCACACGAATGCCGTAACAGCAATATTCGAAGCCGAGGCGTTTAGAATAAGCGGCGATCCGCTGGAAGAGCTGCTGCTCGTCTTCCGCGGCGCTGAATTGTTGGTAGGCATCCTGCCAGCGCAGTTCCATTCAATCTCCGACAACGTTACGCTGTCATACCTGTCAGGTGCCAGCACCGGTTCGGGGCTGATACATTCCGCGCATGACTTCACCTTTGTTGCATCCGGTCCGCGGCCCGTCTCCGGACGGCTACGTGCGCCTGTCCGAAAGCGCACTGGCCGCGCTCGTGCTCGACCACGTCGCGAGCGGCCTCGATGCATCGCTGCTCGCGGAACTACGCGACAGCGCCATCGACGCGCGCCTGGCCGGCTACACCGAATGGCATCGCCCGGCCAGTGCCGGCGTCGCATACCTGACGGTCGGCTGGGACTGGTATCTCGAGCGCGCGACGGGCACGTTCGTGATCGCGGGCGGCGACGTTCGCAGCAACATCATGGCCGTCGACGCCACCGGCGCCGATCTCGGCATGTTCCGCACCGCCGCCGTGCTCGCCGCGCGGCTCGTACACGTCGACTGGCCGGCCGCGGTCGCATCGTCGCTGCTCGGTCGCAACGACGCCTATCATGCCGGTCCCACGCTCCAGTGACAACCGACCGCGCTTTCCTCTGACATTTCCGTACGACTGGCGCTCTTTATAAGCAAAAGCCGCCCGCATTTCAATCCCGCCGATCAGGAAATCGATACCATCGGTCAAATGGTATCGACCACTCCCACCCTGTAAGAGTTACCAGTTACCGCCCCCTCGGGACGCGCGATGTAATGCGTGCATACCAAAGTACAGATCCGAGGACACCATGCGGACCTTCGTTCACGAGGAAGGGCGGTTGCCACACGAACTTGCAGCGGATCTCGGGCGCTATCGGCGCCGCGTGTTCGTCGAGCAGCTCGGTTGGGCGCTCCCGTCGGCGAACGAAAGTTTCGAGCGCGATCAGTTCGATCGCGACGATACCGTCTACGTGTTCGCGAGAAACGCCGACGGCGACGTGTGCGGATGTGCGCGCCTGTTACCGACCACGCGCCCGTATCTGCTGAAGTCGCTGTTCGCCGACCTGATCGCCGACGACGTCGCGCTGCCGGAATCGGCAGCCGTCTGGGAGCTGTCGCGGTTCGCGGCAACCGGCGACGAAGGCGCTCCGGGCAATGCCGAGTGGGCCGTCCGCCCGATGCTCGCCGCGGTCGTCGAATGCGCGGCGCAACTGGGCGCGCGGCAGTTGATCGGCGTGACGTTCGCGAGCATGGAGAGGCTGTTCCGCCGGATCGGCGTGCACGCGCACCGGGCAGGCCCCCCGAAACCGGTGGATGGTCGTCTGGTTGTCGCGTGCTGGATCGATATCGATCCGCAAACGTTTGCCGCACTTGGAATTGAGCCGGGACGGGCTGCCCGGCAGGCCATCGCCGCCTGAGCCGGAACGCGCGTAGTCCGGCCAGGCGGCATCCTAACGAAGGAGAACCACCGTGGACCAGTCTCAGGTCTTTCGCGCGATGATGCCCGGGTTGACGGGTAGCGGCGGCGCCCGCATCGCAGTCACCTACCCGTCGTTTCCGCGGCCGCTGCCGCTCGTCCGGCTCGATCGCAACGGGCTCGTGTTCCGGGCGGCCGGCGCCGCACCGCTCGTGTGCGGGTTGCCGCGCGCGGCGACGCTACTGGTTGCGGACGAGCCGCTCTGCTCGCTGCGCCTCGTGATCCGCGACGTCGCCGCAATCGGCCACGGCCAGCACGACCTGACGATGCAGCCGTCCGGGGCCGCCGGCGACGAACTACTGTGGCACGCGCTGCGCGACCGCGAACCGTACCGTCAGATCGGGCAGCCGCTTGCGCCCGTCGATGCGGCCATGGCGCCGAACGGCGAGCCGCAGGCCGTCGGCGCCGCGCAGCGTCCGTCGCGCAGTGCGGCGTTCCGTCTGCGCTGCCGCAGCGATGCGCTGTTCTTCGCCGACTGGCTCGAATATCACTTCGACGAGCTGCGCGCGCTGTCGCAACGGCACGGGCCGCAATTGCAGCTCAACCAGCTGCAACGGCAAGTCACCGACGACGAGGTGGGTGTGCGCTTCGTCTACGACATCGACGGACACGCGACGCGGCACGCGCTGAACGACTGCGCGCGCGAGGCCTGTGCGTGGATCGAGATGGAAATGCGCGACAAGTACGCGGTGCCGGTTGCGCGGGAGCGGTTCGGCGCGTTTGCGGCGCATGCACGGGCAGGCGGAATGTGAGAGCGGCAGCGGCTGCGCGGACACAGCCAGGAAAACTCACCAACGTTGCGTTGCACAATTACAACTAGGGCTTGCCAGCCCTCGGGTTTTCCCTTAAAGTTACATCCGTCTCCTCCATGTCTCCAAACATGGATTCAGCCCGCTCCAGTAGCGGGCTTTTTCTTGCCTGCGATAATTTATCGGGGACATATCGTCTCCGCTATCCGCACATCTGGCCGGGACCGCAGCGCAGCATTCTCGGTCTGGCGCATCGAAATGCTACGCCAGAGCGCCAAATTTTCGGCTGTCTCGTCGAGTGAAGACAAGTCACCTGGAAAACGCAACTTTCGGCTCGAACCCTTGACCACAAAGGCTTCAAGGCACGAAATCCCGATGACACAAGGGACTCCGAAGAGTCCCTTGTTTTCGTTACTCGTTTTCCTCGAAGTAATGCCCGAACTTCGCCTGCTTGGTCCGGATGTAACGCTCGTTTTCCTCGCGTACGGGTACGGCGAGCGCCACGCGTTCGCAGACGGGAATGCCGTGCTTCACGAGCGTGTCGAACTTCTTCGGGTTGTTGCTCATCAGTCGCACCGACGTCACACCGAGGATCCGGAGGATCGCTGCGGCCGAGTCGTATTCGCGGGCGTCGTCGGGCAAGCCGAGATCGAGGTTCGCCTCGACGGTGTCGCGCCCTTGCTCCTGCAACGCGTATGCACGAATCTTGTTGCTCAGGCCGATGCCGCGCCCTTCGTGGCCACGCAGATACAGCAGCACGCCGCGGTCTTCCGCCGCGATGTAACGCAGCGCGAGATCGAGTTGCTCGCCGCAATCGCAGCGGTAGGAGCCGAACACGTCGCCGGTCAGGCATTCGGAATGAAGCCGCGTCAGCACGGACTGCTCGCCGGTGACGTCACCCATCACGAGCGCGAGATGTTCGGCATCGCTGCCCGATACGCGGAATGCGTACGACGTGAACGTACCGTAGCGCGTGGGCAGCGACGCGGTGGCGACGAGTGTCACGCACTCGTCGGCCTGGCCATTGCCCTGCGTGGGCAAACCTGAATCTGTCATAAGCAATTGATTTGATGGAGTTTCTTCGGTCTGTCGCGTAAGTTGTCGCGTAAGTACAAAAATACAGACCTCGACTGATGGAGTTTACCTCACTGGACCCCGGTGGGTACTTTGGCGCAGGAGGCCGCGCGCCACTTGCCTAACCTCGTTGGGGCTGGCGTGAACTGGACTCCAGCGGGTCCGCGCGCCCTGCTTCACGACTGACGCTGATAGGTCGATTAACTCCTGCCGGATCGCCGCATGGACCGGCGCATTGAGCACGGTTGGTGCGCGGCGCGCAAGCTCGGTCACGATCGGTAAATCGCGTTGTAGGATCGCAACGATATGCGCCACAAGGTCCGGCCGCTCACGTGTGGAGCGCTTGATTTGTTCGACGGTGATCGGCGCTCGGGCAATGGGCGCGAGCGCGTCGGGCGTCAGATAGTCGGGATTCATAGACTGAACAGTTTATCGTAGGGACGTTACGCGTTTTACTATCGTCCCAGTCTACTTAGTGACGAAGAGTTACCCACCGGTCGCCTCGCCTGCGCCCTACCGCCGCCTTGACACTACTGGTTCCCGGCAGGCCGCGTCATAGTTCAACCTTTGCCTTAGAATTTCAGGACCGGCAATTAGCAGGCTGTCAGCAACGTTCGTCTCCGCCAGTTCAGCCAAGAAATTCGGTCGCTCCGGCCAGACCGTCCGTCTATTTTTAAGCTCTTCGATATAAATGTCTGGCGCAGAAATCCTCTTGAATTTCTCACCCACTCCGTCATTCAGTTCAAAGAAATATGGATTTATCACCGGAAGATAAATGTAGGGTGCGTAATCGAAATCATCATCCTCACCAAATACACCGGGCAGTCTATTACACACTCTACCGACCATTTGCGAAAGCACATCACCCGGTGGCGCTCTGTACCATTCAGACGGATCTCCTGTCGGGCGACGAATATTGCTTCCGGCACATTTCCATGTCACATACCGCTCAATTGATTTTATTTCACCATGAAGTGCGGACGGAATGTGAAAGGCAGCAAATAGCGTGTAATAGGGGTTAGTCGCCGCCTCCCACGCGCGCGACCACAGCGACCTTGTTGTATTACCGATTTTCGTCTGGGTTAGGTCACGGGGATCATAACAAAGATATATCCAACCTCGCGCCCTTGGACTTGGACCACCCAGATGAGACGGATTATCGATATCGAGATAGAGAGGTATGCTTTTCGTGTAGAGTCCGGCAACAGGCTAAAGAAGCGGCCCCGCATCCGATTTGAATGGCGGGGCCGTCCTCTTGGAATATAGCACCCCATCAGATTACTGACGCCCGATCAATGAAGCCCGTGCGCTCTCGCTGGCGGCGCTTCATCCGCGTATCCAGCTATCCACGTATCGTCCTGCGTGCTGAACACCGCCCAAGGCCCCGCCTTATCGGTTCGCGCACGACACACGCCCAGCCGCGCTACAGCCGTCTGAAAGAGCCGGTCGAATGCTGCCTCATCTAGTTCGTCCACAGCCTCTAGTTCCCGCTCGTATCCCTTCAGACCCAGCGCTTGCCACTCGTCCCGCATGAAGTCAAACGCCCATTGGTTGAACGAGAACGTTACCTCGCCCGAGTTCTCCGGGATGCTGAACGGTATCGGTATGTAGCGAACGCGCGGAGCGTGCACGCATATCACATCGGTATGCGTCTCCATCGCGAACCCGTAAGCCATCATGCAAACCAGCGGGCCATCTATGCCGTTCGCGTGGTCCAACAGGTCAAATTCCTGTAACGGAATCGCTTTCCAGTGGGCGCTATCGTCGTCGCTGTGGTACTCGTTGCGCAGGTATGCGTACATGTGCGCCAGCAGGCGCGAAACGAACACGACCGGGCCGGAAATCCCCTCTTGGGCCGATCCTGTCCAAGCGGGCTCTATGAACGGCCCGGACTTCAGCACGCGGCGGCGCACCACAACCAACAGCGAAAGCGGAGCAATGTATGGTGTTTTAACCGTCATCTTCAATATCCCTATACTTCAGGGATTGCACCCTCAATTAAAATCAATTACTCGAATCACAATCAGTGACACCAGAAGAATCAAGGCGGATACTATTACAACAGGCAATGATAGAAAGATCGATAATTTAGACGGACCGGGCCTTTTATCATCAGACTCTGAATCATCGTCAAACCCCCAATCCTCAGCCTTCACACTCGAGGCAACCTTTATTGCACTGCCCGCAAGCAATACTAGGCAGATAACGATTAGGGCGACCAAGCTGTTGTAGATCATATTGATTTGCGAGTTAGTTGTTGATCCAGTGGTTAAAAACCTCTAGCTCATCTTGATAAACATCATTTGCGACCTCGCCAGCCATCCCGCCTACACCGCTACCAATAAGGACAAGCGCAGCAGCACATGCAGGTTCAGCAGGACCGCACACGAAGGAGACAGCAAGACCCGCTAGGCTTCCGCCAATCATACCACCCGCAATGATGCTCCCTTGGCGCGAAGCTTCACGCACTTTGTTTTTTGAACCTGTTACCTCATAAACCGCAAGGAGAGCCGTTACCAGTATCCCAACTTTCGAAAGAATTTGTAGCCTTCTGACTTTTACCGTTACCCCTGTATTTCCGCCGCCCGCCTTCTGCAAGATTTTTTAATACACTGCAGCTCGCTCTTTCTCGGATAGCTGAACAAAATCTTTGCCGAATTGTCCCTGTGCGTACTTGTTCAAATAATAATCGAACCCGCGCGCTTCGAGTTTCAACTTTTCCGCGCCAGCCACTCCAACAGCTGAAGTGTATTTTCTATACTCAACAAACAGATTATCCCGCAGTTGACTGCAATATTCGGCACCCTCTTTTACTGTAAGATTGCCATGCGCCACGTCCTGTCTAACTTGGTCGGAAATCTCCTTGATATGGCGAATATATTGCTGACGAACCTTATCGTCACCTATGGCATTCGCAGCAAAAGTCGTAGCGATAGATTCGTAGGAAGCAATAGCACCCTCAAGAATCCCACCGCTAATTTCGTGAGTCTTTTTGGTGTTATACGAACCTTCGGCAACGGTATGAGTATTGTTCGGCATTTCGTTTATCCCACCATCGCACGAAGAATATTATTCATCACGGAACCCTGAGACTGGCCGGATGATCCGATTTTCACCTCAACCTTTTGACATGGTGAGGAATTAGTTCGGTTGAAATGCGCGACGTTATTGGAGTCGAAAAAACCTTCCTCGACCGTTCCATCAGAGAAATGGGCGAGACAGCGCAACCCCTCACAACTACCAGCATCTTTCAGTGCGAAGCGAATCCAATGCTCGCTTGGCGACTCCACGGCCGAAGCCAGACCACTTGCGACAAATCCCATGTCCGCGAGGTTCTGAGACTCGAAGCTCTCAAACATGGAGTTCTGCGACGCGAGCATGACGGGATTGGGGTAGCACTTACAGACGCACAAATCGCCTTCCAGCGCTGGCTCTTTCCCCATCATATTGTTGGGCCACCGCGGCCCCTTGGGGACGATTCGGCCCGTTGACTGGCATGCAGGACAGACCACCTGGGCACCCAGATAGGTCAATTCAGTTCCGTGATGGTAGCAACTCGGTATGCCCTCGATAACCGTCCCACCGGCCGACGACTTGTCACCCACCTTCAGGTAGCTCCTTCGCATCTTCTCAGGCTCCTTATCCGTATGATGAATTATACGCACAACATGTGTACGTCATTTTTCCCGCCGCGTCTATCAGATGAGTCCGAATCTGATGATCTTTGAGATTTACCGCATTATTTAATAAAAAAGCCCGTGCGATCAAAGGTGAACGCACAGGCACGAAATACCGCACAACCGAGGCTGGTATGCGGGGACTATGAGAGTCCATTCTACAGACCGTCCGGGCGAACAATCGTTCGAATAGTGATTCTTTTACAGACCAAACGTACTGTATAGCGACTTTTATTAAAAAGTGTACAGGTCGGACACCGCATTTTACCCGCGCACGCTCTAATTTCATGGCATAGGAAAAAAATTTATACATTTCCCAAAAACACCCGTAAATATTAATTAATTATGAATATTTGGGGGTTGCCATGAGTACTCTGGACGAAAGACTGAAAAAGAATCCCCCCGATGTTGAACGCTTCAATATCGATTTACCAAGGAAAATGAAAGCAGACCTCAAGACATACGCTAAGGCACGCGGCGTCACGGTTGCCAAGCTTCTGCGCACTTTGATCGAAATCAGCATCTACCCTGACGCAAAAGCAGACTAAATAAAAAGCCCCGTACCGGTAGGAGCCGAGTACGGGGCAAGGAGAAAGAACATGAAAAACTATAATCAAATTGAGAAAATCTCGCAGCTTCCCTACGAAGGCACACCAGAAAAGCGTAGTCCCGGTAGCTGGGAGCGCTCCGTGTCAGCTTATGACAAATGGATGCAGCGTATTGCAGAGCAAGATCGCAAGGAAGCACAAGAGGCGAAGAAACGGGAAAATCTGCGCGATGAGAGCGACGACAAACCGCTCCGTACTTCTCTGAATATTGTCATGGCCGATGAACTGCCGGACGACTACGAAGCCCCCGATGAACTCGTAGAAGGCTTGCTCACGGTACGAGCAGGTTCAATCCTGTACGGCGATTCGAACGCGGGTAAGACGTTCTTTGCTATTGATATCAGTTCATTCTGATGGGCAAGCTTGGCGCGAGCGGTTCGTGACTGGATGCTTGGTTTTGACGTTGCCACGGCTCCCCCGGTGATGAGCAATAGTCATCATCTTACAGTACCGCGTAACTTCCACTTTTTTAGACCACTTACGCAAAACCCCGCCAGAGGCGAAGGTCCGTAAATTTACATTATAAATCAAGGAATTAAAAATAGGAAAACGGGGGCAGGAACATTCCTATGAAACTTTCACTTTGCCCTGCGTGGGCGATTGGGGACGCGAAGACATCATGAATTCAATCGAAACGATCAGGAATGTAGGAGTTGTGTGGATAGTGCGTGCCCGGAGTTTACCGCTAATCTGGAAACGTCACGCGACTGCCGTAGCGGGCCCGGCTATACTGGGCCCGTCGGGTGCCGCGCATCACGCCCTGCCTTCCCTGCATCGTCCCGCACACGGAGAAAGCACATGAGCACGACTGTCGCGCAAATTCTCAAAGCCAAGCCGGATTCCGGCCGCACGATCTACACCGTCACGAAAACCGATTTCGTCTATGACGCCATCAAGCTGATGGCTGAAAAGGGAATCGGCGCATTGCTGGTCATGGACGGCGACGACATCGCGGGCATCGTCACCGAGCGCGACTACGCGCGCAAGGTCGTGCTGCAGGACCGTTCGTCGAAGGCCACCCGCGTCGAGGAAATCATGACGGCCAAGGTGCGCTACGTCGAACCTTCGCAGTCCACCGACGAGTGCATGGCGCTGATGACCGAACACCGGATGCGCCACCTGCCCGTCCTCCAGGACGGCAAGCTCATCGGCCTGATCTCGATCGGCGACCTCGTGAAGAGTGTGATTGCCGATCAGCAATTCACGATCAGCCAGCTCGAACACTATATCCACGGCACCCCGGCGGTCACGTCCGCCTGACCCAATCCCAGCAAAAAAGACCCAAACGCGTGAGCGTCTGGGCGGAAAAGCCGCCGGAATGCGGCGACGGAGGTTCTGCTCTGCTGACGCAGACGCGCGCGAGTTGCGCGCGTCGCGTCGGTTACATGCTGTGCTCGGGCAGACCCGGGGATGTTCAGTTGCCGAAGTAGACGGAGTTCACGGGATTCGGAGCTTCACGCGTCACGCGGCGGCCCGACTGGCCTGCGCTCGTCGCCACCGCACCATAGCCGCTCGCGTCGGCTTGGGCGAGCATCGGCTGGTTCGGCTGGATCCGTTGTTCAGCGGCCTGGATGTTCTGCGGATATTGCGCATCGCTCGCGAGCGGCTTGTAGCCGTTCTGTTCGAGTTGCACGAGTTCGGCCCGGACCTGGTCGCGGGTCAAGCCCTGTTCGGACTGCGCGAACGATGCGATCGGGGCGGCAAGGACGGATGCAGCGATCGCTGCGTAAATGATCGACTTCATGATGGACCTCCGAAATATGTTCTCTTTTGGCGTCGCTTCCGGCGGGACTGTCTGAAGCGATGGATGAAGTGTAGTGCTCGCAATACCAAGGGGAAACCCTTGGTTTGAACATACAGCGTTGCATTTTCGGAAAAAATCGACCGCTGCCTCCGCGCGGGACCGCCATTACTTAAATCATTTCCACAACAATGCCTGACGAAAGGCCGACAGCCTAATCACCGATCCGGAAGGTTGTGTTGTAAAATCGAAAGGTTTTATTCGCCCGTCGATACCCTATTCACCATGCACGCGCCCACGCCTCTCTCGGTTTCGCTGTCCGGCCCGGCCGGCGTGCGTGCGCGCGCCGGCCATCCGGCGCACCCCTGCCTTCGACGCACGGCCCAGGCACCGCTCGCCCCTGCCCGGCGCCTGATCTGACAGCACGGCCTCCTCCCGGAGCCAGGTCAGACAGGCTCCGGGCGATCCCCATAGGCACGCCATGCCTGCCCCATGCCGATCATTTGGAGAACTGCCATGAAACAACGCCTTTACCAGTTGACCGAACTCGACGTCGCTCGTCTCGAGAAGCACGCCGAACACAACCCGCGCTTCCAGACGATGCTCGACACGCTGCTCGAGCGCGCGGACATCGTACAGCCCGACGCCATCAAGGCGAACGTCGTCACGATGAACTCGCAGATCACGCTGCTCGACGAAGCGTCCCAGGAACAGGCCACCTGGACGATTGTTTATCCGGATGCCGCCAATCTCGAACTCGGACGCCTGAACGTGTTCTCGCCGGTCGGCATGGCGCTGCTGGGCACGCAACGCGGTCAGTTGGTGAAGGTGATGCAGCCGAGCGGCGTCGAAAAGCTGATGAAGGTCGCGGCGATCGTGTTCCAGCCGGAGGCCAACGGCGAATACACGCGCTGACGCCGCTGCGGGCCGGCAGCGTACCTCCGGCCATATCAAACAAAAAGCGAGGCTCTGAGCCTCGTTTTTTTTGCGTCCGGACGAGACGCACCGTCGTCGCGACCCGCGTCGTCGTATTCGACAGGCGAAAAAAAGGCGCCCGAAGGCGCCTTTTCGATACTGCGAAGCGGGTTACCCCGCTTGTCACGCTTAGAAGCGGTGACGCAGACCAACCGTTGCTGCGGTTTGGTTGATCGACGAGCTCGGCAGGTTGTTGCTGAAGCTGTCGCCGTTGTAGATCGACGCGCCGATGCCGTTCTTCGCTGCACGCTGGTACACAGCTTGTGCGTAGACGTCCGTGCGCTTCGACAGCGAGTAGTCAGCTTGCAGGCCGAACTGGTTCCAGTGCGTGCTGCCGTTGTTGATCTTCGCGTTCGTGTACGTGTAAGCAGCGCCCAGGCCGAGAGCCGGCGTCAGGTTGTACTTCGCGTTGACTTCGTAGTTGTCCGTGCGCAGCGTGCCCAGACCAACTGCGTTGTTGTCGAGACGTGCTTGCGTCCATGCAGCGCCGACTTGTGCCGGGCCGAATGCGTAACCGGCAGCAGCACCGTACGTGCGGACGCGGCCTTGGCTAGCGATGCCACCGATTGCCGACGACGTCGCGCCGTTTGCGTTCGTACCGTCACCCAGGTTCGCTTGCGAGTATGCACCCGCCAGCTTCAGGCCTTGGAATTGGTATGCAACGCCTGCGCTGTACGCACGGTTGTTACCAAAGTTCGTGTTGTTCGAGAACGAGTACGTGCCGCCGAATTGCAGGCCAGCGTAGTTCGCGCTCGTGAACTTGATGGTGTTGTTCGCTGCGACGTCACCGGTCGTGCTCAGACGGTCGAGGTTCAGCGGGTGCGCGAAGTACGTGCCGCCCCACGAGCCCGTTGCCGTCAGCGGCGCCAGGTAGTCTTGCGTTGCGTCATACTGCTTACCCAGCGTGACCGTGCCGTACTGGCTCGACAGACCGACAAATGCTTGACGGTTGAACATGCCGCCGTTGTTGCCCAGCTTGCCGTTACCGATGCCGAAGCCGCTTTCCAACGTGAAGATTGCCTTCAGGCCGCCACCCAGGTCTTCCGAGCCACGCAGGCCGAAACGGCTCTGGTCAATGCCCGAACCCATCGCCCAACGCGACTTGCCAGCTTGGCCGAGTGCCGGCTGGACGTTGCTCGTGTAGGTGATGCCTGCGTCCAGCACGCCGTACAGCGTGACGCTGCTTTGCGCGTGAGCGACGGTAGCGAACGATGCTGCAGCTGCTGCAACGATCAGAGTCTTGTTCATTCGTGGAGCTCCCTTCTAAAAAGAGGCAGGTCTCGCGACCTTGTTCATAAACGGTCTGCAACCGCCCGGGAACGCCATCGGTCCTACTGGCCGCGCCCGGAT
The DNA here is from genome assembly GCF_001524185.1 of Burkholderia sp. FL-7-2-10-S1-D7. Taxonomy (NCBI): domain Bacteria; kingdom Pseudomonadati; phylum Pseudomonadota; class Betaproteobacteria; order Burkholderiales; family Burkholderiaceae; genus Burkholderia; species Burkholderia sp. FL-7-2-10-S1-D7. Next base: position 431,138 of record NZ_LOWY01000100.1, on the reverse strand, counting down.
AGTTGCCCGTTTGGGAACCGTGAGTTTAGGGGTGTACCCTAGGGGCGCGATCCGCAAATAAAGAAATAAGCTTTTCCAGAACTAGAAATAATGAAAGTGGGGGCACGTTATAAGTATTTGTTTTAACGTCTTTTTTTGACTGATTGACGGATGCTTTTTGGAGGCTTTGATCCCACCATTCTTTCGTGTCATCGTCTTGACGGTTGCATAGAAACAACAAACGGAATCGATGGAATCACGCAAAACCGGTAATTTTTACCCGGATCAGTCTCAAATATTGGGCCTGCTCGCCTAAAACGCTGCGACCGAACCGTAAACACACGGCCGTGTGGCCGTGGCCGACCCTATTGGGCCGTCAGCGCCTGCCGCGTGGGACCGGCGGCAAGCGCCCCGGCTGCCAGCAAGCCGTCGTGACATGCGGTAACAGCCTTGATGACCCGCGTAACCCGGCCGCAGGCCCGGCAGGCTAATGTAACGGCAGCCCCGATTACATATTAGATAGAGGACTCGCCATGAATCGGCGTTCGCTGTTGCGCACCATCGGACTGACCGCCGCCGTCGCCGCCACCGGCGGTTGGCTGCGCACCGCCTCGGCCCAACCCGCACCGCCCAGGTATAGGCCTCCCGGACCGCCTCCGGGCCCCGGCAGGCCGCCACATTCCAATCGCCCGGGCTTCGCGCCGCCCGCACCGAGGCATGATCGCCGGCCACCGCCGCCGCGGCCGCACGGCTATATCTGGACCGACGGCTACTGGCGCTGGCAGCGCGGCCGCTATATATGGGTGTCCGGCCGCTGGGTCGCCCGCCGCCCCGGGCGTAGGTGGGTGCCTGGATACTGGCGGCGCCAGGGTCAAGTGTGGGTCTACGTCGACGGTACCTGGCGATGAGTCGCCCGCGCCGGCCATCGGTCGGCGCGGAGCCGCCGCTTCCATGCACTTGTCGATCGACACGCCGCCCTGTCCTGCATACGAACCGACCGACCGGGTGGATGCGGATCCCGCCTGCCCCCCCCCGCCACGACCGTTCATATCCTTCAAACGCCAATCGTCGCGCGTGTGTTGCCCCCTTCGCGACGCCGCATGCGTAAACCACGCACTCACAACGTTCGGATAACGAAATCATCCGATACTGCAGCAACACACGCATACAGTCGCAGAGCGCCACACGCCCGCACGACGCACTCCGCTCAACGCCCGCTGCTCTCCAACTCGCGTGCGCGGCGACGTGCGGCGCATATCGCACGATGATGTTCGTCGGCCCAGCGGATCATCACGTCCATCGGCGTCAGGAACGAACGCCCGAGGTCCGTCAGCGCATATTCGACGCGCGGCGGCACCGCGGCATAGAGTGTGCGGCTGACGAAGCCGTCCTGCTCGAGCCGCTTGAGCGTGCGCGACAGCATCTGTTTCCATACGTCGCCGATCGTGCGGGCGAGTTCATTGAAACGCATCGTGCCGCCGGACAGCGCCTCGATCACGAGCAGGCTCCATTGGTCGCCGATGCGGTCGAGCACATCGCGGATCGGGCACGGCTGAACGAGTTCGACGGATTCGTCGGCGGACGGAAACGACATGACTGGATTCTCTTTCACGGGCAATGCAGGTCACCGCGGCGTGACCTGTTCACACCGCAGTGACTTCTTGTGACGGGTTCGCGGCAACTGTACCATTCGATCGACTCGATGGCCGCACGGATTTTCAAGTTCTGCGAAGCATGCGGTTGTGCGCCACTGCCCCCTTCGCCCGCCGATGATGACGATCGGCGTCGTCCGCGGTCGCGCACCGTGCGCCCACCCACGAATCACCAGACAAGGAACCCGCCACATGTCATCGCTCCGCTCCCCCGTCCGCGCCGTTGCCGCGTTCGTCCTGCTTGCCGCATCGACGGCTGCGCTGTCCGCCGGTCATGTCACGCGCGACCTGGCCGCCGAGGAAGCCAACCGCCAGCTCGTGCTGACGTTCTACGACCGCTTCTTCAACAAGCACGAAGCCGTCGCGGCTGCCGCCGTCGTCGCCGACGGCTACAAGCAGCACAACCCGCACGTGCCCGACGGCAAGAAGCCGTTCGTGTCGTACTTCGTCGGTGCGTTCCAGAAGAACCCCGAATCACGCGCGCAGATCGTCCGCAGCTCGACCGATGGCGACCTCGTCTATCTGCATGTGCATGCGACCGAGCGGCCGGGCGATCGCGGCGACGCTGTGGTCGACATCTTCCGCGTGAAGGACGGCAAGATCGTCGAGCACTGGGACGTGATCCAGCCGGTGCCCGAAAACGCCGCGAACGCAAACACGATGTTCTGATCGGGCGGGCCGTGCACCGATGCGCGGCCGACCTCGCGGCTGAGTGCTGCCCGGCACGCGCGAACGCCCCCGCATCGGGCTTCGCCGCCACGCCGCCTCGACCCGCCTGACCGCACCAGGACCGTCGTCCGCCTGCGCGCCGCCGCGCACGGCTCGAGCCCGGCCGCGCGCGCATCAGGCGACGTCGAGCGCGAGCACTTGTCCGGTCGTCAGCACGTCGCCGAACGTGTCCGACAGCGCGGCCAGCGTGGCGCGATGGAGATCGCGGTGCGGCACCGTGCTGCCGTCTACGACAGCGCGGCCGCGCGCCACGAAAACAGCGGATACGTGACGGTCGAGAGCCCGAACACGCGGCGGCGCCCACTCGCTTCTCCCTCACCGCGCCGTGTCCCCCGCGGCTAGTCCGTATGGATGGCACGAAGCGCCAGGTTTGTTGTCATCATGGCCGTCATTCGTCGCATGCCGCATCGAACGGCGCCGCGCCCGCTCGCGCCCCCGCCACGGAGACACCATGAATGCGCCCGTCCAAAGCCCCGTCGACCAGATCGGCTATGCGATTGCCGATCTCGACCGCAGCATCGCGCGCTGGCGCCCGCCACGATGCGGTCCGGTGGACCGTGTCCCGCGACGCGCGTCTCGACGGCCGCTACCTCGGTGAAGCGGTGAAGGTCACGATCGACGTCGGGCTCGCGTATCCCGACGACCGGCAGATCGAACTGATCCACGTGACGAACGACGCGCCGTCGCCGTACCACGGCATGCACGTGCAACCGCTCGCGGGCCTGCATCACGTCGCATGTGGGGTCGAGGATCTCGATGCCGCGGTTGCGCAACTCACGGCGCTTGACCTGCGCGTCGTGTTCGAAGCGCGCAACCCGGTCACGCGCGTCGCTTACCTCGACGACGCCGGCGATCCCGGCGTGCGCGCTGAAGTGATCGAAGGCGCCGGCATGCGCGACACGATCGCGCGCGGCATCACCGAAACACGCGCATGGGATGGCGCCGGACCGGTCATCAGCATCATCGACGCGTCGGCCGCCGCATGAGCGGGCTCGTGCGTCCCCTTTCACTCACAGGAGCAAACACGATGAAACGACTCGAAGGCAAGGTGGCGCTGATCACGGGCGGTGCCCGCGGCCAGGGCGAGGCGGAGGCACGCCGGTTCGTCGCCGAAGGCGCACGCGTGGTGATCGCCGACGTGCTGGACGACGCCGGACAACGCGTCGCGGCCGAACTCGGCAACGCCGCGCGCTACCAGCATCTCGACGTGACGAACAAAGACGACTGGCACACCGCCGTTGATGCGACGCTCGCGCACTTCGGCCGGCTGGACATCCTCGTGAACAACGCGGCGATCCTGAAGCTCGTGCCGATCGAGTCCTGTTCGCTCGACGACTATCGCAAGGTGATCGACGTCAACCAGGTCGGCTGCTGGCTCGGCATGAAATCGGCACTGGCCGCGCTGAAGGACGCGGGCGGCGGCTCGATCGTCAACGTGTCGTCGACGGCCGGCATGGAAGGCGTGGCCGGCGGCAGCGCGTATGTGGCGAGCAAGTTCGCGGTGCGCGGGATGACGAAGGCAGCCGCGCTCGAGTTCGGCCGCTATGGAATCCGCGTGAACTCGGTCCATCCGGGCGGCATCGACACGGTGATGGCACGCCCGCCGGAATACGCCGATTTCGACCCATCGTCGATCTACAGCGGGCTGCCGATCGCGCGCATCGGCAAGCCCGACGAAGTGGCGAGCCTCGTGCTGTTTCTCGCGTCCGACGAATCCGCGTATTGCACGGGCGCGGAATTCATCGTCGACGGCGGGATGCTCGCAGGCAGCACGTTCCACTGATCCGCTGCGGGGTCGACGGACAGGTCAGGCTTCTCATCCGCACCGACCATCACGGATCCGAAAACGATCATGCCGCCGGCGGTTTTCCCGCGCGGCGGCACGATGGCTTCCGAAACGAAGCAGCAAGCGATGCGGCGCTCAATACCCCTTCGGCTGGATCGCCGGCGCGCCGACGCCACGCTCCGCCTGCCTGCGGCCGCGCACGAGGAAGCGTCCGTTCGGGCCGTACACACCTTCCGCTTCCGGATGCAGCGTCAGCAATACGAAATACAGCAATCCGCCGACGAGCAGCGACACCGGCACGCTTAGATCGAGCTCGCCAGCCAGGTTGCCGAGCGGCCCGACGAACTGGCCCGGCAGGTTCACGAACGACAGCCCGATGAACGCCGCCGGCAGCCACGCGCCCATCGCGCGCAGGTTCCACCCGTGCGTGAACCAATAGTGGCCGCCCCGCAGCCCGCGGTTGAACACCTGCAGGTCGTCGGCGAGATAGAAGCCGCGACGCGTCACGTAGCCGATCACCATGATCGCCATCCACGGGCAGCTGAACGTGTCGATCAGCGTCGAGAACGTCGCGACGCTTTCGACGAGGTTGAACCAGAAACGGCCGACGAAAATGAACGCGATCGCGATCGTGCCGATCAGCAGCGTCGCACGCACGCGGTTCAGGAAGCGCGGAAACATGCTCGACACGTCGAGGCCCGTGCCGTAAAGCGCGGTCGTGCCGGTCGACATCCCGCCGATGATCGCGATCAGGCACATCGGCAGCAGGAACCAGCGCGGCGACACGGCGAGCAGCCCGCCGACGTAGTCGTTCGATGCGATGAACGCGGGCGCCTTCGACGCGATGATCGTCGCGGTCGCCAGGCCGAAGAAGAACGGCACGAAGGTCGCGATCTGCGCAGCGAACACGGCGCCCATCACGCGCCGCTTCGGCGTCTGTTGCGGGATGTAGCGCGCCCAGTCGCCGAGCGTCGACGCGAACGACACCGGGTTGCTCAACGCGACCAGCACCGCGCCGACGAACGCGGCCCAGAAACCTGCACTACCCTGGCTCAGCTTGCCCGCGTAGTTGATGTCGAACATCCCCGCGAACGCGAACAGGCCGGCGACGAACAACAGGCTCGCCGCCCACACGGCGATCTTGTTGACCCAGAGCATGAAGCGAAAGCCGTAGATGCAGACGATCAGCACGAGCACCGCGAACACCATGTAGGCCCCGCCGAGCGTGAAGCCGTTGACGGGCACGCCGACCATGTTGTGCGCGCCGCCGACGAGCGCGTCGCCCGAGCTCCACACCGCGAGCGAGAAGAACGCGATCGACGTGAGCAGCGCGAGGAACGAACCGACGATCCGGCCGTGGATGCCGAAATGCGCGCCGGACGACACGGGGTCGCTCGTCCCGTTGCGCGGACCGAACAGGCTCATCGGCGCGAGGATGCAGGTGCCGGCGAGCACGCCGAGCACGATCGCGGCGACGCCCGCCTTGAACGACAGCCCGACCAGCACGGGGAAGCTGCCGAGCACCGACGTGGAAAACGTATTGCAGCCGCCGAACAGCAGCCGGAACAGATCGATCGGCCGCGCATAGCGCGATGCGTCGGGAATCCGCTCGAAACCGAACGATTCAACTTGCGTAATCCTGCCTTCAGCCATTTGTCTCCAGCTCCTCTGGTGCATCGGTACGGCCTGCGACTTCGGCCATACGACACATCGTCATCGATTTGCGGCCACTCTAAACCGGATCGGGCGGCGCAAATATCACGCATTCGAGACGTTTACGACGAAGGAGAACAATGTTTCGCGGCGGGAAATCGTCCGTTTGCCTCGCCGCGCATGCGGTGCGGGCGATGCAAGGCAGGTGCGGCGGCGAAGCGCTGGGCTGCCGTCAGCGGACATCGGGTCGGCGCTCCGCCCCCAGTTGAACGGCGGGCGGACGAACCGCGCCAGGCTGCCTCGCGGCCCGGCGTGCTACTGCACCGATCGCGCGACCGGCCCCGGTGCGGCCTGCGCCGTTCCCGCCGGCCAGCCTCCCGCGAGCGCCTTGTACAGCACGACCGTCGACGCCGCGCTGCGCATCCGCCCGTCGGCCGCCGCGTCCTGCGCCTGCAGCAGCGTCCGCTGCGCGTCGAGCACTTCGTAATAGTCGATCGCGCCCGCCGCGAAGCGCGTCTGCGCAAGCTGCGCCGCGCGTGCGCTGTCGTCCGCCGCCCGCACGAGGTGCGCGGTCTCGTCCCGCGTGCGGGCAACGCGCAGCAGCGCGTTCTCGGTTTCCTCCAGTGCGCCGAGCACGGTCTGCCGGTACTGCGCGAGCTGGCCGGCCGCCTCCGCGTCGCTCGCCGCGATCCGCGCGCGTACGCGGCCGACGTCGAGGAACGACCAGTCGACGCCGAGCGCGATCAGGTTCGTGTCGCTGCCCGCACGGAAGAACCCGTAGCTGCTCGTCGCGCTGCCGAGCAGCCCCGACAGCGTAAAGCGCGGAAACAGGTCGGCCGTCGCGACGCCGACCCGCGCGGTCGCCGCGTGCAGCCGTGCCTCGGCAGCCGCGACATCGGGGCGCCTGCGGAGCAGGTCGCCCGGCGTGCCGGGATCGATGTCGGCGGCAAGCGCCGGCAGTGGCACCGGCGTGCCTTTCGATGCGTCGTCGTTCGGGATGTCGAACCGGCCGATCAGCGCATCCGGCGTCTGTCCGGTCAGCACCGCGAGCCGGTGCTCGTCAACGCCGATCGCCGATTCATACACGGCGATCCGCGACATCGTCGATTCGTACTGTGCGCGCGCACGCGCCGCATCGAGCTCGGAACCGCGCCCCGCGCCGACGCGCGCATTGATCAGCGCGAGCGTCTGCTTCTGGTTGTCGGCGTTCTCGCGTGCGATCCGCAGCCGCTCCTGCGAGCCGCGCAGATCCACGTACGTGCTCGCGACCTCACTCGCGATCACGACACGCACCGCGCGTACGTCGGCCGCGCTCGCGGCCGTTTCCGCACGCTGCGACTCGATCGACCTGCGCACGCGTCCGAACAGGTCCAGTTCCCACGCCGCGTTGATCCCGACATTGGACATCGGCGTATCGCGCTGGCTGCGCGGTGCGCCGAACGCCTGGTCCTTGCTCATTAGCTGGTGGCCGACCTGGCCGCTCGCCGTAATCGTCGGATAGCGGTCGAACGTGGCACGCGACAGCAACGCGTTCGACGCGTCGTAGCGCGAGACGGCGACCTGCAGGTCGTGGTTCGCCGCGAGCGCCGAGTCGATCAGCTGCGTCAGCGCCGGATCGCCGAAGCCGCCCCAGAACGCGGCATCGGCAGCAGCCGACGCGTCCGGCGACGTCGCGTCCTGCGTGGCCGGATGCGCGTCGCGTGCGAAGCGCGCGGCAGCCGCCGTGTCTGGCCGTTTGAAATCGGGGCCGACCGCGCACGCGGCGAGCGTCAACGACATCACGAGCGCGGAAAGACGGAAAGCGGCGCTCATCGGTTTTCTCCTTCGAGGGTGCCGTGCTGTTCGCTCCACACGGCCGGCGTGCCGCCCGCGAGCTTGCGGATCGCCACATAGAACACGGGCGTCAGGAACAGCCCGAACAACGTGACCCCGAGCATCCCCGCGAACACGGTGACGCCGGTGGCCGCTCGCACCTCGCTGCCCGCGCCGCTGCCGATCAACAGCGGCACCGCGCCCGCGATGAACGCGACCGACGTCATCACGATCGGCCGCAACCGCAGCCTGCACGCCTCGAGCGCGGCTTCGATCACGCCCTTGCCCTGGATTTCAAGCTCGCGCGCGAACTCGACGATCAGGATCGCGTTCTTGCACGCGAGGCCCATCAGCACGACGAGACCGACCTGCACGAACACGTTGTTGTCGCCGCCGGAAAGCCATACGCCAAAAAGCGCCGCGCACATGCATACCGGCACGATCAGGATCACCGCGAGCGGCAGCGTCCAGCTCTCGTACAGCGACGCGAGCACCAGGAACACGAGCATCACCGCGAGCGGGAACACGACGATCGCCGCGTTGCTCTGCGTGACCTGCTGATAGCTGAGGTCGGTCCATTCGAGCGTGATGCCCGGCGGCAGCACGTCCTTCGCGATCTGCTGCAGCTTCGCGATCGCCTGCGACGACGACATCGCCTTCGGGTCCGCGTCGCCGATCAGGTCCGCAGCCGGATAGCCGTTGTAGCGGACGACCGGATCCGGCCCGTACGCGGGCACGACCGTCACCATCGAGCCGATCGGCACCATCTCGCCCTTCGCGTTGCGGGTGCGCAGATTCGCGATGTCGGCGGCCGTCTGCCGGTGACCGGCATCCGCCTGCGCCATCACGCGGTACACGCGGCCGAACAGGTTGAAGTCGTTCACGTACATCGAGCCGAGATAGACCTGCAGCGTGCTGAACAGGTCGGTCAGCGAGACGCCCTGCGCCTTCGCCTTCAACCGGTCGACCTTCATTTCGAGTTGCGGGATGTTCGCCTGGTACGAGCTGACCGGGTAGCTCATCCCCGGCGTTTTCGCGACCGCGGCCTGGAATGCGGTGAGCGCGTTCTGCAAGGCGCCGTAGCCCAGCCCGCCGCGATCCTCCAGGTACAGCGAATAGCCCGAGCCGTTGCCAAGGCCCTGGATCGGCGGCGGCATCAGCGCATAGGTAATGCCGCCACCGATGGCCGAGAGGCGCGCGTTCAGGTCCGCGTTGATTTCCGCGGCGCTGCGGTGGCGCTGGTCGAACGGCTTCAGGATCACGTACGAGTTCGTGATGTTCGGCGTGTTCACGCCCTGCAGCGCGTTCAGCCCGGCGAATGCCGGCACTATCTCGACACCGTCAGTGCCGAGCGCGACCTTCGTCATCTGCTCGGTCACCTCGCTGGTGCGCGCGAGCGATGCGCCTTCCGGCAACTTCGCGCCCGCGAACAGGTACAGCTTGTCCTGCACGGGGATGAAGCCGCCCGGCACCGCGTTGAACAGCAGCGCGGTCGCCGCGAGCAGCACCGCATAGACGGCGAACACCACGCCGCGCCGCTTCAGCGCGCGACCGACGACGCCGTGATAGCGGTCGGAGCTGCGCTCGAAGAAGCGGTTGAACGGATGGAACAGCCAGCCGAATGCGCGGTCGAGCACGCGCGCGAGCGCATCCTTCGGCGTGCCGTGCGGGCGCAGCAGCTTCGCGGCGAGTGCGGGCGACAGCGTCAGCGAATTGATCGCGGAGATCACCGTCGAGATCGCGATCGTCACCGCGAACTGCCTGTAGAACTGGCCGGTCACGCCCGACATGAACGCCATCGGCACGAACACCGCGCACAGCACGAGCGCGATCGCGACGATCGGCCCCGACACCTCGCGCATCGCCTGATGCGCGGCGTCGCGCGGGTTCAGCCCCTGTGCGATGTTGCGCTCGACGTTCTCGACCACGACGATCGCATCGTCGACGACAATCCCGATCGCGAGCACGAGCCCGAACAGCGTCAGCGTGTTGATCGAATAGCCGAGCAGATAGAGCCACGCGAACGTGCCGACCACCGACACCGGCACCGCGACGAGCGGGATGATCGACGCGCGCCACGTCTGCAGGAACAGGACCACGACGAGCACGACCAGCACGACGGCCTCGATCAGCGTGTGCTGCACCGCGCCGATCGATTCGCGCACGAACACGGTCGGATCCCACACCGGGCGATACGCGATGCCCGGCGGGAAACGCTTCGACAACTCGTCGAACTTCGCATACACGGCCTTCGCCACCTCGAGCGCGTTCGCGCCCGGCGACAGGAAGATGCCGACCACGGCCGAATGCCGGTCGTTGAAATACGAGCGCAACGTGTAGTCGCCCGCGCCGAGCTCGACGCGCGCGACGTCGGATAGCTTCACGACCTGGCCGTCGTCGCCGTTGCGCAACACGATGTCGCCGAATTCCTGCACCGTGCGCAGCCGGCCGCGCACATTGATCGACAGCAGGAAGTCGTTCTTCTTCGGCGTCGGCTCCGCACCCAGTTGGCCAGCCGATACCTGCACGTTCTGCTCGCGCACCGCGGCGATCACGTCGCTCGCGGTCAGCCCGCGCGATGCCAGCCGGTTCGGGTCGAGCCAGAGCCGCATCGCGTAGTCGCCGGAGCCGTACACGCCGACATCGCCGATGCCGGTCAGGCGCGACAGCTCGTCCTTCACGTTCAACGTCAGGTAGTTGCGCAGGTACAGCGAGTCGCGGCTGTTGTCTGGCGAATAGAGGCTCACGTACATCAGCGGCGTCGGCGACTGCTTCTGCGTGGTCACGCCGTACTGGCGCACCTCGTCGGGCAGGCGCGACAGCGCCTGGCTCACGCGGTTCTGCACGCGCACGGCGGCCGTGTCGGGATCGACGCCCTGCAGGAAGGTGACGACGACCTGCAGGCTGCCATCCGAGCCCGCGACCGACTTCATGTACATGATCCCTTCGACGCCGTTGATCGCTTCCTCCAGCGGCTCGGCGACCGATTCGGCGATTTCCTTCGGGTTCGCGCCCGGGTACGTCGCACGCACCACGACGCTCGGCGGCACGACTTCCGGATATTCGCCGGCCGGCAGCATCGGGATCGAGATCAGGCCGAGCGCAAAGATGACGATCGACAGCACGACCGCGAAGATCGGCCGGTCGATGAAGAATCGGGAGAAATCCATCGCAGGTCTCCCGTTATTGCGCGACCGGCGCGCCGGCGTCGGCCACGGCCTGCATGCCGCTGCCCGGCCCGGTGCCCGCGTCCGCATGCACGGCCAGCGCCTTCGGCTTCACCTGCGCACCTGGATAGTAGATCCGCTGCACGCCGTCGACGACCACGCGATCGCCTGGCTGCAGCCCCTTCTCGACGATCCGCTCGCCGTCCAGCACACGGCCGATCGTCACGTCGCGACGCAGCGCCTTGTCGCCGGCGCCGATCACGTATACGTACTTGCGATCCTGGTCGGTGAGCACCGCCTTGTCGTCGACGAGCAGCGCGTCCTGGTCGCGGCCGCTGACGAGCTGTACCCGCGCATAGAGGCCCGGCGTGAACGCGTGATCCGCGTTCGGCAGCCGCACGCGTGCACGGATCGTGCCGGTTTGCGGATCGAGCCGGTTGTCGAGGAAATCGACGGTGCCCGCGTGCGGGAAGCCCGTCTCGTTCGCGAGGCCCACGCGCACCGGGTCCGCGCCGATCGCCCGATGCTTCCGGTCGTCGCGCCGCGCGTTGTAGCGCAGGTAGCTCTGCTCGTCGCAGTCAAAATAGACGTAGACGGGGTCCTGCGACACGACCGTCGTCAGCAGCGTCTCGTCCGCGCGCGCGAGGTTGCCGGCGGTCGCGATCGCGCGGCCGACTCGCCCGGAGATCGGCGAACGCACTTCGGTGAAGCCGAGATTGAGCTTCGCGTCCGCGACGGCCGCGTCGGCCGCCCGCAGGTCGGCGCGCGCCTGCTCCGCGGTCGAGCGCGCGTTGTCGAGTTCCTCCTGCGAGGTTGCATGCGCATCGATCAGCGTCCGCACGCGCTTGAGCTGTACATCGGCGAGGCTCGCGGCCGCGCGCGCCCGCTGCTGCTGCGCGTTCGCGCGGTCGAGTGCGATCCGGTACGGGCGTGGATCGATCTCGAACAGCACCGCGCCCTGCGCGACGAGGTCGCCCTCCTTGTACGCGATGCGCTGCAGATAGCCGCTCACGCGCGGTCGCAACTCGACCGCGTCGACCGCTTCGACGCGTCCGTTGAATTCGTCCGCGAGGCGGACCGTGCGCGGCGCGACGGTCGTCACGCCGACTTCGGGCAGAGGATGGACCGACGATTCGCCTTTGCCGTCATGACAGCCCGACAACGTCAGCAGCAACGCGCAGGCCGCGCTCAAAGGCGACGTCCTGCCTGGGGATAAGAAGAGCATGATGCCTCGCGACGGGTTAAACTGCCGCGTAGCATAAAAGTTGAAGTTAACTTCAAGTCAAGCTTTTCCGGAGGACGTCATGGGTATCGACGAAACCACGCAATGGCCGCTGATGTCGATCCGCGAAGTAGCCGCGCGCAGCGGCGTGCCGGCATCGACGCTGCGCTTCTACGAGAAGCGTGGGCTTATCAAGTCGCACCGCAACGGCTCGAGCCATCGTCACTATTCGCGTGCGGTGCTGCGGCTGATCGCGTTCATCGTGTTCGCGCAGAAGATCGGCTATTCGCTCGACGAGATCGCCGAGCAACTCGTGAGCCTGCCGGAAGACACCGCGCCGACGAACAAGGACTGGCAGCGGCTGTCGCGCGGCTGGAAGCAGCGCGTCGCGAACCGGATCGAGGAGTTGCAGCGGCTCTACATCAACCTCGACGAATGCATCGGCTGCGGCTGCCTGTCGCTGAAGCGCTGCAAGCTGACGAACCCGGAAGACCGCGCGGGCCGCAACGGGCCTGGCGCGCGGCGCTGGCTCGGCGATGGGCCGCCGGATCTCGACTGATGCGCGCTGCCCGGCGCCGCATTGTCCCCTCACCTCAACCGACGCGCCAACCACCGTTCACCGCGATCGTCGCGCCGGTGACGAATGACGCACGCGGCCCGGCGAGCCACGCGACCGCGTCCGCGATATCGTCCGGATGGCCAGCGCGGCCGGCCGGCGTCCGCTCGCGATTGGTCGCCGCGATGACCGGCGCGACGCCACCGTCGCCGAAGAAGCGCGTCTCGGCGATGTAACCGGGCGCAAACGTATCGACCGTTGCACCGCGCGGCCCGAGTTCGCGCGCGAGCGCGACGGTGAACCCTTCGACGCCGGCCTTCGCCGACGCGTACTCGTGACGGCGTGCGCGCAGGCGGGCTTCGCACCGCGCGTGGTCCAGCAGCCGCGCCAGATGCAGACGACGGCCGGGCTGGTCGCGGGTGGCATCGGCGTTGCGCTGATGCCGCGCCTGTTCGTGCCGATGCAGACGCACGATATTACGTTATGCGAACTGACCGGCACGGGCAGCCCGCTCGCATACGAGCTGACGATCCCGTACCGCACGCCGTCGCCACTCGTCGATGCGCTGCGCGAAAGCGCGCGCAACGCGGTGCACGAACCGAGGCCGATTGCGGCGACATGACCGCGCGCATCGCGCGCGCGGCGCTCAATCGCCGAGGATATTGAGCGCGACCGCGAGCACGGCCTGCCTGAATTCGTGCTGCCGCGTGGGCAGCGACGTGAACTCCCGCATCATGTGGCTGTACGACACGGTCATGCCGATCGCGCTCGCGATCATGAAGAACAACACGTTGGGGTCCGCCGCCCGAATCTCGCCGGCCTCCACCGCTTCCGCCAGCAGCGGGAACATCACCTCGTGATACGGGCGCACGAGCCGCTCCTGCAGCCGGTCGAGCCGCGCGCCCTCCTCGGTCGCCGCCGTCGAGAAGAACATGCCCATGTCGGGCTCGTCGAATTCGTGATCGACGCACAGCTCGAGCGCGCGCCGCACGCGCTCGCGATGCGGCAGCGACGACGTGCGCAATGCACGCAGCGCGTCGAACATCGGTTGGGCCAGCTCGACGATCTGCTCGACGACCGCCAGCCACAACGTTTCCTTCGTGCCGAAGTGATGGGCGATCAACGCCGCGTCGATGCCCAGCTCGCGCGCGACTTCGCGCACGCTCGTCGCGTCGTAGCCGCGCTTCGCAAACGTGCGGCGCGCGGCGCGCAGTATCACGTCCGGACCGACGGATGCGTCCGCCAGCGGCCGCCCGCGCGTACGCCGCTTCGACGGCGCGCGCTCAGTGACTTCAGCCACGTTTTCCTGCTCCCCTTGAATGGTTCGAATGCCCGCGTTCTGGCCCGGTTTCACTTCCCCGGCATGGGACTGCCGCCCCGCTCCGTTGACACGCGAAGCCGGGAAGCGCTAGGATCATACCTTATTCATCACGTGATGATTTATCCATGACAACCCCTACACGCATCGTCATCGTCGGCGGCGGAATCGCCGGGCTGCAGCTCGCGACCCGTCTGGGCGAGCGCCTCGGCCGGTCCGGGCGGGCGCAAGTCACGGTTGTCGACCGCAGTCCGACGCACATCTGGAAGCCGATGCTGCACACGATCGCGGCCGGTACGCGCGATGTCCAGCAGCAACAGGTGATCTTCCTCGCCCATGCACGCGACCACGGCTACACGTACCAGCCCGGCGAACTGAAGGGGCTCGATCGCGCACGCCGCCGTGTGCAGCTCGGCGAGATCCGCTCGCAGGACGGCGAACTCGTGCTCGAGGCACGCGAACTCGAATACGACGTGCTGATCCTCGCGCTCGGCAGCCAGGCCAACGATTTCGGCGTACCGGGCGTGCGCGAGCACTGCTACTTCATCGACAGCCAGCAGCAGGCCGAGACCTTCAACGAAGCGTTGCGGATGCGCGTCTTTCGCAGCATCGCGCGCGACGAGCCGTTCCGCGTCGCGATCGTCGGCGCGGGCGCGACCGGCGTGGAACTCGCGGCGGAGCTGAGCCGCTTGCTGGAAGTGGCGCAGGCGTATGGCGACGCGACGGTGCGCGAGCGGCTGCAGCTCACGCTGCTCGAAAGCGGCCCACGCATCCTCGCCGCGTTTCCGCCGAGGATTTCCGCGTCGGCGCAGCGGCGGCTCGAACAGATCGGCTTTCACGTGCTGACGTCGACCCGCGTCACGTCGGCCGACGCGAACGGCTTCCACTACGGCGACGGTTCGTTTGCCGAAGCGGACCTGATGGTCTGGGCGGCCGGCGTGAAGGCGCCCGATTTCATGCAGGCGCTCGGCGGCCTCGACACGAACCGCGCGAACCAGATCGTCGTCGGCCCCACGCTGCAGGCCACGGGCGACGAGCACGTGTTCGCGATCGGCGATTGCGCGAGCCTCTTGCTCGACGGCCACGAACGGCCGCTGCCGCCGACCGCGCAGGTCGCGACGCAGCAGGCCGAGCATCTCGCGAAGCACCTGCCCGCCTGGCTCGACGGCACGCCGATTCCGCCGTTCGCATTCCACGATTTCGGCTCGCTCGTGTCGATCAGCGACTACGACGCGTTCGGCACGCTCGGGCAGTTCGGGTTCTTTCGCGGCGGCTTCATTCAGGGGCGCTTCGCGCAGTTCAGCCACCTGATGCTCTACCGGCGGCACCAGCAGGCGCTGCACGGCTTCTCCAAGGCGACCCTGCTGTGGATCGCCGAACGGATCAACGGCTGCGCGCAGCCGCGCATCCGCCTGTCGTGATGCCGCGTATGGCGGTGTCGCGCAACGTTTCGAGGAAAACTGACATGAACAACCGTTTAGCGCCCTGGCTCGTGACCGTCGCCGCGATCGGCAGCTTCGACATGCCATCCGTCTCGTGGGGCGTGCCGCGGCGGCGCAGCGTCACGCGCGACCGGCTGCCGTCGTGGGACGCGACGAGCAAGCCGACGATCAGCGTGCTCGAGCGGCCCACGGCCGACACCGTGATGATTTCGTGGCGCGACGCATGCACCGGGCACTACGGTTATCAGAAGTGGCGGCTGTTCACCACGCGCAAGCGCGGTGTGTGCGCGCTGTCGGGGCAGCCGATCGAGATCGGCGACAGCGTCTATGCGCCGCAACTGCTCGGCTCGGCGCCGGGCAACGCCGCCGCGATGGTGCTTGCCGCGCGCATCGACGACGCGGCTGAGACTTGAACGGACGTCGCCCGGCCGGCGCCATGCGCCGGATCGCGGTTCTGGCGCTCCGGTTCCGCGTCGAGATGCGCGGCATGCGGTCGCGCTGCTGCTATCGCTCTCGCTCACGTAGAGCGGCTGGCCGCCACCGGCATTCTTCCCGCGCGTCGAGCCATGCGTCGCATGGTTGTTCCCGCCATCGCCTACACCGCCGCCCGCGCTAACAGGTCGTTGAAGTGCTGTCGGGCCGGACGTATTTTCCCTTGGGCCCTTCGGCAGCGAATACGCGGACGCATGCGCCTGAGCGATTCGCTCAGGCGCATCGTACGAAGCAGCCGTTGCTGGCTTCGATGTCTGGAACTGGTTCAAATCAAAGCCAGGGCCGCCTTACCCGTCGACGGATCTCAGCTCTCCACATCCTCGAGACTGAACACCTCGGTCTTGTCGTTGTACGAGAAGACTTCGCCGTAACGCCCCCAGTCGATCACCGCGTCGAGGGTTTCCTCCGCCGCGTCATCCGACAGGAAATCCTCCAGCTCCTGCTCGAAGCGCACACGCGGCGCGCGATGGCCGGGGCGCTCGTTCAGCACCTTCCTGATCCGCGCGGCGAGCGGCACGTGCTTCAGCAGGTGATCCGCGAACATCAGCTTGCGTTCCTGCGTGCCGAATTCCGCGAACACGCGCGCTGGCGGCGTCAGGAACACGTCGCCTTCGCGCACGTCCGCAAAACCGAGGTACTGCAGCACTTCGGCGATCGGAAACAGTTCGTCCACTTCCAGATGCAGCGTGCGCGCGATTTCGGGCATGTCGGCGCGACCGTGATACGGCGCCATCGCGAGCGTCTCGATCAGGCCGGCCATCAGGTTGGTCGACACGCGCGGCATCCAGCTGCCGAGCTCGAGCCCCTTCTTCGTCGCCTCGCCGGTCTGGCGGGCGGTCATCTTCGCGTAGATGTCGTCGACGAGCTTGCGGAAATCGGGATCCAGCCGGTTGCGCGGATGCTTGAACGGCACCTTGATCTCGGCGATCACGCGCCCCGGGTTCGACGACAGCACGAGAATCCGGTCGCACATGAACACCGCTTCCTCGATGTTGTGCGTGACGATCAGCACCGACTTGATCGGCATCCGGCCTTGCGTCCACAGGTCGAGCAGGTCGGTACGCAGCGTTTCGGCCGTCAGCACGTCGAGTGCCGAGAACGGCTCGTCCATCAGCAGGATCGTCGGGTCGACCACGAGCGCGCGCGCGAAACCCACGCGCTGACGCATGCCGCCCGACAACTCACGCGGGTAGGCGTTCTCGAAGCCGTCGAGACCGATCAGGTCGATCGCGGCGAGCGCGCGTTCGCGCCGCTCGCGTGCGCCGACGCCGAGCGCTTCCAGCCCGGCTTCCACGTTCTGCAGCACGGTGAGCCACGGAAACAGCGCGAAGGTCTGGAACACCATCGCGACGCCTTCGGCCGGGCCGGTCAGCGGCTTGCCGAGGTAGGTCACTTCACCACCGGTCGGCTCGATCAGCCCCGCGATGATCCGCAGCAGCGTGGACTTGCCCGAGCCGGAGCGGCCGAGCAACCCGACGATCTCGCCTTCGCGCAGCGACAGGTTCGCGTCGTCGAGCACGAGCAGTTCGCCCTGCGTCTTGTTGAAGCCGCGGCAGACGTGATCCACGCGCAGGATTTGCTCCCCGAGGCGCGGCGGCTGAAGCGGCTGGGACGTCTGGGCCGGGGCGTTGATTATGGTCGAATTTTGCATCGCGCTTACTCTCAATCGAGACGGAGCCGGGATTCCGCATAGGCGTACATCGGACGCCACAGCAGGCGGTTGAACAGGGTAACGAACAGGGACATCACGGCGATGCCCAGAATGATCTTCGGAAAGTCGCCGGCGGCGGTGGTCTGCGCGATATATGCGCCGAGGCCGTGCGCGACGACCTTCGTGTCGCCCCACTGCACGAACTCGGACACGATGCTCGCGTTCCACGCGCCGCCCGACGCGGTGATCGCACCGGTCACGTAATACGGGAAGATGCCGGGCAGCATCGCCTGCCGCCACCACTGCCAGCCGCGGATGCGGAAATTCTTCGTCGCTTCCTTGTAGTCGTTCGGATAGGACATCGCGCCCGCGATCACGTTGAACAGGATGTACCACTGCGTGCCGAGCACGATCAGCGGCGACAGCCAGATGTCCGCGTTCAGATGGAAGTGGACGATCACGATCACGAACACCGGAAACAGCAGGTTCGCCGGGAACGCGGCAAGGAATTGCGCGAGCGGCTGGATCTTCTCGGCCAGCGCGGGGCGCAGCCCGATCAGCACGCCGAGCGGCACCCAGATCACCGACGCGATCGCGATCAGCACGAGCACGCGCAGCAGCGTGATCAGCCCGAGCATCAGCACGTGGCCGACCTCGCTCATCGTCACGCCGGTCGCGACGAAGTTGACGACGCGCCACGCGACGTACGCGGTCAGCACGATCACGAATGCGCCCCACACGATGTCGCCGATGCGCGACGAGCGATGGCCCGCTGCGCCACGCGCGCCGTTACCGCCGAACGCCGGCACGCGCAACGGAATCCGCGCGGCCTGCGACAGCAGCCAGCCGGCCGGCACGAGCAGTTGATGAATCAGGTGCGTGCGGCGCATCATGTCGAGCAGCCAGGATTGCGGCGCGTCGCCCGACGCGGTGTTCTCCATCCGGAACTTGTCGGCCCATGCGACGAGCGGGCGGAACAGGAACTGGTCATAGGCCAGGATCACGACCGACATCGCAACGATTACCCAGCCGACCGCGCCGATGTTCTTGTCCGAGATGGCTTGCGCGAGATATGCGCCGATCCCCGGCAGCGTGATGGTCTGGTTGCCGACGGTGATGGCCTCCGACGCGACGACGAAGAACCAGCCGCCCGACATCGACATCATCATGTTCCAGATCAGCCCCGGCATCGAGAACGGCACCTCGAGCTTCCAGAAGCGCTGCCACGACGTCAGGTGGAAGCCGCGCGACACTTCGCTCAGGTCGCGCGGCACCGTGCGCAGCGACTGGTAGAAGCTGAACGTCATGTTCCACGCCTGGCTCGTGAAGATCGCGAAGATCGCCGCGAGCTCGGCGCCGAGCACGCGGCCCGGGAACAGCGCGAGGAAGAACGTCACCGTAAACGAGATATAGCCGAGCACCGGCACCGACTGCAGGATGTCGAGGATCGGAATCAGCACCATGCCCGCGCGGCGGCTTTTCGCGGCAAGCGTGCCGTAGATCAGCGTGAACGCGAGCGACGCGACCATCGCGGCGAGCATCCGCAGCGTGGTGCGCAATGCGTATTCGGGCAGGTTCGACGGATCGAGCGAGATCTTCTGCGTCTGCAGGGTCGTGATCGGCGCCATCGTCTCGTGAAAGCCGACGATCGCCATCGCGAGTATGCCGATGATCAGCGGAAACGCGACCGCATCCCAGCGGTTGGGGAGCACGCGCCACGCGGACGCGTTGGCGGTGCGATTCGGATCGAAGAAACGGATATCCATCGGTAGCGTCTTGGTCGAATTGAAAATCGATGGGACCGGCCGCGCGCCGCGCGGCCGGGTATGGCATCGGCCGGCGCGGCTCAGAACCGCTCGTGGAGCGCCCAGTACAGTGCCGCCGACTGCGCGACGAAGAGCAGCACGATCGGGAGGACCGAACTTTCCTTGACCAGACCGGGATCCGCGCTCAGGTGAGCGCCGACGTGGACGATGCCGCAGGCAACGATCGGAAAGAACAACGCGAGACTGATGGTGCGGGTGCCTCGACCGCCCGCACCGCTGGTTTCCGTTGCCGCAGGATTCGGCATGAGGGGCTCCGGATAGATGATTCGGTGTCGCAGGCTATCGGGCAAACATGACGCAAACGTGACGTGTCACTTACAGGACATTGACGGGCCATCCATCAGCGCTCCGCAAGCATCGAACGGCCGCGTCAGGCCTCGCAAAGAAGCGGGAATAAATCCGTCGCCGCATCGGTATGGAATGCGAAGGCGCCGGCTAATTCCAGGACGATCCGGCCGTCCGGTTCCGTCATACGAATGCGAGGCTTACATGTCTTCATCGACTCCCACCCGCCCGTCGCGCCGCAAGGCCCTGCAATGCATGGCGTTCGGCGGCCTCGGCACGCTGTTTACGCTGTCGGGCGGCATCCTGACACCGTTCGATCTCGCGCTCGCGCAAAGCGGCGCCGCACTCCCCGCGAATGCGGGCCGGCCGCTGTTCGTGCAGATCAGCGACACGCACATCGGCTTCAACAAGGACGCGAATCCCGACGTCGCGGCCACGCTGCGGCAGACGATCGATCTGGTGAACGGGATGCCTGCCGCGCCCGCGCTCGCGATCCATACCGGCGACATCACGCACCTGTCCAAGGCGGAAGAGTTCGACCACGCGTCGCAACTGCTGTCCGCGCTGCGCGTGCCCGAGTTGCACACGGTGCCCGGCGAACACGACGTGACCGACGGCTCGGGCGCCGAATATTTCAGCCGGTTCGGCAAGGCTTCCGACAACCGTGGCTACTACAGCTTCGATCACGCGGGCGTGCACTTCGTCGCACTCGTCAACGTGATGCATTTCAAGCCCAACGGGCTCGGCAGCTTCGGCGACGAACAGCTCGCGTGGCTCGCGCAGGATCTGAAGGGGCAATCATCGAGCACGCCGATCGTCGTGTTCTCGCACATGCCAATGTGGACCATCTACGAGCCGTGGGGCTGGGGCACCGGCGACGCGCCGCAGACGATGGCGCTGCTGCGCCGCTTCGGCTCGGTCACCGTGCTGAACGGGCACATCCACCAGATCGTGTCGAAGGTCGAGGGCAACGTGACGTTCCACACCGCGCGCTCCACCGCGTTCCCGCAACCGACCGCCGGCAACGGCCCCGGCCCGGTGCCGCTCACGGTGCCGCGCGACCGGCTGCCCGCGATGCTCGGCGTGACGACCGTCGACTTCGCCGGCCATCCCGTCGCTGCGTCGCTGCACGACACGACGCTGGCCTGATGCCGATACACAAGGAGACCGACATGACCTCCCTGAAGCCCTCGACGCTGGCGGCCGCGCTGATCCTGAGCGCGGCCGCCGTCGGCACGCCGCTCGCCGCGTTCGCGCAGGCCCCGGCCGGCCCGCTCGTGACGATCCACAATTTCATGTTTTCGCCGATGTCGACCACGATCAAGGCCGGCACGACGGTCACGTGGAAAAACCTCGACGCGGAGCCGCATACCGTCGTCAACGACGCGGGCATCTTCCACTCGAAAGCGCTCGACCAGGACGAGACCTACTCGTTCCGTTTCGACAAGCCGGGGGTCTACAAGGTGTTCTGCGGGATTCATCCGTACATGAAGGAGACCATCACCGTGGAATGACGCGGCGCGCCGCAAGGCCCCGCGACCATCCGGCGCCGCGGACGCTGCCCGACGATCGCCTACACTGGTTCCATCCGGCCGGCGCCCGCCGGCCGTCACCGAACACGAGGCAAGCGATGACGGCAAGTCAACCCGCACATCCGAAACTGCCGGGCCAGGTCGTGCTCGTGCTCCAGGGCGGCGGCGCGCTGGGTGCCTACCAGCTCGGCGTATTCGAGGCGATGGAGGCGGCGGGCATTCAGCCCGACTGGGTCATCGGCACGTCGATCGGCGCGATCAACGCGGCGCTGATCGCCGGCAACGCGCCCGGACAGCGCGCGCAACGGATGGCCGAATTCTGGCGACACGTCACCGAACGACCCACCGTGAATGTGCCGGGCTTCCCGACGAGCTGGGACAAGATCGGCTCGGAACTCGCGGTCATCGGCGCGGGCCTGCCGGGATTCTTCCGGCCGAATCCCGCCGCATGGCTCGGGCCGCTGGCGCGGGTCGGCGTCGAGCGCGCGTCTTACTACGTGGTCGAGCCGCTGCGCGACACGCTCGCGTCGCTCGTCGATCTCGACCTGCTGAACGCGGGCCGCCCACGATTGACCGTCGGCGCGGTCAACGCGTGCACGGGCGCGATGCGTTATTTCGATTCGCGCGACCGGCCGCTCGGCATCGATCATGTGATGAGCTCGGGCGCGCTGCCGCCCGCGTTCCCGGCCGTGCGTGTCGAAGGCACGCCCTACTGGGACGGCGGCATCTACTCGAATACGCCGGTCGAGGTCGTGCTGGACGACGCGCCGCGTCGCAGCTCGATCATCTTCTCGGTGCAGATGTGGAATCCGGTCGGGCCGGAGCCGCAAAGCATCTGGCAGGTGTCGGAGCGACAGAAGGACATCCAGTACGCGAGCCGCACGGACAGCAACATCGCGCGGCAGCAGCAGATTCACCGGCTGCGCCACGTGATCCGGGAACTGGTCATGCGGCTGCCGGAGGCGGAGCGCACGTCGGCCGAGGTGAAAGCACTCGCCGCGTGGGGCTGCCAGACCACGATGCACGTGATCAAGCTCGCGGCGCCCCGGCTCGACGGCGACGATCAGTGGAAGGACATCGATTTCACACCCGCCGGCATCGCGGCCCGCCGGCAGGCCGGATTCGACGCGGCGATGCAGGCGATCGCCGCGCGGCCCTGGGATCTGCCGATGGACCCGACGGAGGGGCTCAGCGTGTGGAGTCCGGAAGAAAACCGGAGCGGCGAGCAGCACGACTGATGCCGCGTGCGTCGCGCCCCGCCTTCCGCTTACAGCGCGCGCACGATGCCGCCGTCGACGCGAATGTTCTGCCCGGTGATGTAGCCGGCGCCTTCCGACAGCAGGAACGTCACCGTCTGCGCGATCTCCTGCGTCCTGCCGAAGCGGCCGGCCGGAATGCGGGCGACGATCTCGGGCGTCTCCGGCCAGCTGTCGATGAAGCCGGGCAGCACCGAATTGATGCGGATGTTGTCCTTCGCATACCGATCGGCGTACAGGCGCGTGACCGAGCTCAGCGCCGCGCGCAGCGCGGACGACACGGGCATCGCCTGCTCGGGCGCGTCGGCCGCGAAGCTCGAAATGTTGACCACCGCGCCGCCGCCCTGCTTCAGGAACACGGGCGTCACCCGGCGCAGCACGCGAACGACGTTGAGCACGATCAGGTCGAGCCCTTCGTGCCACTTGTCGTCCTCGATGGCGAGCAGGTCGCCCTTCGGCGGATGCCCGGTGTTGTTGACGACCGCGTCGATGCGACCGTACTTCGCGAGCGTCCCGCTCACGAAACGCTCGATGTCGGCGTCCTCGGTGACGGACCCCGCCATACCGAAACCGCCGAGTTCGCCGGCAAGCTCGACCGCGCTGCCGGACGGCGACATCAGCGCGACGCGATAACCGTTGCTCGCAAGATCCCGCGCGATCGCGGCGCCCATGCCCTTGCCCGCCGCCGTCACCAA
Source organism: Burkholderia sp. FL-7-2-10-S1-D7 (assembly GCF_001524185.1). Taxonomy (NCBI): domain Bacteria; kingdom Pseudomonadati; phylum Pseudomonadota; class Betaproteobacteria; order Burkholderiales; family Burkholderiaceae; genus Burkholderia; species Burkholderia sp. FL-7-2-10-S1-D7. Next base: position 408,085 of record NZ_LOWY01000100.1, on the reverse strand, counting down.
TGCCACTTTCTCTACAGTCATGCTGTTCTCCCGAATAGGTCGGCTCAACGCCGCGATCATCGTCCTGAAGCGCCACTCTAGGACTCTATAATCGCGTTGTCGAACGATGATTTCTCCACACACACTGTAGATTTTCTACTGCATGAAGGCTCTGTCGCGTACCCGTCGCTTCCCGCCGCTCAATGCGCTTCGCGCGTTCGAGGCCGCCGCGCGCCACCTCAACTTCCGGCTGGCCGCCGACGAACTCGGCGTGACCCAGGGCGCGGTGGCGCAGCAGGTCAGGCATCTGGAGGACGTCGTGAAGATTCAACTGTTCCGGCGGCTGCCCAGGGGGCTGGCGCTGACGCGCGAAGGGCTCGAGTACTTTTCGTCGGTCCAGCGCGCGCTGCAGATAATCGCCGATGCCACGGACGCACTGGGCCAGCGTCCCATGGTCCTGACGGTCAGCACGACGCCGTCGTTCGCGTCGAAGTGGCTGATCCCGCGCCTGTCAGACTTCGGCCGCCTGCATCCCGACATCGAGGTTCGCGTCATCGCCGACGAGCGCCTTGCGTCGTTCCGGGCCGACGGCGTCGACATCGCGATCCGGCTCGGCAAGCCCGCGTTCCCGCCCGGCCTGGTCGCGGAATTGCTGTTTCCGCTCGACATCTTCGCCGTCGCCAGCCCGAAACTGCTCAAAAGCGGCCCGCCGCTCCGCACACCCGCGGACTTGTCGAAGCATGCACTGTTGCACGACGCGCACGACCTGTGGCCGGAGTTCATCGAGAAGCTCGGCGGAAAGGGGCAGACCGATCCCACGAAAGGGCCGCGGTTCAGCCAGTCGCTGCTCGCCATCGACGCCGCCGTCGCGGGTCAAGGCATCGCGCTGACCAGCGAGCCGCTCGTCGAACGCGATATCGCGGAAGGCCGGCTGCGCCGCGTGTTCGATTTTTCGTTTCCGATGTCGCTCGGGTTTTATGTCGTCTTTCCGCAGGCCAATGCCCATTCGGAAGCGCTCGGGGCCATGCGCCGCTGGCTATTTGCGCAATATGGGGGCGCGTGACTCGCTGATGCGCCGACCGATGAACAACCCCACTTCGATCAGTGCCTTCATGCGCATCGTATTTTTCCGATATATGATTCGCCAATCGACGATACCTTTTTGCACCGGTTTTCCGGACGAACGCCCCAAACACCACACCCTTCCATGCCGACCGAACTCGACATCGACGCGATCCTGAAAGCGCTTTCGAACCCCGTGCGCCGGGAAATCCTCGTCTGGCTGAAAACGCCGGGCGCGCATTTCCCGGAGCAAACGCTGCCGTATGACCACGGCGTCTGTGCCGGGCAGATCGACGCGCGCTGCGGGCTGTCGCAGTCGACCGTCTCCGCGCACCTCGCGACGCTGCAGCGCGCGGGGCTCGTGACGTCGACGCGGATCGGCCAGTGGGCGTTCTTCCGGCGCAACGAGGCCGTCATCGATGCATTTCTCGACGCCCTGCGCCGTGAACTCTGACCCAGGCCATGCGGGCCGCACGCCGCGCACGACGCGGCGGTAATCCCGCCTTTCTGAAAAGGTTATCTGCCATGCCCACTCTGTTCGATCCCGTTACCCTCGGCGACCTGACCCTGCCGAACCGCGTCGTGATGGCGCCGCTCACCCGTGCCCGCGCAGGCAGCGCGCGCGTGCCCAACGACCTGATGGCCCGCTATTACGCCGAGCGTGCGTCGGCCGGCCTCATCATCAGCGAAGCAACCTCGGTCACGCCGCAGGGCGTCGGCTACGCGGACACGCCGGGCATCTGGTCCGACGAGCAGGTGGAAGGCTGGAAGCGCGTGACGCAGGCCGTGCACGCGGCCGGCGGCCGCATCGTGCTGCAGCTCTGGCACGTCGGCCGGATTTCGGACCCGGTGTTTTTGAACGGCGACCTGCCGGTCGCGCCGAGCCCGATCGCCGCCGGCGGTCACGTGAGCCTCGTGCGGCCGCCGCGACCGTTCGTGACGCCGCGCGCGCTCGAACTCGATGAAATTCCGGGCATCGTCGCCGCGTACCGCAAGGGCGCCGAAAACGCGAAGAAGGCCGGCTTCGACGGCGTCGAGATCCACGGCGCGAACGGCTACCTGCTCGACCAGTTCCTGCAGGACAGCACCAACCACCGCACCGACGCGTACGGCGGCCCGATCGAGAACCGCGCGCGCCTGCTGCTCGAAGTGGTCGACGCGGCGATCGACGTGTGGGGTGCGGGCCGTGTCGGCGTGCATCTCGCGCCGCGCGGCGACGCGCATACGATGGGCGATTCCGACCCGGCCGCGACGTTCGGTTACGTCGCGCGCGAACTCGGCCGCCGCAAGATCGCGTTCATCTTCACGCGTGAATCGTATTCGGGCGACCACCTGAGCCCGCGTCTGAAGGAGGCGTTCGGCGGCCCGCTGATCGCGAACGAGCAATTCACGTTCGAATCGGCGCAGGAAACGCTCGCGAGCGGTCACGCCGACGCGATCGCGTGGGGCAAGCTGTTCATCGCGAACCCGGACCTGCCGCGCCGCCTCGAACTCGGCGCACCGCTGAACAAGCCGGTGCCGGAGACGTTCTACGCCGAAGGCGAAACGGGCTACACCGACTACCCGGCGCTCAGCGACGCGGCCTGACGGCCGGCGACGCGTTCATGCGCGCACGTGAGCGCGCATGAACACGCGCTGCGTCTCGTCGAGCCCGCGTGCCACGTGATGCGCACGAATCGCGCGCAGCGTGTCGTCGAGCGATGCGTCGTCGATGATGTCGAAGCCGAGGCGCGCGTAGTACGGCGCATTCCATGGCGCGTCGCGGAACGTCGACAGCACGACCTGTGCGATGCCGTCTTGCGCGGCGCGCGTCATGATCCGTTCGATCAGGCGAGCGCCGATCCGCTGTCCCGCGTGCGACGGCGCGACATCCAGCTCCTCCAGATAAAGCCGCCGCGCATCGAGCAGCCTGTAGAACGCAAAGCCCACACACGTCCCCGCTTCGTCCGTCGCGACATACGCGCGACCGTCGTCGATGCGCATCCGCAGGTCGGCCGCATCGGTCGGCTCGCCTTCGGCGATGTCGGCCATGCCGATGTCGCGAAAGCGCTGGGCGGCGGCCACTTCCACGGCGGCCATCGCGGCCGCGTCTTCCCGCGTGGCGGGACGAATCCGGATCGATACTGTCATCACGACGAGGTAGGCAGACGGGAACGGCCGTCACTATAATCGAAAGTTCATACGTTTCGAACGCCCTGCCCACGAGGTCCGTCATGACGCTGTCCGCACTCGCCGTGTTCGCCATCGCCCTGCTCGTCACCGCCGGCACGCCCGGCCCGAGCGTCGCCGCGCTCGTCGCGCGCGTGCTGACGAACGGCGTGCGAGACGTGCTGCCGTTCCTCGCCGCGATGTGGATCGGCGAGGCGCTGTGGCTCACGCTGGCGGTTGCCGGGCTGTCCGCGTTCGCGCGCACGTTCGCGACGGGCCTGCTCGTGCTGAAGCTGCTCGGTGTCGCGTACCTGCTGTTTCTCGCGTGGAAGATGTGGACCGCGCCGACCGACACGAAGGCCGGCGACCTGCCGCGCGGCCAGTCGCCGTGGCGCATGTTCGTCGCGGGCACGCTGGTCACGCTCGGCAATCCGAAGATCATGCTTTTCTATCTCGCACTGTTGCCGACGATCGTCGACCTGACGCATGTCGGTGTCCTCGCGTGGACTGAGCTCGTCGGCACGATGCTCGCGGTCCTGATCCTGGCCGACTGCTTCTGGTCGCTGCTCGCTTCGCGTGCGCGTGCGTTCCTCACGTCGGCACGCGCGAAGCGGATCGCGAACCGCACGAGCGCAACGGCGATGGCCGGTGCGGCGGTGGCGATCGCGACGCGCTGAACGGCACCGCCGCACGCGCATCCGCACGACGTCACGTCGTTGCGAAACGGGGCGGACCGCCGCGTCCGCCCGTCAGCACATAACAGCGCGTTACGGTGTCCCGGCGCTGCAGCAATACGCGAGCAGGAACGTCGCGGTGCCCGGATCGCCCTGCACGATCGCGCGCATGTCGCCGTTCAGCTTCGCCATCGCTGCCGTCACGTAATCCGGCGCGGGCAGCTTCGCCGTATTGAAGTCGTGTACCGCAACCGCGACCGGCTTGTTGTCCTTCGTCTTCGGCGAAGCCAGCGCCCGGTCTTCCGCGGCGAATCGCTGATCGCGCGTGGCGACTGCACCGACCTGCCCGTCGCAATAGCCGTGCGTTCCCGACATGATGTGAATCGTGTGACCGTCACCGCTCAATCCGGACGCGATGGTATTCAATGCCGCTGCGACGTCCCTGACGTTGCACGGGCCGTGAAAGCCCCAGATCTGCACCGCGTTCGGGGTGTCCTTCACGATGTTGACGAGCGTTGCCATGACCTCTCTCCTTGCAGTCCTGCGTCGTGGACGATTCGCGGCGAAGCAGGCGCTGCCTTCCACGACGACGTTCATGAGCCGGCGCGATGCCGGGCACACAGTGCCCGTTGCCTCCCGCCGGGTTGAGAAACATCCGGATATCCGCGACGGACTCGATCGAACCGCGCCCGCCACGAACGGTTCAACCTTATCCATCGGCCTCGGTTCCCAACATGGGCCGCTCGTCACACATTCGGCAACGTGCCGATCTTCACGGGAAGCGGGCGTCCCGCCACACGCCGCGCAAAAGGAGGCGCAGGCATGCAGCGGGCCGCAGGCCACGTGTCGGCACCGACGCGCAAGATTCCGGTTGCCCAACCTTCCACCAAACGCCCGCCCTGCCCGTCTTCACTAGCACCCCGCCAGCCTGCGCCTGACACCCGGCTCGGGCACGTGATCGTTGCATTCAACGAGCGCCCGCACCAACGCCCAGTCATCGTCGTCGCAGAAATCGAGCAGCATCGCGCCATACGAACCCCGTTGCTCGCGCAACCGCTCCGCGAGCCGCGCGTGAATCCCCTGCACCCTGCCATCGCCGCGCGCGACCACCGACGGATTCGCGCCCATCCCCGTACCGCTGCAGAAATTGATCGCCCAGCGGCCGCTTTCCGGCGACGGCATGCCGGTCAGCAGCGCATCGATCACGCGCCACTTGTAGTTGATCGACCCGGCAACGGGCACGCGGTATTCGTCCTGGATCACGAACGCCGCATCGGGATGATCGATCGTGAAGGTCGCGTTGTCGGGCCACGCGGTCAGGTCGATGCCCAGCGGCCGGCTGCTGCGGAACCGCCGCAACAACACCACCGCGCCGCGCACGTCGCCGAGCGCCGGCAGCGCGCCGCCCGCATGCCAGCGCAACCGCGGGTGCCGCGCACGATGCGCGTCGAACGTCGCATCGAAACTGCGCGTGCACGCCTGCGCGGGCCATTCGTCCTTCACCGACATCACGATGCATTCGCGCGGATGCGCATCGAGAAAACGCGTACAGTCCGCGAGCACGTCGTCGAACGACATGCCGAGCGCGATCCCGCCGTGATGGATGTCGAACGCATCGCACCGGTGCCGGCAGCGGATGTCGAGCAGCCGCACGCCGTGCGCGAGCTGCGCGGCGAGCGATGCGCGCTGCGTGCGCACGAGCGGATCGTCGACGGTATACGCACAGGTGTCATGGCTGCCCGGTAGGGTCAGCGTATGCAGCGGCCGCGCGTCGTCGAGCGCCGACATCCAGTCGGCCAGCGGCGTGGAAGCTTCGTATCGCGAAGGGATCATGAATCGATGAGTGACAAGGAAAGAAAAACGTGGGTGACCGCGTCGGATGTCGCCGTGCGGGCCGGCGTGTCGCGCTCGGCGGTGTCGCGTGCGTTCTCGCCGACGGCGAGCATCGCACCCGAAACGCGCGAACGCGTGATGGTGGCCGCGCGTGCGCTCGGCTACCAGGTCAACCTGATCGCGCGCGACATGATCACGCAGCGCAGCAGCATGATCGGCGTCGTGACGGCCGGGTTCGAGAATCCGTTCCGTGCGCGGCTTCTGTCGGACCTGATGGCCGCGCTCGGTCAGCGCGCGTTCACGCCGCTCGTCACCAACGCGGATGATCCGCACCAGGTCCGGCAATCGCTCGAGCGCCTGCTCAGCTACCGGATCGCGGGCCTCGTGATGACGTCCGCGTCGCCGCCGCTGTCGGTCGCACGGCAGTATCTCGATCACCGGATTCCCGTCGTGATGATCAATCGCGAAGCGAACCTGCCCGGTGCGGATGTCGTCATCAGCGACAACGCGGCGGGCGCCGCCCATGCCGCGCAACGGCTCGTGCGGGCCGGCGCGCGCCGGCTCGCGTTCGTCGGGCCGCGCACGGCGAGCTACAGCGCACGCGCACGTGCGGATGCGTTCGAGCTGGCGCTGCAACGCGGCGACGCGTTCGATGCGGCACTCGTCCAGATGATCGATACGCGCTCCGATACCCATGCATGCGGCATCGATGCCGCGCGGCAACTGTTCGCATCCGGCGACCGCCCGGACGGCGTGTTCTGCTCGTCCGACCTGCTCGCGCTCGGCGTGATCGACGCCGCCCGCGGCACATTCGGCTTGCGCGTGCCCGACGACCTGCGCGTGATCGGCTTCGACGACATCCCCGCCGCCGAATACGACGCATATCGGCTCACGACGCTGCGCCAGGACACGCAAGGTCTCGCGCACGCGGCAGTCGACCTGCTCGCCGACCGGATCCAGACGTTCGACGGCGCATCGCGCACGCGCGTCGTGCCGGTTACGCACGTGGTCCGGCACAGCTGCGTGTAACGCGTCGCGTCACTTCAGCCCGCCCGCGAAGCCGCGCAGCAGGTAGCGTTGCACGTAGCCGGCCACGGCGAGCGTCGGCAGCGACGCCAGCAAACCGGCGCTCATCAGGTCGCCCCAGTCGATGCCGTTCTCCGTCACGTAGCCGGCGATTGCGAGCGGCAGCGTGAAGCGGCTCGGCGTCGACACGAACAGCAGCGCGATCAGGAACTCGTTCCAGGCGGCGATGAACACGAAGATCGCGGTCGCGATCACCCCCGGCGCGCACAGCGGTAGCACGATCTGCACGAGCCGCCGCGCGAGCCCCGCACCGTCGATACATGCGGCCTCCTCGTATTCGACCGGCACGTCGCGCACGAACGCGAGCAGCATCCAGATCGCCATCGGCAGCGCGTAGATCTGGTAAGCGAGCATCAGCCCGAGTGTCGAATCGAGCAGATGCAGCCGCTTCGCGAGTGCGAACAGCGGCACCGCGATCGTGATCGGCGGCATCAGCTTCAATGCCAGCACGAGCATCAGGAACAGCAAGTCGAGCCGGGCCGGAAACCGCAGCCGCACGAGCGCATACGCGGCGGGAAGCGCGAGCGTCAGCGCGAGCAGCGTCGTGCCGAACCCGACCAGCAGCGAATTGGCGAGCGGCGCGCCGATGCCGTTCGACCAGACCGACGCAAAATGCTCGAGCGTCGGCGCGGCCGGCAAGATCCGCAGCGGATGATCGAGGCGCTCGAGCGTCGGCATGAACGCCGCGCCGGCCATCCACAGGCACGGCAGCAGCAACAGCGCGAGCGCGGCGGCGCGCAGCATCCACGGCACTGCGCAACCGAATGCGGCACGCGTTCGCGCGTGCGCGATGCCCGCGGATCGCGCCGTCATGCGCGCCGCTTGCGAACCGTCTGCCATACGTACCCCGAAACAAGCAGCGCGGACGCCGCGAGCATCAGCACCGACGCGGCACTCGCCGGCCCGACGTTGAAGAAGCGGAAGCCCGTGTCGTAGATATAGGTCGACAGCGTCTGCGTCGCGTTGCCGGGGCCGCCGCCCGTCAGCGCATAGACCTTGTCGAACAGCTTGAACGTGTCGATCGAGCGCAGCAGCAGCGCGAGGCCGATCTGCGGCGCCGCGAGCGGCAGCGTGATGTCGCGCAGGCACTGCCACTCGCTCGCGCCGTCGGTGCGCGCGGCTTCGTAGAGCTCCTGCGGGATCGATTGCAGCCCGGCCAGTACGATCAGGAACGCCATCGGCGTCCACTGCCACACGTCGACGAGCGCGAGTGACCACAGCGCGAGATGCGGATCGGACAGCCAGCGCACGCCTTCCAGGCCGAACGCGGCGAGCAGCGCGTTGAGGAAGCCGTCGAAATTGAGCCAGTTGCGCCAGATCGCCGAGCACACGAGCGTGGACAACATCATCGGCAGGATCGCGAGCGGCAGCGCAATGCGGCGCCCCGGAAACGCGCGCACGAACAGCAGCGCAAGACCGAAGCCGAGCGCGACTTCGACGAGCGATGCCGCGATCGTGAAGCGCAGCGTGTTGCCGAAGCCGGCCGCGAACGCGTCGTCGCCGAGCACCGCGCGATAGTTCGCGAGCCCCGCGAATGCGCGGCGGCCCGCCGTGTAGTCGACCTGGCAGAACGAGTCGATCAGCACCTGCGCGACCGGGTACAGCGCGAGTGCGGCCAGCACCAGGAGCGCGGGTCCGAGCAGCGCGACGAACGGCAGGCTGCGGCCGAGGGCTTTCATGCGCGGATTCCGGATGACGCGTGGCGGCAAGCCGTCACTTGCCCGCCGCGGCCATCGCCTGCGCGATCTTCTGCTGCGCCTGGCGCAGCGCGGCGTCGGGTGCGGCCTGCCCGGTCAGCGCGAGCTGCAGCTGGTCGCCGAGAATGCTCTCGACCTGCTGCCAGTCCTTCACGCGCGGCCGCGCACGGCCGGCCTCGAGCGCCTTCAACTGATCGGGATACCAGCGGTACTGGCGCACCAGCGCCGGATCGGCGAACACGCTGCGGCGCGTCGGCGGAATGCCGATCCCGGCAAGGCGCGTTTGCGTGTCGCGCGAACTCAGGTAGGCCAGGAAGTCCTGCGCGAGCTTCGCGTGCGGCGCGTCCTTCGGAATACCCATCTGCCAGATGCCGAGCATCGGCGCCGGGCCGGCCGTCTGCCCGGGCGGCGGCTGCAACGCGATCTGCCCGACCACGCGCGACTGCTTCGGATCGTCGAGCGCCGGAATCCACGCCGGCCACACCTCGATCGACTGCGCGGCCGTGCCGCGCTGCAGCGCATCGCGCACTTCGGCGGCGCCGTACACGTCGACGTCCTTCGGCGCGGAGGCCTTCAGCGCGAGGAACGTCTTCAGCGCGGCCTGCGACTCGCGCGAATCGATCGTCACGTTGCCGGCATGGTCGAACACGTCGCCGCCATAGGCCCACAGGATCGGCAGGAAGCCCGTCACGACCGGGTTGCCCTTGGTGCCGCGGAACACGACGCCCGACACGCTCTTGTCCGCGCCACCGACGGTCTGCGCGATCTTCAGCACGTCGTCCCAGTTGCGCGGCGGCTGCAGCTTGTATTTCGCGAGCAGATCTTTCCGGTACGCGAACATCTCGACGTTGCCGACGATCGGCAGCGCGTACAGCGCACCCGCCGCGTTGCGGCCCAGCGCAACCGCCGACGGCACGAGATCGGCGTCCGCGAGCGATGCCGGAAGCGGCTTCAGCCAGCCGTTGCCGATGAATTCGGGCGCCCACGTGTCGTCCATCATCACGAGGTCGTACGTGCCGGTTCCTTCGCGCATCGACAGCTTCAGCTTCTGGTACAGGTTCGCGTTCGGCAGCTTGAGCAGCTCGATGTCGGTGCCCGGATGCAGCTTGGTGAAGCCGGCGACGGCGTCGGCGAGCCCCTTGCCATAGATGTCGTCGCGGCCCGCGATGACGAGATCCGCCGCGAAGGCGTGCGAGGCGGCAAGGGACAGCGCAACGGCGGCGGACAGTGCGCGCAGGCGGCTCAGCAGGGTCATGTGGTCTCTCTCGATCGGCGTGGTGGCGGGTCGGCCTCGCGTTGCACACGTGTGCAACACGGGCGACGCTTCGGGCGTCCTGAAGCGAACGCCATTGTTCACGTCGATCGTTAAGAATTTGTGGCACGCGGCGGAAGCGGCCGGCCATCGCAGCCGGCCGCCCCGACCGCATCGCCACGTGCGCGCCGTCAGAAGTTCACGCGAATCCCGGCCATCACCGCCAGCTGCCGGCTCGAATTGCTGTTCGCGAGCACCGGAATCTGCGCGTAGTTCACCGCATTGCCGTTCGCGTCGGTGCCGAGCCCCGTGCCGCTCGCGATCTGGCCGATCGCGACCGCATACAGCGCGGTGCGCTTCGACAGGCTGTAGTTCGTCCCGACGTTGACCTGATGGAAGCGCGTCGTGCCGCGACCGTCCGTATGCGCGGCATTGAAGATGTATGCGACGCCGCCCTGCAGCGCGGGCGTGAACATGTACGTGACGTTCAGCTCGCCGATGTCGAACGTGAACGCCTGCTTGCGCGGCTGCGCGTCGGTCGAGAAGTAGCGGCTGTCGCCGAGGCGCGTGTGCGTGTAGGTCAGTGCGACCGTCGCCGCGCCGAGCGTCACCGAGCCGCCCGCGCCGAACGCACGCATCGAGCCGGCGTCCTGGAGCAGGCAGTACATCGCGCCCGGATTGCTGCACGCGAAGTCGCCGATATAGCCGCTCGCGCCGCCGAGCGCGGCGTCGAGCGGCTGGTGCAGGTCGAGATAGCCGACCGAGAACGCGACCGGCGCGCGCGTGTAGGTCGCGGCGACCGAATAGCCGCGCTTCGCGGAAAAATCGCCGGCCTGCCCGCCGAAGCTGAACGTGCCGCCGAACGTCAGGCCGTTGAAGTCGGCGCTGGTGAACTTCACCGCGTTGTTGAAGTTGAACGCGGCGTTCAGGTTGTCGACGTCGCCGAGATGCGAGCCGTACGGCGTCGCCCAGTTGTTGCTCGATACGTATGCGCCGAGCATGTCCGTGTACGAATCGTACTGGCGGCCGAGGCCGAGCGTGCCGATCGAATCCTGGCGCAGCCCGACCCACGCCTGCCGGCTGAACGCGGTGCCGCCCTGCAGCGCCTGCCCGTTCGCGGACAGGAATTGCTGCTCGAGCGAAAACACCGCGTCGAGCCCGCCGCCGAGCGGCTCGGCGCCCTGAAATCCGAAGCGGGACGGCACGAGGTTGCCGCCGCCCATCTGCCATGCGTGGCCGCCGCCCGTGCTGCCGTCGGCGCGCGTGAACTGCTGGTTCGTCGAATAGATGATGCCGGTGTCAACGGTACCGTACAGCGTCACGCTGCCCGATGTTTGCGCGTGTGCGTTCATGCAGCCCAGCGCGGCCGCGGCCGCGGCCAGTCTTAGTCCGATCGTCATGTCCTGCCCCTGTGATGTCATCGATTCGCAGTGCAGATCGATGGTGTTGTCGATATGGGTGACAGGACTCTATCCAGCGAAAATTCGGGACCCCTATCCCAAATCAGCAAATGATGAAGCGAACGGGCAACACGCGACTGCGACCGCGACCGGCGCCACCGGCGCGATGCGCAAACGTCATTCGGGACGCAGGGTCTGCGACGGCAACTCGCCGAACAGGTCGCGATACTCGCGTGCGAAATAGCCAAGATGCGTGAAGCCCCAACTCGCGGCGGCCTCGCCGACGCCGAGTTGCTGCGCCGAGGTCGTGCGCAGCAGGCGCCGCACCGCATTCAGCCGGATCGTGCGCAAATAGCCAACGGGCGTGACGTCGGCGACGCGCTGAAAGCTCGTCTGCAGCGTGCGGCGGCTGCAGCGCAGCGCGCGGCACAGTTCGAGCACGGTGACGGGTTCCTCGGGCCGGTCGCGCAGGTGTTTCTCGCAACGGCTGACGATATCGCTGTAGGTCGCGTGCGTGATGTCGCGGCGCTCGGCGCCGATGCCCTGATCGAGCGCATCGAGGAACATGTCGAGCATCGCGTCGCGGAACATCTTGCGGGTGGCCGCATATTCGAGGCAGCCGGGGTTGCGCTGGGCTTCGTCGATCAGCGACGACAGCCGCGCGCCGAGCGCGACGCCTTGCGCGTCCGACAGCCGCGTGACGTGCCGCAGCTTGCGCGCCCCGGCCGCGCCGAACTCGGCTTCGCACAGCTCGTCGATCATGTCCGACGCGGCGCTGATCCCGACGAGCCCCATCCCTTCCGGCGTGTGGAATTCGAAATCCTCGCCGGCGCGCAGCGCGAGCAGCGCATAGCCGTCGACCGGCTGGCCCTGGAACGTGCCGGCGAGCGGCATCGACAGCGGCACCGCAAGCGACGTACGCCCGGCCGGCGCAAGGCCGGTTTGCGCGACACGCCGGTTGGTCGTCTCGCGGAAGAAATGAAACTCGTCGTACAGCACCTGCGTGACGGTGCCTCTGAACCGGCCCGGCGTCATCTGGCGGTAGACCTGATGCCAACCCGCGATCGCGAGCCCGTGGTCATGCACGTCTTCGTGTGAGCGTGACTGGAACAGCATCGGCATCTCCGGTGAAACCCTGAATCCACGCTGCGCCCGCACGGCGCGCAGCGCCACAGCTTACCCCCGCAAAATTCCGCGTAGTGCAGTTTCGAATGCAAGGCAGGCTACCGACAGCGCGGTGGCCTGCTCGCCGGTCAGACGGACATAACGCCGAAACGACGGCATCCGGTTCACGATCTCGCTGCCGCCGAACGGCACGACGGCGAGCGTCCAGCGCCCATCGTGCGCGGCGATCGTGCAGTCGGTCAGGTGCAGCGGACGTAGCGCATCGGCAAGTGACGAATCGGCGACGAGCGCGGCCACCGCCCTCACGAATCCGGGGGCGCATCCCGGCGCGGGCTCGGCCGCGATGCCGGTACGCCGCAGCCAGCCGGTCTGCAGCACGCGCGCATGACCCTGCCCGGCCGGGCCGTCGGCGATGATCGACACCTGCACACTGACCGTATGCATCAGGAACTGACGGTCGACGCGTTCCTCGATGCTCACGCGCACGCCGTTCGGCAGCCGGGCCAGGGGTTCGGCAGCGGCGCAGTGCGCATCGCGCACTGCGCCGAGGTCCGCCAGCACGCGCGCGGCGATCGCGCCGGGCCGGTGGCCGGGCGGCGGCGTGTCGGGCGCCGCGCGCCACCGGGTGAATGCGAGCCTCACGACGCGACGTGCTCGTTGCGCAGCACTTCCTCGACCGGCACCGGTTTGAACGGATGCCGGCGCTGCACGACCACCGTCCAGAACAGCGCGTACAGCGCGGTGAGCCCGAGCATCGCGCCGAACGGCACGTAGATGTCGCGCGCGTTCATGCCGGGTGGCGTGATGTACCAGATCGCGAGCACGATACCGACACTCGACACGATCTGCGGCAGCGGGAACAGCGGCGAACGATACGGACGCGGCAGATCCGGGCGGCGGATGCGCAGCATCACGACCGACGCGGTGACGAGCAGATACGCGGTGCCCCACGCGCAGGTCGCGGCGAGCACGAGGTGCAGGATACTGTCGAGGTTGCCGTTGATCAGCCACGCATGGAAGATCGGCACGATCGCCGACGCGACGATGCCGACCACCGGCGTCTTGAAGCGCGGATGCAGATACGCGAAGCAGCGCGGCAGCGCGCCGTCGATCGCCATCCCGTACAGGATGCGCGGCAGCCCGGCCATCAGCGTGTTGATCGTCGCGGCGCCCGCGCACAGGAACGCGATGCCGAACCACACGCGGCCGAAGGGCCCCAGCACCTGCAGCGCGAACGCGGGGATCGCGCCCGGCGTGTCGAGCAGGTGTGTGAGGCCGTCCGGGCTCACCGGCACGTTCGCGACCTGACGGCGGATCGCGGCGCCGTACAGGAACATGCAGATCGCGACGCCGACGAGGCCGAGCGCCATCGCGCGCGGGATCGTGCGGCCCGGCGCCTTCATTTCCGGCGCGAGCGGCGTGACGAACTCGCAGCCGACGAACATGAACATCGCCATCCCGACCAGCGACAGCACCGCCGGCACCGACGTGCCGACTTCCGAGCCGCCGAACCAGCCGTCGAGATGCACGGCCGGCGCGGCCGCCAGGCCTAGGATGCCGAAGATCATCAGCGACAGCCACATGCCGGCCGTCAGCACGATCTCGAGCTTGCTGAACACCTTGATGCCGATGATGTTGGTGATCGCGAACGTGACGACGAGGCCGACGCCGACGAGCCACGAGCTGTTGTGCTTCTCGAACGCGGCGTTCAGCGATTCGAAGTTGACGAGCGCCATGATGCCGCTCAGGATCGTCTCCGCCGTGCCGGCGAACACGTGTACGAGGAAATACGCGGAAATCGTGCCGGTGATCGCCCAGAAACGGCCGAGCCCGCACGACAGGTAATCGTAAACCGAGCCGGCGGTCGGCAGCATCGCGGCGGCTTCGGAGAAGGTGGTCGCCTGCGCCTGCATCATCACGAACGCGATGATCATCGCGACCGCGAACGCCCAGCCGCCCATTCCGAAGCCCGACGTCGCGGTGAGAATCACCGGGCTCGCCATGATGAGGCCGACGGCACTCGCCAGCGCGGTCGGAAAACCGACCGCGCCCGCCTTCAGCACCGTGCCGCCGCCGGCTTCAGCCGACTTGCCGGCGGGCGTATCGCCCGCGGCGCCGGTCACTCCAGACCATCCCGACATGTTCGTCTCCTTCCCTTTTTGGGCCGGCGCCGACGCTGCGGCGCCCGCTCCGTTCCGTGCTTCGCGGTCGGCCCGGGGCGACGCTTCAGCGCGTCGCCACCGGAGCCCCAGTCGATCCAATCCGGATCCGATGTCGAAAAAATACGCAGGCAAAATAATCCGGTCATAGCGCAAATCGGCAAACCGGCGGTGGAGAACGGGTTATCCCGCCCTCCACCGCCGGTTCGGCGTCACGCGAATCCCGCTTTACGGCCTCACGCGAATGGCACGGCCTCGAAGCCCGCCGCGAGCGCGTCGACAATCCGGTCGAGCTGCTCGCGCTGAATCACGAGCGGCGGCGACAGGATGATCTTCGTGCCGACCGGGCGCACCAGCACGCCATGCTCGCGCGCCACTTCCGCGACTGCGTTCGCGTAGCCCGACAATGGGTCGATCGGCTCGCGGGTCTGCTTGTTCGCGACGAGGTCGAGCGCGAGCATCAGCCCCTTGCCGCGCACCTCGCCGACCGCCGCGAAGCGTTCGGGGAACGACTGCAGCGCTTCGAGCAGATACGCGCCCTGCTTCGCCGCGTTCGCCGGCAGGTCTTCCTTCACGACGATGTCGAGGCTCGCGATCGCGGCCGCGCAGGCGACCGGGTGCCCGGCGTAGGTGTAGCCGTGCATGATCGCACCGCCAAAGTCCGCGTTCGCGGCGAACGCATCCTCGATCCGCGCGTTCACGGCCGTCGCGCCGAGCGGCACGTAACCGGACGAGATCCCTTTCGCGAGACACATGATGTCCGGGCGCACGCCCCAGCCGCGGCTGCCGAACATGCTGCCGCTGCGGCCGAAGCCCGTCACGACTTCGTCGGCGATCAGCAGCACGCCGTAGCGATCGCACACCTCGCGCACGAGCGGCCAGTAGTTGGCCGGCGGCACGATCACGCCGCCCGCGCCCTGCACCGGCTCGGCGATGAACGCGGCGACCGTGTCGGGGCTCTGGAACTGGATCTCGCGCTCCAGCATTTCCGCGCAGATCCGGCCGAGTTCCTCCGGATCCTGCGTGAACGGATTGCGGTACAGCCACGGCGTCTCGACGTGGAAGCAGCCGGGCAGGTTCGGTTCGTAGTTGCGGCGGAACACCGTGTTGCCGTTCACCGACGCGCCGCCGAAGTGCGTGCCGTGATAGCCCTGCTTCAGCGAGATGAACTTGGTGCGATCGGCCTGCCCGCGCACCTTCCAGTACTGGCGCGCGATCTTCAGCGCGGTCTCGATCGAGTCGGAGCCGCCCGAGCTGTACAGCACGCGGCGCATTCCTTCCGGCTCCAGCATGTCGATCAGCTTCTTCGACAGCTCTTCCGCGCGCGGATGCGAGATGCCGTCGAACAGCTGGAAGTATTCGAGTTCATCGAGCTGGCGCACGATCGCGTCCTTCACTTCCTGGCGGTTGTGCCCGACGTTCACGTTCCACAGACCCGCGACGCCATCGACCAGCTGCTTGCCGGTTTCGTCGAACACGTAGCAGCCGTCGCCGCGCACGATGCGGATCGGCTTGCGCTGTTTCATTTCGTTCGGGTGCAGCATCGGGTGCCAGAACTTCGCTTCGTTGTAGCTCATTGCAATCTCCACTTTCGGATCGTTTGAACCTCGATCGCTCGCGGTCGAGGATCGGGGCTCGAGGTTTTCGGGGGGTCGGAACGGATGCCGCGCGTCAGTGCGCGATGCACACGGATTTGGTTTCGGTGAAGCCTTCGATCGCGTACTGGCCGAACTCGCGACCGATGCCCGACTGCTTGTAGCCGCCGAACGGCATCGACGGGTCGAGCGGAATGTGACAGTTCACCCACACGGTGCCGGCCTCGATCTGCGGCACGAGATTCATCACGCGCTTCAGGTCGTTGCTCCAGATGCTCGCGGCGAGGCCGTACGGCGACGCGTTCGCGAGACGCACGGCGTCGGCCGCATCGTCGAACGGCACGACGACGATCACCGGGCCGAACACTTCGTCGCGCACGATCGCGCTGTCGGGATGCGGATCGGCGATCACGGCCGGCTTCACGTAGTAGCCGGGCAGGTCGTCGGCCGGCGTGCCGCCCGCGAGGAACGTGAGGCCCGCGCGGCGCGCCCCCTCGATGTGCTGGACGACCTTGTCGCGATGGTGCGCGGAGACGAGCGGGTTGATCTGCGCGGTGGTGTCGAGGCCCGCGCCGAGCTTCATCGACTGCGCGACGCCCGCGAGGCCGTCCGCGAGTTGCGCGAACTTGCTGCGGTGCACGTAGATGCGCGACGCGGCCGCGCACACCTGCCCCTGGTTGAAGAACGCACCGGCGGCGACGCCGTCGAGCGCCTGCGCGACGTCGATGTCGTCGAGCATCACGATCGGGTTCTTGCCGCCGAGTTCGAGCGAGAAGCGCGTCATGTTCTGCACGGCCGCCGCGCCAACCAGCTTGCCGGTCGCGGTCGAACCCGTAAACGAGATCTTCGCGATCGACGGGTGGCTCGACAGTGCGGCGCCGCATATGCGCCCGCCGGTGACGACGTTGAACACGCCGGGCGGCACGCCGGCGTCGCGGGCGAGTTCGGCGAGGCGCAGCGCGGTGAGCGGCGTTTCCGGCGACGGCTTCAGCACGATCGTGCAGCCGGCCGCGAGTGCCGGGATCAGCTTCCACACGGCGATCATCAGCGGGAAATTCCACGGCACGATCGCGGCGACCACGCCGACCGGCTCCTTGCGCGTATAGGCCGTGTAGCGCGCGCCGGGCGGGAACGGGATCGACACGTCGAGCGTCTGGCCCGTGATCTTCGTCGCCCAGCCGGCCATGTAGCGCACGTATTCGACGCTCGCGCCGACCTCGATCGCGCGCGACACGTGGATCGACTTGCCCTGGTTCAGCGTTTCGAGCTGCGCGAGCGTTTCGGCGTCGGCTTCGATCAGGTCGGCGAGCTTCAGCAGGATGCGCTCGCGGTCGGCCGGGCGCAGGCCGCTCCACACGCGGGTGTCGAATGCATGCTTCGCGCTGGCGACCGCGCGGTCGACGTCGTGCGCGTCGGTATCCGCGACCGTCGCGAGCCGCTCGCCCGTCGCCGGGTCGTACACGTCGAGTCGCGCGGCCGCGTGCGCGGGTTGCATCGCGCCGTCGATGAAAAGACCGAAATCGCGTGCGACGAAGGTGCGCACGGTGTCGCTGACCGCGACGAAGTTTGTGGTGCTCATGGGCGTCTCGATGATTGTCGTGGCTGGGCCGCGTGCGCTCCGGCATGCGGGTGTCGAACCACTGTATCGACGAGGGATCGCGCCCCGTGAGCGCAAATTGGCAAGCGCGCGGGCGATCGAAACGCGGGTGAGTCGGGTACGGGGAATCGCGGCGTGCGAGCGCCGCGCTATCGTCGGATGAATCGCGCGGGATGCACGCGGATGCGGGAAACTACAGGAACAACGTGCCGACCAGCTCGGTGCGGTTCGACACGCCGAGCTTGCGGTACATCCGCATCAGATGCGTCTTGACGGTCGGCTGGCCGAGCGCGAGATCGCGCGCGATCTCCTTGTTCGAACGGCCGTCGCGCACGAGGCGGGCGATCTGCTCCTCGCGGTAGGTCAGCCGCGCCTCGCAATCGATCCGGTGAATCCCGCGCCGTGCGCGCAGCAGCGGGCTCAGCGCGGCTTCGGCAACGGGCTGCAGCCGTGCGAGCGCGTCGATCTCGCCCGGTGCGAACCGGCCCGCCGTGCTGTTTCCGACGCCACCGCCCGCTTCGCCCTTCCCGAAGCGCAGCAGCGAAAACGCGCCGATCGTCCGGCCCGCGTCGTCGCGCAGCCAGATCTCGACGACGTCGGCGACATCGTGCCGCCGCAGGAAACGGGTCCAGTATGCGGACGCATCGCGTCTTTCCTCAGGCAATTGGGAAGCGAGCGTCACGACCGCGTGAGCGCCTGCCGCGCAGCGGGACGGGTGTAGCGGATCGAGCATCCGGTAGCGCGCGACGTAGGTGCGATGCATCGACTCGGGCATGCCGAACAGCTCGAAATCGGCCGGCTCTCCGCTCAGGTCGAGCCGGTAGAACACGATCGCGGACGGGCTCGCAAACGCGTCGAACGCGTCGACGCACGCGCGCAGCGCGCGCTGCCAGTCGGCGGCTTCGTGATCGGCGGGAACGGATGAGGTCGGCATGATGGGAGCGGCCGGCGGCCGCACGCGTCGAAGTTCGGGCCAGCCTACCGGCGCCGAAATGGGCCGGTGAGCACAAATCGGCAATTCGTCTGCGCGTGCTGGATGGCGGACACGCCGGCCGTGTTGCGACAACCGAACGACGTCAGGACATCATGCGCCGCGAACCCTGCGGTCGGCGATGGCCGTCGAGGGTGGCGCGAGACATCGCACGCAACCGGTCGTGTCTCGGCGACGGAATCTGCGTCGGGAAGACATGCGACGTGAGCCGCAGGACCGGGAATGGACATCGAAGATGGCGCGGAACATCGCGCGCGCCGATCGAGCGCGATCGGAACGATCTGCGAAGTTACCGGAGCGGCCGCGCGGGCGGCCTCGAAACGAAGGCGCGGCAACATGCGCGCCCCGCCCTGTCAGTGACTATCAGTGCGCGTTCGCGGCGAACGTGTCGCAGGCGCTCACTTCACCCGATTCCATCCCGCGCCGCAGCCAGTACACGCGCTGCTCGCTGGTGCCGTGCGTGAAGCTCTCCGGCACGACATAGCCCTGACCTTGCTGCTGCAGCCGATCGTCGCCGATCGCGGCGGCCGCCTTCAGCCCCTGCTCGAAATCGCCTGGCTCCATCAGCCGCTGGTTCGCGCGCTGCGCGTTGTTCGCCCACACGCCGGCGAAGCAGTCGGCCTGCAGTTCCATCCGCACCGACAGCGCGTTCGAGCGCGCTTCGCTCGAACGGCGGCGCGCGGCATCGACCTTGTCGGAAATGCCGAGCAGGTTCTGCACATGATGGCCGACTTCGTGCGCGATCACGTAGGCCTGCGCGAAATCGCCGCCCGCGCCGAAGCGCTTGCGCAGTTCGTCGTAGAAGCCGAGATCGATGTACACGTTGCGGTCGCCGGGACAATAGAACGGCCCCATCGCGGTCTGGCCGGTGCCGCACGCGGTCGGCGTCGAGTTCGTGAACATCACGAGCTTCGGCGGTTGGTATTGCGCATGCAACTGGGTGTTGAAGACGCTCGTCCACGTGCGCTCGATATTGCCGAGCACCTTGCGCGTGAACACCGCGCCGGGATCGTTCGCCGGTGCGCCCTGGTGCTGCGCAGGCGCGGGCTGGGTTTGCTGCTGCCGGCCCTGCAGCGCCGACGCGCCTTCGAGCACGACGCGCGGGTCGATCCCGAAAAAATACGATGCCGCCAGCGCGACCACGATCGTGCCGATGCCGATCGTCGCGCGCCCGCCGCCGAACCCGCCGCCGCCGCGTCGATCCTCGACGTTCACGCTTTCTCTTTCGTCGTCCAGCCTCATTGCCGGCCCCTCCCTGTTCCTGTCGATGGTCCGGCCGCGCGATACGCGACCGGGCGATCAGCCACCGCGCCCTGCGCCATCGGCCGCGCGATGTATCCGTATCGGCCGCATGCGCACGCCGATCTTGCCGCCAACCGCTCCGCTTGCACGACGGAATCGGGCGGCCGTCGCGCCCCGCACTGATGGGCGGGCGCGCCCGCGCCATTTTGCCGGGCTTTTGCGACGCATCGCAAAAATACGGAGGATAGAGCGAATCGGCGCCGGACATCGTCAGCTTTTGCAAAATGACCGCGATCTGGCCGGTCGGCCCGGTGCGCGATACCGCCCTCGACCGTCCGGCCGGTACGCGTTCATCCTTTCGGCGGATACCGGCATGCGTCGGCGCCACCTAAAGTGACCGGAAACGACACCTTCCGGAGAACGACATGACGCACCCGCAACCCCGCACGATCGCGATCACCGGCGCAGGCACCGGCATCGGCGCCGCGTGCGCGCGCCGCTTCGCCGCCCGCGGCGATCGCGTCGCGCTGATCGGGCGGCGTCGGGCGCCGCTCGACGCGCTCGCCGCCGAGACGGGCGGCCTCGCGCTCGCCGGCGACGCCGCGAGCACGGCCGACTGGGCCCGTTTCCTGCCTGAGATCGCTGCACGGTTCGGCCCCGTCGATGCGCTCGTCGCATGCGCGGGCGGCCACGGTCTCGGCCGCGCGGACGAAACCGACGACGCGCAATGGCGCGACGCGATGCACGCGAACCTCGACACCGCGTTCGTCAGCGCACGCGCGTGCCTGCCCGACCTGATCGCGCGGCGCGGCAGCATCGTGCTGGTCGCGTCGATCGCCGCGCTCGCGGCCGGCCCCGGCGTATGCGGCTATACGGTCGGCAAGCATGCGCTGCTCGGGCTCGCGCGTTCGCTCGCGCGCGACTACGGGCCGCACGGCGTGCGCGCGAATGCGGTGTGCCCGGGCTGGGTCCGCACGCCGATGGCCGATGCGGAAATGGAGCCGCTGATGTCCGCTCACGGCGACACGCTCGACGGCGCCTATGCGCGCGTCAGTGCCGACGTGCCGCTGCGGCGCGCGGCCGATCCGGACGAGATCGCGGCCGTGTGCGCGTTCCTGGCCTCGCCCGACGCGTCGTTCGTGACCGGCGCGACGCTCGTGGCCGACGGCGGCGCGATGGTCGTCGATGTGCCGACGCTCGCGTTCGACAAGCCGTGATGCCTGAAGACACGAAGCCCACGTGACACCGCGTTGCGGGCGGCCGCACAACGCCGAGCGCGTGCGTTCCGGCACTCGGACGCCCGCCCCCGCCCCGGCACGCACGGCGCGCGTTCACGCCCCGGAAATCCGCTAACATCGACCGATCCCGCCGCCGCCGCGCGGCACTGCCTCACCGCTCGGAATTCGATGAACATCCGGTTTCTTGAAACCTTCGTCTGGCTCGCGAAGCTGGAGAACTTCCGGCTCACGGCCGAGAAACTGCACACGACGCAGGCGGCCGTGTCGAGCCGCATCGCGTCGCTCGAAGAAGCGTTCGACGTGCGTCTGTTCGACCGCAACACGCGCTCGGCCACGCTGACGCCAGCGGGGCGGCGCATGCTCGCTTACGCGGAGCGAATCGTGCGGCTCGACAGCGAGATGCGGCGCGACATCGACGCGGCGAGCGACGCGGGCCTGATCCGGATCGGCGTGATCGAATCGATCGTTCACAGCTGGTTTCCGGCGCTGATGGCGCAACTGCGCGAGCGCTATCCGCGCCTCGACGTCGAGATCACGAGCGACACGACGCTACACCTGATCCGGCTGCTGAGCACCGACGGCGTCGACCTGATCCTGCAGACCGACCCGATGCCGGGCCCCGACTTCACGAACCTGCCGCTGTGCGAATTCCCGGTGCGCTGGGCGGCGAGCCCGCGCCTCGGGCTCGCCGGCGAACGGCTCGACATCGCGCGGCTTGCCGCGTATCCGATCATCAGCTTCTCGCGTCATTCAGGGCCTCACGCAACGATCGAGCGGCTGTTCGCGGCCGTCGAACGGCCGGCCAGCATCAACTGCATCACGTCGGTCGCCGCGATGATCCGGCTCGTCGCCGACGGCTTCGGCGTGGCCGCGCTGCCGCCCGCGATCATCGGGCGCGAACTGCAGGAAGGCTCGCTCGAACTGCTCGACGTCGAACCCGAATTCCCCGCGCTGCCGCTGGTCGCGTCGTATCGCACGCAGGGCCTGCCGGTCGCCGCGCGTATCGCGGAACTGGCGAGCGAAGTCGCACGCGCGATGCCGGCCGCGTCGAGTCACGCGAAGACGGGCGCATCGGCAAAGGCCGAGGCTGTCGGCAAAGCGCCCGTCCGCCCGGCAGGAAAAACCCGGACCGCAGCGGCAAAACGCACGCCGGAATCCGCACCGCCCGCCACCCCGGCGAAGCGCCGCCCGCGCCGCTCATAAGAAAACCTGTTCACCGCGAATTTGTTTTCTTGTTGGACGGCCACGGCCCGTCTTCGGGACACTGCGGTTCCTGACACACCCCGTCACGAGGAACCCGCCATGACCCGCCTTTCCCTTCCACACGGCCAGCTCTGCGTCTGGACGGACATCGACCCCGCACACGAAGCCGATTTCAACGCGTGGTACGACCGCGAGCACATGCAGGAGCGTGTCGCGATTCCCGGCTTCACGCATGCGCGACGGTTTCGCGCGACGGACGGCGGCCCGCGCAAGTACCTCGCGCTCTACGTGACGGACACGCTCGACGTGTTCCGCAGCGACGCGTATCGGCGCGCATTCACGCGGCAGACCGCCTGGTCGCTCGCGAACTTCGAACGGATGACGGACACGCAGCGGCGAGTCGGCGACCTGACGATCGAGGCCGGCGACGGCGAAGGCATGCATCTCGCGCTGTTCGTGCTGCAGCCCGAGCGCATCGACGTGCCGCACCTGCGCGAGCGCTTCGACGCGGTGCTGAGCGAACCAGGCATCCACGCGGCACGGCTGTTCCGCACCGTGCCCGAACTGTCCGCGCCGATCGGCGCCGATGCGACCGCGCGTCCGGCCGCCGACGCGCTCGTGCTGATCGAGGGCAGCGACGCGGCGGCCACCCGCGGCGTCGCCACCGCCATCGCCGGTCACGACGAAGTGCGCACCTTCGACTTGCTTTGGCGCGCCGCCGCGCCACCGCCGGTGGCCGGTCGCGATGCCGAAACGAAAGCGGCCGCCGCCGCCCTGCCGGCCTGAGCCCCGACTTCGCCACCGGCCGCGTCATCCGCCATCGGCACGCGCGTCATCCCGTCATCCTTCACGACATGCCCGACACCATGAGCACTCTCGTCCAGCCCGCCGCCCACGCACCCCGCCGCGTCCGCAACAGTCGACTCGCGACCGCGAGCATGATCGGCACGTCGCTCGAGTGGTACGACTTCACGATCTACAACACGCTCGCCGCGCTCGTCTTCAATCATCTGTTCTTTCCGTCGGTCGATCCGCTGGCCGGCACGATCCTCGCGTTCTCGACCTATGCGGTCGGCTACGTGTCGCGCCCGCTCGGCGGCTTCGTGTTCGGCAATCTCGGCGACCGCATCGGCCGCCGTGCGGTGCTGATGCTCACGCTCGTGCTGATGGGCGTGACGACCGCGCTGATGGGTGCGCTGCCGACCTATGCGCAGGCCGGCATCCTGAGCCCGATCCTGCTCGTCGCGCTGCGCTTCGTGCAGGGCGTCGCGCTCGGCGGCGAATGGGCCGGCGCGGTGCTGCTGTCGGTCGAGCACGGCGACCAGAAGCGGCGCGGGCTGTCCGCATCGTGGACGCAGATCGGCCCGTCGTTCGGCACGCTGCTCGGCACCGGCTGCATCGCGCTCGTGACACTGTCGACCACGTCGGGCGACTTCCTGTCGTGGGGCTGGCGCGTGCCGTTCGCGGCCAGCGCGCTGCTCGTCGTGTTCGGTTTCTGGCTGCGGCGCGGCGTCGACGAAACGCCGCAGTTCGAGCAGCTCGCCGAATCGCACGCGACCGCCGAGGTGCCCGTCGCCGAAGTGCTGAAGTGCCACTGGCGGCGCCTGCTGATCGCCGGCGGCTCGCGCATCGGCTCCGACGTGCTGTACGCGCTGATCGTCGTGTTCACGCTGACCTACGTGACGACCGTGCTGCACCTGTCGCGCCCCGTCGCACTGACGGCCGTGATGATCGGCACGGCGTGCAACGCGCTCGCTGTGCCGTTCTTCGGCGCGCTGTCGGACCGCTTCGGACGCCGCCCCGTGTACCTCGCCGGCGCGCTCGCCGGGATCGTGTGGGCGTTCGTGTTCTTCATGCTGCTCGATTCGGCGCGGCCGGGTGCGATCGTCGCGGCGGTTGCGATCGGCCTCGTGATCCATGCGGCGATGTACGGCCCGCAAGGCGCGTTCGTCACCGAACAGTTCCCGACGCGTGTGCGTTACGCGGGCTCGTCGCTGGCCTACACGCTCGCTGGCATCGTCGGCGGCGGCTTCGCGCCGCTCGTGATCGCGACGCTGTTCCGCGAGACGGGAACGACGACGGCCGTGTCGCTGTACGTCACCGCATCGCTCGTCGTCACGTCGATCGCGCTGCTGGCCGCGCGCGAGACCGCGCACCGGCCGCTCGCGGATTGAGCTTCCCTGCCGATCGTTTCATTCATTCGCACTTCAAACGGATACCCGCATGCAAGCCCTGTCGTTCAACGTGATGTCCCCGCAAGGGGCGTCCGCTCATGTCGACGTCGAGATCGAACGTGTCGTGATTGCCGGCTGGGCCGGCCGCGATCCGGAGGCGATCCGCGCGCACATCGACGAACTCGCGGCGCTCGGCGTCGCGCCGCCGTCGACCACGCCGTGCTTCTATCGCGTGTCGTCCGGGCTGCTCACGCAGGCGGCGTCGATCGGCGTGCTCGGCGCGCGCTCGGGCGGCGAGATCGAGTGCGTGCTGATCGACAGCCCGGTCGGCACGCTGGTGACGGTCGGCTCCGATCATACGGATCGGGAAGTCGAGGCCTACGGCGTCGCGGTGTCGAAGCAGGTATGCGCGAAACCGCTCGGCCGCGATGCGTGGCGCCATGCGGACGTCGCCGATCACTGGGATGCGATCGAGATGCGTTCATGGTTGATCGGACCCGGCGGAGAACGCGTCGCGTATCAGCACGGCGCCGTCAGCGGGCTGCTTGCGCCCGATGCGTTGTGGCAGCGCTTCGACGACCGTCGCACGATGCCCGCGCGCTGCGCGATGTTCGGCGGCACGGTCGCCGTGCACGGTGCGATCGCGGCGATGGGCGACGGTGACATATTCGAGATGGAACTGCACGACCCAGTGCTCGGGCGCAGTCTTCGGCACCGGTATGCGGTCGAGGTATTGCCGGTCGTCGCGTGACGGCAGGTGGCAGGCGCGCATGCGATCACGGACGTGAGCCGCATACGCGCCCGCCATCCATCTGCTTCGCTCGCCGTCATCGCAAGCAGCCCAGCCCGGCCAGCGTCGCCTCCACCGCGGTATCGAGCGGCGTCATAGGCTCGCGGCCCAGCACCGCCGTCACCCGCGCGTTGTCCATCCGGAGCGGCTCGCGCCACAGATAGCGCATCTCGAGCATCTCGCGCATCGTCGTGACGAACGGCGCCGCGGCCCACACGAGCCACCACGGAAATCGCCGCACCGTCGGCCGCATCCCGTGCCGCTGCGCGACGCGGCGCACGGCCTGCGTCATCTGCGTGCCGTCCGCGTCCCAGTGCCCGCCGAAATGGAAGCGCGCGAACGGCGCCAGCGTGTCGCGTCGCTCGAGCAGCTCGACCATCGTGCGCGCGACGTCCGGCACGTACGCCCATTGATGGCCGACGCCCGGCCGCCCAGGCACGCTGATCGCCGCGACGGGCTGCCCGGCCTTGACGAGCCCCTGCCCGAACCAGGTGTTGCCCGCGTGCCCCCCGAAGAAATCGCCGGCCCGCACGATGATCGTCCGGACGCCCTGCGCGGTCGCCGCCTGCAACCGCCGCTCCATCTCGACGCGGATCGCGCCCTTGCGCGTCACCGGATGCTGCGGCGCCTCTTCGCGCAACACGGGAAACGCGTCGGGGCCGTAGTTGTAGATCGTCCCCGGCAGCACGACGGTCGCCTGCGCCACCGTCGCCGCCGCGATCGTGTTGTCGATCATCGGCAGCACCTGCGTCGACCAGTTCCGGTAACCGGGCGGGTTCACCGCATGCACGATCACGCTGCAGCCGCGCGCCGCGCGGACCACCGCCTCGCGATCGAGCGCGTCACCGCGCATCCATGCGATCCCGTCGAGCTCCACCGTCCCGGGGTCGAGCGCGCGCTTGAGCGCGCGCACCTGCCAGCCGGCATCGCGCAACTGACGCGCGACCTCGCCGCCGATGCCTCCGCTCGCGCCGAGCACGAGTGCCTGTCGTTGCGTTCCGCCTGCGTTTGCCGTCATGGTCGTTCTCCGTGAATGAACCGTTGTCTGCACGCATTCTGGCGCGAGGCCGCCTAGCAAGGAATTGCCGAACATAATTGATTAGCTATACATTTATGTATGGCCATCGATCTGAACTGGGAACGCTACCGCACCTTCCTCGCCGTGCTGACGGAAGGCTCGCTGTCGGGCGCGGCGCGCGCGCTCGGCATCACGCAGCCAACGGCCGGCCGTCACGTCGCGGCGCTCGAGGCCACGTTCGGCCAGACGCTCTTCACGCGCTCGCCGTCGGGGCTGCTGCCGACCGAGGCAGCGCTCGCGCTGCGCGGTCACGCCGAGGCGCTGCGCAGCGCGGCAGCCGCGTTCGAGCGCGCGGCCGCGAGCCACGGCGCGGGCGTGCGCGGCACCGTGCGGATCTCGGCCAGCGACGTGATCGCGGTCGAAGTCCTGCCGCCCATGCTTGCGCAGTTGCGGCGCGATCATCCGGGGCTCGTCATCGAACTGGTGCCGACCGACCGCATCCAGGACATACTGAACCGCGAGGCCGACATCGCAGTGCGGATGGCGCCGCCCGCGCAGGACGCGCTCGTCGCACGGCGCATTGGCGAGATCGAGGTGGCGCTGTATGCCCGCGACGACTACCTGGCGCGCAACGGGACGCCATCGTCGACGGACGAACTCGCGCATCACGCGCTGATCGGCTTCGATACGGTGACGCCGTTCATCCGCTCGGCGGCGCGCGGGATGCCGCAGTGGAAGCGCGATGCGTTCGCGCTACGCACCGACAGCAATCTCGCGCAGCTCGCGATGATTCGCGCCGGCTACGGGATCGGCTTCTGCCAGAACCGGCTCGCGCAGCGCGATGCGCGGCTCGTGCGCGTGCTGCCGGACGGGCCCGCGATGAAACTGGAAACCTGGGTGGTCATGCACGAGGATCTGCGGGCGAGCCCGCGTTGCCGGGCCGTGTTCGATGCAGTGGCGACCGGGCTGCGCGCGTATGCCGAAGGGGCGGCCGACTAGGCCGTTCCAACCCGCTGCGCCCGCCGGTCGCCGCGATGCGCTATTCGTAGATCTTGCCGGCGAACAGGATGTCGGCCATGCGCCGCCACGGGTTGTCGGGCAGGTCGTCGCAGCGCGGCCCGTCCTCGGACGCCTCGGCCCAGTCGACCATCGCCTCCAGGTACTCGCCGATCGAGCGGTTTTCCCAGCCGAGCGCGGCGGCCCCGAATGGCGACGGCGGCAGGTCGGCGTCGAGCTGGCGCTCCTTGTGCCAGTCATTGCCCAGCACGCGCAGGAAATGGATCAGCGAGCGCTCGTCGACCACCCGCTCCAGCGCGTGCTGCAGCCGCGCGGCCATCTTGCTTTTCAGTTCGTCGTTCATGCGTATCGTCCCCTGCTACGCAACGTTCAGAAAGCTTGCACCTCGCACCAAGCGGGATACGTTTCCTCGACGATGAAGAAATCGTCGAAGTAGACCAGCCCGAGCCGCTCGAGCGACCTCATGCACGCATCGGCCGCGTCGCCGCCGAAGAACGGGCCGAGCGACACCAGCCGGTCGGACTCGTCGAAATACTCGGCGAAATTGAATTCGCGCATGACTGCGGACAGGTCGACCGCTTTCTCGACCAGCGCCGCGCGTCGAACGACAATCCCGAAATCTCTCGATATTTTCATCGGTACCGACTCCCGTCGAATACGTGCGCCTGCGCCGAAGTGCATGGCTGCGTCACATCAGCAACTGCCGCGACAGCACCTCGCGTGCCTGCGTGACCGTCTCGCGTTCGCCCGGCATCGGCGGCGTCAGCGAGAACACGGCGTCGGGCAGCGCCGGCAGCCGGTATTTCGCGCCGAGCCGCACGAGACCCTCGCCGATCGCCGATGCGCACAGGCAGCCGACGCCGAGCCCCGCCGCCAGCATCGACTGCAGCCCCGCGACGCCCGACGCGCTGTGCACGAGCACATACGGCGCGTGCTGCTCGTCGAGCGAGCGCACGGCGATCTGATGCATCATGCAGTCGTCCGGCAGCAGCACGAGCGGCAACGGCTCGGGCAATTGCTCGGCGAGCGCGGGCGATGCAACCCACGACAGCGGCTCGCGCCGCAGCACCCAGCGCGTATCGGCCGACGCGGGCCGGAACGGGCCGCTCGACAGGTTCATCACGACGCCGAGATCGATCTGTCCGCGCGCATGCGCGGCTTCGATCTCCGCGCTCTTCATCGCGCTCACGTGCAGGCTCAGTTGCGGGTAGCACTCCCGCAACCGCGCGAGCAGGCCCGCGACTTCGTGCGTCCGGTAGTAATCGGTGATCGCGACGCGCAACTCGCCCTTGATCGCCTGGCCGCGCACTTCGTCGAACGCAGCCTCGTTCAGCGCGACGATGCGGCGCGCATGCTGCAGCAAACGCGCGCCGGCCGGTGTCGGCTCCACGCCGCGCTTGCTGCGCACGAACAGCGGCACGCCGGCGCGCGATTCGAGCTTGCGCACCTGCTCGCTCACCGTCGACTGTGACAGATGCAGCAATGGCGCAGCCGCCGTAAGGCTGCCCGCATCCGCCACCGCCGCGAAAGTGCGCAACTGATCCAGGTCGAAACCGCGCATCGCCCTCTCCATCCATCGAATAACCCGATGGATGCTACCACCAATTCCCGCTTTTCCGATTCATCGGCAATCCGCAGAATATGGGTTCAACGGCCCGCACGAGCCCGGTTCAACGGGCTTCGACATGCGTTGCAGCCCTCATTCTTCCGGACTTCCGTTCATGACCGACAACACCCTCGCCCCTTGCGCGCCGGCCGGCACGGCCGCCGCGGCACCGCCGCGCAGCCATCACGGCTGGGCGCTCGTGGTCCTGCTGGTCGGCGCCATTCTGCCGCCGCTCGACTACTTCATCGTGAATCTCGCACTGCCGGCCATCCGCGACGGCATCGGCGCACGACCGTCCGAGCTGCAGCTCGTCGTGTCGGCCTACGCGTGCGCGAACGCGGTCGTGCAGATCACCGGCGGGCGTCTGGGCGATCTGTACGGCCGCAAGCGGATGTTCATGATCGGAATGGCCGGCTTCGTCGTCGCATCGACGCTGTGCGGGCTCGCCGGCAGCGGCGCGGTGCTGGTCGGCGGCCGCGTGCTGCAGGGCCTGTTCGCCGCGGTCCTCGCGCCGCAAGTGCTCGCGACGATCCGCAGCGTGTTCAGCCCGCAGGAGCAGGTGCGCGTGATGGGTTTCTACGGTTTCGTGTTCGGTCTCGCGGCCGTGATCGGCCAACTGGGCGGCGGCGCATTGATCAGCCTCCATCCGTTCGGGCTCGGCTGGCGCGCGATCTTCCTCGTCAACGTGCCGATCGGCGTCTTCGCGCTACTTGGCAGCTGGCGCTTCATCCCGGAAAGCAGGCCGCCACGCGGCCAGCGTATCGACGTGCCCGGCACGGTGCTGCTGTCGCTGTTCCTGCTGATGCTCGTCTATCCGCTCACGCACGGACGCGAGGCGGGCTGGCCGCTGTGGATGGTCGCGTGCATCGCCGGGGCGCTGCCGATGCTCGGCGCGCTGCTGGCGGTGGAAGCGCGCCGGATCGCGGGCGGCCGCGATCCGCTGCTCGACGTGCGCCTGCTGCGCAATCCGGTCGTCGTGCTCGGGCTCATGCTCGCGTTCCTGTTCTACATGCTGAGCGCGTTCTTCCTGAGCTACGGGATCTATCTGCAGGGCTGCCTGGACTGGTCGCCGCTCGCGTCGGGGCTGGCGATCCTGCCGCTCGGCATCGGCTTCCTCGCGAGCCCGCTGTTGATGCCGCGCCTCGTCGACCGGTTCGGCGGCCATCGCGTGCTCATGCTCGGCTTCGCGATGCTCGCGGCCGGCGTCGCGACCGCCGCCGCACTGGCCGGCGAACACGCGCCCGGCCCGGGCTTTTACGCGGGCATCGCGGCGATCGGCATCGGGCAAGGCCTCGTGCTGCCGTCGGTCGTGCGGATCGTGCTCGCGGAAGTGGACGCGGCGCGCGCCGGAGTCGCATCGGGCATGGTCAGCACGATGCTGCAGATCGGTGCGGCCGTCGGGGCGGCGACACTTGGCGGGCTGTTCTTCGCGCGGCTCGGCGCGCAGCCGGGTGCGCTCGACTACGTGCAGGGCTTCAGGACGGCGATGTGGGCGCTGACGGTCGTGCTGCTCGTGTGCGTCGCGTTGTCTGCCGCGCTGGGACCGATGCATCGACGCGTGCGCGCCGGTGCGTGACGACACGAGTCGAGCCACACATCGCCGGCAGCGAATCGGGGCATGCGCGATCGCTTGCGGGCATCAAGCTCATTTGTGATGCTTGAGTTGCGCGTGCCGCGCTTCCCATTCGGCCAGCTCGACGCGATAGCGCGCCAGCGCTTCGTCGTACAGGTCGAAAACGCACGGCGAGCAGCCGCTGTTGCAGCAGTCTTCCAGTTCGGGTTGTTCGGGCGGGGTCGGACGCGGATCGTCGGCGAGCGTATCCGCGGAGGCAGGCTTGGTCACGGCTTCAGTCACATGATGTCGAACGCCCAGTATACGGTGATGGTCCGCGGCATGCAGGCAGCCGGCCGTATGCAGCCGTGCAACCTGCTGATCGACATCGCGGCGATCGCGCACATTCCGCGTGCGCGATTTCGCATGCCCTGACGTCGTACTCAAGTGCGATCGCCCGTCAGCCTCTACGCCACGCGACCACTCACGGGAATCGATGCGCCGGTGATCGCCTGCGCGTCAGTCGACAGCAGGAACCCGATCGTCGCGGCGATCTGTTCGGGCCGGACCCAGCGCGTGAAATCCGCATCGGGCATGTCCGCACGGTTCGGCGGCGTGTCGATGATGCTGGGCAACAGCGCATTCACGGTCACGCCGCGATCGAGCAGTTCCGCCGCCAGCGCCTCGGTGAGTCGCGCGACGCCCGCCTTCGCGGCCGCATACGCGCCCATTCCCGCGCCTGCCTTGAACGCCGCACCCGCGCCGATGTTGACGATGCGGCCCGCCGGGCTCGCCACCAGGTACGGCAGCGCGGCCTTCGACGCATTCAGTGCCGTCTTCACGTTCAGTTCGTACATGCGGTCCCACGTGGCCGCGTCGCCATCGGCGATCGTCTGCCACACGAACGCACCTGCAATGTTCAGCAGCGCGTCCACCCGGCCGAATTCGCGATTCACGGTGTCAAGCGCGCGTGCAGCTGCCTGCGGATCGACGAGATCGATGCCGCCGAGGCGCAGCGCATCGGCCGGCACGCCGGGCAACGCCTGCGCGTCCGGCGCGCTGCCACGGCCGATCAGCGCGACGCGAGCGCCGCGCTGGCCGAGCCAGGCGGCTGTTGCGACGCCGAGGTGGCCGAATCCGCCGGTGATCGCGACTGCCTTGCCTTTCAGGTCGTGTTCCATCGATATGCTCTCCAGGGTCGAAGGGGGTTGGATGATACGCGGTTCGGTGCGATGCCGGCCGCGACACGGGCATGCCCGGCCGGTGTTTCGGCAGCGTAGCGCCATTCACGCTTCCGTGTGTGCTGCGACGGATGCGTCATCATCGACGAGGTCGATCTGTTGATCCGCCGCGGCCGTGCAGGTGCGCACCACACACAGCGGCAGGCCGCCGGGCATAATGCGCGATCACGGCGCGCCGCGCGGTGCGCCGTGATCGCGCCGGGTCGTCGAACGACCCGCGCCGTTTCCGTATCGAAACCCGAACCTCAACCCGTCTATCCCATGCAAGTACTCGTCGTTGGCACCGGCAAGCTGGCAACCGAACTGCTCGGCTCGCACCGGCTCGCACCGGCAACCTGTCGCGTGATGGCCTGGTCGGACCCCGCCCGTGGCAACGTCCGTTCGATCGTCGTTCACGCCGGATCCGGCCGCGAGCTGCCTGCCGCGATCGAATTCTGCCGCGCCACGGGGTCGCCGCTCGTCGAGCTGTCCACCGGCTCCGACCTCGAAACCGCATCGCACGACTTCCCCGTCGTGCTCTGTCCGAATACGAACATCCTGATGCTCAAGTTCATGAGCATGCTGGAAACCAGCGGCCATCTCTTTCGCGACTGCCACATCAGCGTGACGGAGTCGCACCAGGCCAGCAAGACGTCCGTGCCCGGCACCGCAGTCGGCGTCGCTCAGTCGCTCGGCGTTCCGGCGCAGGACATCCACTCCGTGCGGGACCCCGCCGAGCAGCGCGACGCCTTGCAGATTCCCGACGATCAGCTCAGCCGCCATGCGTTCCACCGGATCCGCATCGAGGACGGCGCATGCAGCCTGCAATTCGAATCCCGCGTGTACGGCGCGTCGCCTTACGCGGATGGCGTGTCGCGGATCGTCGAGGCCGTCCGGCAGCACGAACTCGAACCTCGCCGGTACTCGATCGTCGAGTTCATTCATAACGGCTGGCTTTAGTAGCGACGGGCGCGACCGGCGCGACGGTGCGCGGGTCGCACCGACTGCGCCCCTGCCGGCCCATTCGACGGCCCTCGTCGCACGATCGCGCGCGCGGCCCTTACCCGTCACCCAGCACGGCTCCGCTCTCCGGCAACGTCGCGCCGCCGTCGACGACGATCGTCTGCCCGGTGATGTACCCCGCATCGGCCGACGCGAGAAACAGCATCGCGTTCGCGATGTCCTCCGGCTCGCCCATTCGCGCAAGCGGAATGTCGCGCGCGATCTGCGCGGCGACCGACGCATCGCCGAGATTGCCGCCCGCCGGCGTGCGGATCATCCCTGGCTCGACGCCGTTGACCGTCACGTTGCGGCGCGCGAGTTCAAGCGCCGCCGCGCGAATGAAGCCGTTTACGCCTGCCTTCGACGCCGCGTAGTGCGCGAGCCCCGGATAGACGACGCGCGGCCCGGTCACCGACGACGTGACGAGCAGCCGCCCCGCCCCCGCACGCTCGAATGCCGGCAGCGCGGCCTGCGCGAGCCAGAACAGCGCCGACAGGTTGACCGACAGCGTGCGCTCGAGCAGCGGCGCATCGATCTGCTCGAACGGAGTCAGCGGGAAGTACGCGGCGTTATGAACGACGACGTCGAGCCGGCCACCGTCGCGCTCGACCGCCGCGACGAGCGCGACGAGTTCGTCTCGGCTCGCGGCGTCGACGCGATACGCACGCGCAGCGCCGCCCGCGCTGGCAAGCGCGTTCGCCTGCACGGCAGCGGCATCGCCGTTGAGATCGGCCAGCGCGACGAATGCATCGGATTGCGCGAAACGGCGCGCGATTGCCGCGCCGATCCCCTGCGCCGCGCCCGTGACGAGCACGACGCGGCCACTGAAATCCGCACGCAGGCGGCCGCTGCCCGGCACGGCGTTCATCGCTGCGCCTCGCCGGCGATCGGATGCACGGTTTCGTTCAGCACCTGCGCATGCGCGCCGATCGGGAAATTCGACAGCACGCCGAAATCGCCGCCCTGGTATCCAAAGATCTTGCCGTCCGTCTTGCGTTGTGCGAGGTCGATCAGCACGACGCCGAGCGTCGGCACCACCTTCTCGCGCCATACGAACAGATACAACTGCTCGGCGAGCCCGAAGTAATGGCAGCGGTCCACGTCGGCCAGCCCGCCTTCGACGCCCTGCAGACACTGCCATGCGTAGAAGTTCTCATTCAGGTAAATGTGCTCGTAGCATTCGGTCGGGCTGTAGCGATACATCGTCCGCTTGCCGATCAGTTCGCGCGTGGGCCCGTGCAGCGGGCCCGGCTGCGCATGGCCGCCGAGCGTGCCGTGCCGGAACGTCGCATCGACACCCGTCAGCGGCAGCCCGCGCGCGACGCGCGTGAACGCGTCGACATGCGTATCGGCTTCGGTCGGCAGCGTGCCGATCACCGACGTCCACACGCCGCCGCCGACGTCGATCACGAGACTGACCGACGTCGCGCGTGCTGCCGGGTCGATGTAGTCGACGAAGTACAGGTCGTCGCGCAGCCGCGTGACACGGCAAGGCGCCCGGCCGCCCGTGCCGGTCGCCGCGTCGCGCCATTGCAGCGCGCCCGCTTCGAACGTATAGACGCGCCATGCGCCCGATGCGTCGTCGAGGGCCAGCGACCGCCCGACGAGTTCGTCCACGGGCGCGAGGATGTTCGCGTCCGGCGCGAAGCCGTCCGCGAGCGCGCCCACCTGAATGAATACCGTGTCCTGTCGTTCCACCTGCCGTCTCCCGCGCAGCTTCAGGCCCGGCGGGCCGTGTACGCTGCTCATGTGCACATGGTGCGGGCTGCGCACGCCGCGCGGTATCGGCCAAAAGGATGAAGGGCGCGCGGCGCCGGAACGCGCTAAAGTGCACGTGATCCGCGCCGCTGCCGGCGCGAGGAGCACCCATGCACCGTGTCACCCACTACCGACGCACCGATGAAGGCATCGAGGCGATCAGCCTCGAGTCCGACCGCACGTTTCCGCGGCACGCGCACGACGACTTCGGGGTCGGCGTGATCGTCAGCGGCGCGCACCGGTCCTGGAGCGGCCGCGGGCAGGTCGACGCGCTGACCGGCGACGCGATCATGGTCAATCCGGGCGAGATGCACGACGGCATGCCGATCGAAACGGGCACCGGCCGGCGTTGGCAGATGCTGTACCTCGCGCCCGCACTGGTCGCGGGCGTCGCGGCGGAAGAAGGCCTCGGGGGTGTCGAGCTCGCGCATCCGGCCGTGCGTGACGCGCGGCTCGCGGCCGCGTTCGGACGGTTGCATGCACGGATCGTCGCAGGAAGCGACACGCTGCCGCTCGCCCGCGACGAGGCGCTCGTCACGCTGGTCGCCGAACTGCTTGCGCGGCACTCGAACCGCGCGCTGCGGCCCGCCGGCGTCGCCCCGGCGATCCGAGTCGCCCGCGAGCGGCTCGACGCGGCGCCCGCCGCACCCGTTTCGCTGGCGGAACTCGCCGGCCTGAGCGGCGTGAGCCGCTTCCAGCTGCTACGCGGATTCGCGCGCGAACTCGGCATCACGCCGCACGCGTATCTGATGCAGTCGCGCACGCGGCTGGCGCGCGCACTGCTCGCGAACGGCCGGCCGATCGCGGATGCCGCGGCCGAAGCCGGTTTTGCCGACCAGAGCCACCTGACGCGCGCGTTCGCACGCCAGTTCGGGATCACGCCGGGACGATTCACGCAGGCAGGCTGAACAGGCCTCGCCGTCGCGGCGCGGCCACCGGTGCGCGACGACGTCGATCGTCGCCGTCCGGCACCTTGGATGGCGGCGCTACCGGTCAACGGGAGACACCGGGCACATCGCCCTCCCGCTCACCCGCCCCGCTCGCCGACGCCGCTGCAATTTCGTTCAAGACGCCCGTGCCGTCGCACGCGACGATGCGGCACATGAAGACACGACTGATCGGCTATCTCTATCTCGCCGCCGCAATGACAGGCGTTGGCAGCACCGTCATCGCGAGCCGCCTCGCGGCCGGCGGCCTGCCGCCGTTCGCGGCCACCGCGCTGCGCTTCCTGATCGCAACCCCGCTGCTGTTCGCGCTGATGCGAGCGCAGCGAATGCGATGGCCGCGGGTCTCCCCACGCGACGCCGTGCTGCTGGTCGTGCAGGCGGCGGCGGGCGGTGTCGGCTATACGGTGCTGCTGATCATCGGCACGAAGCTGTCGTCGCCCGTCGATGCAGGCGTGATGCTCGGCACGCTGCCCGCGATGTCGACGCTGATCGCGGCGGTCGTGCTGCGCGAGCGGCAGACGCCGCGCGACTGGGGCGCGGCCGCGTTGGCTACCGCCGGCGTGCTGTTCGTCACGTTCGCGCCCGGCCAGGCCATGCCGTCGCTCCGGACGCTCGCCGGCGACGCGCTGGTGCTGGCCGCCGTCGCTTGCGAAGCCGTGTTCATCCTGCTCAACCGGCGGCTGTCGGCGCCGTTGCCGCCGCTCGCGCTGTCGACGGCGATGTCGGGCCTCGGCTTCGCGCTCGCGCTGGTGCCGGCCGCATTCGAATGGCACGCGCTGGCGACCGGCTGGAACATCGGCGCGGTGTCGGCGATCGCGTACTACGCGCTGGTGCCGACCGTGCTCGGCTATCTGTGCTGGTACGCGGGTTCGGCTCGCACGAGCGGCACCGAGGCCGCGCTGTTCACGGCGGTCGCGCCAGTCTCGGCCGTGCTGTTCGCGGTCGCGCTGTTCGGCGAGTCGCTGGGCGGCACGCGCGTGCTCGGCATCGCGCTCGTCGTCGCGGGGATGCTGGTGGGTGCGATGCGGCGGCGCGAGCCGCCGGCACGCGTCACGTCAGCCGGTTGTCTCGATGGCTAGCGCGTTCGTCGATCGGTCATCACCGTCCGCCATCGACGACTGTAGGAATGTGTCCGCACGCGGCAAAATCGTTGCGTACCGTCGCGCAAGATGCAATATTCGCGTGGCCGGGCCATTTGACCACCATCGAACAATAATTCGCATCGCCATGAACAAGAAGGAAGCCAAAACAAGAATCGCGGCGCTGCTGTCCGCGGGCGCGAGGAAAGCCGACGTGCTTGCCGAGCTGGCCGGACAGGGCCTCAAGGATCGCGTGCTCGCGCGCCTGATCGCGTCGCGCCCCGACCCCGAACTGTGCAGGAAAAACAAGGTGCATACCCGGGTCCTGATCGCGCTCGGCGTCGCGCAGTTGTTGATCAGCGTCGCACTCGCCTATCTGATCCTGGTGAACGGACTCAACATAGGCGCCGCGGTGCTGTTCCTCGCTTTGACGGTGCCGCTGTCGCTGCTGTTCATCTGGGGCTTCGCGACCCATCGCGTCGGCGCGTATCACGCGTTCATCATCCTGTCGCTGCTGCAAGTGCCGAAGACCATCGCCGATCTCGGCCGCGACCCGTCGACCGCGCTGCCGACCCTCGGCGTGACGGTCATCCTGGTCGGCTACGTCTGGTTCGTCCGCAACCGACTGTTCCCGGACTTCGGCTGGTTCACGCCGCGCAAGGTCGAGGGCCGTTACGCGTTCGTGGAAAGCGCCTGACGCCGCCTCCCGCGCGCCATGAAAAAGGCGCCGGGCCGCCCCGCGATCGCGTGGCGGCCCGGCGCCTTCTACATTCCGGAACCCGGTGGCTTACTTCGCCTTCTCGGCGGTATCGCTAATTGCCTGGCCACCCTTCGAAATGTCCTGTCCCACGCCTGCAACGGTATTGCAACCAGCGAGTGCGGCGGTCACGACCAGCAGCACTGCAGCAATCGTACGCGTCATTCTCATTCTCCTTGGAGTCAACATGCCCGACCGGGCGAATCGTATGCGGCGTGGTGCCCTGCGGCTCGCAGGACACGGGGCCTGACCTGATTATACGGAGACAGCCGCCGCGCGCCAGTGTTCGCCGAGCCGGTGTGACGCAGGCCACACGGGCCGTCGCGCAGATTTTCCTTGACTTCGGCCGGCCTCGAACTAATATACGCACCGCGTATATTTCTCATCAGGTGCCGCCGATGACCGTTCCCCAGCAAGCCTTCCTGCGCGACGCGATGCGCCGCCTCAACATGACTCGCGAAGCGTTCGCGAACCGCATCGGCGTCAGCCGCCGTGCGCTGGACACGTGGCTGTTGCCCGACGATTCGCAGGAATCGCGCGGCATGCCCGAGATCGTCGAGCGATTCGTGTCGGAAATCGTCGAACGCGCGGTACCGGACGGCGGAGACTATACGCAAAGCGTAGAAAAGCAGGGGCTCGCGAAGCAATTCCTGTTCGAAGGCAAGCCGCAGCTGATTTCCGTGGACCAATTCTCCCGTGATTCGGTCGAGGCGCTGTTCCGCGTCGCCGACGTGATGCAGCCGATCGCGCGCCGCCACAAGATCTCCCGCGTGCTCGAAGGCGCCGTGCTCGGCAACCTGTTCTTCGAGGCCAGCACGCGCACCCGCGTGTCGTTCGGCGCGGCTTTCTGCCGGCTCGGCGGCTCGGTATGCGACACGACCGGCTTCACGTTCTCGTCGATGGCCAAGGGCGAATCGATCTACGACACGAGCCGCGTGATGGCCGGCTACGTCGACGCGCTCGTGATCCGCCACCCGGAGAAAGGCTCGGTTGCGGAGTTCGCGCGCGCGACCAACCTGCCGGTGATCAACGGCGGCGACGGCCCGGGCGAGCACCCGAGCCAGGCGCTCCTCGATCTCTATACGATCCAGCGCGAGTTCTCGCGACTCGGCAAGATCGTCGACGGCGCGCATATCGCGCTCGTCGGCGACCTGAAATACGGCCGCACCGTGCACTCGCTCGTCAAGCTGCTCGCACTGTACCGCGGGCTGAAGTTCACGCTCGTGTCGCCGCCGACGCTCGAAATGCCCGCGTACATCATCGACCAGATCGCGACGAACGGCCACGTGATCGAGCAGACGAACGACCTCGCGGCCGGGCTGCGCGGCGCGGACGTCGTCTACGCGACGCGGATCCAGAAGGAGCGCTTCACCGACGAATCGTTCGAAGGCTACACGCCGGATTTCCAGATCAACCAGGCGCTCGTCGATTCCGTCTGCAAACCCGACACGCTGATCATGCACCCGCTGCCGCGCGACAGCCGGCCCGGCGCGAACGACCTGTCGGTCGACCTGAACCGCGATCCGCGCCTCGCGATCTTCCGGCAAACCGACAACGGCATTCCGGTGCGGATGGCGATCTTCGCGGTGCTGCTCGGCGTTGAGAATCTGGTTCAACATTCGATGCGCGACGCGACGTGGCGCCCACCGGCGTACCTCGGGCCGGAGGATGCGGTGTTTCACGGGATCGATTGACCCGCATCCGGGGTCGCGCCCGTCCGGTCTCGAGACCGCTTCGGCTCAAGGGCCGCGCACGGACGTAACGCACACGACGCGCCGCCTCGCACGGCGCGTTTTTCATTTTCGATGCGGACAATGCGGGAGCGGCCGGCCCCGCGTCGGCTGGCCCACGGGTCGATCACACGCAAGCCCGCCGCTTCGAACGGCGCGACGTCGCGTGCGGCCACGATCAAGCCGTTCGCTGCGGCTGTTGCGGCGATAGAGCCGTTGGCCGATGCCAGCGCGTTGCCCGTCGCACGAGCCTTCGCACGAAGGCTCGCATACGCTTTGCTGGCTGCAACATCGAACGGCAGGACCCGGCCGCGAAACAGCGGCACGATGCGCTCCTCGATGCTTGGGTGCAGCCAGTCCCGCCTCCGCCCTTCCGGCAACGCCGCCACGCCGAATCGCATTTTCGCGAGACCGATTCGACCCGCCTGCCCGCCCCGCCAGCGTTCACACCCTCTGCAACATTCGTCAACGTTCTTGCTACAAATGCGAACAAGAACGCTTCTCATTTAACTTGAAATTACATAGAATGCCGCCTGAAAACAAATTGTAATAATCCCCGGCGGCGTGCACATTCCCGTAGCGCGTCGTTCCAGGGGCCACACTGCGAGGTCGAAGCGCATCATGAAGTCCCGTTCTGAAGAGCTGAAGCTCGGCAAATTCACCACCCTGTGCAGCGTGCTCGCCGCGAGCCCGGCGTTCGCAGACGGCACACCGCTGCCCGCACCGGTCAGCACCGAAGGCCATCTCGCGCCGATCGAGGTCCAGGGCAAGACCGAGCACAGCTACAAGGCCGACTTCTCCGCATCCACGAAATTCACCGCGCCGCTCGTCGACACGCCGAAGTCCGTGACCGTGATCCCGCAAGAGCTGATCCAGAACAGCGGTGCGGCAACGCTGACCGAAGCGCTGCGCACCGTGCCGGGCATCACGTTCGGCGCCGGCGAAGGCGGTAACCCGCTCGGCGATCGTCCGTTCATCCGCGGCTACGACACGCAAGGCAGCATGTTCGTCGACGGGCTGCGCGACACGGGCGCGACCACGCGCGAGATCTTCAACACCGAGCGCGTCGAGATCACCAAGGGCTCCGACGGCGCATACGGCGGCCGCGGCGGCGCGGGCGGCAGCATCAACCTGATCACGAAAGCGCCGCACCTCGGGACGACGGCTGCCGCGAGCGCCGGCCTCGGCACCGACCGCTACCGCCGCTTCACCGCCGACGGCAACTGGCAGTTCGCCGATCACGCGGCGTTCCGCCTGAACCTGATGAGCCACAACAACGACGTCGCCGGCCGCGACGCCGTCAACAACGAGCGCTGGGGTGTCGCGCCGTCGATCGCGTTCGGTCTCGGCACGCCGACGCGCGTGACCGCGAGCTACTACCACCTGTCGACCGACGACCTGCCCGACAGCGGCATCCCCTACTTCTACACGACGTCGAACAAGCCCGCGAACGTCGACACGATCCATCCTGCGCCCGTCGACCGCCACAACTTCTACGGCCTGATCGACCGCGACTTCCGCAAGACCACGTCGGACATCAGCACGATCAGGATCGAGCACGACATCACGCCGAATCTGACGGTGCGCAACACCACGCGCTACACGGAATCGACGCAGGACTACATCTGGACGCAGCCCGACGACAGCCAGGGCAACGTGGTCAACGGCAAGGTCTGGCGCCGCAACAACAACCGCAACAGCTCGATCAACAGCCTCGCGAACCTGACCGAACTGTTCGGCGAATTCCGCACCGGCCCGTTCAAGCACAGCTTCACGACCGGCATCGAGCTGTCGCGCGAATGGGGCAAGCGCGATTCGTACACGGTCGCGACCGACACGGGCACGATCTGTCAGAAGGGCATCGGCGCGCCGTCCGGCTACAACTGCACGAGCCTGTGGTCGCCGAACCCGAACGATCCGTGGGCCGGTTCCGTCACGCGCAACAACGACTATGCGCATGCGCGAACCACGACCAAGTCGATCTACGGCTTCGACACGATCGAGCTCACGCCGCGCTGGCAAGTGAACGCCGGCGTGCGCGTCGACGACTACTCGACCCGCTTCACCGACACCAGGGCGAACGGCGGCAAGACCTACACGCGCGACGACACGCTCGTGAACTGGCAGGCCGGCGTCGTGTTCAAGCCCGCGCGGAACGGCAGCATCTACGCGTCGTATGCGACGTCGTCGATGCCGGCCGGCATGCTGCTCGGCGAAGGCAGCGAAACGCAATCGCTCACGCCGGGTCGCGGCGGCGTCGGGGCGAACGCCGATCAGCTGTCGCCGGAGAAGAACCGCAGCATCGAACTCGGCACGAAGTGGAACGTGCTCCACGACAAGCTGTCGCTGACCGCCGCGCTGTTCCAGATCGACACGACGAACGCCCGCGTGACGCTGCCGAACAACCAGTACGCGATGGTCGGCAACAAGCGCGTGCAGGGTCTCGAGCTCGGCGTCGCCGGGCAGATCACGAAGCAGTGGCAGGTGTTCGGCGGCTATACGTACATGAAGAGCGAGCTGCGCGACAACGGCAAGGATGCCGCGAACAACGGCAACCGGTTCCCCAATACGCCGAAGCACAGCCTGACGATGTGGTCGAACTACGACGTGACGCCGAAGTTCACCGTCGGCGGCGGCGCGTTCTACATGTCGGAAGTGTTCGGCGATCCCGCGAACCTGCGTGCGGTGCCGTCGTACTGGCGCTTCGACGCGATGGCGCAATACCGGATCAACAAGAAGCTCGATCTGCAACTGAACGTGAACAACCTGTTCAACCGCGCGTATTTCGATCAGGCGTATCCGGCACACTATGCGTCGATCGCGCCGGGCCGCTCGGCGTTCGTCACGCTGAACGCGCGCTACTGATCGATGGAGACCGTCTCGCTGAAGGCGCTCGCGTCGGTGTCGCCGCGTGCGTTCGCCGAGATCCTGGCCGGGCCGCCCGAGCGCGCCGCGGCGTGGGTCGCGGCAGCCGCCGAAAACGGGATCGTCGACGCGCAAGCCGTCTACGGCCAGTACCTGCTCGACGGGCACGGCGTCGCGCGCGATCCGGCCGCCGCATTCGGCTGGTTCCGGCATGCGGCACGAGCCGGTCACCCGATGGCGATGAACATGCTCGGCCGCTGCTACGAGTTCGGCTGGGGCACGGCCGCATGCGCACCGGTGGCCGTGTACTGGTACCGGCTCGCCGCGCAAGCCGGCCTCGACTGGGGCATGTACAACCATGCGACGGCGCTCGCGCTCGGCAACGGCATCGCCGAGGATCGCGCCGCCGCGCTCGAATGGTTTCGCCGCGCCGCTGCGCTCGGCCATGCGAAATCGATCAACCTGATCGGCGGCTTCTACGAGGACGGCTGGGTCGTGGCCGTCGATATCGATGCCGCGTTCGACCACTATCGCCGCGCCGCCGAGGCCGGTGATTTTCGCGGCCAGTTCAACTACGCGCGGCTGCTCGCCGATCGCGGGCGCGTTGACGAAGCCCTCGTCTGGCTCGCGCGCGTGCCGGCCACCGCCACCCCCGCGTTCGTCGCGAAGATGCGCGCGTATCTCGCGTCGTCGCCGCTCGATGCGTTGCGCGCGGCGGCGCTGCAGCTGCCGCCTCATGGTATGGAGTCCGAATCATGATGCTTCATATCCCCGGCGTGCTGACCAAGGCGCAGGTCGCGCAATGCCGCGAGATGCTCGATGCCGCCGACTGGGTCGACGGCAACGCAACGTCCGGCACGCAGTCGGCGCTCGCGAAACGCAACCGGCAGTTGCCGGAAGATTCGCCGGTCGCGCGCGCGGTCGGCGATGCGATCCAGGATGCGCTGGCCCGACATCCGCTGTTCTTTTCGGCGGCGCTGCCGCTCAAGGTGTTTCCGCCGCTGTTCAATCGCTACGAAGGCGGCGAGGCGTTCGGCACGCATGTCGACAACGCGATCAGGCTGCTGCGCGGTACGGATTTTCGCGTGCGCAGCGACCTGTCGGCGACGTTGTTTCTCGAGGAACCGCACGCGTACGACGGCGGCGAGCTGTGCGTGGAAGATACATACGGCATGCAT
This sequence comes from Burkholderia sp. FL-7-2-10-S1-D7, assembly GCF_001524185.1. Classification (NCBI taxonomy): domain Bacteria; kingdom Pseudomonadati; phylum Pseudomonadota; class Betaproteobacteria; order Burkholderiales; family Burkholderiaceae; genus Burkholderia; species Burkholderia sp. FL-7-2-10-S1-D7. Next base: position 365,111 of record NZ_LOWY01000100.1, on the reverse strand, counting down.
CGCGCGAAGCTGCCGGCGGGCGATCTCGTGTTGTATCCGGCGTCGAGCCTGCATCGGGTGACGCCCGTGACGCGCGGGGAACGGGTCGCGTCGTTCTTCTGGATCCAGAGCATGGTGCGCGACGACGGCAATCGCACGCTGCTGTTTCAGCTCGATACGCAGATTCAGGCGTTGTCGGCGGACAAAGGCGCGAAAGATCCGATGGTCATTTCTCTGACGGGGGTTTATCACAACCTGTTGAGGAAGTGGGCGGATGCTTAAGGCGGTTTTTCGGATTCGTGCGTATGCGCACGTGAAGACGCTTTGATGACCGACATCTACCCGTCGGCCAGATCACGCACCGACGGAGCCGGACTTCGGTCGACAGGCGATTCGTCTGACCGAACCGATGGCGACGCTCGCGCGACACCGTCCGCTATCGATCAACGCGCCGCCCCATACCGGTTTCACGCATTGCCACGCGAATAGCGGCATTGGCAGCGCTACGGCCGCGATTGCCTCGTGATGCAAAGCGAATCGCTCGCCATATCGAGCCCTGTCGAGCACACTCTGCTCGACGAAGCTGCCCGCGAACATTCTGTCCGGCGGCAATGCGCACGCATCGGTGACATCCGCACTTGCCGATCCCCGCCCACTCCCGCACAATCGGCCCACCTGCCTTCCTCCCCCCGCGCCGATGTCCTATGCGTCACTCGCCACCGGCGTCCTGCTCGCCGGCGGTCTCGGTCAACGCTTCGACCCAAGCGGTCTGCACAGCAAGCTGCTCGCGCTGCTTCCCGACGGCACGCCGGTTGCGGTCGCGGCTGCCCGTCGCCTCGCCGCGGCCACGGCCGACGTGATCGCCGTCGTGCGCCCCGGCGCCGAAAAACTCGCCGTTCTGCTGAATGAAGCCGGCTGCCAGGTCGTCTACGCGCCCGACACGATGCGCGGCATGGGCGCGAGCCTCGCGGCCGGTGTCCGCGCGACGCCGGAAGCAACCGGCTGGCTGGTCGCGCTCGGCGACATGCCGTGGATCGCGGCATCTACCTACGAAATGCTCACGCGCGCGCTCGACGCCGATGACGCGTCGATCGTCGCTCCCGTCCATCGCGGCGTACGCGGTCATCCGGTCGGCTTCGCCGCGCACCATTACGATGCGCTCGCCGCGCTCGACGGCGATACGGGCGCCCGCGCGCTATTCGTCAGCGGGTCGGTGAACCTGCTCGACGTCGACGATCCCGGCATCCTGCGCGACGTCGATACGCCGGCGGATCTACGCTGACGCCGGCGCGCGCCGGCCACGCAGCGCATTGCACAAACGTGCCACCGCGAGATCCGGCGCAAGATCCGACGCGATACCCGCAGACACTCGACTATCATCTGCAATCCGGATGCCGCCGCGAGAATCCCGCTGCAAACGCTCGTCCGATTGCCTATAACGAAGACGAGGCGCGGCCGCCGCGCCACCGTCGTCACGCACTACACGAGCGCTCCATGGACCACACGACCCCGATGCCCGAGCCCCCGGCCGACCCGAACCGCGATCCGGAAGACGATCCGTTGTCGCCACCGCCACCGGGGCATCCGCACGACAACCCGCAGCAACCCGACGGGCCACCGAGCAAGGATCCCGTTTAGCCGGCGTCGGCACGCGCGACGACGAGAACGGGCAACCCCCGGTCGCCCGCGCGCCGGCTAGCGCGCCGTATACCCGCCGTCGATCGCCGGCGGCACGCCGCTGAACATCGAGGCTGCGTCGCTGAGCAGGAAAAGGATCGGCTCGACCACCTCGTCCGGTTCCACGAATCGCCCGAGCGGAATCGCCGCGAGCATCGGCGCGCGCTTTTCCGGCTCGCTCCACGCGAACTGCACCATTGGCGTGAGCGTAATGGTCGGGTTTACGCTGTTCACGCGGATCCCGTGCGCGCCGGAGAACGGCCGCCATGCGGGCCGACGACGGCCGCTGCCTCGGCTACGCCGCCGCGCTTTCCCGCGCGACACGCACCTCGTACGTCTTCAGGTGGTTGTACGCGATCCGCAGCAACGACAACGCATCCGCCGCCCGCGGGTCACGGCGGGCAAGCAGGTCGCCGATCACGTGATCGGCTTCGACCCGTGCGCGGTTTTCGACGTCGCGCAGCATCGATGCGGTCAGCGGCGACGGCGTCAACACCATCCGCTGCATCCGCTCGACCGCGGCGGGATCGGGCCTGTAACCGTTATGCGCGGCGATCGCACTGCATTCGTCGAGCATCGTCTCGAGCAGGCGGCGGCCGTCCGGTGCGGCGAGAATGTCGCCGATCGAACCGCGAAACAGCGACGTGCTCGCCGCGAGCGTCGCGAGGAACACCCACTTGTCCCACATCCGCGCGGCGATGTCGTTGCTGAGCGCCGCATCGAAACCCGCGCCGCCGAGCACCTCGGCCACCGCGCGCACGCGCGCCGATTCGCCGCCGGCGAGTTCGCCGAACGACAGCCCTGCCGTGTCGTTCAGATGCACGATCCGCTGCTCGCGATCAAGCGTCGCCGCGATCACGCACAGGCCGCCGAGCACCTGCGCGGCATCGAACCGGTCGCGCAGCACGTCGAGATGACGCATCCCGTTGAGCATCGGCAGGATCAGCGTAGTCGGCCCGACGAACGGCGCGAACGATGCAATCGCATCGTCGAGGCTGTACGCCTTGCAGCTCAACAGCACCAGGTCGAACGGCGCGGCCGCGTCGCTCGCGCGCAGCGTCTGCACGTTCGCGAGCGTCAGGTCGCCGCGCGGGCTGCGAATCAGGAGCCCGTCGCGCGCGAGCGCGGCCGCTCGGCCGTCGCGCACCAGGAACGTCACATCGCGCCCCGCCGCCGCGAGCCGGCCGCCGAAGTATCCGCCGACCGCGCCGGCCCCCACCACCAGAATTCGCATCGTTGCCTCCTTTCGGGTTCGTTCGACGACGCCGCCGTTCGCCCGACCGTCGGGGCACGACGCGCAACCGCCATCGCCCGACAGTATAGCGACGCCGAATATGTATATGCATAGATACCCGCACCGCGCGCGACGGTATCGCGCCGCTGCCGTTTCTAAGGGATTTCCCGCCTACGGCAACGTCCGCTGCACGCCGTCAAAGAATTATCCCGTCACGCCGTTCCGGCGCGCTCGTTCGACTGACCGACCTCACTACCCATGCGCACCCTTTCCCTGAACCAGAAACTCGCCTCGATGGTCGTCATCCTGTGGCTCGGCCTGCTCGTGATCGCCGGCATCGGCGCGTGGCAGACGCGCGCATCGGTGATCTCGGACCGCCGCGACCAGCTTGCGTCGCTGGTCGCGCAGGCGACGAACGTCGCCGACCACTACTACAAGCTGTCGCAACAGAACGCATTGCCGGAGGCGGACGCAAAGCAGAAGGCGCTCGAGGCGATCGCCGCGATGCGCTACGGCGCCGACGGCTACATCTCGATCAACGATTCGAAGCCGGCGATCGTGATGCATCCGATCAAGACCGAACTCAACGGCAAGGACGTGTCGAATTTCACGGATCCGAACGGCAAGCACCTGTTCGTCGAGATCGTGAAGGCCGGCAACGCGGAGGGCGGCAAGGGTTTCGTCGAGTATCTGTGGCCGAAGCCGGGTGCCGACAAGCCGCAGGACAAGACCAGCGCGGTGCAGCGCTTCGCGCCGTGGGACTGGTATCTCGTGACGGGCATGTACATGGACGACGTGCGTTCGACCGTGCTCGCGAGCGTCGGCCGCTGGCTCGCGATCACGGCCGTGCTCGGCGCGATCTCGACCGTCGTGATGGTACTCGTGCTGAAAAGCGTGCGCGCGAACCTCGGCGGCGAGCTCGAAGTGGCGCTCGACGCCGCGCAGCGCATCGCGCAGGGCGACCTGACCGCGCGCGTGAGCGTGAAGCACGACGACCGCGGCAGCCTGCTGCATGCACTGCATACGATGCAGAGCGGGCTGATCGACATGGTGTCGCGCGTGCGCACGGGCACGGAGAACATCAACGTCGGCGCGAGCGAGATCGCGTCGGGCAACACCGATCTGTCGCAGCGCACCGAGGAACAGGCGGCCGCGCTCGTGCAGACCGCGTCGAGCATGGACCAGATGACCGCGAACGTGAAGCAGAACGCGGAGAGCGCCGCCCAGGCCGCGGCGCTCGCGGGCCAGGCCGCGCAGGTCGCGACGCGCGGCAGCGAGGTGGTCGACGATGTGGTGCGCACGATGAACGAGATCACCGACCGCTCGCACAAGATCGGCGACATCATCGGCGTGATCGACGGGATCGCGTTCCAGACCAACATCCTCGCGCTGAACGCGGCCGTCGAAGCGGCACGCGCGGGCGAACAGGGCCGCGGCTTCGCGGTGGTCGCGGCCGAGGTGCGCTCGCTCGCGCAACGCTCGGCGACGGCCGCGAAGGAGATCAAGTCACTGATCGTGTCGTCGAACGAAACCGTCGAGCACGGCGCGTCGCTCGTCACGCACGCGGGCGAGACGATGGCCGAGATCGTGCAGTCGGTGCGGCGTGTGAACGAGATCCTCGACGAGATCAGCCATGCGTCGCGCGAGCAGAGCGCGGGGATCGAGCAGGTCAACCGCGCGGTGGGCGAGATGGACCAGGTCACGCAGCAGAACGCGGCACTCGTCGAGCAAGCCGCGGCCGCCGCGCATTCGCTGCGCGACCAGGCCGAAGCGCTGCGCGACGCCGTCACGCGATTCGCGTTGCCGGCCTGACGTCGCCTCATCCGTCGGCATCCCGCCGGATTCCGACGGATTTCGCCTGACCGGCGGCAATACGCGGCCAACCCCTGCACGACCCCGGCCCCTCTCGCGCTGCTTGCGCGCTTCTTCCACGCTACTTGCGCGCTTCGTCCACGCTTACCCCGCTCCGCCCGGCCGGCTCACGGCCTTGACACCGCCGAACCCGATCCCGGCCGCCCGCTGGACCAGCTCGATGTCGTTGGTCACGCCGAGTTTCTTCATCGCGCTGATCTTCTGCGCGCTGACGGTCTGCTTGCCCTTGTTCAACCGCTGCGCGATCGCCTTGATCGGCAGGCCGGCCAGATAAAGGCGCATCACCTCGATCTCGCGTGTCGACAGTTTCACCGGCGCCTGGTCGCGCTCGGTGACCGCATCGAGCGCGCGCCGAACGAGCGGCGACTGATAGCGCCCGCCGCTGTAGCTCGAATGGATTGCGGTGACGATGTGGCCGACTTCGTCGAACTTGCTGACGAGGCTCGCGCCGCCTTTCGCGAGAATCGAGCGGAAGATCACCGGATTCTCGTTCCCGACGAGCGCGACGACTCCGACGTTCGGGCGCGTGCTGTGCAGCCAGTCGAACAATGCGAGACCGTCCATCTGCACGTCGCCACGAATCGGATAGTCGACCAGCACGATGTCGCAGTCGAGGCTGCCGAGCACCTCGATCAGATCGCCCGGGGTCCGGGAGACGCCGACGAGATCGATTGCGCACGCGTCGCCGGCAATGTGCTCCATGCCTGCGAGCGTCAGCGGCGAGTCGTACGCGAAAACAGTGCGAATTCTGAATTTCCCCATGCGCAGTTCCAGAAGGTTCGCCGGGCCGCACGACGCGAAATGCGTGCGCGGCCGGATCGGCATTGAATCGAAGTTCAGGATATTTTTATCCCGGACATCATTCTAGGCAGCAACGCGCGGCCGGGATATGGGGCGCCGTCTGAATTAATCCGTGCAGGCGTGATACGAGTTTGATATCGGCGCCGGTCGGCTCGTTCGGCGGCAGCCGGGGTCGGCCGGACGGCCGACGTTGCGGGTCGCGCGGGCCGCACGGACGGCCCGCGGGGTAAAATTGCGGCCTTTGCATGCCATTCCGGGCGACCGGCCAGGGGCAGCGCGCCATTCCCGGCCGCGCGCCCGCCCGTTCGCCGGCTACCCGCACTCCCCGCTTCCCCATGACCGAATCCGATCTGCAATCCGACGACACCACCATCCACGAAGACGGCCTCTGGCGCGACAACGGCTGGACGGCCCGCATCATCAAGAACGAGGACGACGACGGCTGGGCCGTCGAGATGATCAAGGACGGCGAAGCCGAGCCCGCGCTCGTCGGCCCGTGGACGATGGGTCGCGACAAGAAGAATCCGAAGCCGATGGACGCGAATGCGTTCCGCACGCTGGTGAAGACCGCGACCGAGGTGCTGATGCGGCACGAGCAGCAACGCCGAGCGATGCTGCACAAGGAAGTGACGGTGCAGGACGACGCCGGACAGGATGTGTCGGTCACGCTCGACATCGTGCCGGACGAGTTCGAGCCGTATGCGCAACTGAAGGCGTTCGACCCGTACGGCGAGCTGCTGGCCGACGCGAAGGTCTCCGCCGGGTTCAAGCTCAACAAGGCCAGTGCCGCACGCTGGGTCGAATCGGGCTTCGAACGGCCGGCCTGACGCCACGGGCCGGCGCCCGCGCGAGCCCGGGCCGCATGCCGCGCGGGCGCAACCGGCGTCAGCCGTGCAGGCCGTGCGCGGTCATCAGGCGGTACAGCGTCGCGCGCGAGACGCCGAGTTCCGCCGCGACATCGGCATGCTGGCGCCGATGCCGCAACAGCGTTTCCTCGATCGTGCGCCGCTCGGCCAGGCGGCGCGATTCCGCGAGCGTCGGCGGCCGGCGCGACGTGTACTGGCCCAGTTCGAGATCGACGGCCGAGATCAGCGGGCCATTCGTCATCACGACCGCGAAGCGGATCCGGTTGATCAGTTCGCGCACGTTGCCGGGCCATGGATAGTTGTGCATCGCCTCGATCGCGCACGGCGTGAAGCCGCGAATCCGGTGCGCGCTGTCGCCGCGATAGCACCGCAATATGTGGTCGGCGAGCAGCATGATGTCGCGGCCGCGCGCGCGCAGCGGCGGCTCGTCGATACGCAACACGCACAGCCGGTAGTACAGGTCCGCACGGAACCGGCCCGCGTGCATCGCGGCCTCGAGATCGACGTGGGTCGCGGACACAATCCGCACATCCACCGGCGTCGACACATGCCCGCCGAGCCGCTCGATCTTGCCCTCCTGCAGGAACCGCAGCAGGCTCGACTGGCTCTCGAACGGCATGTCGCCGATCTCATCGAGGAACAGCGTGCCGCCGTTCGCAGACTCGATGCGGCCGATCTTGCGCTGATGCGCGCCGGTGAACGCGCCGCGTTCATGGCCGAACAGCTCGGCCTGCAGCAGCGCCGTCGGAATCGCCGCGCAATTCACGGCGACGAACGGCGCGTCGGCGCGCGACGAATGCCGGTGGATCGCCGACGCGGTCAACTCCTTGCCGGTGCCGGATTCGCCGGCGATGAACACGGTGGCCTCGGTGTTCGCGACCTTGCGGATCGTCGCGAACAGACGGCGCATCGCGTCGCACGCGCCGATCATCGTGCCGCCGGGCGGCGCGGCATCGACGGCCGGATCGCTTTCCTCCAGTTTCAGCATCCCGTACGCATGGCCGACGAGATAACCGATCGTCGTATAGTCCGTCGCATCGTGCACGTAGCCGAAGCAGCACTGGCGGATCAGGCGCGCGATGGCGGCATCGCGCAGTCGCTCGTCGTCGGCGAGCGCGACCCAGCCGATCCGCGGATCGCGCAGCAGCGCCTCGAACGACGCGACGTCGGGCGGCGCGAAGTCGTCGAAATCGACGATGCCCGCATACGGGCGGTTCGCCTTCACGAGATTGAGTGCGTCCGCAACGGATTTCGCGCGCAATATGTCCCAGCCGCGGGACGCGAGACAGTCGACGAGCCCCGCATCGGGACGCTGCGACAGATACACGAGCGGGCGTAACGGCACGCTATGGAGACGCGGGACCGCGACGAACGGTGGCGCGTATGGGACCCATTCACCCTCCTGTGGGCCTGACAGTCTGATCCGGCAGCAATGGTTCACGATGGCCTCGCCGCATGGGGTTGTCTGGCGGAATGGACGGCGCGAAACGGTGCGCGGCGGGCCTGCGTTGCCCACGCGCGACGCGGCCGGCATGTCCGCTCGGGAAAGTTTCGTCATCGGCAGAACACGACACGCTGCGTGTAGATCTGCGGTTCGGCGACGGGCCGCGCGGCCTGGTTGAGATCCTCGCGATAAGCACGGTAGGTCTTGCCGTTCACCGTCACTTCCGTCGCACGCGCCGTCTCGATCGTGTTCAGCCCTTTGCGCTGCCAGTCGCTGACTCGCGCCGACGCGGACACGCTCGACTCGCCGGCGATCTTCTGCGTGATCGCGCTGCTGTCGCTCCACGGCTGCGTCTGCATGTCCTGCGCGTGCTGCATCGCGCCGATCGTCTTGCCGGTCGGCGTTGGCCCGTTCTGCGCTTCGAACGGCGCGCCACGACCGTACACCGGCGATTGCCACGACGGTGCGTGTCCTTCCGCCGGCATCATGTAGATCATCTGCGGATCGCCGACCATCATCATCGGCACGCATGCCGTGTTGTCCGGGCGGCCGAGCGTCGTCAGCGCCTGCTGGACGCTCGCGGCATTCGCCAGGGTCTGCTCGCTCAGGATGACGAAGACTGCAGGGTTCTGAAAAACAGACTGCGCGGCGGCTTGTGTGCCGACCAGCAGCAGCGCGACCAAAAAGATCCTCATGATTGAGGCCTCCTCGTACCCTCGTCAGGCAAAAAGAGGTGTTGACCTCGGGGAGGGACCAACACCCGTCAAACTTGCGACCTGCGTCGCGCCGCGGATCCCGGCGGCTCCCGTGCGACCGGCATGCCGATCGCACGCGAGCCTTGTCCGCATGATTACGACGACGTGCTCGTCGAGATAGCGGTCGGCGCCGGCATCACCGGCGCGGCCGGGGCGGCCTGCTGGTCAACCGCGGCCGGCGCCGGGTCGGATGCGGCCGGCATGTCGGCGGACGGTGCGGGCGCGGCAGCGGATTCGACGGCTTCCGTCGCCTTCGCGTCGGCGGCCGGCGTGTCGGCAGCGGCCGCCGCTGCGGCGGGCTGCGCGGCTTCCGGTGCAGGCGCTTCGGCTGCTACCGGTGCCGGTTCCGGCGCCTTCTCGGCAACGGCCGGCACGGGCTCCGGCACCTTCTCGGCAACGGCCGGCACGGGCTCCGGCGCCTTCTCGGCAACGGCCGGCACGGGCTCCGGCGCCTTCTCGGCAACGGCCGGCGCGGGTTCCGGCGCCTTCTCGGCAACGGCCGGCGCGGGCTCCGGCGCCTTCTCGGCAACGGCCGGTGCGGGCTCCGGCGCCTTCTCGGCAACGGCCGGCACAGGCTCCGGCGCCTTCTCGGCGACGGCCGGCGCGGGTTCCGGCGCCTTCTCGGCGACGGCCGGCACTGCAACGATCGCGGCAGCGGGCACCGCGCTCATCGCGGCCGGCGCGGCGCTCACCGCCGGTGCCGCTGCGGCAACCGGTGCGGCGGCAGGCACGACGGCTGCTGCCTGCGATGCCTTCGCGGCAGCCGCCTGCGGTGCGGCAGGCACCGCGCTGACGGCCGGCACGGCGATCGACGGCGCGGGCACCGGTACCGGGATCGGCGCCGTCTGGACCGCGGTCGTCGCCACCGGGCGCGTCTGCACCGGCGCGGCGGCGTCGAGCGGCGGCAGGCCCATGCGGTTGCGCACGAGCGGGTCGCGATACTTCACGTCGTCGGCCACGGTCGCTTCGGCGGAGGGCGCCACGTTCGAGCGCGCAAGCGGCGCGGTCGTGCCCGGGCACAGGTGCCCGGTCGCTTCCACCGCACGCCGATTCGCATCGCTCTGGCAGAGCAGCGCGAGCGCGACGTCGGTCAACCCCATCGCCCGGAATTCACGCGCATCGAGGCGACGCACGCACGCCTGGTCGACCAGGGTCGTGCCGCCAGTCGCGCCGAATCCCGGGAACGACACGCCGACGCTCACCGAACCCATGCAGGTATCGGACAGCGTGGTCGTGAGGCCCGGCGCCTGGATCGCCGGGTTCGTCTTGATCGTCTGGGTGCCCGAGTAGTTGACGTTTTCCGCCGACTGGGTGTTGTACGGGTTGGTACCGGGCGAGCCGGCCGCTTGAAGCGCGCTCACGCTCTGCGGCGTCGCGTTCGAGCCGCCGCTCGTGGAAGACGGCACCGTCAAGCTGACCTGCACGGTCGAATTGCCGCTGCCACGCACGCCACTGCTGCTGGTGGCGTTGCCGCCGCGCGAACTCGTCATGTTCGTGTTCATGCTCGAGCCGCCACCCTGGCTGATCGCCGTGGACGACGTCGAGGACTGCGCGCTTGAAGTCGAGTCGGCTGTCTGCGCTTGGGCACCGATCGTGGCCATCGCGAACATTGCCGCGCATGCCACCCTGATCTTGTTGCTGTTCATTTCAATCTCCGGACGAGGTTCGACCTCCCACCCAGGCAACCGAGTCATTTCCCCTGAATTCCTTCAGCTTTACGTGCTTCCCCGAACTGCTTCCAGCCGCTACCCAGCTGGGACCATGAGCCACCCGACATTCCCTGCCATGCCTGGGAATCCGGTGCGCCGATGGCGCTGCCCGATGAAAGCGTTTGTTGTTGTGACGGGTTGGTTGTAGGGTTCGATGTCTGCAAATTTGATTGCACGTCCTCGGCAGCACGGTCAGCGCCATATGCCGTCAGAGACGCGAGCATCAGAGCGGCGGCAATCAGTTTCTGCTTCATGCCAACTCCTTCTTACTTGGACAACAGCGCGGGAAAAGAGACCAGCGTCGCTGGGAAACTGGTCCCCCGCGCCTGTCTAATGACTGCTCCCGGTCGCGCTCGAACTGCCCTGGCTTCCGCCCGCGGCAGACGGCGAGCCGGCCGGTCCGGTACTCCACACGGTCGACGAGTTGTAGTGATTCGAACCCGCGATCGCGCCGGACCCACCAGCGCCCGTCAACCCGGCGGCACCCGCGTTGGCGACACCCTGGTCGTTCCCGCCCGAAGCCGTGTAGTGGTTCGCGCCGAGTACGATCGTGGCGGTCACCCCTCCCGAAAGCGCATTCGCGTTCTCGTTCGTACTGCTGTTTCCACCGTACGAGCCTGCGGCACCGATACCGCCGCCTGCCGCGAACGCGCCTCCGTTCGAGCCCCAGCCGCTGGCCGTCGAAGTCGAGTTGTGATAGGCGGTTGCCGTGCCGGTGGAACCAGCGGGTGTCACGGTACCTCCCGCGCTTGCGCCCGCGACCGAATTCGAATTGCTCGTATAGCTGCCGGAGCCGACCAGTGCCGAACCGGAGACGCCTGCTGCAACGGATTGCGTCTGGTTGGTTGTGGTCGATCCAGCGGCCAGTACGGCCGACGATAAGACGGTAAGCGCTGTCGCTAAAATGACTTTGGCTTTCATAGCAATCCCTTGCTCTGCGAAGGTTCGGCGGTGACGGAGCCGGGTCTGCCCTGACCGGGCAGAACCCGGCATCCGTGCCGCCAGCCAATGACGAACGCTACACGCCGCGGCTTAGTGGTGATACGTCCAGCCCATCGAGCCGGCATTCGCACCGCTGTTGCCGCTCGCTTGTGCGCCGCCGAAGCCGAAGCCGCCGACCGTCGAGGTTTGGGTGTGGTTCGTGTACGAGATCGAACCGCTGCCCGGGCCGCCGGCAATCGCGCCGGCTGCGCCGAGTGCGGAACCCGAATCGGTCGCGCTGAAGTGGCCGAACCCGGCGACCCCGGCCATCGTCGAACCGCCGCTCGACGAGGTGCTGCCCGACACCGTGCCGCTGCCGGCGAACGCTGCACCCGAAACCGCCAGAACTGCTGCTGCAATGAGAAGCTTCTTCATGGTCGACTCCATAACGGCGTGGATGGAACAAGAGAGGAAAGCTGCACGCCTTCAACTTCCCCACCTTAAGCAATCCTATAAATACGGATCACTATTTAATTACGAAGAATCGGCTCATATCCAGGCCGACACCACGCAATGTTTTTCCAGTCGAAGTGTAGTTTCGTATTTTTTAATTTTTCGAATTTTTTATAGGTGTTTTCGATAAGGCTTATCGATATTCAATTGCCACAAAACAAATCGTCTCACGCACCGGAAACAGTCTTTCAACGTTCCGGTTTTATTTGTCTCGATATGCACGGCCGCGACGTGCCGGCACATGGCATGCGCTTCCGCGATCGAAAATGCGTGAATATATTTTTCCACCGCAAATGCAGTACCGTTGAAAACGTCCGCCCTATCGCGGCGATAACGGGCCTGCAATACAGTCAGGTGGCATCGCTTCTCCCTGAGCTACAGATCAAATATCTTCCGGGCAATCCGGCCGAGGGGTGTTCGAGCTAGTCCAGCCAGCGTCGGCACTTGTCCGGCGACTTCGATACAGCCCTGCACGGTCGAAGACGAATCGGCATCAAGATGTCCGGCACGAACACCTTGACCCGCTCGGGAGAATTGAATGAAGGTGAGCACCGCTGTCGGCCGGTAGCCGTGCGGAGAGACAGGGTTCCTGGCGCGTGCACCGCGCGCAGGCCGTAAGACCGGCAATGGGGATCCCGCGAAGCTGGCACTGCGTCGCGAGTCATGCTCCCATCTGTCCCACTACCCCAATGTTGCGCAAACCACGCGCGAATGATACTGCTTATGGTCTTCATCGCCCTTCCCCGACTGGCTTATGCACGAGGTGGTCGCCCCCAAATCTTTGTCGCATCGCGTCGACCGCTCGCCGATACGCCCAATGTCGCAAGCGGCATGCCATGCGTTATTCCACCGACGGTTGCGCGCCGCCCGCCGGCGCGGCAGCCGACCATTTCGCGAAAAATCGCATTTTTTGTTTCAGGAATGTATCGCGGCAACGACCGGCGGGCTGCCGCGATCATCGAACACGGCGAAGCAGTCCCATGAAAAGACGGACGAATGCAGGCCGTCGCCCACCACGCAACGGGCTCGCGAACGGTTGTTTCAAACTTGCGATGCGCGATGCCGCGCCCGACGGCCGTTCGACGCTCCTGGGCGCCCGAACGGCCCGCCGCGGCTCGTTCGGCGGGGTCGCGCGACCCGAATCGGCGGGAATCAAACCGCTCGGCGACCGCTTTGCCGAGCCCGTCGCCATGGGCATCGATACGTTTACACGCCGGAATCTTCGGGACAGACATCACACGAGTGATTCATCCGTGAAAATACTGACGCGATCACGCATCGTTCACCCGTTCGAATACACGATCAAGAAAGAGAAAATCCGGTGGCTGACCGCCACGCTCGCCATTCCCGATCGGCATTCACGCGAAACCGGCAGCGCCCATTCACCCCGCTCGACGCGGTCAGTTTTCAATCCTTCCATTCCCCTTCAAATCTAATTCCCCCGTCAAAAATACTTCTTTTGAATCGATGAATCGCATGACACACGACACACGACACATCACGGAAACATTTTCAATCGATATCGACCACCAATTTCATCATTGAAACATCGTCATTCTCGATTCAATTCATTGCCGAATTCGCGCAGCGCGCTTGATTTTCCGTGTATTTCGCCAGCGCTACTCCCGTTGCTCGACGTTTGTCGCGACACGTCGGCCGTGGCGACGATTCACGCATGAAACAGAAAGCACCTGCGTCGCGCGGCCGCGAACGCGAGGCCCTGCTGGCACTTGCGCGCGGCCTTCGTGGCATGCCGATTGCCTGATGTCCGATTCACGTGAGCGCCGCGTCACGTCCCGAAGAAGACGGACGACGGCGCTCTCCTCAACAAGCCATCCGGGGGCAAGACGATGAAGCGCGTCAGCGATCGATCGACGTTCGCGTCGATCAAGCATCAGTGTGGAAGTCAGCGAAACCGAAGTGCTCGTCGTGGCGCTTCGTCGACATCGGCACACGTGGCCCGCCGCATGCCGAAACGATGCCCGTATGGCGGGATGGAGCGCGTTCGCGCGTTCTTCGACGAGCTCGACTGCGTACGCCTGACGATGCTCGACGACAGAGGCGACCATGAATGACAGGATTTCGACCGGCACGCCGGCGATCCCGGGCACCGATCGCGCCGATCTCCAGCACGTGGAGGCCGCCGCGCGGGACATCGCGCCGCACCGGGTTCGATGAACGCCAGCGGTCGCCGTGGCGCCATCCGCTGCTGATGGCCGTGCGCCATTTCAACGCGCCGGATACGCCCGGCACATGGCCGGCGAACGACGTGCCAAACCGGCGGATCACGTCGGCTTTCCTGCAGACGACCGTCATCGCGAACGGACCGGCGCCGTGGCTACGTGCCGAGCAATTCCTTCTTGCGCAGATGCACGACGTCGCGCATCGGCGGCGCGCCGAACAGCCGGCTGTATTCGCGGCTGAACTGCGACGCGCTTTCATAGCCGACGGTCGCGGCCACGGACCCGACGTCGCCGCCCTGCCGCAGCAATAGCCGCCGCGCTTCGTGCAGCCGCAGTTGCTTCTGATACTGCAGCGGGCTCAGCGTGGTCACGTGCTTGAAGTGGTGGTGTAGCGACGACACACTCATGTTGACTGCCTGCGCGAGCGTGTCGACGCGCATCGGCTCCGCGTAGTGATCGCGGATCCATTCGATCGCGCGGGCGATCCGGTGCGTCTGGCTGCCGGCGACGGCCATGTGCCGTAGCCGCGTGCCCTGCCCGCTCGTCATCAGCCGGTACAGCAGCTCCTTTTCGATCAGCGGCGCGACCACCGGAATGTCGGCCGGCGTATCGAGCAGCCGCAACAGCCGCAGCGCGGCATCGAGCAGCGGCGGCGTCAGCTCGGCAAGCGCGATGCCCTCGCCTTCGGGGCCGGCGTCCGGCTCCGGCAGCCGCATCTCGGCCGCGAGTTCGACGATGCGTTGCGGATCGAGCGTGAGCGACAGGCACAGGTAAGGCGCGTCCGGCGACGCCTGCGTGACGCGCGAGAGAATCGGCAAGTCGATCGACGCAATCAGGCAGTTCCGGGTGTCGTATTCGTAAGCCTGGCCGCCCACGATCACACGCTTCGCGCCCTGCGCGGCGATCACGAGCGCGGCGCGCGACACGCCGCAGCCGAGATCGACCGGATGCCCATGCCGATGCAGCATCAGCGCGGGCACGGCCGTCGAGTGGGAGCCGTCCGTCGGCGCGAAGCGGGCAATCAGCGATGCCAGTTCGCGCCGCCCGGATTCGCGCGACGCCGCGATTTCGGTCATGTCCATGACGGGTTCCTCGCTTCGTTTCCCCTGAACCGCGCGAGCATAGCGAATCGCTTGCCGTCGCGCCGGGGATTTGCAGGATTGTTCAATAAATTTGCAGGATTGGGTAGACGCAAAAATCGCGCGCTCGCGCACACTGCCCGCTAACCGGGCGCATGCCGGGTTTTCCCCATGGAGACATACAAACATGCCTACCTCGTTTGTCCTCAACGGCAAGAACGTTACGCTCGACGCCGATCCGTCGATGCCCGTCCTCTGGGCGATCCGCGAGCACGCGGGGCTGACCGGCACGAAGTTCGGCTGCGGCATGGCGCAGTGCGGCGCGTGCACCGTCCATCTCGAAGGCCAGGCCGTGCGCTCGTGCGTGCTGCCGCTCGCCGGCATCGCGGGCAAGCACGTCACGACGATCGAAGGCCTGCAGAGCAAGCCCGCGCAGGCCGTGCAGGCCGCGTGGGTGAAGCTGCAGGTGCCGCAGTGCGGCTATTGCCAGTCCGGCCAGATCATGTCGGCCACCGCGTTGCTCGAACAGAATCCGAAGCCGACCGACGCCGACATCGACGCGGCAATGAACGGCAACATCTGCCGCTGTGCGACCTACGCCCGCATCCGGGCCGCGATCCACGACGCGGCAGCGACACTGGGAGCCTGACCATGACGATCGAACTCGAGAATCGCGGTTCGGTGCGACCGTCGCGCCGCACGTTTCTGAAAGCCGCGGGCGCCGCGGCCGCCGTCAGCCTGACGATCGGCTTCGAATGGGCCGGCCTCGGCCGCCGCGCGCTCGCCGCGACCGCACCCGCCGCCGAATTCGCGCCGAATGCATTCCTGCGCATCACGCCCGACGGTGTGGTCACCGTCGTCGCGAAACACGTGGAAATGGGCCAGGGTGCATACACGGGCATCGCGACGATCGTCGCCGAGGAGCTCGACGCCGACTGGTCGAGCGTACGCGTCGAAAGCGCGCCGGCCGATGCGAAACGCTATGCGAACCTCGCCTTCGGCACGATCCAGGGCACGGGCGGCAGCTCGGCCATGTCGAACTCGTGGCAGCAACTGCGCGAAGCGGGCGGCAAGGCCCGCGCGATGCTCGTGTCGGCCGCGGCGGCGCGCTGGAAGGTGCCGGCCGGCGAGCTGACCACCGCCAACGGCGTGGTCACGCACGCGACGAGCGGCAAGACGGCCGCCTACGGCACGCTGGTGGCCGACGCGTCGAAGCTGCCGGTGCCCGACAAGGTCACGCTGAAGCAGCCGGCCGACTTCAAGCTGATCGGCCATCGCATTCCGCGCGTCGACGGGTCGGCCAAGTCGAACGGCACCGCGCATTTCACGCTCGACACGACCTTCCCCGGCATGCGCGTCGCGCTGCTGCAGCGCCCGCCGCGCTTCGGCGCGACGGTCAAGTCGTTCGACGCGACGGCCGCGAAGGCCGTGCCGGGCGTGGTGTCGGTCGTGCAGGTGCCGGGCGGCGTCGCGGTCGTCGCGACCGGCTTCTGGGCCGCGAAACAGGGCCGCGACGCGCTGAAGGTCGACTGGGACGAAACGAACGCCGAAAAGCGCGGCTCGGCCGAGATCATGCGCGAGTACCGGCAGCTCGCCGCGAAACCCGGCGCGTCCGCGCGCAAGGACGGCGATGCCGACGCGGCAATCGCGGGTGCCGCGCGCAAGGTCAGCGCGACCTACGAATTCCCGTATCTCGCGCACGCTCCGATGGAGCCGCTCGACGCGGTCGTCAAGCTGACCGCGAACAGCTGCGAGATCTGGGCGGGTGACCAGTTCCAGACGATCGACCAGGGCAACGCCGCCCGGGTCGCGGGCCTGAAGCCCGAACAGGTGCAGATCCACACGCTTTACGCGGGCGGCAGCTTCGGCCGCCGCGCGAACGCGTGGTCGGACTACGTGGTCGAGGCCGTGTCGATCGCGAAGGCGCTGGGCGCGGACGGCCAGCCGGTCAAGCTGCAGTGGACGCGCGAGGACGACATCCAGGGCGGCTTCTATCGCCCGATGTACTTCCACAAGCTCGACGCGGGGTTGACCGCGGACGGCAAGCTGGTCGGCTGGCGCCACCGGATCGTCGGCCAGTCGATTCTCGCCGGCACGCCGTTCGAGGCGTTCATGGTCAAGAACGGGATCGACGCGACATCGGTCGAGGGCGCGGCGAACCTGCCGTACGCGGTGCCGAACGTGTCGGTCGAACTCACGACCACCAAGGTCGGCCTGCCCGTCCTCTGGTGGCGCGTGGTCGGCAGCTCGCACACGGCCTATGCGGTCGAGGCGTTCATCGACGAAGCCGCGCACGCGGCCGGCAAGGATCCGTACCTGTTCCGCCGCGACCTGCTCGAGAAGGAGCCGCGGATGCGCGCGGTGCTCGAGCTGGCCGCGCTGAAGGCCGGCTGGGATCCGGCGAAGCCGCTGCCGAAGGGACGCGGGCGCGGGATCGCGGTGGCCGAGGCATTCAAGAGCTATGTCGCGCAGGTCGCGGAAGTGTCGGTCGACGCCGACGGCAAGGTGAAGGTCGAACGGGTGGTGTGCGCGGTCGACTGCGGGATCGCGATCAACCCCGACATCGTCGCCGCGCAGATGGAAGGCGGCATCGGCTTCGGGCTCGGTGCGGCGCTGCACAGCGCGATCACGCTGAAGGACGGCCAGGTCGAGCAGCGCAACTTCGACGGCTATCAGGTGCTGCGGATGGCGGAGATGCCGAAGGTCGAGGTGCATATCGTGCCGTCGGCCGAGGCACCGACCGGCGTGGGCGAGCCGGGCGTCGCGCCGGTGGGCCCGGCGGTCGCCAACGCGATCTTCGCGGCGACCGGCAAGCGCCATTACGTGTTGCCGTTCGATTCGGGCGACACCGCGAAGGCTTGACGCGCAGGTGAAACGCCGGTCGCGCGGCGGGCGTGTCGCGCGACCGGTTTTCTTTCTGCCGGGGCAGGCCCCGGCGTACGGTCCGACATGGGCAAAAATCTGCCCTAACCCATTGATTCCACTCTGCAATGCGTCCAGCACGGGCGTGTTCGATGCAGGGTTCGCCGTCCGGTCGGTGCCCTGCCTGATCGGCGGGAATTTCCCGCCCCCACGTAACACCGCCCGTAACGCCCGTAACGTTCCCGCCGGATGCTACGTAACAATCCTTCAATGTTGCTCCGACCCTTCCGAAGCGCGCCGCGCGTCCTGCGTTAAAAATTCTTTTAGATTCAAGGCCGGCGTACCGCCAGCCCCGCCCCCTCCACCCGTCGACACCTGACAGACCATCCCTGGCCCGGAAGTTGCGGTACATGACCCGCAAACACTCCTTTACGGACATGCGAGGGCCAACATGGATTGCAAATACCTGTACATCGACAATATAAAAATCAACTTCGTGCGCCGCACGATCGAAATCGACAACAAAGTCGTCGACGTCACGCCGCGCGAATTCGACGTCGTCGAATTCCTGCTCGAGAACATGAACAAGATCGTGCCGCGGCAAGCGATCCAGGAAGCGGTCTGGGGCCGCGAGCTCGGCGTGTCGTCGCGCACGCTCGACACCCACATCTCGCGCATCCGTTCGAAGCTGCAGCTCGATCACGACAAGAACCTGCGGATCATCCCGATCTATGCGGTCGGCTATCGGCTGGTGCTGTTCGGCGCGGCCATGACGCACGTCGAGCGCCATGACGCGGCGCCGATCCTGCGCGCCGCGCCGCAGCAGGCGCTGGCTGCCGACTACGCGTAACGGCTCACCCGCGCGCCGCCACCGCGCGGCGCGCCGGCAAGGCTCCCCACCGCGCCGCACGTCCGACGTGCGACGCCTCGCGGCCCGGCACGCGTGCCCGCCGCGCCACGACCGCCGCCTCCGGGCGGCGGCCGCCTTTGTGCGTGCGACGCGCCGCACGCGGCCACGCCGCCCCGCGCGGCAGGCTTCGTAGCTCGCCGCTGCCCGCGCCGCCGGCGCACGCGCGCGACTACGGATTCCGGCGCGGCACGCGGCCGGCGCCGTCCCTACAATCGACGCAGCAGCCGCGCGCCCCCCGCGCCGCCGGCCACAACAACCCGTCGAACCAACGCCGAATCCGCCCCGATCCCGCCGTGCCTGCGCTGTCCCTGACGAATGCCGACGCCGGCGACGCCGCGAACCGGGCCTCGCCCGCCGCTGCCACCCCGCCCGCCGCGGCGCCCGCCATCCCGCCCTCGCCGGCCGTGGTCGCGCTCGACGCGTCGCCCTGGCTGCCGCGCCTGTCCGCCGCCGCCGCGCGCGGGCTGTCGCATGCGTACGGTGCCACGGGCGCGGTCCCGGTCACGCTCGGCGAACACGCGTACGAGGTGCGCTGGCGCGTCGACGCCGAACCGGCCGCCGACGCGCACGCATACCGCTTCGTCATCGGCCCGGCCACCGGCACGCTGTGGATCGATCCGGTCGCGGAAAGCGCATGGCTCGACGACGCGGCCGACCCGGCCGTACCGGCCGTGATCCGCGCGGCGCTGCTCGCGGATCTCGCCGCACCGCTTTCGGCCGTGCTGCAGGCCGCGACACGGCAGCGCGTGGAACTGCTGCCGCCGCCGACGAGCGTGCCCACGTGGCGCAGCGCGCCGGCCGCGCTGCGCTTCGAACTGCGTCGCGCCGACGGCGCGTGGCGCTGCCACGGCGCGCTGCTGTTCGATGCGCCGGACGCGCTCGCGGTGTTCTTCGCGGCGCCGGCGGCCACGCGGCCCGGCACGCGCGCCGCGTATGCAAGCCTGCCGGTGCCGCTGGTATTCGAGATCGGCCGGACCGAACTGACGATGGCCGAGCTGGCCGACGTGGTCAGTGGCGACATCATCGCGATCGAACGCTGGCGCGCGCACGAGCAGAACCTGCTGTGCGTCGCGCGGGTGCCGGCCGCGCCGGCGTGGGAGATCACCGGACGGCCGTCGGGCAACCGGCTGACCGTCGAACGAATCAGGGAGATGCCTTTGGAACCGACCCGCACCGACACCCCGCCCGCGACTGCGCAGGATGGGTCGCCCGACGATGCGCCGCGCTCGCTCGACGGCCTCGCGGTCGACCTGCGTTTCGAATTGCCGCCCACGTCGATCCCGCTCGGCGAACTCGGCGCGCTGCAGCCCGGCGCGGTGATCGAACTGCTGCAAGGCATCAACCAGAGCGTGATCCATCTCGTCGCGAACGGGATGCTGATCGGCACCGGCCATCTGATCGCGGTCGGCCAGAAGCTCGGCGTGCGCGTCGTCACGCTGACGCAGCCCGCGCCGCGCGAGCGCTGAACGATGGGCAGCCTGCCGAATCCGGTCGCGCTGATCGCGGTGATCGCCGCGCTCGGCATCGCGCCGTTCGCGGCGCTGATGGTGACGAGCTACACGAAGCTCGTGGTCGTGCTCGGCCTGCTGCGCTCCGCGCTCGGCATCCAGCAGGTGCCGCCGAACCTCGTGCTCAACGGCATCGCGCTGATCCTGTCGCTGTTCATCATGGCGCCGGTCGGCATGTCGATCCGCGACGCGCTGCAGGCACGCCACTTCGACGCATCGGGACAATTGTCGACCGCCGACATCGGCGCGCTCGCCGATGCCGCGCTGCCCCCGGTCAAGGATTTCCTGGTGTCGCATACGCGTCAGCGCGACCGCGAATTCTTCGTGCGCACCGCGACGTCGGTCTGGCCGAAGAACCGCGCGGACGGCATCAAGGACGACGACCTGCTCGTGCTGGTGCCGAGCTTCACGCTCGCCGAGCTGACGAAGGCATTCCAGATCGGTTTCGTGATCTACATCGTGTTCATCGTCGTCGACCTGCTGGTTGCGAACATCCTGCTTGCATTAGGCATGCAGATGATCTCGCCGACGACGATCTCGGTGCCGTTCAAGCTGCTGCTGTTCGTCGCGCTCGACGGCTGGTCGCTGCTCGTGCACGGGCTCGTGCTGTCGTATCGCGTGGCGGGGGCAGGATGAGCGCGCGTGGCCCGCGCGGCGTCGCCGCGATCCTGTGCACGCTGCTCGCGCTGGCGCTCGCATGCGCGGGCATGCAGCCGCGCGGCGCGCAGGCGGCGGGCAGCGCCGCAGGCTTCGCGCAACTCGCGCGCGCCTGCGCACCGAACGTCGATCCCGACACGCTCGCCGCGCTGGTGCGCACCGAATCCGGCTTCAATCCGTATGCGATCGGCGTGGTCGGCGGCCACCTGACGCGCCAGCCCGCGTCGCTCGACGAAGCGCGCGCGACCGCGAGCGAGCTGGCCGCACGCGGCTTCAGCTACAGCGTCGGCCTCGCTCAGGTTAACGAACGAAACTTCGCGAAATACGGCCTCGACGACACGACGATGTTCGAACCGTGTCGCAACCTGCGGGCAGGCGGCGCGATCCTGACCGAATGCTTCACGCGCTCGTCGAACACCGGCCGCCCCGCGCAGGCCGCGCTACGCGCGGCGCTGTCGTGCTATTACAGCGGCAACTTCACGACCGGGTTCTCGAGCGGCTATGTGAGCCGCGTCGTCGCGAGCGCGCAGCGCAACGCACGCGAAGGCGGCGTCGAACCGATTCCGGTGGTGCGCGACATGCCGCCACCCGCGCGACAAAGGCGCATGGACGCGGCCGCGACCACGCCGCCCGAACGCGCGCGCAGGCTCGCGTCGCCCGCCGCCTCCGCCGACGCGCCGTCGTGCCATGCGCGACCGGTCGTGATGATGTGCCGCGGATTGCCGGCGAGCCAGGCGAAGCGGCTGTGCGTGCGGTGCCTCGATCAGTGAGCGAGCGCCGGACACCAACATGACGTGACGCGGCTCGCCGCGTCCTCCCGCTTCATGCGGCGCGCTGATGTTCCAGCCACGCCTGGAACATCAGCACCGTCCACAGCTGATGCTGCCAGTTCATCCGGCCCGTCTGGTGCTGGCGCCACAGCCGCTCGACGGCCGCCGCATCGAAGAAGCCCTCGTCGCGCAGCCGCGACGGCTGGAGCAGCGCGTCGGCCCAGTCGCGCAATGCGCCGCGCAGCCAGTGATCGACGGGCGCGCAGAAGCCCTGCTTCGGCCGGTCGATCAGCGACGACGGCACGTACTGGTCCAGCAGCCGGCGCAACAGCACCTTCGACTGCCCTTCCGGCAACCGCACCGACGCAGGCAGGCGCCACGCGAATTCGACGACGTGATGGTCGAGGAACGGCATGCGCGTCTCGAGGCTGACCGCCATCGCCGCGCGGTCGACCTTCGCGAGAATGTCGGTCGGCAGGTACGTGAGCGTGTCGATCGCCATCGCCTGCTCGGCGAAGCTCAGGTTCGCGGGCCACGCGGACACCGTGTCGAGCGGCGTCGGCGGCTCCTGGCCGCGCAGCGCGATGCGCTCCGGATGATGTACCGACGACATCAGCAGCCGGTACAGCCCGATGCGGCTCTCGGCCGTCATCACGTGGCCGAGCTTGTGCAGCCGGTCGCCGATGCGGGTCGCCGAGTCGCGCGCTTCCACGCCGCCCCATGCGCCCTGCGCGACCGCCGCGAGCTGGTCGGCATGATCGGGGCGCAGCGCATGCAGCGCGGCGGCGATCCGCGCGCGCACCGCCGCCGGCACGCGATGCAGCTTGCGCCACAGGCGCGGCGTCAGGAAGTAGCGCGTATAGCCGCCGAACAGTTCGTCGCCGCCGTCGCCGGACAGGCTCACCTTCACGTGCCGGCGCGTCATCTCCGACAGGAGGAAGGTCGGAATCTGGGAGGCGTCGGAGAACGGCTCGTCGTAGATCGTCGGCAGCTTCGGCACGACGCCGAGCGCATGGTCGGCCGTCACGTAAAGCTCGGTGTGGCGCGTGCCGAGATGGCGCGCAACCGCCTTCGCGTAGCCGGCTTCGTCGTAACCGGCCTCGTGAAAGCCGATCGTGAACGTGTCGACCGGGTTCGCCGACTGCGCCTGCATCAGCGCAACGATCGCCGACGAATCGATACCGCCCGACAGGAACGCGCCGAGCGGCACGTCGGCTTCCATCTGCCGCGCGACGGCCTGCCGCAGGACCGCGTCGAGTTGCGTGACGGCCTCGTCGGCACTCCCCTCGAACGGCCGCTCGCGGCCCGCTTCGATCGCCTGCTCGAGCGTCCAGTACGCGCGCAGGCGCGGCGTGTCGCGCGCATGTTCGAACTGGACGAAGGTGCCCGGCGGCAGCTTGCTGATGCCGCGATAGATCGTATGCGGCGCCGGCACGCTCGACTGGCGCAGGTACAGACACAACGCGTCGCGATCGATCGTGCCGTCGAAGCCCGGATACCCGCGCAGCGCCTTCAGTTCCGACGCGAACACGAGTGCGTCGCCGATCCGGCCGTAGTAAAGCGGCTTCTCGCCGATCCGGTCGCGCGCGAGCGTCAGCACCCGCGACGCGCGACTCCACAGCGCGAACGCGAACATGCCGGACGCGCGCCGCAGCGCCGCCTCGACGCCCCACGCGACGATCGCCGCGATCAGCACCTCGCTGTCGGAATGGCCGCGCCACGCCGGTGCGCGACCCGCACGCTCGAGCTCCGCGCGCAACTCGCGATGGTTGTAGATTTCGCCGTTGAAGACCATGACGTAGCGGCCGCATGCGGATGCCATCGGCTGCCGGCCGTGTACCGACAGATCGACGATCGCAAGCCGCCGGTGACCGAGCGCGATACCAGCCTCCGGGTCGACCCAGAGGCCCTGCCCGTCGGGCCCGCGATGCGCGAGGCTCGCCGTCATTCGCGCGAGCGTGCCGCGCGCTGTCTCCTCATCGCAGGCGACGCTATTCAGAAAGCCGTCGATTCCGCACATTGATTTGTCTGCCCCTGTTGACCTGTTCCGTCAGCGGCGGCGCAATCTTGCAGCCCGCCGCCCGGTTGACGGTCGAGCCATATTACGAAGAAATAAATCAGCAATAATTCATGGGTGAATGTCGGACAAATCCGGAAAAAAAACCGCGTCAAGCCCGACGTGCCATCGGCCTCGCGAGCAGGAAACGGGTCCGCATCACGGCGTATCGGCGCTTCAGCGCATCGGCTACTCGCGTGCATGCCGGCGTTCCGGGCCCGACGCGTCGTATTCGTCATGCCGCGCCGGTCGCCCACTTCAGCAACTGCGCGACCTCGCGGAAATGCTGCTGCTGGATCGTGCCCTTTTCGGGCGTGCTCTCGTACAGCGCGTGCGCGAGGCCGGCGTTCGCGAGCGTCGGGCGCAGCGCGTCGCGCGCGAGCCGCACGATCCGTTCGGCCGCCTCGCCCTCGCCGCGCGCGAGCACCCACGGCAGCGTCCCGATCCCGCCGTAATAGAGCGCAACCGCGACGCTCGACGAATAGACGACCACCGACGCGAAGCCGATCCGGTCGGGCAGCGACGAGAACTGCGCTTCACGCGCGAGCTGCCGGCGCTTTGCCTCGATGTGCGGATCGCCCTCGTCTTCCTTGTGCTCGCGCCGCACTTCGTCGATCGACATCTTCATCTTCTGGTTGAACGCGTGGCGCTGGTGAACGATGTCGATCAACGCCATCACGATGTAGATCAGCGCGGCCCAGCCGAACAGCAGCATCAGCAGCTTCACGATCAGCGCGAGAATCGACATCGGCCGCGTGAAGCCGGCCTGCACCGACGGGTCGAGCGACTCGACGATCAGCCAGCCGAGCGTCGCGGCGAGCAGCACGGTCTTCAGCAGCATCTTCGCGAGGTTCACGAGGTTGCGCATCGACCACATGTTCTTCAGCCCCTCGGCCGGATTGAGCCGCGACAGCTGCGGCACGAGCCGGCTCCACGCCATCACGCCGCCCACCTGCACGAAGCCCGCGAGCACGCCGGCCAGCAGCCCGGCCGCGACGATCTGCGCGGACAGCAGCGCCCAGTCGCGCGCGGCGCCGTCGATCAGCACGGCGAGCCGCGCGGACGGATCGGCCGCGCCGGCCGCATCGAACACGAGCCGGAACAGCGCCTGCAGCCGCGCGAACACCGTGCCGAGCCCCACCGCGAGCGCGACGCACACGCCGACGAAGAATGCCGACGAGATCGTCTCCGCGCTCTTCGGCACGTCGCCCTTCTGGCGCGCCTCGCGCAAGCGCTTCGCGGTCGGCTGCTGGTTCTTCTCGGACATGGGCGCTCCGGTTCCGGCGGGCCGTCACGCGCCGCCGTGCGCGGCGAACAGCGCGCGCAGCAGTGCCATCAGCCCGCTGTCGGGGCTCAGCAGCGCATGCAGCGACGCGTACACCACCGGCAGGAACAGCACCATCATCAGCACCGCGAGCGCGCTCTTCACCGGCTGCGCGAACACGAAGATGTTCAGCTGCGGCACCGCGCGCCCGACGAGACCGATGCCGAGTTCGACGAGCACCAGCACGATGATGACGGGCGCGGCGAGCTTCACCATCCATTCGAAGATCGTGTCGGTCTGCCGCACGACGAAGGTCTCCAGCATCGACGCAAAATCGGGGCCGAGCGAGCCGATCGGCCACCACGCATACGACTGCGCGAACAGTTGCACCAGCACCTGCAGGCCGCCCGCGGTGACGAACAGCGCGATCGCGACGAAATTGAGGAAGCCCGACGTCGGGCCGCCCTCGTGCCCGCCCATCGGATCGAAGAACGCGGCACTGCCGCTGCCGGTCTGGAAATCGATCAGGTAGCCGACACCCTGGATCGCGAACAACACCGCGCTGAACGCGCCCGCGAGCAGCATGCCGACCACCGCCTCCTTCGCGACGAGCAGGCACCACATCAGGAACGGCAGCGCGGCGACCTGCGCCGGGTCGATCACAGGCGCGACGAACGCGGCGATCACCACCGCGATGCCGTTGCGCACGAGGCCCGTGACGATCTGCTCGTTGAACACCGGCACGACGAACATGATCGGCAGCAGGCGCGGCATCACGTAGAGCAGCGGCCGCAGCGTGCCGGCGATGTCGTTGAAGCTCGCGGCGTGGTCTAGCATCGGCGATCCGCGGCGGCGGGTGCCGGGTCGGCGGCGGACGAGTCGGGGGTGTCGGCCGCGTCCGCCGCATCCGCATCCGCCGGCCGCGACACCATCTGCGCATCGAATGCGGCGGCCATCTCCGGCTGCCCCGACGCATGCGCCTGCGCATCGCCCGCCCAGACGCCCGCCGTCGCGAAACGCCGCACCGCATGCGCATCCGCAACCTCGTCAGCGTCGCGCTCGACCCGCGCGGCACGCGCCTGCAATGCCTTCTCGCCAGCCTTGTCGAGCTTGTCCTCGGCGGCCTTCGCCTTGCGCGCGGCGCGCTGCAGGTCGGCAAGCGTCGCCTCGTGATCGCGGTGCGCGTGCGCGGCTTCGCTGACCGACGCATTCGCAACGCCGATGTGGCGATCGAACGTGCGCGTGTCGGTCGCGGCGTTCTGCAGCGCGCGCGCCTCGCGCAGGTCGTCCGCGAGCCGCGTCTGGATCGCGGCCTTCGCGGCGACCTGCTGAGCGAGCCGCGCGTGCGCGGCATCGAGCGCGCGGCGGCTCTGCGCGGCGATGCCCTGCTGGCGCGCGGCGGCAACGCGCGCGATCTGGCTGCGCATCTCGCGCACGCGCTTCAGGCGCGCAAGCGTCGCGAGCACGAGACGGTCGTCGGCTTCAGACATGATCGTTCGCGAGTTTCGTCAGCTTCGCGAGCAGCGCGTCGAAACGCACGTCCTCGTGCGAAGCCTGCGCGCAGAACGCGCCGATCGCATCGCGCGCACGCAGCGCGAGATCGCCGAGCCGGTCGCTGCCTTCGCGGTACTCGCCGATCTGCACGAGCAGCTCGATCTGCTGATACTTCGCGATCAGCTCGCGCACGCGCGCGGCCGATTGCTGATGCGCGCGGCTCGCGACGAGCGGCATCACACGCGACAGGCTCGCGAGCACGTCGATCGCCGGATAGCGGTTCGCGAGCGCGATCTTGCGCGACAGCACGATGTGGCCGTCGAGGATCGAGCGCACTTCCTCGGCGATCGGATCGGATTCCTCATCGCCTTCGACGAGTACCGTGTACAGCGCGGTGATCGAGCCGGTCGCGCCCTGGCCCGCGCGTTCGAGCAGGCGCGGCAGCACGGCGAACGTCGATGGCGGGAAGCTGCGCCGCGTCGGCGGCTCGCCGCTCGCGAGGCCGACCTCGCGCTGCGCGCGCGCGAAGCGCGTCAGCGAATCGACCAGCAGCAGCACGCGCTTGCCCGCATCGCGGAAGTGCTCGGCGATCGCGGTCGCCACGAGCGCGGATTTCACGCGCTCCATCGCGGGACGGTCGGAGGTCGACACGACGACGATCGAGCGCGCGCGCACCTCCGGCGACAGACTGTGCTCGATGAACTCGCGCACTTCGCGGCCGCGTTCGCCGACCAGCGCGATCACGTTCACGTCGGCTTGCGCACCGCGCGCGATCATCCCGAGCAGCGTGCTCTTGCCGACGCCGGACGGTGCGAAGATGCCGACGCGCTGGCCGATGCCGAGCGTCATCAGGCCGTCGATCACGCGCACGCCGGTCGGAAACGGCGTGTCGATCATCTGGCGCGCAAGCGGGTTCGGCGGGTCCTGCTGCGTCGATACCCACGCGGCACCCGTCACGGGCCCGCGATCGTCGAGCGGCCGGCCGAGCCCGTCCAGCACGCGGCCGAACAGCGCTTCGCCGACCGGGAACACGTGCTCGCGCCCGGACGGCACGACGGTCGTCTCCGGCGACAGCCCGGCCACGTCGCCGAGCGGCGTGAGCAGCGTGGTCTGCCGCGAGAAGCCGACCACTTCGGCGAGCAGCGTCGGCTGATTCGGCGTGCGCAACTCGCAGATCTCGCCGAGCCGCGCGCGGATGCCGGTCGCGTTGAGGATCTGCCCGACCGCGTGATTGACGCGGCCCTGCACCGACACCGGCGAGAAGAACGCGAGCCCCGCGTCGAGGTCGCCGACGAGGCGGCCGCGATCGAACGGCGCCGCATCGTCGTCGCTGTCACCGCCGAACGACTGCGGATCGTCGAGCGGCGCGTTCATCGCGTCGTGCCCTTCAGCGCATCGCGGCGGATCGCCTGGCGCAGCGCGTCGATCTGCAGGTCGAGGCTCGCGTCGATGCGCCCGGACGGCGTCTCGACCGTGCACGCATGGCGTTCGAGCTGTGCGTCCTCGACGATGCGGATCCTTTGACGATTCGACTGTCCGGCGAACGCGCGGTCGAGCGCGTCGCGCATCTCGTCCGCGCGGCCCGGCGCGACCCGCACGATCAGGAACGCCTCGTCGCGCACGAGCGGCGCGATCCGCGCGAGTGCGGCCTCGTAGAGCTTCTGCGTGCCCATCTCGCCGACGATCGCGCGCACGGCCTTCACGACGATATCGGCCATCGAATCCTTCATCGACTCCATCGTCCGGGCAGCGGCCAGCGCCTGCGTGTAGGCCTGCGCCGCATGCTCGCGCTGCGCGCGGCGCATTCCTTCGTCGTAGCCCGCCGCCTGGCGCCTGTCGAATTCGCGCTGCGCATCGGCGACGATGCGCGCGGCCTCGTCGCGCGCGGTCGCGATCACCGCCGAGGCGTCGAGCAGCGCCGCGTATTCGCGCTCCTTGAGCACCTTGCGCTCCGACAGCAGCTGCAGGTTGTCGCTCGTGATCAGAAAAGCCAGTCCCATGACGCAAGCCTCTCGGGAATCAGAAACAGGAACAGCAATTCGCCGAACTGGTCGCGCTGCGCGCGATTCAGCCAGTACGGCGCCTCGTTGTCGATCGTGCGGTTGAATTTCAGGCGCGCGCGCCGCGCGACCGCATCGCCGGCCACGCCGATGAAATCCGCGAGCAGTCGCCCGCCGCGCGCACGAATCACCATCGGCAGCGCGGCCGGATCGGCACGCCACGGTTCGAGCGTGTCCGCGAGCGCGCCGAATTCCGGCGCGCGCTCGAGCGCGAGCTCCAGCGCGTCGCCGCCGAGCTTCGCCGCGACTTCCGCACGAATGCGGCGCACGGTCAGCGCGTCGCGCAGCCAGCCGCGATGCAGCAGCAGCCCCGCATACGACGCGAGCTGCTCGAGCGCCGCGCCGGGCAGCAGCGCGAGCCGCGCACACGGATTGGCGACGTCGAAGTCGTGGTGTCCGGCCACGCCGTTCGCATCGAGCAGGTGACGGGCAAGCAGCTTGCGGCCGGCCGGGCCGAACGCGTCGGGCGAGCGATAGCGCGAGGGCCACTCGGCCGGCACGCGCGTCACGTGCAGATAGCGGTCGGGGCGCAGGTTGAATTCGCAGACGAGCGCGTGAAACGCCGCGCGCCGCGCGGGCGGCGGCGGCGCGAGCGGTTGCAGCCACGGCAGCGGCGCGGCATCCGGCCTGGCGCCCGGCGGCAGCGCGGCGTGTTCGCTCATGCGCCGTCGCGCGCGCCGTCCGGCGTGCGCAGGCCGCTACCCGACGACGCGGACGCGCCGCCGGTTCCGTTCGCGCCGCGCGGCGTGCCGGCCAGCCCGGCCAGCCGGGCGCCGAACATCCCGCGCCGCGCGGCCGACAGCGCGATCACCGCGCAGGTCAGCAGGATCAGCGCGAACACCAGCCAGCCGAGCGGCGAGCGCAGCCGCAGGATGTCCGACACCGCGCTGCCGATGCCGTCCACGCGCGTCGTGCGCGCGGCGGCCGGCTGCAGGAACAGCGACACGTTGTCGTACTGCAGCCCTTCGATGCTGTGCGCGACGAGATCCTTGACCATCGGCGCCATCGCGCGCAGGTCCACGCCGGGCCGGTAGCGGATGTACACGGCCGCCGACGACGGCTTGATCTTGTCCGCGAGCGGATCGTTCTCCGGAATCACGACCTGCACGCGCGCGACCACCACGCCCTCGATGTCCTGGAGCGTGCGCGACAGGTCCTGCGACACGCCGTACAGGTAGCGCACGCGCTCCTCGGCCGGCGTCGACACGAGCCCCTGCTTCTGGAACAGCTCGCCGAGGCTCGCGTAGCTCGGCTTCGGCAGCCCGTTCGCCTGCAGCACGGTGAGCGCCGACTGCATGTCGCCGTCCGCGACGCTCACCTGCCAGGCGTTGCGATCCGACGTGTCGCGCGCGTCGTTGTCCTTCGACGCGCTGATGCCCGCATCGCCGAGCACGGCGACCATCTGGTTCGCGTCGCGCTCCGACAGGCCTGAGTACAGCTCCTTCTGGCAGCCGGCCAGCAGCGCGAGCAGTCCCGCGAGCAGCGCACGCGCCGCCCGGCTGCGCCACGCGTGCATGCGCGGCGTCGAATCGATCGTCGTCATCGTTTGTCCGCTTCAGGGCGCGCGGCCGCTTCAGGCACACGCACCGGCCTTCGTCACTCCTGCGTCTTCAGCACCGTATGCGTGAAGCCGTTCGCCGCCTGCGCGACCGACAGGCTCAACTGGTATTCGGAAATCGTGGTGGTCGCCGTCCACTGGAAATCCATCGCCTTCACCATCGTCATCAGCGGATCGCTGCGGTTGTCCGCCATCGACGTCAGCATCTCGGTGCGATGCTTGTCGATGTTCGCGTACCGCGTGTCGAGATCGTTGCCGTACGTGCGCAACCGCTCGACCAGCGACGCATGATTCGCCTGCGCGGGTGTCGCGGGCGTCATCTGCACCGCCGGCGCCGCATCGGCCGGCACGCGCGACATCGCGACGCCCGACGCCGACGGTGCGCTCGCGGCTGCACCCGGCTGCATCAACGCATCGAACTGGCGCACCTGCGCCGGATCGGACGCCGTGCCCGCCTGCTGCACGGCGCCCGCGAGCGCGGCCGCGCCCGGCGGTGCCGCACCTACGCCTGTTACCGACATGATCGTGTCCTCCTTGACCGGCAGCGCCGGAAACGAGCCGGCCGGCACGCACGCGCGCCCCGCCAGGCACCCTGCACGGGCTGCCCGGGCATGCGGCGTCGCGCGGCGCGGCCGGCGTCCGGCGTCATGCGCGGCCGGCGGAACTCAGGTGTTGCGCAACCTGGGCGTTCGCCGTCCCTTCCTGCGCGGTCACTGCGTTGCTGGTTTCGAACGTCGCGGTCGACTGCTGGACCTGGAAGTTGATCTTCGTCAGTTCGAGCTGCGTCTTGGTCAGGTCGTCCGCCTGCTGCTGGACCTGGGTCGTGTCGTTCGGACCACCCGTGCTACCGGCTGCTGAGGCACCCATATTTCGCTCCTTTTGCGTGAAGAACGTCATCCACTTTCCGGCGGCGGCCCCATGCCCCGCCAGCGACGTGACGCGCCGCATGCAGGCGGCGTGTCGCGTAATGCGCGCACCGCGCGACACGCGATGCGCAAATCCTGTCGCGACGCTAGTGCGCCGCCTCCTTCGATGCACCAGCGGCCGCGACGGCCGGCGCATCCTGCAGCAGCGTCGGGCCCGGCACCGGCTGCGCGACGCCTGCCGCCGCACCGCTCGCGAGCGGCGGCACGGGCGGCGCCGGCGCGCGCTCGGGCGCGCTCGCGGACGGGCCGCCAAGCGGCATCGTGATGCGCTGGCCGTTACGCTCGAACACGACCGCGTCCGGACCGATCGACACGACGGTCGGCCCCTCCTTCAGCCGCGCGCCTTCGAAATAGCGGCTGCCGTCCGCCATCTCGATGTAGCGCTGGTCGCCGTCGCCCGCGAATACCGTCGTGATCTCCGGAATCCCCGCGACGCCGCCGAGCGTCGTCGCGGTGCGCGGCGCGGCGGCATCGGCGTCGCGCACGTGGTCCACCACCTCGAGCGCCGGACGCGCGTCCTTCATGTAGTTGCGGATGCGCGGCTCGATCTGCGCGCGCTCGGCCGCGCCCGTCAATTCGATCCGGCCGCGGCCGAGGTACGCGACCGTCAGCGCCGTGTCGCTGAAATAGGTCTGCGCGGTCGCGACCAGGTCGCTGACCACGTAGATGTTGCCGAGCGCCGCGTTGTCGACGCCCGCGACGATCTGCGCGACGCGTTCGCGCGCGGCCGGGTCGCTCACGTAGCCCGACACGATCACGCCGTCGTCGCGCGGCGCGACGGCCAGCTCCGGATACGCGTGCAGCAGTTGCTGCAGCCGGTGCGTGCGCGCGAGCACCGATTCGTGCTGCCACGGCAGGCGCCCTGACCAGGTGACGAAGCCGTAGCCGAGCGCGCCCAGCAGCACGCCGAGCCACAGTGCGACCAGCGCGATCACGAGCCGCCGGCTGCCGAGGCGACGCAGCCCGCCTGCGAGCCAGCCGAGCCACGCGGCCTCGCGCGCGGCATCCGGCGCACCGGTTTCATCCGGCAGCGCGACGCTCGCCTGCGCGTGCCGCGCGATGCCGAGCCGGATCGAGCCGACCGTCACGACGTCATGCGGCGTCAGCGAGCGGCGGCCCGCGCCGAGCGGCTCGTCGTTGAACAGCACCGGCGCACCGCCGTCGCCGCCGTGGTTCTGCACCGTCACCGCGAGCGCGCCGACCTGCAGACACACCTGTTTCGCGCCGATCTCGCGATCGGGCAGGATCACCTCGCAGTCGGCCGCGGTGCCGACCCAGTTCGCGCCGCGCGCGAGCGACATCGTGCGGCCGTACATCGGCCCGCTCAGGAAACACAGGTTCCACGGCGACGCGAGCGCGGCCGACCCGGCCGCGGCGCCTCCCGCGCCGCCGGGCAATGCGCCGTCGCCGTGCGGATCAATGATGGTCGTCGACATGAGTGGACGCTCCTGCGGTCGTCGCCACGGGCTGCGCGGCCGAATCCTTCGGCGGCGGCAGCGCAGGCGGGCCGAACTTCGTGCCGGGCAGCGGCGCGGGCGTGAGCGGCACCGCGATGTCGTTGTCTGGCGGGCGGTACATCGACGTGCCGTTCGAACCGGCCGGCCCGTCCGCGCCCGGATTCACCGGCGAGCCGTCGGGCGCATACATCGACGCGGTCGTCACCACGCGCGGCGTCAGCAGGTAGAACCGCTCCATGTGGTTGCCCGACTTGTCGGTGTACTTGAACAGGTTGCCGATCAGCGGGATGTCGGACAGCCACGGCACGCCGCTCTTGTTCAGCCTCACCTCGTCGTCGTTGAAGCCCGCGATCAGCAGGCTCTTGCCTTCGTCGATCATCGTCTTCGTGACGATGTTGCGTTGCTGGATCACCGGCACGTTCGACACGGCCTGCCCCGGCACGATGTTGCCGTCCTGGATGTCGATCGACATCATCACGCTCTGCGGGTTGCCGGAGACGGCGGCCGCGTTGCGGATCGCCTCGTCGACGATCATCGGCGTCACCTTGATGCTCGTGCCGGTCGTCACGCTGTACAGCGACGAATCCTGGTAGCCCTGCACCTGAACGTAGAACTGCGTCAGGTTTTCGAGAATGGCCTCGGTGTTGTCGAGCGCGAGCACCTTCGGCTTCGATCGCAGCTGCGCCTGCCCCTTCTGCGCGAGCGCATTCACGCGCGTGAGCAGGTAGTTGCGCAGCGAGCCGCCGATCGACGCGGTCAGCGCGATCCCGGTCGGCATGAAGGCGCCGGTCTGCCCGGTTTCCGACGTGCCGATGCCGAACGTCAGCGGCGGATTGCCGGCGCCATTGAACTGCGTGTTGCCGTTCAGCGGATTCTGGCCGTTGCCGATCTGCACGTCGCCGTGCGTCGTGTGCAGGCGCCAGTCGATCCCCAGGCTGTCGAGCGAATCCTCGTTGATGTCGATGATCGTCACGTTGATCTCGACGATGCGCGGCCGCTCGTCGAGCTGGTTGATCAGCGACTGGTAGCGGTACATGTTCTCCGGCAGGTCGCGCACGATCACCGCGTTGATCGCCGGATCGGCAACGATCTGCGGCAGCGTGTCGCCACCACCGCCGCTCGAGAACGGCGAGAAGCCGCCGGCGCTGCTGTCCGCGCCGCCATAGCCGCCCTGGCGCGGGCCGCCGGACATGTCCGGGAAGTCGAGCCGCGGCACGGCGATCGTCAGCCCCGAGCCGAGCTTCACCTGACGCGCGGCCTGCCCGAGCGGCGTGCTCGACGGCAGTTCGCTCGTGCCGCCGCCCCTGCCGAACAGCCGGCGCAGGATCGTCGCGACACCCGGCACCGTCACTTCCTTGCCCGAGCGGTTGATCGTGAAGTCGGACGCCCAGCCGTACCTGAGCCGGAAAGCGCGGATGTCCGCATGCGCGCCGTTCGCCGACGGATCGCCGACCGAGCCGACCGCCTGCCGCACGAGCTCCACGTAGCGGCGCGGGCCGGCCACGTATACGCTGTTCGCGCGGTCGTTGATCACGAGCGTATAGCGCTTGTCGGGAATCTGCATCGCCTGCAGCGCGCGCCCGATCTCTCCGGCCGCGTTCGGCGGGATCGGGATCATCTGCGTCTGCGACTGGTCGGCCGGGTCGACGTACAGAAACGAGCCGTCGTAGTACCACGTGAGCCCGTAGGTCGAGCAGATCGTGTCGAGCGTCTGCTGCGGCGTGCCCGAGAATCGGCCGCTGATCACGCCGTCGACCTTCGGGTCGACCACGGCCGTCACACCCTGCGACGATGCGAGCTCGCGAATGAAGTCACCGATCTTCTTGCCGTTCGCGACGATCGTAAACGGCTTGTTGCGCCAGCGCAGGTCCGCCGCGCGCGCCGGCTGCGCGACCGTCATGCACAGCGCTGCCGTGAGCAGCGCGGTCGCGCACATGGCGAGCGCGGCCCGTTGCAGGCGGCGCGGTTGAAACCGGATCGGGGTGACGCGTCGGCGCATCAAAGCACTCCTGTGGAAGAAACGAACATGCGTTCAAGCGCCTGCTGTGCGAAGCGCAGCACCTCGCTGCCGAGCCAGCCCGACAGCAGCACGAGCGCGACCATCACGGCGATCAGCCGCACCGCGATGCCGATATTGGCGTCCTGCACCTGCGTGACCGCCTGCAGGATCGCGACCACGAGGCCGGTGACGGTGGCGATCAGCACGATCGGCAGCGACAGCAGCAGCACCAGCATCAGCGCCTGCCGGGTCAGGTCGAGGATCGTCGAGCTCGTCATTGCGCGACTCCCGGCGCACGCACGCCGGCGCCCGCGCCGAGCGTGCCGTCGTCGGGCGGATTCTTCACCCAGCCGACCGTATGCAGCTGCACGTCCTCCTCGACCTCCTGGTACGACAGCACCGCGAGTTCGGGCAGCACCGGCTGCAGGATCGTCTTCACGTAGCGACGCGCGCCGAGCGCGACCATCACCGCGAGTCGCGCGGCGCCTTGCGCGTTGCCATGGCCGCCCGCGCCGGGCTGCGCCGACGTCGCCGCCTGCACGATCGCGCGCACCTGTTCGCCGATGTCCTGCTTGATCGCGCTCGACAGCGCGAGGAAATTGCCCTGCTTCGTGCGCATGACCGCGTTCTCGATCCGCTCCTGCAGGTTCTGCTCGAACAGCACGACGCGCAGCTGCCGCGTCGCGCCCGCATGACGATCGGTGATCATCCGGCGCAGGTCGACGCGCACCAGCTCGACCAGCGCGATCACGTCGTCCGGCTCGTTCGGCGCCCACGTGATGAGGCTTTCGAAAATCACGCGCAGGTTGCGGATCGGCACCTGTTCGGCAAGCAGCCGGCGCAGCACCTCGGTCACGCGCTGCAGCGGCACGAGCCGCGTCAGTTCGCCGACGAGTTCGGGATGCTCGCGGCGCACCAGGTGCACGAGCGCCTGCGTTTCCTGGATGCCGATCAGTTCGTCCGCATGCTGGCGCACGATCTGCTCGACGTGCGCGGCGAGCGCGCCTTCGCTCGTCAGCCACTTGCCGTCCGGCGCCGCGCCGTCGGGCTTGATCCACAGGGCGGTCGCGAACGGGCCGAACGCCTCGGCCGGCTGGCGCTCCGCGCGCTCGGGCAGCGGCGCGACGCCGTCCCACAGCAGCCAGCCCGGCTTCAGCGCGCCATGCGCCGCGAGCACGTCCTGCAGATAGATCCGGTACGTGCCGGCCGCTGCTCCTTCGTCGTCGTTCAGCGTGATGCGCGGAAATACCGTGCCGATACCCGCGTCGACGCGCGCCTTCGCGCTCGACAGCGCGGTCTGCAGCTGCGCAAGGTTGAGCGTCGTGCGCAGGTCGTCCGACAGCGACACCGCGATCAGCGACGTGACGCCCGCCGCATGCGACACCTTCGCGGGCTGGCCGTCGTCGGTCGCACCGATGCGGCCCGCGATATGAATCAGGTTGAAGCTCGGCGCGGTCGTCTTGCGCTTCAGCTGCGTGAATGCGAACGCGCCGAGGCCGAACGCGATCAGCGCGAACGACCACTTCGGAAAACCGGGCACGACGAGGAAGCCGGCCAGCACCAGCGCCGCGATCAGCAGCGCGCGCGGATGCGCGCCGAGCTGCTCGCCCAGTTGTTCGCCGAGCTGGCGCTGCCGCGTGTCGCGCGTCGCGACGCGCGTCGTCACGATGCCGGCCGCGATCGACACCAGCAGCGACGGGATCTGCGACGCCATCCCGTCGCCGACCGTCAGGATCGCGTAACGTTGCAGCGCCTCGCCGATGTCCATGCCGTGCATCAGCGTGCCGACCGCGATGCCCGCGACGATGTTGATGAACGCGATCACCAGGCCCGCGATCGCGTCGCCCTTCACGAACTTCATCGCGCCGTCCATCGCGCCGTGCATCTGCGATTCCTGTTCGAGCTTCTCGCGACGCTCGCGCGCTTCGTCGGCGCTGATGATCCCCGCGCGCAGGTCCGCGTCGATGCTCATCTGCTTGCCCGGCATCGCGTCGAGCGAGAAGCGCGCGCCGACTTCGGCGACCCGCTCGGAGCCCTTCGCGATCACGATGAACTGCACGACGGCGATCACGAGGAACACCACGCCGCCCACCACGACGTTGTTGCCGACCACGAGCCGGCCGAACGCGTCGATCACGTGGCCCGCGTTCGCGTGCAGCAGGATCAGCTTGCACGACGCGATGTTCAGCGCAAGCCGGAACAGTGTCGTGAACAGCAGCAGCGCGGGGAACGACGAGAAGCTGACCGCCGAAGGCACGTAAGTCGACACCGTCAGCAGCACGACGCTCGCGGCGAGATTCAGCGAGATCATCCCGTCGAGCGCGGCTTGCGGCAGCGGCAGGATGAACAGCGCGACCACCGACACGATGAACGCGGCGAGAAACAGGTCGGCGCGCGGCGATGCCCCGAGACGTCGCCCGGACACGCTGCGGGCGGCGGAAAAGAGCCACTGCCAGTCGCGAGGGAGCGCCTTCGGTTCTGCCATCGTGCCGTCGTCCTGTCGTTGTCGCCGGCGGGCACGGGCCGTCATGCCCCGTGTCGCGCGGACCGTTGAATGGGACGAGTGTAGCGACGCGACACCGCGCAAAAACGGATGCGCCTCGTAGCGGCGCGGCGGTTTTCCGGTGACGATCGAATCCGACTACGAAACCCGGCGGCGCCTGCTCGCGCACATCGCCGGAACCGCTTCCATCGCGCGGCGGGCGCCGCGCGCGCAGGCAGGGTCAGGACTCCAGACGACGTGCGGCGAGATACGCGAGCTGCGCGCGATTCCGGACGTTGAAAAGTTTTTCGAGCGAACGGATATGGTGACCGACCTTGTGCAGCGACGTGCGCAGCGCGCTCGCGATCTCCTGGTCGGACAGCCCGCACACGAGGCGCTCGAGCACCTGCTGCTGCTCGTCGCCCAGCGCGAAGCCGCGCATGCGCGCGATGCGCGCCTCGAGAAACGGCAGCGCGACGCGATGCACGGCGAGGCTCACCGCCAAGGCGCCGCCGATCACGCGATCGTCGATCCACTCGGTACCGTGCGCTTCCGACGTCACGTTCACCGCGACGCGCAGGTCGAGCCGCGGCGCCGACAAGCTGAAGATCACGCCGCTGTTCATCGCATGCGCACGCAGATGGCCGGCCAGTGCGAGCACCTTGCGGTCGCCGCTGCCCTGCGCGGACGACTCGATCTCGTCGAGCCGCCACGCGACCGGAAAGCCGCTTTGCCGCACTTGCGCGAAACGCGGGTCGCTCTCGTAGAGCATGCCCTCGATATACGGCTGCACGAACGTCGCGGGCGCGAGGTCGCGCAGCAGATGCGCGCACAGAATGCGCCGCCCGATCATTTCATATGCGCCGTAACCGAGTGTGCTGAAACCGATTTGCCGCAATCGGGCATGGCATTGAGTGAAATCGACAGGAGCGAGGTCGGATTTACCGGGCGCGAATTGAATGCCGGTAAAAACGTCGCGCTCGATTGCATGAATTTCTTTTGAATAAGCAGCAGCGGCAGCGATATCGGCTTGCGAGAACCACTCGACGCGTGGCGCGTCGTCAGCATATGTCATGAGGAGCCCACCCTTTCCCAATATGTGAACCTGCCCCGTCACGATCTGGTCTTTTCTTTATGTTTTTCTGGTCTTCTCTATACCGGCGCGAATATGAACCTTTCGCCCGAATTAGTATTACGGCATATTACGCGCACACCGGCATTTTTGTACAATGCCCCCGCGTTTCGTCAGGATGACGATCGACGCATATCATAAGGATGCTCGATCGCATCGTCGCGAGTGCCGTCCACGATACGGCTGCCGCCACGCGATGCGCGTCGATTCCGAGGGATGGCTCATGTCCGATATTGCATTGCAAGAAGAAGCGGTCGCCCCAACGTTGTCCCGTTCGTCGCGGCGGACGGCCGCCTGCTCCGACGCGTCGAGAGAACGCCCGGTGCAGGTCGTCTGGTGCGACGACATCACGCGCGGCGACATCGCGCAGCCGCACGCGCCGAAGCTTGGCGTCGCCGATACGCTCGCGCACGCGCAGAGCACCGCGGAGCGCAACCGGATCGTCGCAAGCCTGCTGCACCTGACGGGCTTCTCGACGTTCGCGTATTTCGCGCTCGAATTCTCGCGAGAGCGCGTCGAAAGTCTCTACCTCCACGAGGCGTTCACGCCGGCCACCTATCGCGGCGACTACGTAAGGCACAACCATCACGACATCGATCCGCGCACGCTTGGCGCGCGCGTGTGCAACATGCCGATCGTGTGGGATCTGCAGCAGCTGCGCCGCGAACACCGCGAGCGCAACGACGCGCCGTGCGTGACGCCGGCGGCGCTCGACGGCTTCCTGCAGACGATGCAGGACGACGGCATGTGCAGCGGCATCATGTATTCGATGGCCGTGCCCGGCACGCGGCTGCACGCGTTCATGAGCTTCACCGCGCCGCGCCGCACGCGCGAGTGGATCACGCCGGCGACGATCGAGCAGGCGCTGTCGATCGGGCTGTCGGTGCACAAGTTCGCATCGCCGCAACTGATCGCGACGTCGCGCGAACGCGCGGTGAACGGGCTCACGCCGTTCGAACAGGAACTGCTGCTGGGCATCGCGGAAGGCGCGTCGGACAAGGAGATCGGCCGGCGCCTCGACACCAGCGCGCACAACGTCGACTATCACCTGCGCAAGCTGCGCAAGCGCTTCGGCGTCGCGAACCGCATCCAGCTCACGTACCTGACGTCGAAGCTCGAACTGATTTGACGCGCGCGACGAACCCGCGTATACGCACACCTGGCGACGACGCCGTACGGCACTACTTCAGCAGCGTCATCTGCACGACCTTGACGATCACGAGGCCGACCGCGATCGCCAGATAGCCGCGCATCACGGCCATCCAGACGCGCGTCGCGACCGTCATCTTCTGCGGCTCGAGAGAATCGAGCGGCGGCATGCGCCATGTTTCGCGCAGCGTGCGGTCGATGCCCGGGTCGACGACACGCTTGTTGCGGCGAATCAGCACCGTCGCGAGATAACCGGAAATCGCGAGCACGGTGCCGCCGATCAGCACGTCGACGATCGCTTCGCCGCTGATGTCCGGATACATCACCGATGCGGTCAGGATGATCGACAGCAGTACGAGCACCCAGATCACCGCGCCCGTGAACACGTTCAGCTTCGTGGAGTTGACCCACGGGCCGAGCACCTGGCGATCGTTGCAGAGCACGAGCAGGAACACGGTCGCGCTCGGCAGCAGCACACCGGCGAGCGTCTGCACCGCTTCGGTCAGCAGGCCGAGCGGGCTGCCGGGAATCAGCACGAGCGCGGCAGCCGCCGCGACGATGCCGAAGTAGACGAGATAGAAGCCCTTCGCATCCGACACGCCGCGATGCAGCGAATGACGGATCTTGAACACGTCGCCGATCGCGTACGCAGTCGACAGCGACACCGCCGCCGCACCGATGATGCACGCGTCGAGCAGCGCGACCGCGAACAGCGTCGCGCTCGTGCGGCCCGCATATTTCTCGAGGCCCGCGATCACGCCGCCCGCATCGGTGAAGCTGCCCGCTTCCGGATGACCGCCGAACAGCGCGGCACTGAAGCCGATCATCGCGACCGCGCCGATCAGCACGAACGCGATGCCGATCCACAGGTCGACCTTTTCATACTTCATGAAGCGCGGCGTGATGCGCTTGTCGATCACGTAGCTCTGCTGGAAGAACAGCTGCCATGGCGCGACCGTCGTGCCGACAATGCCGATCACGAGCAGCATCACGTCGGACAGCTTCGTGTGCGCGGGCCAGTTCGGCACGAAGAAATCGCGCGACATCTGCGCCACCGGCGGGTGGATCGACACGAGCACCGGCACGAGCAGCAGGCTCATCACGCACAGCACGATCGCGAACCGCTCGAAGCGCCTGAAGTCGCCGGTACTCACCGCCGCCATCGTCAACGCGGCCGCCACGCAGACTCCCGCAACCTTCGGGAGACCGAAGAAAGCCAGCACGAACGTAATGCCGATGAACTCGGTGACGATCGTCAGCGCATTGAGCAGGAACAGGTCGATTACGCTGAACGCGCCCCAGAACTTGCCGAAGCGCTCGAAGATCAGGCGCGCATGGCCGACGCCCGTGACCGCGCCGAGGCGCAGCACCATCTCCTGATTCACGTACAGCACCGGCACGAGCAGCAGCAGCGTCCACAGCAGCGTCGTGCCGTAGTTCTGGCCGGCCTGCGTATAGGTGCCGAATGCGCCGGCGTCGTTGTCGCCGACCATCACGATCAGGCCGGGGCCGATGATCGCGAGCAGCGTGCGCAGGCGCGCCCACCACGTGCCGCGCGCGGCGATGTCGTGATGCGCGATGGTGCCGAGCGCGCCGCGGATGTCGCCCAGATGGGCTTCGTCGAGCACGGCGCTGCGTTCGACGGCGATCGGTGGAGAGACGTTCGATGGCGTGGACATGATGAATTCCGTACGGCTGGTTTTTTTATCCGGCAAGCGTGTGGCCTTGGAATACGCGCGCAGAATGGGTCCGCGCGCGCATGCCGAGACACGCTCGGCGCTTCTTCAGCAGAACAACGATTTCAGCTGGTCAAGCAAACGTGAGAACACCCGCGGACGGGCGTCGAGCGTCAGCATCGCGTCGTAATGCGGACGCGATTCCGTGACGTGCGGGAGGTTCGACAGCAGAAGGCCGAAGTTCATGGTCTGGCTCCTGGCGGCAACGGCATGCGTGCCGGCCGCTTGGTGGGCGCGGGGCCAGTCCGGGGCCTGAACGGAGTGTCAGGCTAGTCGGCCGGCATGTCCCTGCGACCCGGGTTCAAAAGGGTCTGTTGATGCAACGGGCATAAGGGACAACTGTCACTGTCGTTCACGGCGGCTCCTTGTGCGATGTTCCGGAGAACACGGTTGACTGCCGTCAGGCGCGCTCCGCCGTTCGGGTGCATGCGAAACGCATGCGCGAACGCGGCCGCGCGCCGGGCGGCGGCAAAACCGGAAGGCGCATGCGAAAACGCATCACGCTAACCGGCGCGAATCAGGGTGCACGTAGGGAGTTGCTGCGGAATACTGCTGCGCGCACCGTTTGCCTGGACGACAAACGGCGGCTTCGATGAGGCGCGGACGTCGGTCGCTCAGGCGGAAATTTCGGTCGAAGATCGACTACTGCAAGCGTCCAAGGCGGCGGCCCCAAGAGTGAAGATGCCCGATTCTATTGACCGGCAGAAACGCAAGTCAACCCTCTGGCATGCGCTGCGGGGAATTTTTTTTCTGTCCCCTACACACTGAAAGATTCGCGCCCGGAATGGCGCGCCGCAACCTTTCAACGCGTCGCAGCGCGCGCGCCGCCGATGCGCGCGAGCAACAGTCGCCGCTGCCGCCGGCGGGCGGCCGTGGCGGGCATCGGCCTGCTTGCGGGGCGGCGACGCAGCCGATGCAATATGCGCAACACCGCTGCTTTTTTGCTTGCACCGCAGCAAAGCTCGCGACTACAATCCGCCCCAATTCATCAAGGGAGTCCCTTCGTGGACACATGCTCCAGTTGCAGTTCGATGCCGGTCCAGGCCGGCCAAGCCATCGCGAGATAGCAGCCAGACGCATGTCATTCGCCGCTAGCTCGCATTCGTCGGGTTAGCGCGCTTCCCCCGATGCCGGCATAGCCGGCTCGTCCGTCGCACGCTCCGTTACGTTCCAACCGCCGATCGCAGGTCGCGTCATGCACCCGCGCTCGATCACGTCGTCCGGCATGTGCCGGACCGGACGGAGAGTCGTCATGTTCTTTCAATCGTTCGCGGCCGGACTCAAGCGACGCGCACACGTCGCGTCCGACCGCTTGTTGGTTTCGGCCCTTTCGCCGCTCGTCCACGCGTTCGGCAACTGGCGCGGCAGCGCCCTCGCGCACCTGCCGGCGGCACCGCGCCCGCTCGACTGCGTGCTGATCGGTGCGATGGCCGCCGCCGTCGCGCTCGTCGCGCTGCTCTGCACGGCCGCGTCGCGCCTCGGCTTCGCACACGTATGGCGGATCGGCGGCTGGCTGCCGTAACCGGCGTGCGCCACGCGCGGCATGCCTGCGCGCCGCTGCCCGCACCGAGGCCATCGCTTCACGTTCCCGTTTCTTCAGTCCAAGCAAATCAATCAAACAACGGAGCCCGCATGAAAAATCGCTTCGAATCCGCACCGCGTACACCGCGCCTCGATGCGCTCGCCGCGTTGCTGCTGTCGCTCGCCGCCGCGCCCGCGTTCGCGCAATCGTCGTCGCCGGCCGCAGCGTCCGCCACGGCCGAGCCGGCGGCCGGCGTCAGCGACGCCGCCCCCGCACCGGCCGCCGATGCTGCCGCGCCGGCGCCCACCGGTTTCTGGGAGCGCTCGAACCTGCTCGGCAACATGGGCGGCCTGCGCGACGTGCTCGGCGATCACGGCATCACGCTGAACCTGCAGGAAACCAGCGAATACCTGTACAACGCCGCAGGCGGCACGCAACGCGGCGGTGCCTATCAGGGCGTCACGCAATTCGGCTTCAACGTCGATACGGAAAAGGCGATCGGATTGTCGGGCGGCACGTTCAACGTGTCGGCGCTGCAGATCCACGGCACCAAC
This sequence comes from Burkholderia sp. FL-7-2-10-S1-D7, assembly GCF_001524185.1. NCBI lineage: Bacteria > Pseudomonadati > Pseudomonadota > Betaproteobacteria > Burkholderiales > Burkholderiaceae > Burkholderia > Burkholderia sp. FL-7-2-10-S1-D7. The sequence goes on along the minus strand of NZ_LOWY01000100.1, from coordinate 321,982 downwards.
CTCACGCAGCGCTATTTGCAGACGCTGCAGACCGCGACCGGCATCGAGGCGAATTCGACCACGCGGCTGTGGGAACTCTGGTACCAGCAGGCGTTCCTCGCCGGCAAGGCCGACGTGCGGGTCGGCCAGCAGAGCGTCGACCAGGAATTCATGGTGAGCCAGTACGCGGCGACCTTCATGAACGCGACGTTCGGCTGGCCCGTGCTGCCGTCGACCGACCTGCCGTCCGGCGGCGCCGCGTATCCGCTGTCGTCGCTCGGCGTGCGGCTGCGCTTGAAGCCGGCCGACGCGTGGACCGCGATGGTCGGCGTGTTCGACGGCAACCCGGCCGGCCGCAGCGACGGCGACGCACAGGTGCTGAACGCGCACGGCACCAACTTCAACCTGCGCAGCGGCGCGTTCGTGATCGGCGAACTCCAGTACGCGCTGAACGCGCCGCCGGCCGATCCGAAGGCGCCGCAACCGCTCGGCCTGCCGGGCACGTACAAGCTCGGCTTCTGGTATCAGTCGCAGCACGCGAACGATCCGCGCGTCGGCACCGACGGGCTGTCGCTCGCGAATCCGGCCAGCAACGGAATCCCCGCCATGCATCGCGGCAACTACGGTTTCTATGCGGTCGCGGATCAGATGGTGTGGCGGCCGTCGGCGGACAGCCCGCGTTCGGTCGGCGTGTTCGCACGCGTGATGGGCGCGCCGGGCGATCGCAACGTCGTCGATTTCGCGGCGAATGCGGGCGTGACGCTCAAGGCGCCGTTCAAGGGCCGCGACGACGATACGGCGGGCATCGCGATCGGCTACGCGAAGATCGGCTCGCACGCACGTGCGCTCGACGGCGATACGGGCACGTATACGACGCCCGGCTATCCGGTGCGTCGCGCGGAAACGGTGATCGAGGCGACCTATCAGTACCAGGTCACACCGTGGTGGCAACTGCAGGCCGACCTGCAGCACTTCTTCCGGCCCGGCGGCGGCATCCCGAATCCGAACCAGGACGGCGCGCGCATCGGCGACGAAACGGTGGTCGGCGTACGCACGACGATCACGTTCTGACACCCGCGCATGCGACACGGGCCGGACTGCCGCTCGCGCGGCGATCCGGCCCGTGTCCGCTTACGTGCCTGCGTGCCCGCGTGCAACGCACGCGCCCGTCACTCGCCAACCAGGCCGAACAGTTTCAGCGTGACGCCGTTGGTCCAGCCGAAGCCGTCCTGCAACGGATATTCGCCGCCACCGCCACCGCCTGCGCCGGCCCCTTCGACCACGTACTTCTCGACGAGCTTGCCTTCGGTCGCATACACATGCTTCACGTCGGCCAGGAAGCGCGTGCCGATGTCCTTCGCGAGCGCCGGTTCATCGTAGCGGCGCAGCCCGTCGATCGCGATCCACTGCAACGGCGCCCAGCCATTCGGCGCGTCCCATTGCTGGCCGGTGTTCTCGGTCGTCGTCGCGAGGCCGCCCGGTTGCAGCAGCGTCTTGCGCACCTCGCGCGCGGTCGCCTTCGCGCGTTCGGGCCATGCGACACCCGCGAACAGCGGATACAGCGCGGCCGCCGTCACGCCGTCGCGCGGCTTGCGCAACTGCCAGTCGTAGTCGCCGTAATAACCGCGGCGATTCCACAGATAGTGGTTGATCGCCGCCGCGCGCCGCGCCGCCCGGCCGGAAAAATCCGCCACGCACGCGATGTCGCGCGTGACCGCGCAGCCCTTCACGATCGTCGTCTCGAGATGGAACATCAGGCTGTTCAGGTCGACCGGCACGATCGACGTCGTGCGGATCGTCGCAAGCGTCTTGCCGTCGCCGAACCAGCGCGAGCTGTAGTCCCAGCCGCTTTCGGCGCCCGCGCGCAGGTCGCGGTACACCTCGTTCGCGGGGCGATTCGGCACCGCCTTCGCGGTCGTCACGTCCTCGAGATACGACTCGTCGCGCGGCGTGTCGCTCGCGTCCCAGTAGCGGTTCAGCACCGCGCCGTCCGGCATCGCGACCACGTGGCGCGCCGCCTGCCCGCGCGGCGTCGTGGTTTCGCCCTGCATCCAGTACGCATGCTCCTTGCGCAGCGCCGGCAGATATTTCTGGTAGACCTTGTCGCCTTCGGCCTGCGCGGCGAGCGTGACCATGTAGGCGAAGAACGGCGGCTGCGATCGGCTCGCGTAGTACGTGCGATTGCCGTTCGGGATGTGGCCGATCGTGTCGATCAGATACGCGAAGTTGTCGAGCATGTCGTCGACGAGATCCTCGCGCCCCGACACCTGCAGCCCGAGCATCGTGAAATAGGTATCCCAGTAGTAGCCTTCGCGGAAGCGGCCGCCCGGCACCACGTACGGCTTCGGCATCGCGATCAGCGAGCCGTACGGCGGCACCGTCATGCTGGTGCGCGTGAGCTGCGGCCACAGCCAGTCGATGTGCTGGCGCAGCGTCTGGTTCGCGGGTGGCGTGACGCCGCCTTCCGGCGGCGGCGTGAAGTGCTGGTCGACGAACGCCTTCAGCGAGAAGCCCGGCTGCGACTTCTGTTGCTGATACAACTGTACGATCGTCGCCGGATCGGTGTCGGGCGTCGCGTCGACGAAGGTCTTCTGATCGGGATAGATTTGAGCCGTCTGCACCGCGACGAACAAGTCGCCGTAGAGCTGGCGAGGGGGCGGCAGCAGCGTGCCGGAAGCCGGGCTCGCGAGCGTCGCCGTGGCGGACGCGGCGGACTGGCTGGCCGCCTGCATCGAGGCTTGATTCGCGCTGTCGGCCTGCGCCGCGCAACCGGTGACGGCGAGGTAAGCAACGGCAAGGACGGCGGCCCAGCGCAGACGCGGCGCGGGAACGGACGGATGCGAGGCAGGATGCGATGCGGTCGATGCGGCACGACGTGACGTCATGACGTGTCCCCTCCTTTCGATGGTGAATGGTTCGGCAGGGGTCTCGTTCGCGCGTGCGCTCGTCTCGATGGCCGTCGATCGATGCGCGTCGTTGTATTACGCAGATGCGTTCCGACTGTCGCACGAAACGCGCATCGCACGCAAGTTTCGCGGCGGCCACGGCGAGCGCACGTCATGTGCCGAGTCACGAACCGCATCCGGCATCGCAGTCGTTCCTTCTTTCACGCGCGGTAACAAGAACGACTGTTGCAACATGCGGAACAACCCGTGTCCCGCGTGACGCAACGACCACATTGTGGGCATAATGGCGTCTTTACCGCGCGCCCTGCCCATGTCGCCCGTCTTTCTAGCACCGCTCATCGTTGCCTGTGCGTTGTTCATGGAAAGCGTCGACGCGAACATCATCGTCACCGCACTGCCCGCGATGGCGAGGGACTTCGGGCACAACCCCGTCACGCTGAACATTGCGATCACGGCCTACGTGGTCGGCCTCGGCGTATTCATCCCGATCTGCGGATGGCTTGCCGACCGCTTCAGCGCGCGCACCGTCTTCCGCACCGCGATCGGCATCTTCGTCGCCGGCTCACTGATGTGCGCGGCCTCCAACTCGCTCGGCGTGCTGACGTTCGCGCGCTTCGTGCAGGGCGTCGGCGGCGCGATGATGGTGCCGGTCGGCCGGATCATCATCTTCCGCGCGGTGCCGCGCTCCGATCTCGTGCGCGCGATGAACTACCTCGCGATTCCCGCGCTGTTCGGGCCAACGGTCGGGCCGCTCGTCGGCGGCTTCATCACGACCTACCTGCACTGGCGGATGATCTTCTTCATCAACGTGCCGATCGGCATCTACGGGATCTACCTCGCGAGCAAGCACATCGCGAACACGCACGAGGCCGATCCCGGCCCGCTCGACTGGTTCGGCTTCCTGCTGTCGGCAAGCGGCGCCGCACTGCTGCTGATGGGCCTCACGCTGATCGACGGCTCGCTCACGTCGCGCGGCAACGCGCTGCTGATGTGCGTGGCCGGCGCGGTGATGCTCGCGCTCTACGTGCCGTACGCGCGCCGCAAGGCGCGTCCGGTGCTCGACCTCAGTTTCCTGAAGATTCCGACCTATCACGCAAGCGTGGTCGGCGGGTCGCTGTTCCGCATCGGCCTCGGCGCGGTGCCGTTCCTGCTGCCGCTCGCGCTCCAGGAAGGCCTCGGGATGAGCGCGTTCCACTCCGGGCTGATCACCTGCGCATCCGCGCTCGGCGGCGCGGTGAGCCGCTCGACGGCCACTCATACGCTGCGCCGCTTCGGCTTTCGCACGGTGCTGATCTATAACGCCGCGTTCGCCGGGCTCGCGATCGCCGCCTACGGCGTGTTCCATCCGGGCATGGCGACCTGGGCGATCTGGACGATCGTCCTGGTCGGCGGCATCTTCCCCGCGCTGCAGTTCACGAGCCTGAATTCGATGATCTACGCGGATATTTCGCAGGCCGATGCAGGCCGCGCGACGAGCCTCGGCAGTGTCGTGCAGCAGATGTCGCTCGGGCTCGGCGTGACGGTCGCGGGCCTCGTGCTGCACGTGTCGCACTGGCTGCAGGGGCATCAGACGATGGTGTGGTCGGATTTCTGGCCCGCGTTCGTCGTGGTCGGGCTATGTTCGTTCGCGTCGATTCCGATCACGCGACGGCTGCCGCCCGGCGCCGGCGATGAAGTCGCGCGCGGCAAGCGGCAATAAACAGGCGGTCCGGGAAAGGGCTGGCAGCGGAACAACCGAAAAAACAAAAAAATCAGCGGACATCCACACGGGGCCGGTGCACAGCCGCATGGATGTCCGCTCAGGGCTCCGGTCTCTCATTGGGGGTAGAGAGTCCCGGATCTGCTTCCTGCGTGCCATGGACATATGTGCGTCGGAAGCCGAATCGTTGCGCGCACATTTCGTCGCGCCATGACTGCACTATAGGGAAAGTCGCGCCGCGCATCTGTCAACCATTGTCAGACGCGTTGCGTGCATGCGTCGCACACGTGCGCCGCTTTCGCGCTAAAGTGGTGCCCGACTGCCACCCTCAGCCGCCGTTCCGATGCTTACGCTCACGCCCGCCGCCGCCCGCGCGCTGCATCTCGCCGCGCAGGGCCTGCTGACCCCGCCCCGCCGCAAGGCCACCAAGGCCGATGTGCTCGACACGATCCACCGGATGGCGCAGTTGCAGATCGATACCATTCACGTCGTCGCGCGCAGCCCGTATCTCGTGCTGTTCAGCCGCCTCGGCGACTTCGCCCCGCAGTGGCTCGACGAACATCTCGCCGAGGCGCGCCTGTTCGAATACTGGTCGCACGAGGCGTGCTTCCTGCCGGTCGAGCAATTCGGGCTGATGCGCTACAAGATGCTCGATCCGTCGGGAATGGGCTGGAAATATGCGGCCGAATGGCACGAGAAAAATCGCGCGGACATCGACCGCATGCTCGCGCGAATTCGCGACGAAGGCCCGGTGCGGTCGGCGGATTTCATTCGCGAAGACGGCGCGAAGGGCAACGGATGGTGGGACCGCAAGCCCGAGAAAAAGCACCTGGAGGTACTGTTCACCACCGGCGACCTGATGGTGTCGGAACGCCGCAACTTTCAGCGGATCTACGACGTGCGCGAGCGCGTGCTGCCCGGCTGGGACGATGCACGCGACCTGCCGCCGCGCGACGCGGTGCTGCCCGCGCTGCTCGACTACACATGCCGCGCGCTCGGCATCGTGCGCGCGGACTGGGTGGCCGATTACTACCGGCTGCCGCGCCGTTCGTACCGCGCGGAGCTCGAGCGGCTCGCGGATGCGGGCGAGCTGATTCCAGTGGAGATCGCGGACTGGAAGGAGCCGGCCTACGTGCATCGCTCGCTCGAAGCGCTGCTGCCGGCCGCCGCGGCCGATACGCTGCGCTCGACCGTCACGACGCTGCTGTCGCCGTTCGATCCGGTGGTGTGGGACCGGCGGCGCGCGTCGACGCTATTCGGGTTCGACTACACGATCGAGTGCTATACGCCCGCGCACAAGCGGCGCTACGGCTATTTCTGCCTGCCGGTGCTGCATCGCGGCCGGCTGATCGGGCGTGTCGACGCGAAAGCGCATCGCGCGCTCGGCACGTTCGAATTGAAGGCGGTGCATGTCGAGCCGGGCGTGCGGTTCGGCACGGGGCTCGCGGCCGACGTCGCGAAGGCCGTGAAACGGCTGGCGGCGTGGCACGGCACGCCGGAGGTGACGGTCGCGCACGCGCCGCCCGAATTGTCGAAGGCGCTGGCCGGCGCATAAGGCCGGCGGAGCCACGCCGCGCGACGGGCAACAGCGACGGGCGCGCCGCTTGCGATTGCGCGGCGGCGCGCCCGTCTCACTCCGCCTGCCGCGACTCAGTCGCGCAGTTTTCGAAAACGCGGGGTGCCGTCCGGCAGGTTCTCGTTGAACATCGCTTCCGGCCGCACCCACAAGCCGCGCGCATGCGGCCACAGATGCTCGTACACCACCACCGATTCCTCGGTTTCGGAATGACGGGCGACGCCGATGTAGCGATACAGCCCGCCCTTGTAGTGGCGATGCGTGGCGAGTTGTTCGGCTTCCTGTTCGGTCATGATCTGCTTCCCTTCGGCAAAAACGAAAGCGCGTATTGTAGGCGCTCGCCGCGCGTCAGCGTTTCGCGTAGATGTCGGGGCGGCGAATCTCCATCAGCCGCTCGGGATTCGCGGACGGCCCGAAGCCGACCGGCCGGTACAGTTCGTGCGCGTCGGTCGTCACGAGCATGATGCGGCGCAGGCTGCGCACCATCGGCTGAGCGAATACGTGGTCGATCAGCGCGCGGCCATAGCCGTTGCCGCGGTCGGCCGGCAATACGAAGACGTCGCACAGGTACGCGAACGTCGCGTGGTCGGTCACGAGCCGAGCGAACCCGACGAGCCGGTCGCCCACATACGCGCCGAAGCACAGCGATCCGTCGATCGCACGCTCGACGACGTCGCGCGGAATGCCCTGCGACCAGTACGCGTCCCGGTGCAGGAAATCGAAGATCGCGTCGATGTCGAGTTCGCGCTTGTCGGTGGAAAATCTCAGCGTGGCGGGCGTGGCTGCGGGCACGTCGGCTCTCCGTTCGGGTCGGGGGCGGAGCAGCAACGATAGCGCGACTCGACCCGCCGAAGCAACCGAACACCGCGCGACGCTCTCCGGCGTCTGCCCGACCGTCTCGTCTCGCCTCGCCACGGGCGCCATCGATCGCACGGGCCACGCGGTTCGATTCGGTGATATCGTCACCGGCTCAATGAACTCGCCGCATCGCTTCATGCCCTATCGACTCATCGCGTTCGACTTCGACGGCACGCTCGCCGATTCGCTCGACTGCTTTCTCGCGGCGCTGACCGAAGCGTCGCGCATGCACGGCTTTCGCGACGCGACACCCGATCTTCGCCCGGCGCTACGCGGCATGTCGGCGCGCGAGATCATTCGCGCGCTCGAGGTGCCGATGTGGAAAGTGCCGCGCGTGACGCTCGACATGCGCCGGCTGATGCGGCCACGCATCGCGCACGTGAAGCTGTTCCCGGGTGTCGACGCGACCTTCGACGCGCTCGTCGCGCGCGGCATCCGCATCGCGATCGCGACGTCGAATAGCGAGGACATCGTGCGCGACCGGCTCGGCCCGCATGCGAGCCGATGCGTCGACACGTTCGCGTGCGGCATTCCGCTGTTCGGCAAGGCACGTCGGCTGCGCGCGCTCGTGCGCGAAGCGGGCATGCAGCCCGACGACGTGCTGTATGTCGGCGACGAAATCCGCGACGCCGAAGCGGCTCGCCGCGCGCGGATCGCCTTCCAGGGTGTCTCGTGGGGTTATACGGCCGCCGATGCGTTGCAGGCGCATTGCGCGACGCCATTGCTGCCGCATCTCGACGCCTTGCTCGACCGCGTGTGAGGACGCAGCGCGAATCGCGCGTTCGATTCGACGGATCGCGAAGCAACCGACGCGCGCTGCCCGCGAGACGATGAAACGCCGATGACACGCGCTCACATCGCAGCCATTGCGTGCACGCCGCGCACGCAAAAATTTCCGCCACGATGCGCGCGACAAGTACGCTCTACCGGCCCGCACGCACACACATCGATTCGTCTTACCAACCGTTACACAAACCACAGCGCGGTTGCACCTGCTATCCGAGCGCTCTCCTAGAATCAGTCGGGCCGGGAAACACTTCGAACGCCGCCGCGGCAGAGCGGCCACCGAGTCCGGCCCGGGCGCGCCCGGTCTCTCGCACAGCTGCGGATCGCCCGATCCGCCCGTTAATCAGAGCCCCGATAGAAAGGAGGTCCCATGAACCGCTTTCCCCAAGTCTCGCGCCTTGCATTGTCTGCCGCTGGCCTGCTTCTCGTCGCCGTGACCGCGACCGCGCAAACCGCGCAACCGGCGCCGTCCGCACCGGCCGCCGCGACGCAAACGCGCATCCACGAAGCCGACCAGACTTTCATCAACGACGGCACGAAAACCGTGTCGACGCAGCACGATGCCGCACGCATCGCCAATTCGCGCACGTCGGACAGCCAGGTGAAGGCGTTCGCGCAGCGCGTGTCGACCGACGATGAGAAGATCATCCAGGCGATGCGCGCGGCCAGCCCGCGCGGCATCGACGTGCCGGCCAACGATCCCGACACGGCCGTGCTGGACGGCATCAAGAACCTGCGCGGCGCGGAATTCGACAAGGCATACATCGAGCAGGTCGCGCTCGCCGGCCAGCAAAAGACGATCTCGGCATTCCAGGCTGAAATCGCCTCGGGCCGCGACACGAAGCTGAAGGAAGTCGCACGCCAGGCGCTGCCGATGCTGCAGGCGCACTACGCGGACGCGCAGAAGCTCGCGCAGCGTCACCACCTCGCATCGGCACAGTAACGCGATGCTCCACCGCGCATCGCGCGCGGTGCCCCCTTTTCCCCGCTTCCCCGCTCGTCGCGTCGCCGCCCCCTTTCGGCGGCGCGACGCCGGCGCCCCCCCGGTTCGCGTTACGTCGCGAGCTTCGCCCGCAACCGCTCGCTCACGTCCGGCCATTCGTCGTCGATGATGCTGAAGCGCACCGAATTGCGCTTGCGGCCGTCGGGCATGATCCGCTCGTGACGCACGATCCCTTCCTGCTTCGCGCCGAGCCGCAGAATCGCCGCGCGTGACTTCTCGTTCAGTTCATCGGTCGTGAACTGCACGCGCACGCAGTGCAGCGTGTCGAACGCGTACGCGAGCAGCAGCCATTTCGCCTCGGTATTCGCACGCGTGCGCTGCGCCGATTCGCTCAGCCACGTGTGACCGATCTCGAGCTTGCGATTGTTGCGGTCGATCTTCCAGAAACGCGTGCTGCCGATCGCGCGGCCCGACGCGCGATCGACGATCACGAACGGCATCACGGTGCCGGCCGCGCGACCTTGCAGCGCCGTGTCGATATAGGCGTCGACCGTGTCCTCGCCCGGCACGACCGTGACCTTCAGGTCCCACAGCCGACCGTCCGCCGCCGCATCGAGCAACGCTTGCCGGTCGGATGCCTCGAGGGGCCGTAGTACGATGCGCTCGCCGGTGAGCGTCGGTTGTTCGAGGGAGGATGAAGCGTCCGTCATGTCCGGTTCCGTTTCCATGAAGATGACGCGGAGGATGACCCGCCGCGCAGAGAAACGCCCATCATACTGCCGGCGTCAGCCGGGCAGCGCGGCGAGCCGCTGGCGAATCGCGTGCGCTTCGCCGCGCAGCGCGTCGGCGAATGCGTCGACGAGCAGGCTCTTCGGCCGGTGCTCGGGCACGATCACGCTGACGCGGTACGGAAACGAGCGCGTGAGCGGCCGCACGTGCAGGTCGCGCCCGACGAAATCGAGCGCGGTCAGCGGGTTGACGATCGCGGCGCCGAGCCCCTGCCGCACGAATGCGCACACCGACACGGCCGACGGCGTCTCGACGATCGAACGCGGCGCCACGCCGAGCTGCGCGAACGCCTCGTCGATCAGGATCCGGTACGGGTCGTTCAGCGACAGGCTCACGAACGGGCGATCGGCGAGATCCGCGAGATCGATCGCGCGTTGCGCGAGCAGCGGATGGCCGTCGGGCAGCACGCATACCTCGTCGACTTCGAGCAACGGCGTGAGGACCGTGCCGGCCGGCGCGATGTCGTGTTCGGTCAGCCCGAGATCGTAGCGCTGCGCGGTCAGCCACTCCTCGAGCACCGGTGACTCCTGCGTCGCGACCGACACGCTCACGCCCGCATGCGCGTCATGGAAACGCCGGCAGGCGCCGGGCAGGATCGCGTGCGAAAACGCCGGCAGCGCGATCACCGACAACTGCCCGTCGCGAAACTCGCGCAGCCGCGCGGCCGTCGCCGCGACGCGCTCGAGCCCCACATACGCGAGCCGCACGTCGTCGAACAGCGTGAGCGCGGCCATCGTCGGCCGCAGCCGCCCGTGCGAGCGCTCGAACAGCGCGAAGCCGATCACCTGCTCCATGCGCGCGAGCTCGCGGCTGATCGTCGGCTGCGACGTATAGAGCATCTCGGCCGCACGCGTCGTGCTGCCGGTGACCATCAGCGCGCGGAAGACCTCGATGTGCCGGTGTGTGAGCATGAGGACTTATATCCAAAATGAATAGAATCTAGAAAAACAGGCATTTTACTGTATAGACGTTCAGGCGCATCATTCACGCTATCCGTTCATTCGACCCGATTCCTTCGCCATGTCCCTCGATTCCCGCCAGCTCGCGGCGCTCGCGCAGCAATACGGCACTCCGCTGTGGGTGTACGACGCCGACGTCATCCGCGACCGCATCGCCCAACTGCGCCAGTTCGACGTGATCCGCTATGCGCAGAAGGCGAACTCGAACCTGCATATCCTGAAGCTGATGCGCGACGAAGGTGCGTGCGTCGACGCCGTGTCGCTCGGCGAAATCGAGCGCAGCCTCGCGGCCGGGTTCAGTCCTGCGGGCGAACCGGAAGGCGTCGTGTTCACGGCCGACCTGATCGACCGCCCGACGCTCGCGGCCGTGCTGAAGCACGGCGTGACCGTGAACGCCGGCTCGCTCGACATGCTCGCGCGCGTCGGCGAGCATGCGCCCGGCCACCGCGTATGGCTGCGCGTGAACCCGGGCTTCGGCCACGGCCACAGCAACAAGACCAACACCGGCGGTCCGCAGAGCAAGCACGGCATCTGGATCGACGACGTGCCGCGCGCGATCGAGATCGTGCGCCAGTACGGGCTGAAGCTGGTCGGCATCCACATGCATATCGGCTCGGGCGTCGACTACGGCCATCTGTCGCAGGTGTGCGACGCGATGGTCGAGCTCGTCACGTCGCTCGGCCACGACATCGAAGCCATCTCCGCCGGCGGCGGGCTGTCGATTCCGTATCGCGACGGCGAGCCGCGCGTCGACGTCGGTCACTACTTCAGCCAGTGGGACGCCGCGCGCAAGCGGATCGAACGGCATCTCGGCCACGCGGTGCGCATCGAGATCGAACCGGGCCGCTTCCTCGTCGCGGAAGCCGGCACGCTCGTCACCGAAGTGCAGGCCGTGAACCGCCGGCCGAAGCACGACTTCGTGCTGATCGACGCGGGCTTCAACGACCTGATGCGTCCGTCGATGTACGGCAGCTACCACGCGGTGTCCGTGCACACGCACGACGGCGCGCTGCCTGACGGCCGGCCGCTCGTCGACATCGCGATCGCAGGGCCGCTGTGCGAGTCGGGCGACGTGTTCACGCAGGACGCGGGCGGCGTGGTCACGCACCGCAAGCTCGCGCAACCGCAGATCGGCGACCTGCTGTTCCTGCACGATGCGGGCGCATACGGCGCATCGATGTCCTCGAACTACAACAGCCGGCCGCTCGCGCCGGAAGTGCTCGTCGATCGCGGCACGCCGCGGCTGATCCGCCGCCGGCAGACGATCGACGAACTGCTTGCGCTCGAAACGTTCGAGTAAAACGCGCCTTCGCGCCGCGTTCAACGCGGCGGACGCCAACGGTCAGGCTTGCCACTACCGGCATGCCTGGCCGTTCTGCTTTTCATCGATCGTTTCGGGCGCAACCACTCGACCGCGCCGTAGCACCCGATGCTGCGCACCCCGTACAACCGCAGCAGATCGCATGCAACGTGCTTCACGCATGGAGAAAAACTTTCCACGCCGCGTGGAAAGTCCCTGCATTTTTGGAAGCACTTTCCTTTTTGACAAAACTAAGATTGCCCTCAGTCGTTCAGCATTTGCGTCACCGGACACGCATCGACGATGCAGCCGGTCTACCCCACTCGCAAGCCGCACGGGCACTCATGAACACGATGCTTGAACTCTTCGCCGCGCAACGCTACGCCACCGTGCGCGAACGCATGCCGTAACGCCTCGCGGCACACGGCTCGCGCCGTCTCTCGCCGCCCTGTTTCCCGCTTCCCGCCCACGGCGACGCCGCCCGTCGCCGCGGACGCGCTCACCCTGAATTTTCGACAACGACGTTTCGACAACAACCCCGGAGACAACCATGAAGCCCTTCACCCCGACGCTCAAGCAAGGCCTCGCCGCCGCCCTCCTCTGCGTGGCGGCCACCGCATCGCACGCGGCGGACCTGCTCGACACCGTCAAGCAGGCCGGCGTGCTGAAGATCGCGCTCGAAGGCACCTACCCGCCGTTCGACTACCGCAATGCCGAAGGACAACTCGAAGGGTTCGACGTCGACGTCGCGAAGGCGGTCGCCGCACGGCTCGGCGTGAAGCCGCAGTTCGTCACGACCGAATGGAGCGGGATTCTCGCCGGGCTGCAGGCCGGCAAGTTCGACGTGATCGTCAACCAGGTCGCGATCACGCCGTCGCGCCAGCAGGCGCTCGACTTCAGCACGCCGTACGTGTATTCCTCCGCGCAGCTGCTGCAGCGCCAGAACGACACGCGTGCGTTCAAGTCGCTCGACGAGCTGAAGGGCAAGAAGGTCGGCGTGACGATGGGCAGCAACTACGTCGATCTCGTGAAGACCGTGCCCGCGATCGATCTGCAGGTCTATCCGGGTACACCGGAAAACCTGCGCGACCTCGCGGCGGGGCGTATCGACGCGGCGGTCAACGACCGCCTGATGCTGAGCTATCTGATCAAGAACTCGCACCTGCCGCTACGCCCCGGTTCCGTGCTCGCCGGCGGCGAGGACCGGATGGGGATCCCGTTCCGCAAGGGCAACCCGAAGTTCGCGAAGGCGATCGACGACGCGGTCGCGTCGCTGCAGCAGGACGGCACGCTGAAGAAAATCTCGATGCAGTGGTTCGGCTCGGACACGACGAAACCGATCGCGCAATAACGCAGCCGTCACGCGGCCGCGCACACGCTCGCGCGGGCCGGCCGCCACCCCGGCGCACACGACACACAATCAGGAGACACGCGATGGAAGCACTCGATCTGGTCATTCAAACCCTGCCCGTGATGGTGAAGGGCGCGCTGCTCACGCTGAAGTTCGCGGTGGCGTCGATGGCCCTCGGCCTCGTCGTCGGGCTCGTGGTCGCGATCATGCGGATCGGCAGCAACCGGCTCGCGTCCGGTCTCGCGCAGGGCTACGTCAGCCTGATGCGCGGCACGCCGCTGCTCGTGCAGATGTTCGTCGTCTACTACGGGCTGCCCGATCTCGGCATCACGCTCGATCCGACGACGGCTGGCATCTTCACGCTGACGCTCAACGCCGGCGCTTACCTGTCGGAAAGCATGCGCGGCGCGATCCTCGGCATCGGCCGCGGACAATGGGCGGCCGCGCACAGCCTCGGCCTCACGCACGTGCAGACGCTGCGCTACATCGTCTGCCCGCAGGCGTTGCGCCTCGCGGTGCCGAGCCTCGGCAACACGCTGATCAGCCTGATCAAGGACACGTCGCTCGTGTCCGTCATCACCGTCACCGAGCTGCTGCGCTCGACGCAGGAAGTGATCGCCGCGACGTTCCAGCCGCTGCCGCTCTACCTCGCGGCGGCCGCGATCTACTGGGTGCTGAGCACGCTGCTCACGCGGCTGCAGGGCCGCGTCGAGACGCGCCTCTCGCTGCCGTCCACGCATTGAGCATGCGCACCTCGTTCAACCCGAACCTCAACCACGGACAACCATGATTACGCTCGACAACGTTTCCAAGTGGTATGGCAAGCATCAGGTCCTTTCCGAATGCAGCGCGACGGTATCGAAAGGCGAAGTGGTCGTCGTCTGCGGGCCGTCGGGCTCCGGCAAGTCGACGCTGATCAAGACGATCAACGGCCTCGAGCCGTTCCAGAAAGGCAGCATCGTCGTCGACGGCATGCGGCTCGGCGATCCCGCCGCGAAACTCGCGCAACTGCGCGCACGCGTCGGCATGGTGTTCCAGCATTTCGAGCTGTTCCCGCACCTGTCGATCACCGACAACCTGACGCTCGCGCAGGTCAAGGTGCTCGGCCGTCGCAAGGACGAAGCGATCGAGAACGCGATGAAGCTGCTCGATCGCGTCGGCCTGAGGGCGCACGCGCACAAGTATCCGGGGCAATTGTCGGGCGGGCAGCAGCAACGCGTCGCGATTGCACGCGCGCTGTCGATGAACCCCGTCGCGATGCTGTTCGACGAACCGACCTCCGCGCTCGATCCCGAGATGATCAACGAAGTGCTCGACGTGATGGTCGAGCTCGCGCGCGACGGCATGACGATGGTGTGCGTCACGCACGAGATGGGCTTCGCGAGGAAGGTCGCGCATCGCGTGATCTTCATGGATCAGGGCGCGGTGGTCGAGGATGCGGCGAGCGAAGCATTCTTCGCCGCGCCGCGCTCCGAACGCGCGCGCGACTTCCTCGACAAGATCCTGCACTGACCGCGCGACGGCTTCGCTCCGATTTGACCGACTTTCAAAGGACGACATCTTGAACCAACCGCACTCGATCGATACCCTGCTCGCTCACGAAGGCCGCGCGCACGGCCAGCCCGGCTCGCCGGTGAACCCGCCCGTGTATCGCCAGTCGACGCTGCTCTTTCACGGCACCGACGCGCTCGACGCGGTGCGCGGCACTCCGCTCGCATACGGACGCCACGGCAGCCCGACCACGCGTGCGCTCGAAAAGGCGCTCGCACGCCTCGAAGGCGCGCACGCCGCGCTGCTCACGCCGAGCGGGCTCAGCGCGATCACGACCGCGCTGCTCGCGGTCCTGAACCCCGGCGACCATCTGCTGATGGCCGACTCGGTGTACGACCCGACCCGCTCGTTCTGCGACGAAACGCTCGCGCGCCTCGGCATCGAGACGACCTACTACGATCCGTCGATCGGCGCCGGCATCGCGTCGCTGATGCGGCCGAACACGCGCGCGGTCTTTACCGAATCGCCGGGCTCGCTGACCTTCGAGGTGCAGGACATTCCCGCGATCTGCCGCGTCGCGCACCAGCACGATGCGGTCGTGCTGCTCGACAATACGTGGGGCACGCCGCTGAATTTCCGCTCGTTCTCGCACGGCGTCGACGTGTCGATTCACGCGGCGACCAAGTACATCGCCGGACACTCCGACGTGCTGATGGGCGTGATCCTGACCACCGAGGCGCTCGCTCAGAAGGTCACGCGCTGCTACCGGCAGCTCGGAATGACCGTCAGCGGCGACGATGCGTATCTCGCGCTGCGCGGGCTGCGCACGTTGTCGGTGCGCCTCGAACGCCACCAGCGCAACGCGCACGTGCTGACCGAATGGCTCGCGCGGCAGCCGGAAGTCGCGCAGATCCTGTATCCGGCCCGGCCGGGCGATGCCGGCCATGCGCTGTGGCGGCGCGACTTCACGGGCGCGTGCGGCTTGTTCGGCCTGGTGCTGCATCCGCAGCCCGACGATGCCGTGCGCGCGCTGCTCGACGGCCTGACGTGCTTCGGCATGGGCTACAGCTGGGGCGGCTTCGAAAGCCTCATCATCCCGTCGAATCCGTCGCGCCACCGTACCGCGACGCCATGGCTGGCAGCCGGCCCGCTGCTGCGCATCCACGCAGGGCTCGAGCATCCCGACGACATGATCACCGACCTCGACGCCGGTTTCGCGAGAATGCGTGCCGCCGCGGCCGCGCTCGCGGAAGCCTGACATCGGGCGCGTCGCGCGCATCACCCCGCACTCCCGTTTTTTTCAACGTTCGACCACCACTGATAGCGAGACCATCATGAAAGACACGCTGTTCATTCTCCGCCCGGGTTTCTTCAAGGACTCCGAAGGTCCGTTCTACTGCGGCGACTCGGTTGCCGTCGAAGGGCTGCTGAGTTTCTATCCGCAGTTGCGCGATGCCGTCTCGGTCGAGTACGTCGACGCGCCGCGCCCGCGCCGGCCGATCGTCGCGCTGATCGGCGAGGACAACCAATCCGCGCCGGTGCTCGTGCTGGGCGACGGGCAGGTGCCGAAGGACGACGCGGTCGGGATTCGCGAACACAACGGCCGCCGCTTCATCGATTCGCCGGCCGATATCCGGCGCTACCTTTCCTCGCAATACGGCGTCGCGCACGTCGCGTAAGCACGCCGGCGCCCGGTCTCGACGGGCGCCTCCGAACGGGGCGCGCGGCCGGCGCGGCCCGTTCGCCTCTTCCTGCACGCACGTCGCCGCGCGCGCGATGTACTCGGCCACGCGGCTCGCCGCGACCGATGGCCGGCCCGGGCACCCCGCCTCCGGCCCGATGGACTTCAACGCAACGCGACACCGGATGCTGGCACACACCGGGGCCCGCCGCGACCCGCATCAGCCGGGCGAACTGCAGACGGGCGCGAACGCGAATGCCGCCGGCTCGGACGGCACGTGGCGTGCGAGCCACAATGCGGCCTCGGTCCGGTTGCTCACGCCGATCTGGCGGAACAGCGCATACAGGTGGTTCTTGATCGTGCCTTCCGCGACGTTGAGCACGCGGCAGATCTGCTTGTTCGACTTGCCTTCGGCCAGCAGCCGCAGCACGTCGCGCTGGCGCGGCGTGAGACGCTCGAATGCGCGATCGTCCCCGGCCGGCGCGCCGCCCGGGCGCGCCTGCGTCGCGCCGCCGTCGTTCGGCGGCACGTAGATCGCACCGGCCGCGACCCGGCCGAGCGCGTCCGCGAACTCGTCGGCGCTCGCGTGCCGGTCGATGATGCCGGCCGCCCCCGCCAGCAGCGCATCGGCAATCGTGCGGCGGCACACGGTGGCCACCACGCACAACCACGGCGCGCCGGCGAACGTCTCGTTCAGCACGCTCGGCCAGCTCGGCCGCGCGGCGTGCTCGTCGCATTCGATCGTGATCGCCTCGACCGTCCCGGGCAACAACGCGTCGCGCAAGCGCAAGACGTCCTCGGGACGGCGGGCCGACCACACATGCCAGTTGACATCGCGTTTACACAGTACGTCCGCCACGCCCGCGACGAATAACGGCGGGCTATCGATCATCAGAACGTTCATTGCGCGGTTTCCTCGAAATCGGGATGCTCGGTTTAGGTTTTTTTGCTTCCCTACCCTGCGTTTTTTTACCGCTGTTTTACCCGCCGCGCACTAGGCCCGTCGCTCCGTGACGAATGGCCTAATTCATCCACGCCGCGCCCCGCCGCGCGTACCGATGCCCGCCGCGGGCCTGCCAGGGCCGCCTGACGTGACGGACGTCATATTTTGTAAACGTCTTCTATTTCCTAATGTAAATAAAGACAACGAATTTCCGTTGTCTTCAACACGAAGAGGAGTTTATTCATGGACGCGAATTTCATCGGCTCAGTGATTAACGCTTTACCCATGGACCAAATGATCGCCGGCCCGTTAAAGGCGATGATCAGTGCGCAGACGCAGGCCGCGAAGAGCTACGCGGATTTCCTGATGCAGGTCTGCATCCAGGGCGGCAAGGCCGTGGCCGTCCAGTTCGACTACGACGAGACGCTGGTGGACGAAGCCGGCGTGTCGAAGGGCGTCGTGCAGAAGACGATGCGCATCCCGCTGCTCGCGGCGATCGTCCATCCGATCATCGCGATCGAGGAAGGCACGATCGACTTCGAAATGGAGATTACGCAATCGGAGAAGTCGTCGTCGTCGACCGAGGCCGGCGGCGAATTCCAGGCGAAGTTCGGCTGGGGACCGATCAGCGTCAGCGTGTCCGGGCGTGTGTCGCACAAGGCGGAGCAGACGCGCAGCACCGACACGCGCGCGAAATATTCGATCCATACGCAGGTGAAGCGCCAGTCGCCGCCCGAAGCGCTGATGCGCGTGATCGACTTCCTGACCGAAGCCGCGACCAAGCCGGTCGTCACGGAAGGCAACGCGAAGGCGGTGAAGCCGCTGCCGGCGACGCCGACCGACGGCAAGCTGGTCGGCGATGCGTCGGCGGCGGGCGGCGGCACGGCCGCGCCTGCCGGAGCCGGTTCGGACGCCCAGCAGCCGGCGCACGCGTAAGCGCGCGGGCCGGCCATGTTCAGGCTCTTCAGACGGTCTCGCCGCGCGGACGGCGGGCACGACGACGGGGATACGCGTCCGGGCGGCAGCACAGCCCGACCGGAACCGGACGGGACGGCCCCGCCGCCGGCCGGTGCGGCGGCAGGCCATACCGGGACGGTCTCAGGCACCGGCGCCTCGGCGGCGGCAACCGCCGATCCGGTGCGCCACGTGCCGCCCGAGGCCTCCGGCTCTCCGGCCGGGGCCGCGCCGGGCACGCACGACGCACCGGGCACCGCGCCCGGCGCGTCCGCCGGCGGCTTGCCCCCCGCTCCGCCCGCCCCGCCGGCGCCGCCCGGCACGCCGGCCGACGACGAGCGCCCGCCGCCACGTGGCATCGCGCTCGACGAAATCGCGCGCGGGATGCAGCACGCGGCGGCCGCCGCGAACCAACTGCTCGCGCACCAGTACACGGCCGTGCTCGATCAGTTCTTCGACCTGCGCGACGACGGCCTGCTCGCGCCACGCGAGGTCACGGTCGCGCTCGATGCGGAGCACACGATGCCGGTGCCGCTCGTCGCGCTCGCCACGCCGCGCGGACTCGCGCTCGACCGGATGATCGTGCACCTGACCGTGCGCGGCGACTTCACCGAGGCGTTGCCGGCCGGCGGTGTCGCGGGCGACGACGACCAGCGCGGCCGCTTCTACGTGACGTTCGCGCCGCGCTCCGCGAAGAAGGACGCGCAGGGCAACGCGCGGCAGCGCGACACCGAGCACATCGACATCGAAATGCAGTTCGCGGCGCTGCCGCCGCCCGAAGCGATCATGCGCGTGATCGACGAATACACGCATCGCCTGGTGCCGCGCGCACGGCCGGGCAGCAAGGAGAACGACGATGGCGAACCAGCCTGAACACACCGGTGAGCAAGGCATTGCGCTGATCAAGCAGTTCGAGGGGCTGCGGCTCGCGCGCTATCTCGACGCGGTCGGCAAGCCGACGATCGGCTACGGGCACCTGATCCTGCCGAACGAGCGCTTCACACGACCGCTCACGCCGGCCGAAGCCGAAGCGCTGTTGCGGCGCGACCTGCGCGTCGCCGAGCTGAACCTGCGCAAGCTGCTGCGCGTGCCGGTCACGCAGCAGCAGTTCGATGCGCTGATGTCGTTCGTCTTCAATCTCGGCGCGGGACGGCTGCGCTCGTCCACGCTGCTGCGCTACCTGAACGCCGGCGCGGGCGCGCGTGCGGCCGACCAGTTCCTCGTCTGGAACAAGGCCGGCGGCAAGCCGCTCGCGGGGCTCACCAAGCGCCGCCAGGCGGAGCGCGCGCTGTTTGTATCGTGAGCGCCGGGGCACCGCACCGGCCGAACGTCACGGGTCGCCGCGCAGGTCGTTCGCGCCATTTCGCAGGTCGTCGGCTGCCCGTAAGCTGAAACCGTCGCTGAAGTCTTGCCGCATCCGTTCCAGCCGTTCGTCATTCGCCATTCGTTACTCGTCACGACAGGAGTCCCGCATGAAGGTCACTTGCTCGCCCGGCCGCACGACGCCGCCCCGTTCCATCGTTTCGCGCACGCTGCGCCGCGTGCTCGGCGCCGCATGCGTCGCCGTTGCCGCAGTGGCGTCGGTCGCGCCGCACGCCGTCGCCGCCCCCGCCGATCCGCTGCCCGCATACAGCGCCGACCTCCAGCGCACGTCGGTGTCGGGGCTGTCGTCCGGCGGCTTCATGGCCGCGCAGTTCGACGTCGCGTTCTCGAGCCGGCTGATCGGCGCGGGCATCGTGGCGGGCGGGCCGTTCTACTGCGCGGGCGTGAGCGCGTTTATCCCGCCGGCGGTGGCCGCGACCACGCTGTGCATGCAGCCGATCGGCCCCGCGCCATCCGCGGCCGATGCATGGCGCGCCGCGCGCATGTTCGCGCAGCGCGGCGAGATCGACGATCCGGCCGCGCTGCGCGGTCAGCGCATCTATGTGTTCAGCGGCGCGAAGGATACGGTGGTGTCGACGCGCGTCGTCGACCAGACCGCGCGCTTCTACACGCTCGCGCAAGTCCCGGCCGCGAACCTCCAGTAACGCGAATCGCCGGACGCCGGGCATGCGTTCATCACGAACCGCCCCGAAGACAACGCATGCAGTGCGAACGCGAGCCCGTATATCGACAACTGCGGCTTCCAGCAGGCGCACGACATCGTGCGCTGGATCTACGGCACACCTGACAAGCCGCTCAATCCACCGGCCGTTCAGGCAGGCGGCAAGCTGCTGAAGTTCGATCAGCGCGCGTTCGATCCGCAGCGCCGCGCGGCGCTCGGCGACACGGGCTACGCATACGTGCCGGCCGACTGCGAGCGCGTGGCCTGCGCGGTGCACGTGGTGTTCCACGGCTGCGTGCAGAACGTCGCCGCCGTCGGCGAGAAGATGATTCGCGGCGTCGGCTACAACGAGATCGCCGATACGAACCGGCTGATCGTGCTCTATCCGCAGGTCGAAAAATCGGCCGTCAATCCGCTCGGCTGCTGGGATTTCTGGGGCTATACGAGCACCGATCCGCTCCACCCAGGCTTCTACCGCCGCGACGCGCCGCAGATGGCCGCCGTAATGCGGATGGTGCAGCGCCTCGGCGCCGCGCGTCAGTAATCCGCGTATCGGCCGCCATCGCGCCGTCACCGCTCCTTCATCACGAGGAATCGCCATGTTCTCCACGTTCATCGCCCAATGGGAACGCGCGCACGCCGACGCGCTCCAGCAGTTCGGCAAGGTCGCCGCGCAGACGACCGGCACCGGCTGCACGCCCGGCGGCCCCGCGTGGCGCGCGTTCGCGCACACCGCGCTGCTCGCCTGCCACCGTTACACGGACGCCTGCCAGGCCGCGACCGACGCGTTGTGGCGCGGCCAGCTCGAACGGTTCGCGCCCGGCAGTTCGGCCGCCGCGGTCAAGGAGCTGGCGGCACTGAACGCCGATCTCGCCACACGCGTCACGCAGAGCCATTTGCAGCATGCGGGCGCGATGGCCGACGCGGCCGCGCAATATCTCGACGATCTCGGCCGCGCGCGCGGCCCCGCCGATGCCGTGATGGCGCTCGGCCGCTTCGCGGGCGACCTTCACGCCCAGGCGCGTGCACATGCGCTGCACGTCGCGTCGCTCGCGAACGGCGTCGCGCCCGCGCTTGCGCAGTGGGCCGAGCGCACGCTGCGCGACGATCGCGGCACGTCCGATCAGGAGCAGGCGTCATGAACATCAAGCTCCGCTTCGTCAACCGCTCGAACGACTGCGGCAACAGCGAGGTCGTGCTGTTCCAGCGCGACGTGATCCCCGATCTCGACGCATTTGCGATCGCGTGGAAGGTGATCCGTCATTGCGGACGCGACTGCTTCCATCCGTTCGACTACTCGACCGACATCGACGTCGCGCTCGGCGACGAGCACGGCAACTTCTCGCCGCGCGTCACGGCGCCCGCCGGCGTGCGCTTAGTGGTCGACGCGCAGCCGACGGGACGCGGCCGCCTCGTGCCCGACCCGGCCGACGCGCCGGGTGGCGACATCGAGGTCGTCAACCGGATGCCGCGCGGCGCCGTGAACGTCAATGCGTTCAGCGCGGGCCGGCTGATCGCGGTGAAGGAAGCGGTCGCGCCCGGGCAGAAGGCCGTGTTTCGCTTCACGCCGACGCTGTGGATCGGCGTGGCGTCGCAGATACAGGAAAGCCGCGCGCTGCACGCGGCGGTGATCTCGAGCGCGAACACCCTTCTGCCGCTGGCGGGCGTCGCCGCGGCCGACATCGTGATGACGGGCGGCGGCACCGGCACCGACGCGCAGCCGTTTGCATTCGCGCTCGAACACATCGTGCGCGCCTAGCGCCGCCAGACACGGATTGAACCGGCTTGACGGCACGGCTTCGCGGCCGGGCCGGCGGGAAAGGTGTGCGGCAGACCGACTGCCGTCTTTTCAAACTCAAGGAGCAACGACATGGATATCCAACTGAACCTGATCAACCGCTCGAACGACGCGAACAACTCGAGCGTCGTGATCTTCCAGAAGAACGTGGCGACCGACTTCGACGAACTCGCGATCGCGTGGAAGGTGATCCGCAATTGCGGCCAGGGCGACAACCATCCGTTCAAGTTTCCGATGACGATGAGCGTGAGCGCGAGCGACAGCTGGGGCAACTACATGCCGCAGCAGGTCGCCTCGAACGGCCAGGTGTTCCAGGTCGTGCGCTCCAGCTCGGGCGACGTGCTGCAACTCGGCGGCGACCCGGGCGCAAGCTCCGAGGTGCAGGTGCGCAACGACCTGCCGGCCGGCGCGATCAACGCGACGATCTACAAGGACGGCAGCGCGCTTGCGCGCAAGACTTCCGTCGCGCCGGGCCAGAAGGCCGTGTTCCAGTTCAAGCCGACGATCTGGATCGGCGTCGCGTCGCAGATCGAACAGGGTGCGCTGATGAACTCCGCGGTGATCTCCGACATCAACACGGAACTGTCGCTGCTCGGCATCGCGAGCGCCGACATCGTGATGACCGGCGGCGGCCCCGGCCCGCGCTCGATGCCGTTCACGTTCCGGCTGGAAAACGTGGTGATGGCGTAACGGTTCGTGCGCCGGCGACGCACGGCCGGCGCCCATTCAATCAGTTATCCAAATCTAACCAAGGTGACTCATGGACATCAATCTCAACTTCGTCAACCTGTCGAACGACGTCAACAACAGCCAGATCGTGATCTTCCAGAAGAACGTGTCGACGGACTTCGACGAGCTCGCGATCGCGTGGAAGGTCATCACCAACTGCGGGCGCGGCGACAACCATCCGTTCGTATTCCCGATGCTGACGACCGTCTCCGCGAGCGATGCAGACGGCAACTACATGCCGCAGAAGCGCGCGGACAACGGACAGGTTTTCAACGTGTCGCGCTCGACGTCGGGCAACGTGCTCGCGTTGGCCGGCCCGGCGCCGACGTCGCGCGAGATCCAGCTGCGCAACGACCTGAGCCAGGGGGCGATCACCGCATCTGTCTTCAAGGACAATCGGCTGCTCGCGCACAAGACGGGCATCGTGCCGGGGCAGAAAGCCGTGTTCGAGTTCAAGCCCACGCTGTGGATCGGCACGGCGTCGCAGATCGAACAGGGCGCGGTGATGAATTCGGCCGTGCTGTCCGACATCAACACCGAACTGTCGCTGCTGGGAATCAAGAGCGCGGACATCGTGATGACGGGCGGCGGCGGCGGCACCACCGCGACCGCGTACCAGTTCCGGCTCGCGAACGTGGTGATGGGGTAAGCCGCAAGCCACGCCCGCGCGACGGCGAACGGGTGGCACCCGTCACGTCGTCGCGCGCCGGCGCGTCAGCCCGCGCGCTGCACGGGCGTCATCTTCGAGAAGTATTTCGCACCCGCGACGCAGCCGACAACCACGGCCGTCACGGCGAGCATCGACGGCGGCACCGTCTCGTGCAGCAGCCCGGCCGCGAGCAGGAAACCGAAGAACGGCTGCAGCAACTGAAGCTGGCCGACGCCCGCGATCCCGCCGAGCGCGAGGCCGCGATACCAGAACACGAAGCCGATCAGCATGCTGAACAGCGACACGTACGCGAGCCCCCACAGCGCGGCAGCGTCGACGCCGTCGAACGTCGCGGGCCACGTGAACCACGCGAGCGGCAGCATCACCGGCAGCGACAGCACGAGCGCCCACGAGATCACCTGCCAGCCGCCGAGCTGGCGCGACAGGCGCGCGCCTTCCGCATAACCGAGCCCGCACGCGACGATCGCGGCCAGCATCAGCGCATCGCCCACCACCGACGCGCTTGCGCCGTTGCGCAGCGCGAACGCGGCCACCGCGCCGCTGCCGAGCAGCGAGAAGATCCAGAACGGCAGCCGCGGCCGTTCGCCGCCACGCCAGACACCGAACAGCGCGGTCGCGAGCGGCAACAGCCCGACGAACACGATCGCATGCGCGGACGTCACGTGCTTGAGCGCGAGCGCCGTCAGCAACGGGAAACCGACCACGACCCCGAGCGCGACGACGATGAGCGACGCGGTCTCGGTACGCGTCGGCCGCTTCTGTTTCAGCGCGACGAGCAGGATCAGGCCGAGCACGCCGGCGATCGTCGCGCGCGCGAACGTGAGGAACAGCGGGTCGAGCCCCTGCACCGCGACGCGCGTCGCGGGCAGCGAGCCACTGAAGATGATCACGCCCAGCAGGCCGCTGAGCCATCCGTCGGTCGTCTTTTGCACGGGAAATCCTGATCGGAAAAGGTGAATGACCGATGATCCGCCGCCCGTGAAAAGCGCGTAAGCTACAGCCCAATACAATTCGGACGAACTGTACTGGACAACCGTCCGTACAGTTCCCTCTCGCCATGAGCCGTTCCCTGCAAGCTCCTGCTCCGCCCGCGCCGTCGCGCACCCGCGTGGAAACCGTGATGGACACGCTGCGCGCGCGGATCGCGAGCCGCGCGCTGATGCCCGGCGCGCGCGTGCCGTCGATCCGGATGATGGCCGACTCGCTGCACGTGTCGAAATCGACCGTCGTCGACGCATACGAGCGGCTCGCGAGCGAAGGCGTGCTCGTCGCGCGGCGCGGCTCCGGCTTCTACGTGTCGGGGCACGCGCCGCCGCTCGCGCTCGCCGAACTCGGCCCGCGCCTCGATCGCGAACTCGATCCGCTGTGGCTGTCGCGCCAGGCGCTCGAGGCGGCGCCGAGCTCGGTGAAGCCGGGCTGCGGCTGGCTGCCGTCGTCGTGGCTGCCGGACGAAAGCCTGCGACGTGCGCTGCGCGCGGTGTCACGCGACGAAGCCGACGCGCTGACCGACTACGCGACGCCGCTCGGGCTGCCCGCGTTGCGCCAGCAGTTGGCGTGGCGGCTCGCGCAGCACGGCGTTCATGCGGAACCCACGCAGATCATGCTGACCGACGGCGGCACGCACGCGCTCGATCTCGTGTGCCGGCTGCTGCTGGAGCCGGGCGACACCGTCGTGCTCGACGATCCGTGCTACTTCAACTTCCAGGCGCTGCTGCGCGCGCATCGCGCGCGCATCGTCAGCGTGCCGTACACGCCGAACGGCCCCGATCTCGCACGCTTCGAGCAGGTGCTTGCCGAGCATCGGCCGCGCCTGTACATCACCAACGCGGCGCTGCACAACCCGACCGGCGCGACGCTCGCGCCGCCGGTCGCGCACCGGCTGCTGACGCTGGCGGCCGAGCACGGCCTGCTGATCGTCGAGGACGACATCTTCGCGGATTTCGAGAGCACGCCCGCGCCGCGCCTCGCGGCATTCGACGGGCTGTCGCGCGTCGTGTCGATCGGCAGCTTCTCGAAGACGCTGTCGGCCGCAATCCGCTGCGGCTATGTCGCGGCGCGCCCCGAATGGATCGACGCGCTCGTCGACCTGAAGCTCGCGACGTCGTTCGGCAATGCGCAGATCGGCGCGAACATCGTGCACCGGCTGCTGATCGACGGCACCTACCGGCGCCATCTCGACGGCCTGCGTGCGCAGCTGGCCGATGCGATGGGCGAAACGATCCGGCGGCTCGCGCGCGCCGGGCTCGGGATCTGGACCGAACCGCGCGGCGGCCTGTTCGTATGGGCGGAACTGCCCGACGGGCTCGATGCCGCGCGCGTCGCGCGTCATGCACTCGACCACGATGTGGTGCTCGCGCCCGGCAACGTGTTCAGTGCGTCGCACGGCGCGACGTCGTTCATGCGCTTCAACGTGTCGCGCTGCAAGGGGCCGGCGGTGTTCGATGCGCTGGCGCGGGCGATGGATGCCACGCGTGCGGCGGAGCGCAGCGGCCGCACACCGGCCGGCGACCGATGAACATCCAGCGCGGCGGGGCGCACGAACGCCCCGCCGACGCCCTCACATTTGCGCCGCGTGCGCCCTCGCCCGCACCTCGGCGAACGTCGTATCGACCAGCATTCTCCCCGTATCGAACACCGTTTCGAGCGCCTCGTCCCATTCGCCTTCCAACGCGCGATCGTCCCATGCGACCGGCAGCGTCACCGTCCGGTATTCGCCCGTGCGCCGATTGCGCAGCAACGTGAGCCGCCCCTTCTTCGAACGCTTACCCTGATCGGTGACCGGATCCTTGCGGACGTCGTGCCATACGTCGCCGCGACGGATCGCCGAGCACTTCATCGCGAAGCGCTGCGTATCGCGGTTCACCTGCTGCAGCAGCGCGCCGCCCATGCCAAACACGACGTTGCCGGCCGCATAGCCTGCGTCGTCGAGCGCGGAGAGAATCGCGTCGATCGACAGTTCGTCGACGCCGTCACCCTGGATCACGCGCACATGGTTCAGCACGCGCCGTCCCTTGCCGTTCACGGACGAACCGAACAATGCGTCGAGCGCGCGCACGGTCTGCAGCACGATCGCCACGGGGTCGCCCGAATCTGGGCGCACGACCAGCGTCGCGCCCGAATCGATCACGGCTTGCCGAAGCTCGCCGCCCCACATCTCGAGTGCGGCGAACAGATCGTAGGAGTCCGACACGACCGACACGATCGCGCCGGGCAGACCGAAGCGGGCGATCATGTTGCGATACGCATCGGCTTCGTGCTCACGCCCCCAGGACGTGATCGTGCTGTGCTCGGCCGCCGGCACCGAATACGCGGCCATCGGCTCGCGATAGAAGCGGTTCGCGGCCAGCACGCCGAGCACCGTGTCCGAACCCATGAAGCTCACGAGATGCGCGGCGCCGCCGATCGCGGCCGATTCCGCGCTCGATACGCCGCGCGCGCCGAAGTCGTGCAGCTTGAACGGCAACTGCGCGAGATCGTCGTCGGTCTTCTCGAGAAAGCGTCGGATCGTCTGCCGCAGGTGCCAGCTGCGCGTCGCGACCGTCACCGGGTACCACACGCGCAGCAGCATCGTCTCCAGATACGACGCGAGCCAGAACACCTTCGGGTCGTCGCATTCGACGGTCATCAGCACGTTGTGCACCGGCACGACCGAACCCTCCGGCACCGCGCGAATCTTCACGGGCAGGTAGCCGTCGTAGTGCTCGACGATGTGGCGCCAGCCGTCCTCGTTGAACGGCTCGCCATGCACCGCGAAGAAATCGCGGGCGTCGTCGATCATCGCGTGCGTGACGGGCCGGCACAGATATTCCTTCAGCAGCATCTGCAGGCCGAAGAACAGCGTGCGGTCGTAGCGGCCGCCGCGCGATTCGACGTACGAGAACATCGCCTGCGCGTCGGGCGGATATTGCAGGAAGTGGGAAGCCTTGTACGAATCCGTGTTGAGGATCGGATTGGCGAGAACCGCGGCAAAGCCGCCGGGATCGTTTTGCATGGCTAGAGCTCCTCTAGGCCGTTGAAGTGCCGCCGCGTCTGTCGCGACGGACCGGAATCCGGGGAATCAGCGCGTCACAGCTTCCCCAGGAAGTGATACGCGATCTCGAAGTGATCCTCGAACATCACGTTGCGCATCTGCGCGAATTCGTTGAGCGGCACCCAGCGCGCCTTGTCGGCGTCGTCGCTGCCCTTCACGCGCGGCAGCTCGCCGGTCGGGAAGTTGAACAGGCACGCGTGCGTGATCGTGCGGCCGCGCAGCGAGCGGGCCGGATGATCGAACACCTGGCGATCCTTGATCGAGCCGCGCAGCACGGGCTCCGGCAGCTTCAGGCCGGTTTCCTCGCGTAATTCGCGGATGCACGCCGCGTCGAGCCGTTCGTCCTGGTTCACGAACCCGCCCGGCAGCGCCCACAGGCCGCGGCCCGGTTCGCTGCGCCGGCGCACGAGCAGGATATGGCCCGAGTGCACGACCACCGCGTCGACCGTCACGAACGTGACCGGATACGGTGCGGCCGACCATGCCTTGCGATACGCGGCGATGAATTCGGCCTCGGCCTTCAGCTGCGCGAATTGCGGCTGCGTGCGGAAATGCTCGAGCCAGCCGAACACGGGTTCCGGCACGGCCCATTGCACGAAGCTGTTGGTGCGTTCGGCGAAATACTGGTCGCGGATTTCGGTGGCGGAGATGTCTTCGGTCGCATCGACGTCGACGAGCTCCCATTGCGGGAACATCCGCAGGTAATACGACGTGGCGTCCTTTTCGTGGCCGATAAGACCGACCTTGCGCTGCGCGACGTCGCCGAGCGCGGCGGCCACGGCATCCTGCACCCAGCGCACCCAGTCGCCGTCGTTGTACGTCGAATCCTGCACGGGCGCGACCGTCACGCGCTCGCGCTCGGACGGCTCGAGCAGCGAGGCCAGCATCTGGCAGCGCTCGTCGAACGAGAACGGATCCTTGATGGTGCGGGGCTTGTCGGTCGACCCGATCAGCACGCACACGCGCTCGGCCCGGCTCAGTGCCGACTTCAGCACGTTCAGGTGACCACGATGCGGGGGCTGGAAACGACCAATGAAAACGAGCGCGTCGAAGCGCCGGTTCTGTTGCGTACTCATGAGGCTCCCTCAAGAGATTGAAACGCTTCGGGTCTATCCCGAAGGCATGGAATCGATCGTAGGGGAATTCCCGGAGAAGGTCAATCGAGCACGCGCTCGACTTGACGAAGTCTGACGAAAGGCGCGTTATTGGCGGGTTACACTCGATTTCATTCCAATCCGCGCCACGGTGCCCGCCATCATGAGGATCTCAGTCAGCCGGACCGTCGGTGTCGATCGCAGACGCCTCTTCACGTGGTCGCAGGACTACGCGCGGCGGCTCGTATGGGACAACTTCCTCACCGATGCCTATCTGCTCGACGAAACGACGGCCGACGTCGGCGTCGACGCGTTCTGCCGCAGTCAGTCGGGCGCGACGATGGTGTCGCGCTACATCTCGTACCGCCCGCCGCAGGTCGCGGCCATCGAAATGGTCGAAGGGCCGAAGGTGCTCGAACGCTTCAGCGGCAGCTGGAACTTCACCGAACACACGCCGGGTTCGACCGAAGTGAAATTCACGTACCACTTCCGCGCGCAGCCGTCCTGGCTGCGCTGGCTGCTCGAACCGCTGATCGGCGCGTTCTATCTCGTGCACACGCGCCGGCGTCTCGATTCGTTCAAGCGCTGGGCCGAAGCCGAAGCGTTGCCACGCTGACACGCGCTGACACGCACCGCCGCGCGGCCCGGCGCATCTGCGCCCTCTCCCTCCGAATGGATTCGAATGCACGATGGCCGCGCCATCGGGCATCTGGCATTCGGACGGCCCGGGCGCTAACGTACTCCGCCCCGGCCTATCGGAAACGTTTCCGTGCCGGCATCGCGGCGCAACGTGACTTCCGTACCGGTTAGCCATCCCGACGATTTCAGGATCGGGCGCGCGAGCGCGTACAGCCGATCGGCGCTGGTGCCGTACAGGTACAGATAGCCGTCGTTGCCGTCGCGATGCAGTTCGGTCTCGCCGAGTTCGCCCGCGCCTGCCTGCCTCACTGCGCGATCCAGCCGATGTTCCAGTGCATGAAGCCGCGCCTGGTCCTTCTCGTAGTAGTCGAAATGGACCATCACGACGGGCCCGGGCGGCTTCGGCAACAACTCCGCGGCAACGCTGCCGTTCAACAGTGCAAAGCCGAGCAATGCGGCGAATCGAATTCCTGTATGCATATCAGCAGTCAGTGTGACGCGTTCGCTCACGTCAATGTGCCGCCGCGCGCCACCTGCTGCCGGACCTGCGCCTGCGTACCGAGCGCAGCGGCGATCGCGTCGACCGCATCGGCCGCGCGTGCCGCGCCGCACATGAACGCATCGACGGCCGCGAAGCGATGCTCGGGCCACGTATGGATCGTGATGTGAGATTCGGCGAGCAGCACGACACCCGTCACGCCATGCTCGCCGCCGAAATGATGAAAGTGCGCACCGACTACGCGCGCGCCTGCCCGTTGCGCCGCTTCGGTCAGGATCGTTTCAAGCCGCGCGGCATCGCGCAGCAGCGCCGCGTCGATGCCGGCCAGGTCGGCCAGCACGTGCGCGCCGACCATCGCACGCGGCGCGGCAAGACCGTCGCGGGCGGTCATTTGTGCGACCCGTACGACGAGTAGCCGCTGCGCGCCGACGAACTGCCCCAGCCGCTGCCGCCCGACCCGCTGCCGCCGAGCGACGCGCAGCTGAACAACGTGACGACGATCAGCCCGTAAAGTCCGTAGAGGATGTAGCGCATTACGCGTTGCCCCCGTCCGACGCGAAACCCTTCCACAGCCATTCAGGCAGCCACAGCACCAGCAGGCCGACCAGCACGTAGACGGTGCGGCCGCTGAACGAGAACAGCGAGTCCATGTTGAAAATCACGAGCAGCGCGCTGAACACCCACGGCAGCGGCGCGAAGCTGTGCGGGTGTTTCCCGCCGAACAGGCCCGTCGACGCGGTGGCGCCCGTCGCAGCCGCCGTCGCGAGCGCCGGCGTGCCGAAGCGCTCGGCGAGCGCGCTGCCCGACAACGGTTGCGCGCGCGACCACACGATCTCCGCAGCGCTGCGCTCGCGCGTCAGCTTGTCCTTCTGCCAGCCGTAATCGATGATCGACGTGCGATCGCCCACCTGCACGCGCCAGTTGAACGCACCGACCACGTAGACGACCTCCGATTCATACGCCTCGCGCAGGCGGTAAGTCTTGCCGCCGTCGGTCACGTCGGACTCGCCGCCGATCGTCGGCCAATGGTCGAGCACCTGCACGCGCTCCCAACGCCCTTCGCTCTGCACGAGCCACAGGAAGCCGCGTTTCGGGTTCAGCAGCAGGTATTCGTCCCACGTCTCTTCGTCGCCCGGCACGCGGCATCGCATCATGCCGATCACCGTGTACTTCACGCCGTCGAACGTGCCGATCGCGCCCAGCTCCAGCGCACCTTTCACCGATTCGAGCGTGCGCTGCGCCGCGAACACGGTCTGCTGCTCGGCCGTGCACTGCACGCCCGCATGACAGCTGCCGCACACGACGTAATCGGCCACGTTCGGCGCATAAGTCAGCGGCGCGCCGCAGCTCGGGCACGCGAACGGCACCATCTCCGCGCCGCGCTTCTCGCGCGTATCGGTTTCGGTATCGCGCAACCCGGTGAACGCGAGCGCGTCGAACTCCAGTGCCTCGCCCGAATAGACGGCGGGGCTCCCGCCGTTCGCATCGGCGTCGGAATAGTCGAAGGTCGCGAACGCGTTGCCGGTGCGCAGGTCGACGACGCGCGCTTCCCAGCCCGCGTCGACGCGGAACGGCAACTCCCCGTCGCCGCCCGTGCAGCGCGCGGTGCGCACGTCGGACACGAGAAACGCGCGGCCGCCGTGGTCGATCCGCATGCCCGGTTCCAGCGTGCCGAACGCCGGCCACGCGCCGCCGGATGCGTCGTCGGGCTCGCGCACCGTGACCGCATACTGGCCCGACGCATCCGACAGCCAGCCGAACGCGCCGTCGTCGAACACGACGTACCACTCGCTCCACGCGCCGGCGTCGTAGGTCATCTGGAGACGGCCGAGCACCGTGAACGTGCGCTTGCCGTAGCGTCCGGCCGTGCCGATCTGGATCGGCGAAGCGTCGTCGAGCACCGTGGCCAGCTCGCCGATGCGTTCGACATCGGCACCGCGCTTGAGCAGCGTGCTGCGACAGAACGCGCAGACGGCCATCACCGCCGCCGCCGAGCGAAACTCGACCGGCGCGCCGCACTGGGGGCACGAAGTGCTGAACATGCGCGACGCTTACCGGGTGAGCTTCGCGAGGATTTCCGCCTTCGCGCGCGAATAGTCTTCTTCGGTCACAAGGCCCTTGTCGAGCAACGCCTTCAGTTGTTCGAGACGCTGCACGTAATCGGTTCCTTCGGCCGGCGCGGCCGGCTGCGCGGCAGCGACCGGTGCCACGGCGGGTGCGGGTGCGGCCTGCGCCGGATGCGCGGCGCCCGCGATCTGGCCAGCCATCGCCTGCCCGATCGCCGCGCCGGCCGCGAGCCCCGCGCCGACGCCCGCGATGCCGCCCGGGTTCTGCGCGGCCAGCGGGATCGCCTGTGCCGTCTGGTATTGCGTCGCGCGAGCGAGATCGCCGGCCATCCCCGCGCCGATTCGCAGGTCGAGCGCCTTCTGCAGCTCGGCCGGCAGCGATACGCTTTCGACCGCGAACGCATCGAGCGCGAGGCCGTAGCGCGTGAACACCGGGACCAGCGCCTCGGCGACGCGTTGCGACAGCAGCGTCTGGTTCGCGGCCATGTCGACGAATGGCACGTCGGCCGAGCCGAACGTCGTGCTCATCGCGGTGACGACCAGGTTGCGCAGCTGCTGTTCGAGATCGTCGACCGTGTACTGCGCGCGCGTGCCGCTCACCTCGCGGTGGAACGCGGCCGCGTCGACGATCCGGTACGAGTAGATGCCGAACGCGCGCAGCTGCACGAAGCCGAATTCGCGATCGCGGATCGTCACCGGCTGCGCGGTGCCCCAGCGCCGGCCGAGCTGCAGCCGCGTGCTGAAGAAGTACACATCCGACTTGAAAGGTGACTGAAAGAACTTGTCCCAGTTCTTCAGGTACGTGAGCACCGGCAGCGTCCGCGTTTCCAGCTTGTACAGGCCGGGCTGGAACACGTCGGCGACCTTGCCTTCGTTGACGAAGATCGCGACCTGCGTTTCGCGCACGGTCAGCTGGCCGCCGTACTGGATCTCCTGATCTTCCATCGGATAGCGCCAGGCGAGCACGCCGTCGGTGTCTTCCGTCCATTGCAGGACGTCGATGAACTGCTTGCGGATAAACGAACCCAGACTCATGTCGGTCTCCTCGCGCGCGTGGCGCGTCAGGTCAGGCAGGCGGCATTGATGATGCCGACGACGAGCGACGCGGTGCCCATCAGGCCGCCCATCGCGACGTTGCGATCCTCGATCGCATGGTTCATGCCGGGAATCAGGCGAGTCAGCACCGCATAGGTGACGAGTTGCACGGCCATCGCGCCGACGGCCCACAGCACGACTTCGCCGAGCGTCGAGTTGTGCGCGATGCTGGAGGCAAGCGTCAGGCAGAAGCCGATCAGCGCACCGCCGAACGACAGCGTCGCGGCCGCGTTGCCGTCGCGAATCAGCGCCAGTTCGTCGAACGGAGTGACCTTCAGGTACACTGCCGCGAACACGAAAAGCAGCACGAACGCCGACAGCAAATGAACCGCATAAAGATAGGCACTATTCATTCTTTTCCTCGGATTTTGTGCTCGGTTCGCCGCCCCCTCGCCGGCCGGCCCATGGCGGGCCGCCCTTCGGAAATCCGCGCCAGTATAGCGACATTGACGAGCCCTGCACAACGGACGCGCCATGCTGCATAAGCGCGCGCTCGTCCTGTCGATCCTCGTGCTCGCGTCGTGCGGGCTCGGCTACGAACTGATCAGCAGCGCGCTGTCGAGCTACCTGCTCGGCGATTCGATCCTGCAGTTCTCGTCGGTGATCGGCTGCTACCTGTTCGCGATGGGGATCGGCTCGTGGCTCGCGAAGTTCGTCGAGGACAACGACGTGCTCGACCGCTTCGTCGACATCGAGCTGCTCGTCGGCCTGCTCGGCGGCGTGTCGGCAGCACTCCTTTTCGCGGTGTTCGCGTGGCTGGCCGCGCCGTTCCGCGCGGCGCTCTACGCGCTCGTGCTCGCGCTCGGCCTGCTGATCGGGATGGAGATCCCGCTCGTGATGCGCGCGTTCCAGCAGCGCCGCCAGGCGTTTCGCCATACCGTCAGCGAGGTGCTGACCTTCGACTATCTCGGCTCGCTCGCCGTGTCGCTGATCTTCCCGCTCGTGCTCGCGCCGCGTCTCGGCCTGTTGCGCACGAGCTTTCTGTTCGGGCTGCTGAACGCATTCGTCGCGCTGTGGACCACGCACCTGTTCCGCGACGAGATCCGCAACGTGCGCGGCAAGCTGATGCGCGCGTCGCTCGTGATCGGACTGCTCGTCGCCGGCTTCGCGCTGTCGGACCGCATCACACACTGGGCCGAGCACGGCGTGTACGGCGACGAGACGATCTATTCCGAAACGACGCCATACCAGCGCATCGTGCTCACGCAATGGCACGACGACATGCGGCTGTACCTGAACGGCAACCTGCAGTTCTCGTCGCGTGACGAGCATCGCTATCACGAGGCGCTGATCCATCCGACGATCGAGGCGCTGCCGTGGGCGAAACGCGTGCTCGTGCTCGGCGGCGGCGACGGCCTCGCGGTGCGCGAACTGCTCAAGCACCGCAACCTCGAACGGATCACGCTCGTCGATCTCGACCCCGCGATGACGAAGCTGTTCTCGACCTCCGCGCCGCTCGTGAAACTGAACCAGGGCGCCCTGAAGGACCCGCGCGTGCAGGTGATCAACGACGACGCGGTGCGCTGGCTCGAATCGAATGCCGACGTGTACGACGCGATCGTCGTCGACTTCCCCGATCCGACCAACTTCGGGCTCGGGCGCCTCTATTCGGTGCCGGTGTTCCGGCTGCTCGCCCGCCACCTGTCGGAAAACGGCTATGCGGTGATCCAGTCGACGTCGCCGTACTTCGCGCCGCACGCATACTGGACGATCATCGCGACGCTGCACGAAGCCGGGCTCAACACGTGGCCGTACCACTGCTACGTGCCGTCGTTCGGCGACTGGGGCTTCGTGATCGCGGGCAAACGCCGCGACTTCACCGTGCCGACGCGCTATTCGGTGCCGACGCGCTGGCTCGACGCGCAGACGGCCGCCGAGATGTTTCATTTCCCGGCCGACATGCCGGCGCTGCCGATGTCGCCGAACGAACTCAACGACCAGCCGCTCGTGCGCCGCTTCGACGAGGACTGGAAGCACGTGCTGCGCTGATGGATCGCCGCACGTTCCTCCTCGCGTCCGCGGCCGCGTCGCTTGCCGCATGCGGCCGCACCGGCTGGATCGAGACGACGCCGCGCGTCGGCTACCCCGGCATGCGCGAAGGTCACGCGCTGCGAGATCACGCAGCGCTGCCACCGCCGTCCGGCACGATCGAGACCGACGTCGCGATCCTCGGCGCGGGCGCGGCCGGCCTGTCGTGTGCGTGGCAGCTTGCGCGTGCCGGTCACACGCGCTTCGTCGTGCTCGCCGGCCCCGAATTCGGCGGCAATATGGCCGGCGGCCGCTTCGGCCAGCTCGGCTATCCGAAGGGCGCACACTACCTGCCGCTGCCGTCGCTCGAATCCGCGCATCTGCGCGACATGCTCGCCGATCTCGGCGTGATCGAATCGGCGCCGTTCTCCGCGCGCCCCGTGTACGACGAACGCGCGCTCGTGCACGCGCCCGACGAGCGGCTGTTCATCGCCGGCCAGTGGCAGGACGGCATCATGCCGACGACCGGCCTCGACGACGCCGCGCTCGCGCAGCAAACACGCTTCTTCGCCTACACCGACAGTTTGCGCACCGCGCGCGGCGCGGACGGCCGTAAAGTGTTCTGCATCCCGATCGCCGAATCGTCGCGCGATACGCGCTGGCGCGCGCTCGACCGGCGTTCGTTCAAACAGTGGCTGCTCGACGAGGGCTACACCGCGAGCGCGCTGCACTGGTACCTGAACTACTGCTGCCGCGACGACTACGGCGCGGGCTACGAGCACGTGTCCGCGTGGGCCGGCCTGCACTACTTCTCGTCGCGCGGCGGTCACGCGAGCGATGCGGGCGACGGCGCGGTGCTGACCTGGCCCGACGGACTGCACACGATGGCGACGAAGCTGAGCGACTCGATCACCGCGCGCACCGGCTCGAACGCGTGGTCGCGGGACGGCTTCGCCGTTCGCGCGACCGAACGCAGCGGCGGCATCGACGTGCTGTGCGCGCGCGTCGCTGACGACGGTACGCTGACGACGTTCACGCTGAAGGCGCGGCGGGTCGTCAGCGCGATGCCGCTGTTCGTCGCGGCGCGCGTGTTTCCGCAGCTTCACGCATACGGCTTCGATCCCGTGCGCGACCTGCCGCCGCGCGCGCCGTGGCTCGTGTCCAATTTCCTGCTCGACGGGATGCCGGCCGAGGCAGCCGGCGTGCCGCTTGCATGGGACAACGTCGTCTACGACGGCGCGGGGCTCGGCTACGTTGTGTCGACGCACCAGCTGATCCGGATGTCGCCGCCGACGCGTTCGGTGTTCTCCGCCTATCAGGCGCTCAGCGCGCGCGCGCCGGACGACACGCGTCGCTGGCTCGCGCAGGCGAAACCCGACGCGCTGCGCGAGCAGGCGGCGATCGACCTGCAGGCCGTATACGGACGCGAGCTGTGGAAACATGCGACCGCGCTCGAGATCACCGTGCGCGGCCACGCGATGGCGACGCCCGACGTCGGTTTCCTGAGCCGGCCGGGGCTGCTCGCGCTGCGCGACGCAGACGGCCCCGTCGTGTTCGCGCACGCGGACCTGTCCGGGCTGTCGCTGTTCGAGGAAGCGTCGTACTGGGGCATGCTCGCCGCCCGGCGCATGCTCGCCTGATTGCCGGTTCGCGCCTTCCGTGCGGCAGTGGTCATGGCGTCATTGCGGCGCCGCCGGCAACCGCTATAATCGCGCGACATTCCGACTGCATTGAGCAGGCCGACGGTGCGCGCCGTGCGACGCGCCGCATGTCCTCCTCGACGACAACAATGACAAACCGAACCGTTCGACGCCTTCGCCCGTTCGTGCGCGCCGCCGCGCGTCTGCTCGCGTGCGCCCCGCTGCTGGGCGTGCCGCCGGCGCTGCATGCGGCCGATGCCGCAAGCCCGGATGCGCAGCCGGCCTCCGGCCGCTACATCGTCGTCGACACCGGCCATACGCCGGCCCACCCGGGTGCCACCGGCGCCAGCGGCCGCGTCGAATACCGGTACAACCTCGACCTGTCCGCCGCCGTCGCGGAGAAACTCGCCGCGCACGGCGATCGCGTGCTGCGCACGTCGGCCGACGGCCGCGAGATCGCGCTCGACCAGCGCTCGACGCAGGCGCCTGACGCGAACCTGTTCGTGTCGATCCATCACGATTCGATGCAGCAGCAGTTCATCGACGCGGGGCGGCAACGCGAATTCCGCGGTTTCGCCGTGTTCGTGTCGGAGCGCAATCCGCACTACGCGGAAAGCCTGCGTTGCGCAAAGGCGATCGCCGAGCGGCTGGTCGCGGCCGGCGAACGGCCGTCGCTGTATCACGCGCAGCCGATCAAGGGCGAGAACCGTCCGCTGATCGATCCGCAACTCGGCATCCACCGCTTCGATGATCTCGTCGTGCTGCGCACCGCGCCGATTCCGGCCGTGCTGGTCGAGGCCGGCGTGATCGTCAATCCCGACGAGGAAAAGCGGCTCGCGCAGCGCGAAACGATCCAGCGCCTCGCCACCGCGATCGCGAGCGGGATCGACGCCTGTACGGCGGCCAGGTAAAGGTAATGCCCGTTGGCTTCAACGGTTTTCACCCAGTGAGGAGGCGCCCCATGAAAAAGAAGAATCTGCTCGTATCCTGCGCGCTGCTTGCGCTCGCCGCGCCGTTCGCCGCGCATGCGGCCGGCTGCGGTAAACCGCGCAGCGCGTTCGACCAGGTGTACTGCAGCAGCAACGAGTTCTCGCAGCTCGACCGTGAACTGAACGACGAGTACGGCCGCGTGCGCAAGCAGTTGAGCGGCGACCAGCAGGCCAAGCTGAAGACGGGCCAGCTCGCGTGGATGAAGCAGCGCGACGACCGCTGCAGCGAAACGCGCGACGACGGCTATCTCGTGAACCTGCAATGCGCGATCGACTTCACGCAATCGCGCCTGTCGTTCCTGCGCGAACGCGAGCGCGAATGCTCGAGCACGGGGTGCGTGACGGCGAAGCTCGGGGAGTAAGGGCTGCTCGGGTGCCGTGCCGTGAGCCGATTCGCGGTGCGGTACCTTCTTTCGTGCACCATCGGTGATGCGGAAATCCGACGGCATATCGACGACGTCGAGAGGGTCCAACGTGCGACACCGGCAAGGATTCCGCCCACTGCGAAGTCACGCGTCGCGTCGTCACAGGAACCACCGATACTCCCGCGCCCCGATCTCGTTGCGAAAATCCAGCTCCTCCTGCCGCTTGTTCTCGCAATACACCATCACGAATTCACTGCCGAGCCCTTCACGCACGGCCGCGTGATCCTGCATCGCCGCGACGGCCGACAGCATCTCCTTCGGAAAATCGATCCCGCTGCCGCGATCGTCGTTCAGCGGCGCGATCGGCTCGATCCGTGCGTCGAGCCCGTGCTCCATCCCGCTGAGGATCGCCGCGAGCACGAGGTACGGATTCGCGTCCGCGCTCGCGAGCCGATGCTCGATCCGCAGATTGCGCGCATCCGATTCCGGAATCCGGATGCACGCGTCGCGATCCTCGAAGCCCCAGCTTGCACGGCTCGCCGCGTTCACCATCGATCCATAGCGCCGGAACGCATTGTGATTCGGCGCGAACACCGGCATGCAGTGCGGCAGCAGCTCGAGGCAGCCGGCCACCGCATGCCGTAGCGGCCGCTGCCCATCCGCGGCGAGCAGGTTGCGGCCCGCGTCGTCGTACAGGCTCACGTGCACATGCATCCCGCTGCCCGGCGCATGCAGATACGGCTTGCCCATGAAGCTCGCGCGATAGCCGTGCTGCAACGCGACGCCGCGCGTGCTGCGGCAGAACAGCGCCGACCAGTCGGCCGCGCGCAACGCGTCGTCGGTATGGCCGAAGTTGATCTCGAACTGGCCGGGCCCGAGCTCGGCCGTGATCACCGTCGCGTCGACACCCTGCTCGCACGCGGCCTCGACCATCTCGTGCAGCACGTCGGAAAACCGTGACAGGCGTTCGATGTGCATGTTCGGCTGGTCGTCGCGGTCGTCGCTCAAGCGATCGCGCGGATACTGCGGCATCCCGTCCGCGAGCTGCGCAGCGAACAGATAGAACTCGAGCTCGAACGCGACGACCGGTCGGATGCCGCGTGCCGCGAACCGCCGCAGCACGCGCGCCAGCACTTCGCGCGGCTCGAACTCGATCGGCGCATCCGTGCCATCGGAGCTGATCAGCATCTGCGCGAGCGGCTTCCGCTCCCAGCGCACCGGCTTCAGCGTGCCGGGAATCAGGCGACGCGGCGCGTCCGGGTCGCCGTCGTTGAAGCAGTAATCGCCGATCTTGTAG
The DNA here is from genome assembly GCF_001524185.1 of Burkholderia sp. FL-7-2-10-S1-D7. Taxonomy (NCBI): domain Bacteria; kingdom Pseudomonadati; phylum Pseudomonadota; class Betaproteobacteria; order Burkholderiales; family Burkholderiaceae; genus Burkholderia; species Burkholderia sp. FL-7-2-10-S1-D7. Next base: position 282,844 of record NZ_LOWY01000100.1, on the reverse strand, counting down.
AGGCCGCCCTGCGTGCCGAGCAGCACGCAGTTCTGCGGCAGCTTCAGCAGCGAACCCGACGCGACCTTCTCGAGCGCATCGATCGGATAGCGCTTGCCGTAGAAATGGCCCGGCAGGTCGAGACAGATCAGGTCGACATAACGGATCTCGGGATGCGCCTGCCGGAATGCGCGGATTTCATCGACCAGCACGGGAACGACGTCAGCCATGTCTCATCCTTTCCATGTCTTGTATGGCGGTGCCGCAACGCGGCGAACCGGACTCACCGGCATGCGGCACGTCACATGCCCAATATCGGTCAGTACTGCAAACCGGCAACACGGCGAGACGGCCCCTCGGGCCGCCGGCCCACAAACTTAGGTGAACACCCAGATCACGCGCGCCGGGGCATCGCCCAGGTTCGCGTAACGGAACCGCTTGTGCGCGGGAAGCTGGAATGCGTCGTTCGGGCCGAGCGTGATGGGTGTGTCGTCGCCGTCGATCCAGATCGTCAGCTCGCCTTCGAGCACGAAGCCGCCCTGCTCGTCGCTGTCGTCGACGGAGCGCTCGCCGCTGCTCGCCCCGGGCGCGAGATGACTCTCCAGAATCGAGAAGCGCGAACGCATGTTCGGCGACACGAGGATGTCCGTGATGCCGGCCGCGTAATACACGGTGCGCCGCTCGTCGGGCCGTGTGACCCACGGCACGCTGCGCGGTTTGCTGAGGCTGTAGAAATACGTGGTCGGCACGCCGAGCGCCTCGCCGATCGCGGTGAGATCCGCGACCGTCGGGCGCGACAGCCCGCGCTCGACCTGCGATAGAAAGCCGACGGAGCGGCCGATTCGTTCCGCGAGATCGTTGAGCGTGACCTTGCGATGCTTGCGCAGATCGCGGATCAGGATCGCCAGACTTTCTATCTCTTCCTGCTCGTTCATGATGGATTCCGGTGCGTCAGACGGTATCGCGCAAACGGTACCAGGCCTTGCCGATCGCTTCCAGCGGCGCGGCGAGGCGGTCGCCGCCGGGGAAGCGCGGGTTGCGGATGCACTGGTACAGCGCGAGCAGGCGATCGTCGCCGAGCACGGCGTCGGCGACCGCGCGCGCGCCGGCGAGCGTCGGCAACACACCGTGCCCCGAGAAGCCCTGCAGCCAGAAACGCTGGCCGCGACGGCCGATGTCCGGCGTGCGTCGCATGCTGATGTCGATGTGGCCACCCCACGCGTAGTCGAGCGACACGCCGGCCAGTTGCGGGAACACGCGTTCAAGGTGCGGGCGCGTCGCAGCCGCGATGTCGGCCGGAATCCCGCCGAGATACGTGCAGCCCCCGCCGAACAGCAGGCGATTGTCGGGGCTCAGGCGGAAGTAGTCGGGCACGAACTGGTTGTCGATCACGCAACTGTTGCGCGGCAGCAGCGAGCGTGCGACCTCCGGCGCGAGCGGCGCGGTCGCGACCTGGTAGGTGCCGACCGGCAGCAACCGGCGCGACAGTTCGGGATCGAGCCGGTCGACATACGCGTTGCACGCGAGCACCAGCACGTCCGCGCGCACCTCGCCGTGCGCGGTGCGGGCAACGTGACCGCCTTCGGTCTCGCGATACTCGAGCACGCGGCTCTGCTCGAAGATGCGGCCGCCGGCCCGTTCGATCGTCTGCGCGAGACCGAGCGCGAGCTTCAGTGGATTCAGATGGCCGGCCTCGGGATCGTGGAGCGCGGCGAGATAGCGCGCGCTGCCGATCCACTCGGGCATCTCGTCCTGCCCGATCACGCGCAGGCGGTCGTAGCCCCAGCGCTGCGCTGCCTCGTCGCGGGCCTGCGCGAGCATCGCGACGCGACGCGGCCGCACCGCGGCCCACAGACTGCCGGGCCGGTAGTCGATGTCGAAGCCATGCCGCGCGGGCAGTTCGCGCACTTCGGCCGCGGCCCAGCGCATGCTGCCCCACAGCACGCGCGCGCCGTCGCGGCCGAGCGAATCCTCGAGCGGCTGCATGTCGCACGACCAGCCGAGCAGCGCCTGTCCGCCGTTGCGGCCCGATGCGGCCCACGCGACGCGACTCGCCTCGAGCACGACCACGCGCTTGCCCGCGAGCGCGAGGCGCAATGCCGTATGCAGCCCGCTGAAGCCCGCGCCGACGACCAGTACGTCGGCGTCGACGCGTTCGTCCAGTTCGGGACGCCGCGAAATCGGCGCCGGATAAGTGCCGGCGTAGTAGCTTGCGACGTGACGGTCGGACTGCACGAACATGCGGATTCCCGTGAAATTTTCATCGCCAACTTTCATGAAAAATTAGCACGACAATTTCACGAGGGCAAGCGGGAGAATGAAGTCCGAGGAAATCCGACGTGACCCTGGAGTCCGAGGTGACCTTGCCCCGCCGAGTACGCCGTTCGTAAGTTAGTGGTCTCGCCGGTTTTCGGTTGATGCAATTGCCCGAATTGGTCCGGCGCCAATTGCCCCAACGCACTATGCGGACGCACCGAGTTGTGGTCGCGCGCCACGCTTCGATTCGCCTGCGTACATCGTCGAGACTGACGAACGCATGCTGATTCAAACACTCTTCACGCAGTCGGCCGTTGAAGCTCTCGATGTGAGCGTTCTCCACCGGTTTGCCGGGCCGAATGAACTGCGGTTTTACGCCGTGCTCGTGTGCCCAGGCGTCGAGCGCCCTGCTGACGAACTCCGGGCCGTTATCCACCTGAATCAGATTGGGGCGCCGTCCTCGCTGCCGCGACTGCTCGAGCACACGCTTCACGCGAACACCCGTCAGCGAGAAGTCGACCTCGATGTGCGGGCACGCCCGGTTCCACATATCGATGATGGTCAACATTCGAATGCGGCGACCATGCACCAGCGCGCAGCCGGTGCAACGCCGCTTTGCGAAGCTCCCTAACGCTTCGACGAGCGCCCGCGCGGTGCCGCCTTCGCAGTCGCAATCGGTGAGGCTTGCGTCGACGCCAGTGCCGTCCGCTTGAACCAGGGCGAACCAAGCGTGGCCGCGCTCATGTCAGCCGCAGAGGCGAGCAACAGCGGTGCGAGCTCTTTCAGCCGGGATTCCGGCAAGCGGCTAGTCGGGCCGGCGAGGCTCACGATGCCGACTACTTCGTTCGTCACGGGATTACGCACCGCTGCCGCGATCGACGTCATACCGATCTCGTACGTCTCGATCGCCACGCCGTAGCCACGCTCGCGCGCACCCTTCAGGTCCTTCAGGAATTGCTGGATGGTCTTCGGCGCGCGCGGCACGTTCTGCGTCTTCGCGCTGAGCCCGCCCTGCTTCGACACCAGCTCGATCGCGCGCTCGTCGGGCAGCGTCGCGAGCCATGCCTGGCCGCTCGCGGTGCAATGCAGCGGCGGCTGGCTGCCCATGTCCGGGTCGTAACGCAGGCCGGATTTCGCACCCTGCGCCTTGCCGACGAACGTGATGTGATCGTCCTCGACCACACCGAGCCGCGCCAGTTCGCCGGACGACTCGGCCAGGCGATCGAGCACCGGCTGGGAAATGTCGAACACCCCGCTCGTCGACAGGTAGATCAGCGCGAGCGACACCAGCTTCAGCGCCAGCATGTACTCGCCGTGCTCTTCATCCTGACGCACGAACCCTTCATCGATCAGCATCGACAGCAGGCGATGCGTGCCGCTGCGGGGAATGTTCAGCGTATCTGCAATGGTGGCCAGCGGCATGCGGCCGCCGTTCTTTGCCAGCAATTCCAGCACTGCGAGCGCACGCTCGAGGTTTCCTGCCATGGCGCCTTCTCGTCCGTATGGTGAATGTCAAATAAGAACATAATTCCATACTGGAATTCAAGCGAATTTGCGCGGCGCCGAGACCGTGGCCGCGGCGCCGCGCCCGCCATCAATGGCCGGCCGCCCCGCTCACGGCCACGAACGTGCCGCGATGGCGCGCGCCCTTGAGCAGCACCGCTGCGCCGCCCACGGCCGCCGGCACCGCAAGCGCCGCGAAGACCTGGCCGAAGCTCCAGTTCGCATGGAGCATGGCCGCGCCCAGCATCGCGCCCGCAATGCCGCCGAAACGGCCGACGCCGAGCATCCAGCTGGTCCCGGTGGCCCGCATCTCGGTCGGATAGGAGCCGGCCGCCAGCGCGCAGAAGCCCGTATTCGAACCGTTCATGCAGTAGCCGATGCCGAACGCCAGTACGCAGATCACCGTGAACGGATGGGCCGATACGCCCATGTACCAGGCAAGCGCGCCGCCGGCGAGCACGGTCGCGCCAAGCGCCGCGTGCGGATTGAAACGGTCCATCTGCCACCCGATCAGCAGCGAGCCGACCGTGCCGCCCGCCTGGAACAGCGCGCCGACGATCGCGGCCTCGGCCAGCGAAAACCCGAGCCCGCGGATCAGCGTCGGCAACCAGTTGCCGAGCAGATACACGGTCAGCAAGCCCGCGAAGTAGCAGATCCACAGCATCACCGTGCCGAACGCATGTTCGCGCGACAGAATCGCGCGGACGGGGCTGCGCGCATCGCGCACCGGCTCGGCCGACACGAAGCGCGTGCGCGCGTCGGCAACGCCGGGCTGCACGCGGTTCAGCACGCCGATGAGCCGTGCGCGGCGCTGCTCCGACAGCGCGAGATAGCGCGCGGATTCCGGCAGCCATTTGACGAGGATGGGCACGTACGCAATCGGCAGCACGCCGCCGAGCAGCAGAACCGAATGCCAGCCCCACGTTTCGATCAGCCACGCGCTCACGAAGCCGCCGCCTGCCGCACCGAAGGTGAAGCCGCAGAACACGGCCGTCACCATCAGCGCGCGCCGCCGCGGCGGCGCATATTCGGCCATCAGCGTGGCCGCGTTCGGCATCGACGCGCCCAGGCCGATGCCGGTCAAAAAGCGCAGCACCGTCAGCGACACCACGCCCGTCGCAAACGCCGACGCAATGCTCCAGAGGCCAAAGAACGCCACCGCGCTGACCATCACCGTCTTGCGGCCGAAGCGGTCGGACATCGGGCCGGCCGTGAGCGCGCCGAATGCGAGACCGAGCAGGCCGCCGCTCATTACCGGCCCCAGCGCGTCGCGCGGAATCGACCACGCGCTGGAAATCGACGGCGCGATGAAGCCGATCATCACCGTGTCGAGCCCGTCGAGCATCACGATCAGCATGCACAACAACAGCACGAGCCACTGGAACGCGCCCACCGGCCGCGTATCGAGAAACTGTTGAACGTCGAGCGAGCGCGCGTCTTTCGATTCGCGATCCTGAATAGTCTGCTTCGGCTTTCGGGCCGTCTGCGAGGAAGTCATGCTGATGTCTCCGGAAATGTTGTTCTTGTCGTCGTGTCGAATGCCCGATCCGCGCGCCGGCACGATGCCTGGCGCCGATCGGGCCCGTTGGGTCGCGAAGGCGGCCGGCGTGTGCTCAGGCCGGCACGGCCGCCGCGTCGATCACGGCAACGGTGGCCTCGCGCAAGCGGCGCGCCCGCTCGACGGCCGGCGTCGTCTTCGCCCACGCTTCGTTCGGCACCTCGACGCTCACTGGCAAGTGAGCGGGCAGCGCGCGCAGGATGCCCGCGAGATCGAGCCCGCCCTCGCCCGGCACCATCCGCGCGCAGCGTGCCTGGAACAGCAGCGTGTCGACGTCGGTCGGCCGCTCGGCCGGCGCATCGCAGAACTGCACGTAGCCGAAGTACGCGTGCGGCAACGCCCGCAACGCGTCAGGCGACGAGCCGGCACGATCGAAGTGGATCGGGTCGACGATCAGCCCGGTGTTGCGTCGGCCGCACGCGTCGACGATGCGCGCCCCGGCGCCGATGTCCTTCACGTCGGTCCACGGCATCGGCTCCAGCGACGGCAACAGGCCGAGCGGCGCGGCCAGGTCGCACAGCCGGCCGAGCCGGTCGATGGTGCGCGCTTCGTCGGGATCGTTGCCGGCCACGAGGACGTAGCGCGCGCCGAGTTCCGCCGCCGTTTCGAGCATCGGCAGGTAGTGCGTCACGTCGGTATCGGGCTTCAGCCGCACGATCTCGACGTCGAGCACGCGCATGCCGGTATCGCGCAGGACCGCGAGCGTTTCGCGCTTGAGCCGCGTATCGCCGATGATCTCGTGGCGAACCTCGGTGTCGGTGGCCGGCAGCAGTCGCAGGCCGACGTAGTCGTAGCCCGCGTCGACGGCGCATTGCACCATCCGCGGCGGACTCAGTTCGAGCACGGTCAGCGCCGACAGCGACAGCGCGCGGGATTGAGGCTGGGTCATATCGTCTCCTTGAGCGTCATGGCGTAACACGCGGCAGGTTCAGCGCAACGGCGAGAACGGCGCGGGCACGCAGATCGTCGACTCCATGGTCGTGAGATGGGCCGGGCCGCCCTTCGGCGGCCAGATGCCGTCCTTGACCGCCTCGGCGCGAATGCGCGAACGCTCGTCCACGCTCGCATACGGCCAGATGTTCAGGAAGCGCGGCGTATCGCCGTCGAGCGCATACATCGCGCCGACCAGCGGCGAGCGCCGGGTGCGCTCCGGCACCGCCTGTTCCCACACATCGATCGTGTGCTGCAGGCTGCCGAGCTTCGTGCCGTACACGCGCATCTCGTAGATGCCGCCGTGCACGGCCGGTTCGATCGGCGGCAGGAACGGGAACAGCGCATAGCTGGCCGTCTTCACGTCGATGATGGATTCGCCGCAGCCGAACGGGTTGCCTTCGAGCAGCATCCGCTTGCGCTCGCCGACGAGCGCGGCCTCCGATTCATAGCCGCGCAGCACCAGCACCTGGCCGAGCGTGCCGATGTCCGAATACCACGCGCCGAGCAGCTTGCCGCCCTGCGGATCGCCGCTGGCCTGAATCCCTTCGAAGACCTGCGCGTTCGCGCCGATCTTCACCGTGAGCGTCACTACGTCATACAGTGTCATTGCATTGTCCTCGAGGATGAATCGATGCCGGCACGCGCGGGTTCGGGCGCGGCGTCGGCGAGAGAAAGGCCGGCGAGATAACCGAACGTCATCGCCGGACCGAGTGTGATGCCGCCGCTGGGATAGCAGCCGCCCATCATGCTGGCCGAATCGTTGCCGACCGCGTAGAGGCCGGCGATGGCCCGGCCGGCTGAGTCGAGCGCGCGTGCATCGCGATCGGTGGCCAGGCCCGCGAACGTGCCAAGGCTGCCGGGCAACAGCTTCACCGCATAGAACGGCCCCGCTTCGATCGGCGCGAGACACGGGTTCGGCTGCCGGTCGGCGTCGCCCTGCACGCGGTTGTACGGTGTCGAGCCCTTGTGAAACGCCGGATCGCAGCCTTGCTTCGCGTACTGGTTGTAGGCCGATACCGTGTCCGCCAGCGAGGCTGCGTCGATTCCGCATTCGCGCGCGAGCGCATCGAGCGTCGCGCCGCGCTTGAGATAGCCGGAGCGCCGGTACGGGCCGGTCGGGAACGGAAACGGCTTCGAGAAACCGAGCCCGTAGCGCCGCTGAAAGCGATGGTCGCAAACGAGCCACGCGCACACTTCTTCACCGGCCGGCGTCGTGTCGAGCAGCGCGGAAATGAAGTCGTGATACGACGACGCCTCGTTCACGAAGCGCTTGCCCGCGCACGTCACCGCGATCACGCCCGGCTTCGCGCGCTCGATCAGATGCGGAAACGCGACCGCATCGCCGCCCGGCTGCGGCACCAGCGAGACGGGCGCCCACGCCGCCGGCGCATCGAGCGACCGGTCGAAATGTGCGCCGATCGATTCGCCGAGCCGGATCCCGTCGCCGGTATTGCAACGCGGCGCCGCCGACCAGTGTTCGCGGCCCGACGGCGTATAGGCGAACGTCTGCGCGCGCCGCGCCTGATCGTGCGGGAAACCGCCGCAAGCCAGCACGACGCCGCGCGCCGCGCGCACCTCGTGCACGATGCCGTCGATCGCCACGCGTGCGCCGGTCACGCGTGCGTCGTCGCGCACCAGGCCGATCGCCTTCGCATTCGTGCGCAGGTCGACCCCGCGATCGGCCGCCGATTTCAGCAGGCGCGCGACGAGCGCATTGCCGTTCACCAGATGCATCGAGCGCCCGTAGCGCAACTTGTGCCACCCGAACGCGGCCAGCCGGCGGCCGACATGCAGCGCCGACTTCAGCGAGCGCGTGGCGCGATAGAAATGCGCGAGATCCTGGCCGGACGCGAGCGCCATCCCCTTGAGCGTCGTCACCGACAGCGGCTCGCGCAACCGGTCGATCAGCGGGCCCAGTTCGCGACCGTCGAACGGCATCGCGCAGACCGAGCGCCCGCCCGTGCCGGCACCCGGCGTGGTGTGGAAATCGGGAATGCGGTTGCCGTCGACGAAGCGCACGGCCGTGTTCCGCTCGAAGAATTCGACCATCTCCGGGCCGCGTTCAAGCAGCGCATCGGCCTTCGCCGCATCGAACTGCGCGCCCAGTTCGTTCTTCAGATACGTGCGCGGCACCTCGATGTCCTCGCGAATGCCGGCCCGCGCCGCGAGCGGATTGCGTGGAATCCACATCCATCCGCCCGACCACGCGGTCGTGCCGCCAAACACGGCCTCCTTCTCGGCGACGATCACGCGCAGGCCCTGCGCCGCCGCCGTGACCGCCGCCGCGAGGCCGCCCGCACCGGAGCCCAGTACCAGCACGTCGCAATCGAGTATCGGTTCACGCTTCATGTTCAATCTGCCCGTTCAGTGTCTCCAACGCCGGATGCGACCCGATCGCGACGTCTATGGAATATTCTTTCGAAGTGGAATACTATTCCACTAAATCGAGTTTAGCAAAGACTTTAACGAAAGGGAGGCAGCGCAATGCGAGTACTGGTAACGGGTGGCAGCGGTTTTCTCGGCGCATGGATCATCAGGAGGCTGCTCGCGCGCGGCATGGAATGCGTGAGTTTCGACGTGCGCACGAACCCGCGCCTCGTCGAGGCGCTCGCGCCAGAGCGGGCCGCGGCCGTGCAGTGGCGCACCGGCGACATCGCCGACGCGGCCGCCACGGCACGCGCATTCGACGGCTGCGACGCGGCGATCCATCTCGCGGGCATCCTTACGACGGACTGCGCGGCCGATCCCGTGCGCGGCGCCCGAGTCAACCTGGTCGGCACGCTGAACGTATTCGAGGCCGCCCGCGCGTCCGGGCTGCGACGCGTGCTCTATGCGAGCAGCGCCGGCGTATTCGGCCCCGACGACGGCGCCGTGCCGCTACCGCAAACCCACTACGGTGCGTTCAAGCTGGCGTGCGAAGGATCGGCGCGCGCGTACTGGCACGACCACGGGATCGCGAGCGTGGGCTTCCGTCCGCTCGTCGTCTATGGCGCCGGGCGCGAGACCGGATCGAGCGCGGGGCCGAGCCTGGCGTGCCGGGCGGCCGCGCGCGGCGAGCGCTACACGATTCCGTTTACCGGCACGACGGGCCTCGTGTTCGCCGACGACGTCGCCGCCGCCTACGAGGCCGCGCTGCTGGCCGAGATCGACGGCGCGCACGCGTTCACGCTCGCGGGCGAGATCACCCCGGTGAACACGCTGATCGAGCGGATCGCGGCCATCGTGCCGGGTGCGCACCTCGATGCCGGCGGGCCGCCGCTGCCGATCGCGACGGCGTTCCCCGACGACCCCGCGCTCGGGCGCCTGCTGCCCGGCCTGCCGCGGACCGCGCTCGACGACGGCCTGCGGCAGACGGTGGCGTTCTACCGGCGCCAGCGCTAGGCCGGCGCACGCCCCCGCGGCTATGCCGCGACGTCCGCGGGCACAACGCCCGTGCGCGTCGCGGCCGCACGATGCACGGCGAGCGTCGCCGCGAGCGTGCGCGCGGCGTCGTCGGCCGAACAAAGCGGCGCCTCGTCGCCCGCGATCACCGCCGCGAAGTGGCGCAACTGCTCGTGATACGGATCGGCGCCATGCGGCGTGCAGCGCTCGACCGTCAACGGATCGTGCCAGCCCTTCCCGCTGCGGTATTCCCACAGATCGAGTTGCGGCAGCGTGAGCGAGGCATCTGTGCCGATGAGGAAATGCGTGTTCACCTGCTGGCGTGGATAGTGCGAGGCCTCGCCCGCCGCGAGATCCCAGTTCCAGGGTGACGCCGCGCAATCGGACACGGCCAGCGTGCCGAGCGCGCCGCTGTCGAAGCGAAGGAGCACGGCGGCCGTGTCTTCCACGTCGAAGCCGCGCACGCGATTGGACGCCTGGGCCTGCACCTCGACGATCTCGCCGAGCAGGAACCGCATGATGTCGATGTCGTGGATCAGGTTGATCAGCACGGGGCCGCCGCCCGCGCGACGGCGCCATTCGACCTCGAAATACGCGTCGGGCTTGTAGAAGGTCGCGAGCGCATTGGCCGCGACCGGCTTGCCGAGCCGCCCCGACTGCACGATCTCTCGCGCGCGCCGCAGGATCGGATTGTGGCGGCGATGGTGGCCGACCAACAGCGGCACGCCGGCTTCGCGTGCGGCGCGCCCCAGCTCGGCTGCCGCCGCGACGCTGTCCGATACCGGCTTCTCGATCAACGCCGGCACGCCGCGCGCGATGCACGCAAGGCCGACCTCCACATGTGTCGCATTCGGCGTCGCGACGATCGCGCCGTCCGGGCGCACCGCGTCGAGCATCGTCGCGTAATCGGCGAACCCGCGTACCCCCTCGGCACGCGCGAACTGTTCGGCCGCCGGCGATGGATCGGCGATCGCCACCACTTCCACCTGCGGATGCGTTCGTGCGCGCTCCACGTGCATCCGCCCGATTGCGCCCGCACCGATCACTACCAGCCGTCTTCTTGCCATCGCTTCATCTCCGTTGTTCGGGGCGTCCGCATCGCGTCGAGTCGTTCGCATTCCGGACCGACCGGGTGAATACCCCGATTTATTGAAATCTACTTTAATTGTTGAATACTATTCCACTTCAAACCAGAATTCACGAAAAAATTCGACACGTGTCGCGCGGCCTGCCCAAGGACCGCGCGGAATCGACCTTGACCAGGAAACAGGAGGCCAGACACATGACTGACCAGCACGAGCAGAACGACACCCTTTCCAGCCACCCGGCGGACGCGCCCGACAGCCCGGCGTTGCCGCGCCGCGCGTGGCTCGTCACCGCGGGCAAGGCGCTCGCGGGCGGTGCGGCGGCGCTCGCCGCGCCGGCGATCGTGCGCGCGCAGGGCGAGCAACCGCTGAAGCTGGGCCTGCTGATGGCCAAGCAGGGCGTGTGGACCGAACAGGGCGAGGTGATCGCGAACGGCGTCAAGCTCGCGCTCGACGACGCGGGCAACCAGGCGCGCGGCCGGCGCGTCGATCTCGTCTGGTACGACGAACCGAATCCGCAGTCGGCGCAGCAGAACATGCAGAAGCTCGTCGAGCAGGACAAGGCGATAGCGGTGATCGGCGGCACGAACAGCGGCACGTCGCTGGCGATGTCGTCGGTCGCGTGGCGCACCAAGACGCCCTACATCGCACCGAACGCCGCGGCGCGCGAGCTCACCGGCAGCAGCTGCAACCCGTACACGTTCCGCGTGTTGAGCCCGACGCCCGTCGCGTGCCGCGCGCTCGCGCCGTCGCTGCTCGCGATCGGCAAGAAATGGCACTTCCTCGTCGCGAACTATGCGTACGGGCAGGACATCCAGCGGGCGATGTCGGACTTGCTGAAGCAGTCGGGCGGCTCGATCACCGGCGTCGACGTCACGCCGCTCAACACCACCGATTTCAGCTCGTTCATCCTGAAGATCCGCCAGTCGAAACCCGACGTCGTGCTGCTCGGCCTGCCGGGCGGCGACCTGTCGACGTTCCTGAAGCAATACGCGGAAATGGGCATGAAAGGCCGGATCCCGGTGGCGTGCCCGATCATCGGCGACTCGGATCTGTGGTCGATCAACGCCGATGCGGCGACCGGCTACTACGGCAAGCCGTGGCATTTCAGCTCGCCGGGCCATTCGCCGGAAGAAGTCGCGTTCGTCAGGAAGTACACGGCGAAGTACGGCAAGCCGCCGGCCGACAAGGCCTGGATCGGCTGGTTCACGGCGCGCGCGCTGCTGCAGGCGATCAACCACGCGAAGAGCACGTCCGGAGCGGACATCGTGCAGAGCCTGGAAACCATTCAGCTCACCGACGGCAGCGGCCCCGCGAATTTCCGCCCGTGGGACCACCAGCTGCTGCGGCGCTGGAGCGTGTTCAAGGTGAAGGACCGGATCGCGGACAAATGGGACTGGCTCGACCCGATCTCCGTCGTGCCGCAGAACCCCGCCGAGCTCGACCGCCTGTTCGGCACGCGCCAGGAGATCGGCTGCCGGATGGCCGCGCGCTGAGCCCGCGCGCCGCCGCTGCTGCGGCGGCGCCCGAATCGACACGGCCCCAAGCGTATCCCGCGCGCGTCGCGGCCCGCCGCTCGCCCGTCACCACGGGGCGCGGCGGCGGCGGGCCGCACTCTGGAGTAAGGGCATGGCTGAAATGTTGTTGTCCCAGGTCGCCAACGGACTGGTGCTGGGATTCCTCTATGTATTGCTCGCGATCGGACTGTCGATCATCTGCGGGCTGCTCGGCATCGTGAATTTCGCGCATGGCGCGCTGTTCGCGCTCGGCGCCTATTTCGCGATCGCGCTGTCGACGCAGTTCGGATGGGCCGCCGTCGTGCTCGCGCCGTTGCTCGTCGCGGCGGTTGGCGTGCTGATCGAACTGGTGTTCATCCGACGCCTGTACGGCAAGGAGCCGCTGCTCGGCCTGATCGTCACGTTCGCGCTGTCGCTGCTGCTGACCGCGCTGGTGCGCCTCGTGTGGGGCGCGGGCGGCCTGCCGTTCAGCCCGCCCGAAATGCTCAACGGCTTCCTCGTGTACGGGCCGCTGCTGATCACGAAGTACCGGCTGTTCGTGCTCGCCGCGACGGTCGCGATCCTCGTCGTGCTGTGGTGGTTCATGAACTACACGCCGTACGGGCGGATCCTGCGCGCCGGCAGCCGCGATCCGGAAATGGTCGGGCTGCTCGGCATCAACCTGCCGCGCGTGCTGACCGGCGCCTTCGCGCTCGGCGCACTGCTCGCGGGCTCCGCCGGCGTGCTCGCCGCGCCGCTCGTCACGGTCACGCCGGGGATGGCGACGACCGCCGTGATGCCCGCATTCGTGATCGTGACGATCGGCGGGCTCGGCTCGTTCGCCGGGGCCGTGGTCGCGGGCCTGCTGGTCGGCATCGTGACCGCGCTGGCCGTCCAGTTCTTTCCGGAGGGCTCGTCAGTCGCCATGTACGTGCTGATGGCACTCGTCCTTCTCGTCCGCCCTCGCGGGCTGTTTGGTGAACGCTGGGAGCGCTTCGAGTGAAACCCGACTATCTGACCCGCCACCCTGTCGCGGTGCTGACCACCGCGCTCGTCCTCGTGTCGCTCGCGCTCACCGCGACCGGCACGCCGCTCGAGCGCGCGACCCAGATCGCGATCTACACGCTCTACGGAATGGGCGTGAACCTGCTGGTCGCGTACACGGGCCTCGTGCCGTTCGGCGCATCGGTGTTCTTCGGCACGGCCACGTACCTGGTCGCCGTGTCGCTGCTGCGCGTGCTCGGCAACGAGCTGCTCGCGCTCGCGGCCAGCGTGCTCGTGACGACCGTGCTGGCCGCGCTGATCGGCGCGATCGTGTTGCGCCGGCGCGGGCTGTACTTCTCTTTGCTCACCCTCGCCTGTTCGCAGATCGCATTCGAGATCGCGTTCAAGTGGACGGATGTGACCGGCGGCGAAAACGGCCTGCAGAACGTGCCGCGCCCGACTTTCCCGACGACCGTCGGCTTCCACGTGTTCGCGTGCGTGACGGTGATCGCCATCGCGTATCTGCTGTGGCGCCTCGTGCACTCGCCGTTCGGGCGGGCGCTGCAGGCGTTGCGCGACAACGAGCAGCGCGCGGCGAGTCTCGGCTACGACACGTATCGGCTCAAGCTGCGTGCGTTCGTGATCTCGGCCGCCGTGATCGGCTACGCAGGCGGCCTGCTGTGCCTGATGCTGCAAGGCGCATACGCGAACAACCTGAGCTGGGAGCACGCGGGCGACAGCCTGTTGATGACCGTGCTCGGCGGCGTCCACCAGTTTCTCGGGCCGCTGTGGGGCGCGATCGCGTTCATCCTGCTCGAGGACAAGCTCAGCAGCCTGACCGAGCACTGGTGGCTGATCTTCGCGCCGATCATCATCGCGTTCGCGTTCTTCTCGCCCGAGGGCATCCACGGCATCGTGCAGCGGTTGCTGCGACGCCCGCGCTGGACCCTCGTGCGCGACACGATTCCCGCGCGTCCCGACATGATCGCGCCGTATCGCGCCGGCGGCATCGACACCGATTCCGACAAGCCCGTGCTGAGCGTGCGCGGGCTGTCGAAACATTTCGGCTCGCTCGTGACCGCCGAACAGATCGACCTCGACGTCCATCCGCGCCGGCTGCACAGCTTCATCGGCCCGAACGGCGCGGGCAAGACCACGTTCTTCAACATGCTGACGGGCGTGCTGTCGCCGACGGCCGGCACGATCACGTTCGACGGCCGGGACGTGACGAAGCTCGCGATGTTCCGCCGCGTGCGGCTCGGCATGAGCCGCTCGTTCCAGATCCTCAGCGTGTTCCGCAACCTCACCGTGTTCGAGAACGTGCGCGTGGCCGTACAGGCCGCGCAGCACGATCGCCTCGGCATGTGGCGCGACGCGCACACGCTCGGCGAACAGAATGCGCTGACCTGGTCGCTGCTCGCGGCGGTCGGGCTGGACGATCGCGCGGCGCACGGCTGCGAAAGCCTGTCGCACGGCGAGCAGCGCCTGCTCGAAATTGCGCTGTCGCTCGCGACCCGCGCGCGCCTGCTGCTGCTCGACGAACCGCTCGCGGGGCTTGCCGAGGCCGATCGCGTGCGCGTGGCGGCGATCATCCGCGAGCTGGCCAACCATCATGCGGTGCTGCTGATCGAGCACGACATCGATCGCGTGCTGACGATCTCCGATCGCGTCAGCGTGCTCCATCGCGGCCGGCTGATCGCGGACGGCTCGCCCGCCGAAGTCGCGCGCCATCCCGAGGTGGTCGAAGCCTATCTCGGCCACGCGAAGGGCGAGCGGCCGGTCGATGCGCGGCTGGCCGCACGACGCGGCGCGCAGCACGAAGAAGCCGCGCCGGCGCGACGCCCGCTGCTGCGCCTCGAAGGCGTGAAGGCCGGTTACACCGGCAACACGATCCTCGACGGCATCGACCTCACGCTCCACGAAGGCGAAGTCATCGCGATCCTCGGCCGCAACGGCGTCGGCAAGACGACGACGTTGCGCGCCGCGACCGGCGTCGCCGAAGTCACGGCCGGGCGCATCGTGTTCGACGGCCACGACATCACCGGGCGCCCCGCGCACGAGATCAATCGCCTCGGGCTCGCGATGGTGCCCGAAGGCCGCCGGCTGTTCCCCAACCTCACGGTTGCCGAGAACCTGCGGCTCGCCGCGCGCAAGGGCGGCGCGAGCGTCGACGAAATGTTCACGCTGTTCCCGCGCCTCGCGGCGCGCAAGGATGCGCGTGCCGAACACCTGTCCGGCGGCGAACGGCAGATGGTGGCGATCGCCCGCGCGCTGATGGCGCCGGCGAAGGCCATCCTGCTCGACGAGCCGTTCGAAGGGCTCGCGCCCGCCGTCGTGCAGGAAGTGCTCGACGCGGTCGTCAGGCTACGCGAGCGCGCGAGCGTCGTGATCGTCGAGCACCAGGCCGACATGGTGCTGCCGATCGCCGATCGCGCATACGTGCTCGTCAACGGTCGCGTCGCGCACGAAAGCAGCGCGGTCGCGCTCGAACAGGACCCCGCCACCCAGGCGAAATTGCTCGGCATCGTACACAACGAAGCCGGTTCCACCCAGGAGATGAAAACAGCATGATTGCCCCCTTGACCCCGACCACCCCGGTTTCGCTCGACGAAGGCCTGAGCGGTGCGACCCGCGTCCACTTCATCGTCGGCGATCCGATCGCGCAGGTCCGTTCGCCCAAGGGCGTGACGGCCGCGCTGCGCGAGGCCGGACTCGACGCGCTGGTCGTCCCCGCGCACGTCGCGCCGGACGATCTCGCGGCGTTCTTCGCGGGCATCACGCCGATGCGCAACGTCGACGGCGTGATCATCACGGTGCCGCACAAGTTCAGCGCCGCCGGGTTCTGCACGAGCCTGTCCGACGAAGCCGCATTCCTCGGCGCGGCCAATACGCTGCGCCGCACCGCCGACGGTGGCTGGCACGGCGGCATGTTCGACGGCACCGGCTTCGTCGCCGCGCTCGGCGACGCAGGCTGCGACCTGCGCGGCAAGCGCGCGCTGCTGGTCGGCGCGGGCGGCGCAGGCTCGGCGATCGGCCATGCGCTGGTGATGGCGGGCGTCGCGTCGCTCGACGTGCGCGACAACGATGCCGCCCGCACCGCGTCGCTGGTCGACCGGCTGGCGACGCTGCAACGCGGCACGGTGCGCGTCGCCGCCGCGGACCTCGCGCCCGAATCGTTCGACGTGATCGTCAATGCGTCGCCGATGGGCATGCGGGCGGACGATCCACCGCCCGTCGACGTATCGCGCGTGCCGGCCACCACCTTCGTCGGCGACGTCGTCACGAAGCCGCCGCTCACGCCGTTCATCGAAGCGGCGCGTGCCCGCGGCTGCCGAACCGTCACGGGCACGCAGATGTTCTCGCGGGTCTGTGACCGGATGGTCGCGTTCCTGATCGATACCGCCGCCTGAGCGCGTGCGGGCGGGGCGCGAGCGCCGTGCGCGGCGCGCCCCGCCGAATCCCGTTCGCCACCACGGGCAGCGACCACATCATCGACGCGACCGCCACGCTCGGCGGCGGCTTCAACTCGGCGCCGTCGTCCACGCGCAGCCAGTTCGCGGCCGGCGTCGGCATCGTGCACCGCTTCTGAACGTCGCCGCACGCCGCTTCACCCACTTTTTAGAACACTATTCCACTTTGCTATTTATTGGAATAACATTCCATAATTATCGGAGCATCTTCCGCCGCGCATCGAATCCGGGTGCGCGACGGAACGACATGAAGGAGACGTGGACATGGGTGCGGTGCAACAGGACTGGGACGAGGAAGTAGACCTGCTGGTATTCGGCGCGGGGGCGGCGGGCATGACCGCCGCGCTCGTCGCGCATCACGAGGGGCTTGCGGTCCTCGTCTGCGAAAAAACAGCCGTGGTGGGCGGCATCACGTCCACGTCGGGCGGCACGACGTGGGTGCCGGGCACCCGCCTGAGCGTCGATGCGGGCGTGCCCGACAGCGTCGACGATGCGCGCCGCTTCCTGCAGTCGGTGGTCGGCGCACGCGGCGGCGACGACGCGCGCGAAGCCTTCCTGCAGAGCGGCCCCGATGCGATCGACGAGCTCGCGCGCATCAGCGAAGTCAAGTTCGTCGCCGCCGCCGCGCATCCCGATTACGTGAACGGCCCCGGCGCGGCCTATGGCGGGCGGGCGCTCGTGCCCGCGCCGTTCGATGCGCGCGTGCTCGGCCGCGCATTCGCGCGCGTGCGCCCGCCTCGCAAGGAGTTCATGGGGCTCGGCGGGATGATGGTCGCGCGCGCCGACCTCAATGCGCTGCTCGCGCCGTTCGCATCGGCCGCGAACTTCAAACGCACGGTCGCGGTCGTCGGCCGCTATGCGATGGACCGCCTACGTTTTCCGCGCGGCACGCAGCTCGTAATGGGCAACGCGCTCGCCGCGCGGCTCTATTACAGCCTGCTCAAGCGCCAGGTCGAGATTCGCTTCGACACGCCACTACTCGAACTGATACGCGACGACGGCCGCGTCACCGGCGCCATCGTCACGACGCCGGACGGCGGCCGCAGGCGAATCGGCGCGCGGCGCGGCGTGGTGCTCGCGACCGGCGGC
The DNA here is from genome assembly GCF_001524185.1 of Burkholderia sp. FL-7-2-10-S1-D7. Classification (NCBI taxonomy): domain Bacteria; kingdom Pseudomonadati; phylum Pseudomonadota; class Betaproteobacteria; order Burkholderiales; family Burkholderiaceae; genus Burkholderia; species Burkholderia sp. FL-7-2-10-S1-D7. Next base: position 265,110 of record NZ_LOWY01000100.1, on the reverse strand, counting down.
ATCACGCGCCATCCGTCGCTGCGCCAGCAGTTCTTCCCCGCCGCGGCCCGGCCGCTGTCGCTGTCGCCGGCGACGCACACCGGCGACGGCGTCGACCGCGCGCAGCGCGTCGATGCGCGGGTCGAAAACGGCGGCGACAGCCCGGGGCTGTGGATGCCGTGCTCGATTCGCCGTGCCCTGGGCGGCGACGGCGACAGCGTCTGGCCGCACATCATTCTCGATCGCGCGAAACCCGGCCTCATCGCGGTCAACAGCCGCGGCGAGCGCTTCGTCAACGAGTCGGACTCGTATCACGACTTTGTGATGGGCATGCTGCGCGACAGCGGCAACGGGCCCAGCGTGCCGGCCCATCTGATCGTCGATGCGGCGTTCATCCGGACCTATGGCCTCGGCCTGCTGATGCCGGCGCGCAGCGCGGCGCGCATCGCGGCGTTCGAGCGTGCCGGCTATCTGGTCAAGGGCGCGACGCTGGCCGAGCTGGCAGCGAAATTGCAGGTGGATGCGAACGGCTTGGCGCGTACCGTCGCGACCTACAACCGCGACGCCGCCAACGGCGAGGATCCGGCGTTCCAGCGCGGCAGCAGCCCGATGAGCCGCTTCAATGGCGACCCGGCGCAACAGCCGAACCCGTGCATTCGCCCGATCGGCGCCGGGCCCTACTATGCCGTGACCGTATGGCCCGCCGACCTCGCGTGCAGCGCGGGGCTGAGCGGCACGGCGAACGGCGAGGTGGTCGACGTCGACGGGCGCGTGATTCCCGGCCTGTTCGCGTGCGGCAACGATCTCGCGTCGATCTTCCGCGGCACCTATCCGGGCCCCGGCACGACGCTCGGCCCGGCCATCGTATTCGGCTGGCGCATCGCGAAATTCGTCGCGCGACGCGACGCGGGGTCGACGGGCACATCGGCCGCGACCACCGCGCATCGCTCGACCTGCGACAGCGCCCACGGCTGACGAACGCGCCGGCACGGCACGGGCAAGCCGAGCCGGCTCAACCCATCGAGGAGGAATCGTTCATGCAATGTATCGTCAACCGCCACGCGTTGAACATGCCGAAACTGGGGCTCGGCACGTGGCCCATGCTCGGCGACGACTGCACGCGCGCGGTCGCGCTCGCGCTGGAGTCGGGTTATCGGCACCTCGATACCGCGGCCGCGTACGAGAACGAAGCGGCGGTCGGCGAGGCCATCGCGGCGTCGAACGTCCCGCGCGAGCAGATTCACGTGACCAGCAAAGTGTGGTGGGACCGGTTGAGCCCCGAACGCATGCGGAAATCGCTCGACAACACGTTGCGCGCGCTGCGCTCCGACTACGTGGACCTGTTCCTGATCCACTGGCCGGCGCCCGACTGGAATCTTGCCGAGACGATCGACACGCTCGTGTCGTTCAAGGAGCAAGGACGCGCCCGGGCGATCGGCGTCGCGAACTTTCCGCTTCCGCTGTTGCGCGATGTCGTTGAAAACCGGCAGGCACCGCTGGCCGCGATACAGGTCGAGTACCACGTGCTGCTGGGTCAGGCGCGGCTGCTTCAATTCGCGCGCGAGCACGACATGGCGCTGATCGCGTACAGCCCGCTCGCGCGCAACCGCGTGTCGGAGATTCCGGAGCTGCAGCGGATCGCCGACAAGCATCGCGTGCTGCCGACCCAGGTCGCGCTGAAATGGCTGCTTGACCAGCCGAACGTGGCCGCCGTGCCGAAGGCGGCCGGACAACGCAATCAGCTCGCCAACCTGGCATCGCTCGACGTGGACCTGGACGACGCCGATCGTGCGCTGATCGGCGGCCTGCCGAAGAACCAGCGCCTCGTCAGCCCGGCTTTCGCGCCGCAGTGGGACCCGGCTGAATGAAGAACCGGGGGCGGGCATTGCGCACGCCCCGAGGTCCGGCGCTCAATGGATTCAGCAACCGGAGTGCGACTCCGTTTCCGAGATTACAGGGTCGCGCCCGTTGATAGGACAGATGCTTTTATCAGGTGAATGGCCAACAAACGGTATGCCGAACCTCCCGTTCTGCTGGCGACTCGAGAGTGATACGGTGAACGCCGAATGGCTGCATCGCGTGCGCTGCCTGCATTCGCAAAGGCACGCCGCTCCCGCGCTGTCCAAAGCACCAGCCGCGCGACTTCCGCTGCCCACGCTTGCTCTATTCGAGCGAGATCATGTCAACGCGCCGCTCCCGTCCCCCCTCCAGACCACGCACTTCCCGCGTGATCGCCGCCGCAGCGCTCCCCGATCCCGACGAGCGCCAGTTGCGAAATCCGACAACACACTTTCAACCATCCAGACAACAATCGAAGAAAAAAAGGGCGAGCAAAATCCGCGGCTCGCCCTTAAAATGCACCGCTTAGTTAATTTCTACAGCTAACCAGGCTGCACGATCAGGATCTGCGAAGCCCGCATCCGCGCATGCATGCAACGCGGCGGCGCCTCCATGTGGTCGAACAGGGCCACCCGCTGCGCCCTCTTCCTGCCTTTCGATGCAGCCCAGGCGCAACCGGATAGAAGACACTCATGTCCAAGCAATCAACTGCAGGGCCGATTCATGCTTCGGCCCGAATCGGCCTGATCGCCGCGGGATTGGTCTCGCTGCTTCTCGGGCTCTATTTCATCATCGGCGGCGGCATGCTCGTCGCACGCGGCGGTAGCTGGTATTACCTGCTGGCAGGGCTTGCGCTGTGCGCGACCGGCGTCCAGCTCGCCCGCCGTCGCTCCAGCGCGGTCGCGATCTACCTCGTCATGCTGATCGCCACGGCGCTGTGGGCCGTCTGGGAAGTCGGCTTCGCGTTCTGGCCACTCAACGCGCGGATCTTCATGTTCTCGATGATCGGCATGCTGCTCGTGACGGTCTGGCCGCTGCTGCGCCGTGCCGAAGGCAAGGCGCCCGCACGAGGCGCGGCATGGGGCATCGCCGCCGTGCTGCTCGCCTGCAACGGCGTGTTCGTCTACGGGATGTTCGTGCCGCACGGCACGTTCGGCACCGAGACGCCCGCGCCGGCGGCGGGCATCGCAGGCACCGAGGACTGGACGGCATACGGTCACTCGGCCGGCGGCGACCGCTTCGCGGGCTACACGCAGATCAACCGCGACACGGTGAAGAACCTGCAGGTCGCATGGACGTTCCACACCGGCGACACGCCGCTCAGCCCGGACGGCGGCGGCTCGGAAGACCAGGAAACTCCGCTGCAGGTCGGCAAGACGCTGTTCCTGTGCTCGCCGCACAACACGGTGATCGCCGTGGACGCCGCAACCGGCACCGAAAAATGGCGCCATGCGTTTCCGACCAAGACGACGGTCTGGGTGCGCTGCCGCGGCCTCGCCTACTTCGACGCGGACAAGCCGCTCGTGCAGCCGACCGTCGCCGGGTCGACGCCTGTCCTGCCGATCGCCGCGTCCGGCGATCCGGCCGTGTGCCGCCGCCGCATCTTCATGAACACGATCGATGCGAAGCTCGTCGCACTCGATGCCGACACCGGCAAGCTCTGCGACGCATTCGGCGATCACGGCATCGTCGACATGAAGGCCGGCCTCGGTAACGCGAAGAGCCCGCTGTACGAACTCACGTCGGCGCCGACGGTCGCGGGCACAACGGTGGTCACGGGTGGCCGCGTGGCCGACAACGTGTCGCTCGACATGCCCGGCGGCGTGATCCGCGGCTTCGACGTGATGACCGGCAAGATGAAGTGGGCGTTCGATCCGGGCAATCCGGACGATCACGCGGAGCCGGCACCGGGCAAGATCTTCACGCGCTCGACGCCCAACGTGTGGGCGCCGATGACCTATGACGCGACGTCGAACACGATCTACATGCCGGTGGGCAATGCGGCGATCGACCTGTGGGGCGTGAAGCGCACCGCGCTCGACGAGAAGTACGGTGCATCCATCCTCGCGCTCGACGCGACGACGGGCGCGGAAAAGTGGCACTTCCAGACCGTTCACCACGACCTGTGGGACTACGACGTGCCGATGCAGCCGACGCTGATCGACTTCCCGATGGAAGATGGCAAGCGCGTGCCGGCGCTGATCGTCGGCACCAAGATGGGCCAGCTGTTCGTGCTCGATCGCGCGACCGGCAAGCCGCTGACGAAGGTCGTCGAACATCCGGTCAAGACCGCGTCGATTGCGAACGAGCCGTATTCGAAGACCCAACCGCTGTCCGTCGGCATGCCTCAGATCGGCGCGGACGTGCTCAAGGATTCGGACATGTGGGGCGTCACGCCGATCGACCAGTTGATGTGCCGCGTGATCTTCCGCGGCATGCGCTACGACGGCCTTTTCACTGCACCGGACACCGATCGTTCGCTCAGCTTCCCGGGTTCGCTCGGCGGCATGAACTGGGGCGGCCTCTCGTATGATCCGAACGCGGACATGATCTACGTGAACGACATGCGCCTCGGCCTCTGGGTCCATCTGGAAAAGGAAAAGAACCGCAGCGGTACATCCAACGGCAACGAATCGGTGAACGCAGGCATGGGTGCGGTGCCGCTCGGCGGCACGCCGTACTCGGTGCTGAAGGACCGCTTCTTCTCGCCGCTCGGCATCCCGTGCCAGAAGCCGCCGTTCGGCAGTCTCACCGCGGTCGACCTGAAAACCCGTAGCATCGCATGGCAAGTCCCGCTCGGCACCGTGAAGGACACGCGCCTCTACGGCGTGCCGATGCACATGCCGTCGCCGATCGGCATGCCCACCATCGGCGGCTCGCTCACGACGGGCGGCGGCCTCGTGTTCTTCGCCGCGACGCAGGACTACTACCTGCGCGCGTTCGACAGCTCGACGGGCAAGGAAGTGTGGAAGGCGCGTTTGCCGGTGGGAAGCCAGGGCACGCCGATGAGCTATACCCTCAACGGCAAGCAGTACATCGTCATCTCGGCAGGCGGTGCGCGCCAGTCGCCCGATCGAGGCGACTACGTGGTTGCCTACGCATTGCCGGACAACAAGTAAGCGCCTGATTCGACCGGATTGCGTGCGGCGTGGTGCGGCAACCCTCGCCGCACCACGCCGCACGCGACGCGTCGCCCCACTGCCGAGGCTGCCCGCCTCCCTTGCCCATGAGTCATTCCCTTCCCGCTTCCCGCCCCCGACGTCACGATGCCGCGTCGGAAAACGGCCGAGCGCGCCGGCCGGCGGCCGGCACACGTGTCGCGCTCCGCATTGGTGTCGCAGCCGCGGCCATTGCCGCGCACGCATCCGTGGTCCATGCACAAAGCAGCGTGACGCTGTACGGTGCGATCGACACGAGCATCGAAATCACGAATCCGGGCTCCGGCTACGTCGCGCGGATGGATTCCGGTGCGTATCGCGGCTCGCGCATCGGCGTGCGCGGCGCCGAGGATATCGGCAACGGCGTAAAGATCCTGTTCGATCTCGAGAACGGCTTCGGCTCGACGGACGGCAGTCAGGCCGTCGCCGGCACGTTGTTCAACCGCCAGGCCTGGATCGGCGTCAGTTCGCGCTACGGCACCGTGCGGATCGGCCGCCAGTATTCGCCGATCTACATCCCGTTCAAGGGGCAGCTCGATGCGTTCGGTGCTGGCACGATCGCGTCGGGCCTCGACAATCTGTCGAAGATCACGCCGTACGAGAGCAACGCGATCACGTACCTTTCACCCGAGGTCCATGGCTTCTCGACCACGATCATGGCGTCGTTGCGCGCGCCAACCGACGGCGACGGCAACGGACTGGCAGGCCACATCGAGACGTTCTCGTGGCATGACGGCCCGCTCCGCATTTCATATGCGCACCAGCAAACCCACGGCAGCGGCGCATTGCGCGCAAACCTCGGCGGCGCCTCCTATGCATTCGGCCCGGTGACCGGCTTCCTGTCGTATTTCAATGGCGACGGCGGAACGCCCCGCTACCACAACGACGGCGTGTCGGCCTCCGCGCGCTATGCGGTGAGCGCGCGTTTTCGCACGTCGCTGGGGTACACGTGGCTGCGTGACCGATCGGGCGGCGACAACGACGCCGACCAGTTCAGCGCCGCGTGCGAATACGATCTGTCGAAGCGCGTCCTGCTCTATGCAAGCGCGGCCTGGCTGCATAACCGTGGCCAGGCCGCGTTCACGCTGAAAGGCGTGAACGTGATCGGCCTCACGCCGTCGTGGCCGGGGGCGTCGGTGCGCGGAATTCAGTTCGGGATGATCGACCGTTTCTAGAAGCCACCGCCAGTTGCCGCAAGCAAGACGAGCAACCGATTCGCTGCCTGCAGCGCCTGCACGGACGTGAATCCCGCAAGACGCGTTCCCGGGTTCCCGGGTTCCCGGGTTCCCGAACGGATGCTGCGCGCGATCGCCTCGAGCGTGGCGATCGTATCGACCGACTCCGCTTCGGTGCTGCCGTTCCACGGCTCCCGGCCGGGCCGGACGGCGCGCACGAAGCGCTCGGTTTCCGCGAGAAGGCCGCTGTCGCCCGGCAGCACGATGGTTTCCTGCGGCGTCGTGGACGAAACGCCGCGGCGCAGATGAATCTCGGGCGGCCCGGCTTGCGGCGGGCTGTTGACGAAGGTCGTCTCGAGGATGCCGTCGGTTCCCGTGATCCGCCGTGACGGGGAAACGCCGTGTTGAAGCTGCATGCGATCTGGCCCAGCACGCCGTTCGGCAACGCGAGGCAGGCAGTCACGGTGAGATCGACCTTCGTATCTGATCAGCGCGCAGCGGCACTGAACCGCACCGAATTGGGTGGAGGCGCGTATTCTTGAGAGAATCGAGCCATGAACAAGAAGGCAAGCACGTTTTCCCCGGATGTTCGAGAGCGTGCAGTGCGACTGGTACGCGAGCAGCGTAGCGAACATCCTTCGATGTGAACGGCAGTCGAATCGATTGAACCGATGATCGGCTGCACGCCGCAGACGCTTCTGGATTCGGTCAATTCAGACATGGATGCCCCCGGAAATTTGGTGGGTGAGATTTGGTTCTGGGGACTTGAGGGTACATATCGTCAGATAAATGAAAGCCTCGCCGGTTGCGGGCATGACGCTTGCGCCCGCCCTCTGAATCTTTCTCCATGCGCGGCCGGCGCCGATAATGCGTACGGCAACGGCCGACGACACCGCACCGAGGCAAGGAGGCTCCCCGCATGACGACGCCGTTCAAGCCGGGCGACCACGTCCGCTGGAATTCCGAAGCCGGTTACGTGACCGGCACGATCATCGCGATCCACACGCAGGATTTCGACTACAAGGGCCATCGCCACCGTGCGTCGCCCGACGATCCGCAATACAAGATCAAGAGCGATCGCACCGACCACATCGCCGCGCATCGCGGGCGCGTGCTCGAACGCATTGCCGACAAGGACGACACGTGACGCTCCCGTTCTACACGATCGGCCATTCGAACCGCACGCTCGACGCGTTCGTCGGGATGCTCGACGCGGTCGATATCGCGCTGCTGGCCGATATCCGGAAGATGACGCGTTCGCGCACCAATCCGCAGTTCAACGAAGCAACGCTCCCCGCCGCGCTGGCCGCGGTCGACATCGCGTACGAGCACATCGCGGCACTCGGCGGACTGCGCGGCAAGTCGCGCGGCGTGCCCGACGAGGTCAACGGCTTCTGGACGAACCGCAGCTTCCATCGCTACGCCGACTACGCGCTGTCGCCCGAGTTTCGAACGGGCCTCGACCGGCTGATCGCGCAAGGGCACCGGCAGCGCTGCGCGATCATGTGTTCGGAAGCCGTGTGGTGGCGCTGTCATCGGCGCATCGTGTCCGATTACCTGATTGCGCGCGGCGAAACGGTGCTGCATATCATGGGCACGAATCGCGTGGAGCCCGCGCGCCTCACGGCCGGCGCGGCGATCCGGGACGACGGGACGATCGTCTATCCGGACGTCGAAGGCGACGCGCCAGCAGACGAAGCCGGCGCGCGGCCGACCGCGTGACGCGTCACCGATCGTGCGCGTGATGCCGTGACGACATGAAAGCGTGAAGGTGCGCAGACCCGATGCAACGCCCACGTCGATCGACCGTGCCCGCTGCGCACCCGATACGCTGCACGCTCACCCCGCTTTGCGCCGCCGCGATCCTGCATTACCATCGTGCGTCCACCGCGCGTACGCGCGCGCCCCGCCACCTCTGCACTCCCGCACCGATGCTCGCCCTCATCATCATCGCCGGCCTGTGGGCCGGCCTGCAGAACGCCCTCGCGGGCGGCGGCTCGTTCGTCACGCTGCCCGCGCTGATCGTGTCGGGGATGTCGCCGCTCGCGGCGAACATCACGTCGACGGTCGCGCTGTTCCCCGGCCAGGTCACGACGGGCTGGGCGAGCCGGAACATGGTGCGCGGCGCGGGCAAGCTGTCGTTTCGCGCGCTGTTCGCGATCAGCGTGGTCGGCGGCGCGCTCGGCGGCCTGCTGCTACTGAAAACCCCGTCGTCGATCTTCTCGCACCTCGTGCCGTGGCTCGTGCTGTTCGCGACGGTCGTGTTCGCATGGGGCAGCTTCTTCCGCAAGCCCGGCGCCGGCACGCAGCATCTCGGCCCCGTCACCGCCGCGATCTCGCAATTCCTGATCGCGATCTACGGCGGCTACTTCGGCGGCGGCATCGGGTTCCTGATGATGGCCGCGCTGACGATGGCCGGCCTGTCGCCGCGTCACGCGATGTCGACGAAGAATGCGCTCGCTGGCGTGATAAACGCGTCGGCGGTCGTGCTGTTCCTGACCTCGCCGCACCTGCACTGGCGCGAGGCCATCGCGCTCGGCGGCGGCGCGATCGTCGGCGGCCTGCTCGGTGCGTGGGCGCTGCACCGCGTGAACGAGCGCGTGCTGCGGATCGCGATCGTCTGCATCGGCGCCGCGCTGACCGTCGGGCTGTTCGTCAAACCGATCTGATGCACACGCGCCGAGCGCGCGGATGACACGCACGCCGTCGGTCGCGACGGATTCGCAAGCGATGGGCAAGCGGCCGTGCGCCGAGCGCTGGCGGAGTCACGCGCCCGCCTCGATGTCGCGGGCGCTTTCGACAACTTGCGCGCCCCGCGCTTCGATCCTTGCAGGCGGGTGCGTTCAGCCGAGCGGCCGCACGCCGATCAGCGGGCCGTGCAGGAACAGCGCGAAGACGGCCCATACGACGAGCCCGGCAACGATCGTCACGGCATCGCCCGACAGCCTGCCCGCCGGATAGCGGACGCCGTCGAGGCGATCGCGCGCGCGCCACACGACGAAATCGACCAGCGACCACACGAAGAATGCGCCGAACAGCACGACCGCGTGCAGCGTGCCGTTCGCGAGCAGGTGCGCGATCGCCCACACCATCACGCCGGCCACCATCGGATGGCCGACGAGCGTCTTGATGCGGTTGCGCGGCACGTAGGACGCGGCGATCAGCACGAACGCGATCGCGGTCAGCATGCCGGTGAGATGGCGAATGCCGACGGGCGACATCCACAGCAGCGTCCCGCCCTGGCGCGCAATCCCGTAACCCCAGACGATCAGCACGAAGCCGACGATCGACACGATCGCATAGGGGCCCTTCCAGCGTTTCTCGCCGATCCGCTCGATGGTCGCGGATCGCCAGCCGTCCGCGACGATCCGGATCGAATGCACACCGAGGAAGATCGCTAAACCGAGAATCAGGACGAGCATCGGCTATCTCCGTCTGGAACGATGAGTTGGGAATCATTCGCGCGGCTTTCGATGCGCCGTTCGCGAGGCCGGCAGCGAGACCGGCTCGGGTTGCGCCGGGCATGGACACAATCGCGCCGATCATAAACGCCGGGGCCGCCGTTGTGAAGCAGCCGGAACATGCGGTGCGTCAAACCCGGCGCTTGCGTGCACCCGCGGTGGCTCGAAAGCAAGGAAAGGAAATGCGCCGCCGTACGCTCGGCGCTAGGTGCGCTTGCGTGTCGCTTCCGGTTTCGGCGCCGGCTTCGACTTCGGCCGTGCCTTGCGCTTCGGCGCCCCGGCCAGCAGCGCCGCGCGATACGCGCCGCGACACCAGTCGAACAGCGCGCCCGTGTCCTCGAGCACGTCGGCCGGCGTTTCGTAATAGCCATCGAGTGCAACGGTGCGCGTGGGACGCTCATACGAGAACGGCCCCATCCCCGCCGCGACGAACGCGGGACGGTTCACGTCGTCGACGCGCAGGAACAGCGACCCGCGCGACATGAAGCCGAACATCACGCCGTCGAGCCGCATCGCGGCGCCGCTGAAGAACCGCACGACCTGTACGTTACCGAGCGGCGCGAGCCGATACGCGATCTCCTCGCCGTGCGCCTTCTCCGATTGCCAGCTCATGCGAGCCCCATGCAGCGCTGCGTCCACACGTCGAGTTCCGCGTCGTCGAAGCCCACGGCCGCCGCGCTCTCGCGGATCTGCCGCCACGTCGCACGATCGACCGGAATGCCGTCCGCGCCGCGCGCGGCGCGGCTCGCCTCCTCCGGCTCGCCGGGCATCCGCACCGGCGCGTCGCCCGCCCGCGGCGACGCCTTCGCCCATTCGACGAACGCATCGGCTTCACGCTCCGCATCGGCCGCGTCGAACGCGTTCGGATCGATCAGCACCGACAGCATCCCGTTGACGATCGCGCTCGTCTTCTGCAGCGTGCCGCCGTAGGTCGTATGCCCGCCGACCAGCGCGCCGCCGAAGATCTCGCACATCGCCGCCAGCGCATAACCCTTGTGCAGTCCGAACGGCAGCAGCGAGCCGAACGGCTGCTCGTGCATGACTGCCGGATCGTCGGTCGGCCGGCCGCGATGATCGATCAGCGACCCGGCCGGCACGCGCTTGCCCTGGTTGTATGCCACCCGCGTCTTGCCATACGCGATCGCGCTCGTCGCGAAATCGAGCAGCAGCGGCGGCCGGCCCGCGCGCGGATACGCGGCGCAGAACGGATTCGTGCCGAAACGCGGATCAGTGCCGTGCAGCGGCGCGACAAGCAGGTCACCCGGCACGTTGACGAAATGGAACGACACGAGCCCCGAGCGCGCGCACTGCTCGGCCCAGTGCCCGATGCGGCCGAGGTGATGGACGTCGCGCAGCCCGATCGCGCAGATGCCCATGCGTCGCGCGCGCTCGATCCCTTCGACCATCGCCTCGAACGCGATCACCTGGCCGAAGCCGCGCCCGCCGTCGATCGTCAGCACCGCGCCGCCGTCGCGAACGATCGACGCGTGCCCGTTCAATTGCAGTTGCCCTTCCCGCCACGACGCCACGTAGTTCGGGATCATCCCGATCCCGTGCGAATCGTGCCCCGCCAGATTCGCGCCGACCAGGTGATCGGCAACGAGCCGCGCCTCACGCTCGCTGCTGCCGGCCCGCTCCCAGAGTGCCGCGACGAATGCATGCAGCGGTTCGGCGCGCATGCTCAGCGGGTCGGTATCGGAAGTCGGCAGCGCGGTCATCGGCAAGGCTCCGTGAGGTCGGGATGAATCCGGGTGAATCCGGTCGAATCCGTTCGGGTCGGGCAGCGCGAACGCTCAGCGCGCGGACGCGATCACGTCCGCCACCGCCGCGGTCAGCTTCTTCGCGTACGGCACGTGCAGGAACTCGTTCGGGCCGTGCGCATTCGACTTCGGCCCGAGCACGCCGCACACCATGAACTGCGCGGACGGGAAGCCGGCCTGCAGCACGTTCATCAGCGGGATCGTGCCGCCGAGACCCATGTACGCGCAGTCCGCGCCGAAGTGGCGACGCGACGCGGCGTCGAGCGACGACGCGAGCCACGGCGCGAGATCCGGCGCGCTCCAGCCGGTCGCGGCGCCCGCGTCCGGCTTGAACGTGACCTTCGCGTTGTACGGCGGATCGAGTTCGAGCAGTTCCTTCAGCTGCTGCACGGCCTGTGCGGCGTCGACGAGCGGCGGCAGGCGCAGCGACAGCTTGAACGCGGTGCGCGGACGCAGCACGTTGCCCGCGTCGGCGAGCGCCGGCAGACCGGCCGCGCCCGTCACGGACAGCGACGGACGCCACGTCGAATTCAGCAGCGCCTCGCGCGGATCGGTCGTGGTCGGCAGCACCGGCTTGCCGTCCGCGCCGCATGCCCACGGCAGCCCCTTCCACACGGCGTCGCCGAGGATCGCGGCGGCCGTGTCGGCTTCGCGCACGCGGCTGTCGGGAATCTCGCAATGGAACACGCCCGGCAGCAGGTTGCCGTTCTTCGCATCTTCCAGGCGCTCGAACAGCTGGCGCATCACGCGGAAGCTCGACGGCGCGATGCCGCCGAAGACGCCGGAGTGCACGCCTTCCTCGAGCACCTCGACCTGCAGGTCGCCGGACACCAGCCCGCGCAGCGACGTCGTGAGCCACATCTGGTCGTAGTTGCCCGCGCCCGAATCGAGGCACACGACGAGCGACACCTGGCCGAGCCGGTCGCGCAGCGCGTCGACGTACGGCAGCAGGTCGTAGCTGCCCGACTCCTCGCAGGTCTCGATCAGGCCGACGCAGCGCGGCCGTTCGACGCCCTGCTCGTCGAGCGCGCCGAGCGCCGCGAGGCTCGCGTAGATCGCATAGCCGTCGTCCGCGCCGCCGCGGCCGTACAGCTTGCCGTTCTCGTACTTCGGTGTCCACGGGCCGAGGTCCGCGCGCCAGCCGTCGAATTCGGGCTGCTTGTCGAGGTGGCCGTACAGCAGGATCGTGTCGGTGCTGCCCGAGCGCGTCGCAGGCGTTTCGAAGAAGATCACCGGCGTGCGGCCGGGCAAGCGCACGATCTCGAGCTTCAGGCCTTTCACCGGCTGGCGTTCGGCCCACTGCGCGGCATCGGTGACGACCCGCTCGAGATACCCGCGCTTCGCCCAGTCGGGGTCGAACGCGGGGCTCTTCGCCGGGATCGCGATGTAGTCGGTCAGTGCGTGGAGAATTTCATCGTTCCACTTGCGCTCGACGAAGGTAACGAGCTTGTCATGGTCGAGGACGGGGGTAGTGTCGACGGAGGTCATGGTGGGGTGCCTGGATAGGGCTGACGAAAAACCGGATGATACGCCGATGCCCCGCCCCAGGGGTGCTTTCCGCGGCCGTATTCAGGGGTCCGTTCGGGCCCGTTTCCCGCAGCGCCTGGCGCGCCCGCTCAAACCGCCTGCGGGAAGGCGGCATCGTCATCGGAATCACCGTTCGGTATAAACAATCACGGGCGCCGGCGAGCGCATTTCGAGCGCTCGATAATAACCGACCAATTCAATCAGGACTTCCCGAGTCATTCAGCCCATAAATTGAATTAACCAGTTCGGCAAAAAACAATTATCCGTTCAATTTTCACGACACCTCGCCCGCGAACATGACCGGAGCCGGCTCAAGCCCGCCGCGCGGGGCCATGCACCCCCATCGGGTCGCACCATGACATTTCACCTTCATCAATGATGATCATCAATATTCAAGATATTAAATTACATCGTTTACTCTTACTCGAATTCAATTAAGAGATAAGATGCTGTCGTTCAATAAAACGACGGACCATTCCGGAATCGTCGACTGGCGCCGGGCCGCGCCACCTCAACCGCATCACGATCATTCAAGGAGCCTCGCATGTCCGATGCCAGCTCGTCCCCCTCCCGCTCCACCGTCGCGCCAGCCGCGACCGCCTCGCCGAAAATCGGCGTCATCCCCGCCACGCTGATGGTGGCGGGCAACATGATGGGCTCCGGCGTCTTCATGCTGCCCGCGAACCTCGCCGCCACCGGCGGCATCGCGATCTTCGGCTGGCTGATCACCGTCGTCGGCGCCGTGTCGCTCGCGCTGGTGTTCGCGAAGCTCGCGGCAATCGACCCGGCCGCCGGCGGTCCGTATGCGTATGCGCGCAAGTCGTTCGGCCCGTACATCGGCTACCAGACCAATCTGATCTACTGGCTCGCGAACGTGCTCGGCAACGTCGGCCTGGCGGTCGCCGGCCTCGGCTATCTCACGCACTTCTTCCCGATGCTGCGCGACCCGCTGGTATTCGCGCTCGCGCAGATCTTCGTGATCTGGTTGTTCACCTACGCGAACATTCTCGGACCGAACGTGGTCGGCCGCGTGCAGTCGGTCACGACGATCTTCGCGCTCGTGCCGATCCTCGGGATGGCCGTGTTCGGCTGGTTCTGGTTCAGCAAGGACGTCTACTTCGCCGGCTGGAACGTGTCGGGTACGAGCAGCTTCGGCGCGATCGGCGCGACCTTGAACTTCACGCTGTGGGCGTTCATCGGCGTCGAGAGCGCGTCGGTGTCGGCCGGTGTCGTCGAAAACCCGTCGCGCAACGTGCCGATCGCGACCGTCGGCGGCGTCGTGCTCGCGGCCGTCTGCTACGTGCTCAGCTCGACCGTGATCATGGGGATGATCCCGAACAAGGCACTGCTCGCGTCGAGCGCGCCGTTCGCGGATGCCGCGCGCCTCGCGCTCGGCGACACCGCCGCGAACGCGGTCGCGATCTGCGCGGCGCTCGGCTGCCTCGGCTCGCTCGCGGGCTGGACGCTGCTGGTCGGCCAGACCGCGAAGGCCGCGGCCGACGACGGTCTGTTCGCCGGCGTGTTCGCCCGCGTCAACTCGAAGAACGTGCCGTCGGCCGGCCTTGCGATCGTCGCGGTCATCATGTCGGTGCAGGTGCTCGCGACGATGTCGCCGAGCGCGAGCGAGCAGTTCGGCAAGATCGCGTCGATCGCCGTGATCATGACGCTCCTGCCATACATCTACTCGTGCATCGCGATCAAGGTGCTCGGCTACGGCAAGATGCCGTCGCACCAGTTCACCTTCTACACGATCGTCGGCCTGATCGGCGCCGTCTACGCGCTGTGGGCGATGGTCGGCTCCGACGGCCAGCAGACGCGCTGGTCGCTGATCTTCGTGATCGCGACGATCGTGTTCTACGAGCTGTCGATCAACCGTCAGCGCGAAATCGAGGAAACCCACATCCATCCGGGCGGCCGCTCGCCGCGCTGGGTGCGCTACCTCGCGCTCGGCATCACCATCGCCGCGCTCGTCGCGACCTTCTGGATCTCCGTGGGCCGACACACGGCCGACATCCTTCACGCACGCTCGCCGGCCGCGGGCGTCCAGGCAACCCAGCAAACGGGGGAATGACCCATGACCGCTTCCTTGACCCAACCGGCGTTCCGTCGCCTCGGCATGAAGGCGCTGCTCGTGCAGCACGACATCGACGAACGCACCGCCACCGGACGCGCGGCCACCGCGCTCGTCGAAGAATTGCGCACGCGGCTCGTCGACGTCGTGATCGCGACCTCCGCCGACGACGCGCGCGCGGTGGTCGACGCCGATCCCGCGATCCAGTGCCTGCTGCTCAACTGGGAGCTCGGCAACGATCCCGCCCATGCGCCCGCCCAGGCCGTGCTCGACGCGATGCGCGCGCGCAATGCGACGGTGCCGGTGTTCCTGCTCGCGAGCCGCGCGAGCGCAGCCGCGATTCCCGTCGACGCGATGCGCAAGGCCGACGACTTCATCTGGATGCTGGAAGACACCACCGCGTTCATCGGCGGGCGGATCGTCGCCGCGATCGAACGCTACCGCGAAACCGTGCTGCCGCCGATGTTCCGCGCGCTCGCGCAGTTCTCGCGCGTGTACGAATACTCGTGGCACACGCCGGGCCACACGGGCGGCACCGCGTTCTTGAAATCGCCGGTCGGCCGCGCGTACTTCGAATTCTTCGGCGAGGCGCTGTTCCGCTCGGACCTGTCGATCTCGGTCGGCGAACTCGGCTCGCTGCTCGACCACTCCGGTCCGATCGGCGAAAGCGAACGCTACGCGGCGCGCGTGTTCGGCGCGCACCGCACGTATCACGTGACGAACGGTTCGTCGATGTCGAACCGCGTGATCCTGATGGCGAGCGTCACGCGCAACCAGGTCGCGCTGTGCGACCGCAACTGCCACAAGTCGGCCGAGCACGCGATGACGATGTCCGGTGCGATTCCGACCTACCTGATCCCGTCACGCAACCATTACGGGATCATCGGGCCGATCATGCCGGAACGGCTCACGGCCGCCGCCGTGCGTCTCGCGATCGACGCGAACCCGCTGGTGCGCGGGCGCGACGGCATCGATCCGACGCCCGTGCATGCACTGATCACGAACTCGACGTACGACGGCCTCTGCTACAACGTCGCGCGCGTCGAGGAACTGCTCGGCCAGAGCGTCGACCGATTGCATTTCGATGAAGCGTGGTACGGCTATGCGCGCTTCAACCCGATCTACCGCGATCGTCACGCGATGCACGGCGATCCGTCGCAGCACGACGCAAGCAAGCCGACCGTGTTCGCGACGCAGTCGACGCACAAGCTGCTCGCCGCGCTGTCGCAGGCGTCGTTCATCCACGTCCGCGACGGCCGCAATCCGATCGAGCATGCACGCTTCAACGAGGCATACATGATGCATGCGTCGACGTCGCCGAACTACGCGATCATCGCGTCGAACGACGTAAGCGCCGCGATGATGGACGGCCCCGGCGGCGAGGCGCTGACGACCGACGCGATCCGCGAGGCCGTGTCGTTCCGCCGGATGCTCGCGCGGCTGCATGCGGAATGCGAGGAGAACGACGACTGGTTCTTCAACGGCTGGCAGCCGGACACCGTGGTCGATCGCAAGACGGGCCGGCGCGTGCCGTTCCATGAAGCGGACGAAACGCTGCTCGCCACCGATCCGTCGTGCTGGGTGCTGCATCCGGGCGAGACGTGGCACGGCTTCGGCGAGATCGAGGACGACTACTGCATGCTCGATCCGATCAAGGTGTCGATCGTCACGCCGGGCGTCGCGCCGCACGGCGGCCTGATGCCGGTCGGCATTCCGGCGTCGGTCGTCACCGCGTATCTGGACCGGCACGGGATCGTCGTCGAGAAGACGACCGACTTCACGATCCTGTTCCTGTTCTCGCTCGGCGTGACGAAGGGCAAGTGGGGCACGCTCGTCAACACGCTGCTCGACTTCAAGCGCGACTACGACGCGAACGCGCCGCTCGAACAGGCGCTGCCGGAACTCGTCGCGCGCTATCCGGACCGCTACGGCAAGCTCGGCCTGCGCGATCTGTGCGACCTGATGTTCAGCGCGATGAGCGACCTGAAGACGACCGAGATGATGTCGCGCGGCTTCTCGACGCTGCCGCAGCCCGACTTCAGCCCGGCCGAGGCGTTCGAGCATCTCGTGCACAACGACATCGAGATGCTGGAGCTGTCGGAGATGGAAGGCCGCACCGTCGCGACAGGCGTCGTGCCCTACCCGCCCGGCATTCCGCTGCTGATGCCCGGCGAGAACGCAGGGCCCGCCGACGGCCCGCTGCTCGGCTACCTGAAGGCGCTCGAGCAATACGACCTGCGCTTCCCCGGCTTCACGCACGACACGCATGGCGTCGAAGTCGAGGACGGCGTGTACCGGATCGCGTGCATCAAGAAAACCGCGCGCGACACCAACACGCGCTGAGCATGCGCGCCGCGACGCCGCGCCGGCAGAACGCGGCCGGCGTCGCGATGCGTGACGACTCGCCGGTCATGCCGGCAAGCGACCGACCCACTCGGCGAGCTGCGCTTCGCCTTCTTCGTCGAGCTTGCCTTTCAGTTCGCCGTACCACGGCGCGATCGCATCGGCCGGCTGCGTGGCCTTCAGGATGTCGAGACTGTTCTCGAGGAACGACGTAAAAAACGGAATGCCGCGCATGTAGAGGAAGGTCGAATCGGTGATGCGCACGTGGCCGTACACGTCGCGCACCCACGCGAGATGCGGCAGTGCCTCGCGCTGGTGGCCACTTTGCATCAGCGCGGAAATGAAGTTCACGCGCGCGGCGACGTCGGACTGCTCGTGCGTGTCGTGATTGACCTCGGCGGCCTTTTGCATCCACGCTTCGCCGCGCTCCACTTCGCCGCACATCACCGACGTCGTCGCGAGCTGCACCGCGTTGTGCGCGCTCGGCTCGCGGTCGAACAGCGCAAGCCAGTACGGAAACGCTTCCGGATAACGCTCCATCGCCGAGTACGACAGCGCGCACAGGCGCGCCGCATCGGCCAGCCGCTCCGCATGCGGCGCGGCGGCCGCGATCGCGGCTTCGTGCCGGCCGGCCTGGAATGCCTTCAGCGCGGGCGCGAGCTCGGGCGCGATGTCGGGGCCGTTCTGATCGTCCGCGCCTTCGGATGCGTCGGGTGCGTCGTTCGCGGAAGGCGCGGGCGTCGCCGCTTCATCACGCGGTTTCTTTCCGAACAGCTTTCCCAGCAGGCCCATGGCGATTGTCCTTGTCGTTGTGATGGATGAATGGCGGCTGGTTGCAGCGGCGCAGGAAGCGCGGCGCGCGTGAACCGGATCGCCGCACGGCGACCGCCATCTTACGCGCGCTCGAAGTCAGCAGGAAGTGAACGGCGACCGGGCGCTGATGTGGCGAAGCAAGGCGCGACGCTCACGCGTCCGTGGGCCTCACGCCGCGATCCATCCCGCGCCGGTACGCGGCAGGGCTCGTCGCCGCGACGCGCCGGAAGTGCCGGCGCAACGACTCCTCGGAACCGAACCCCGCGCGCGCGGCAATCTGCGCGAGCGACATCCCGGGATGCGCTTCGAGCATGTCCTTCGCGACGTTCACGCGCTCGCGGATCAGCCACGCGAGCGGCGACATCCCCGTCGCGTCCGCGAACTGCCGCTGCAGCGTGCGCGTGCTCATCGCCGCCTGCGCGGCCAGCGACGCGAGCGTGTGCGGCTCGGCCGCATGCGCGCGCATCCAGTCGATCAGCTTCGCGAGCCGGTCGCTGCCGCCCGGGGCGACCGGTCGCGGCACGAACTGCGCCTGGCCGCCGTCGCGATGCGGCGGCAGCACGAGGCGCTGCGCGACCCGGTTCGCAATCGCGCCGCCGTGGTCGCGGCGCACGAGATGCAGCAGCATGTCGAGCCCCGCCGCCGAGCCGGCCGACGTGACGATCTGCCGTTCGTCGACGTACAGCGCGTCGGGATTCACGCGCAGCGCCGGATAGCGCGCCTGCAGGCGCTCGGCGTAGCGCCAGTGCGTCGTGACGGTGAGCCCGTCCAGCACGCCAGCCGCCGCGAGCACGAACACGCCCGAGCAGATCGAACAGAGCCGCGCGCCGCGGCGATGCGCGGCACGCAGCTTCTTCAGCAGCGGTTCCGGCGGCGGTTCGTCCGGATCGCGCCAGCCGGGAATCACGATGGTGTCCGCGCGATCGAGCATCGCGAGCCGGTACGGCGCGGCGACCGTGATGCCGCCCGCCGCGCGCACGGGGCCGGGCTCGCTCGCGCAGACGGCGAAGCGATACCAGTCGACGCCGAGTTCCGGGCGTTCGAGCGCGAACAGTTCGACCACGCAGCCGAATTCGAAGGTGCAGAGGCGATCGTAGGCGAGCGCGACGACGAGATGATTGTGCATGGCGCGATGTTACCGGAACTTGTCGATCGCGCCACTGCCGCGATGGCCGCCGAACCGCGATACTGCCCTTCATCCCGGCGCATTCCGCGCCGTCTTTCAGGAGCGCATTTCATGTCTTACGTCACCGACGTCCCCGCCGCCGACAGCGCCGCCGCCCTCGCGCACTTCGAAGCATCGCTGCGCTTCGAGACCGATTGCTGGGACGTGCACGACGCGCTTGCGTCCGGCGCGCCCGATTTCGTGCTGCTCGACGTTCGGGGTCCGGAGCAGTTTGCCGCCGGCCACGTGCCCGGCGCGCGCAACCTGCCGCACCGCAAGATCGTCGCCGGCAAGCTCGCCGACCACCCGGCCGACACGCTGTTCGTCGTCTACTGCGCCGGCCCGCACTGCAACGGTGCCGCGCGCGCGGCGATCCGGCTCGCGCGCCTCGGCCGCCCGGTGAAGCTGATGATCGGCGGGGTCACCGGCTGGCTCGACGAAGGTTTCGCGTTGTGCAACGAAGTGCAACCGGAGGACGTCGCCACGCGCTGATCGTTATTAAAAACGCAACAATCAATTTCCGGCACACGAACGGAAAAAGCGCGACAATCGGCCCCATTGCAGTTCGGATGGAGCAGCAACATGGAACACGCAGTCCTGATTCAGGTGGCCGGTTCGGTCGCGGCGATCGCGCTCTATTTTCTTCCGGCCATCGTCGCCGACCGGCGCGGCCGGCACGACAGGCTGACGATCGCGATGTTCAACGCGCTGTTCGCGTGGACGGGCATCGGCTGGCTGATGACGCTCTACTGGGCATGCCAGCCGAACCCGCAAACCGACGTCGCGCAAGCCATCCTCGCGAAGCGCCGCGGCATCAGCATGCGGACTTTCTCGACCGGCCTCGTCGAACGCGTGCAGCGCCGCGTCGCCGCCCAGGAGCAATGGGCCGAGAAGCAAGGTTGCCGCTAGGCAGTCCCGCCGTTCCCTTTTCTTTGCGTTACCTCGCCGCGCCGAACTTCGGCATCCTGACGTTGGTCGAGGCCCGGTAGTCCCACACCAGCCTCTCGCGCGGCGCCTCACCGCCCGCGCGCAGCCACGCCCCGAACGCCCCCGCCGTCACCGCCCGCGCGATCCGCTCGCCCGGGCAGCCGTGCGGCCCCGTGCCGAACCCGAAGTTCGGCCCCGGCGCGCGGCCCGGCAGCAATCGGTCCGGCTCGCGATGCACGGCCGGATCGCGGTTCGCCGCCGCGAGCACGACCAGGATGGCCGCACCGGCATCGACGGTCACGCCTTCGATCGTCGTGCGCGACGCGACGAAGCGGCGTGTGTTCTGCACCGGCGAATCGAATCGACCGACCTCGGCAACGAATGCCTCGAGCATCGCGGCATCCGGCAGCGTGCGTTCGGCACCGGTTGCATCCCACGCGACCAGCACATTGCCGAGCCACGCCGCCGTCGCCTCGCACGTCTGCGACAGCAACCCGACGAGATTCGCGACGAGCGCGCCGCTCGCGTGCCAACCCGCGGCACCGGCCGCCTGCTGAATCGCCGCGACCCATGAGCCGTCCTGCGCGTGTGTGCGCGCGACACGCTCAGTCATCCGGTCGAGCAGTTGCCGCGCGGCCTCGCTCGCGCGGGCCAGTGCCGCGTCGTCCGACAGCGGCGACAGCGCGGCGACGAAGTCGACGACCAGCGCGGCGATATCGTCGAGCTGCGTGTCGTCGAAGCCGAGCAGATCGGCGACCGCGCAAACGGGCACCGTCAGGCACCACGCGTTCAGCGCATCGGCGTCGTACGGCACGCGCAACCGGCTGCCGGCGAGTTGCGCGGCCCGCTCGCGCAACGCGTCGACGTCGATCGGCGCGCACGCCGCGCGCAGCGCCTGCTTCGGCACGTCGTGCCGCAATGCGCCGTCGTTCATGCGCACCAGTTCGCCGAACAGCGCGCCCGCCGTCGTCCCACGCAATGCGGGCGGTACCGGCGCATCGAGCGGCCTGACGCGGCACGCCGGGTGGCCGAGCACGGCCGTCACGCTCGCCGCCCGGCTCGCGACCCACAGGCCGAGCGAGGCGTCGAACGCGAGCGGTGGCCCGTCGACGAGCGTCGAGTAGTAAGGATAAGGATCGCGGTGCGTGACCGCGGCAATCGGATTGGTCGGGTTCATGCGTGCAGTATCGGCGCGCCGGGCCGCCGCATGTTTCGGGTTGACGTGAAATGTCGCGGATGTCGCGGTCATGCTCATGCCGGCACCGCGGACTGCTGCGACGCAGCAACCTGCGGGCGGCAAGCGGCGCGGCGCCGTGTCGGACGTGGCGTCAGGCTGCCGACCGGTAGCGGTGCGCCTGCATGCGCAGGCGGACGCGCCCGGCGGAAATCGCACGCGGTTCGGGCACCACCGTTTCGTGATGAAACATTTCCTGCCGGAAGCGGCCGCCGTCGTCGAACCACTGGCAGATCAGCCAGTCGGCATCGTCGAACACGACCGGCCCGACATACGTGACGGTCATGCGCGGCCCGCCGGTTTTCAGCGTCACGACATCGCCGACGCGAAAGCCGTTGCTGGGATTTTCTCGGATTTTCATCACTCTCTCGATTTTTTATATATTCATTTTCCGGCGGCCCGCTGACAGGCCATTCGGATATGCGGCAGATTACCAATCCAGCAAATAACCGGCAACTCCCGAATACCCCAAAACATCGACCGGAAAATCGCAACACGACGCGGCACCGGTTCGCGTGGCGGGCTTCTGACACCATAATCGGCGTGGCTTGCGCGCCGATTATGGTCAAACAACCGGAGCGCAGAGAATAAACGATGAATTTTGCGCCGTCATCGAACTTCAAATCGGCGCCGGTTTCGATTGATTACTGTCAATCGGTTTCCGGCTGGAAACGTTCCCACGTTTTTTCGGCGCTCATTGTTCGAACCGCACGGGTGAATTGTCCGGCGCCGAAAACCAGCGATTGAGGTCGCGTCCCGGCACCGCCGCTTGCGTAAACGTGAACGTGCCGTCGCGCGCCATTTCCGTTGCAGCGCGCAGGAACGCGCCGAATGCGGCCCGCGCCAGCGCGCCGCCGACGCTGACGCGCTTCACGCCGAGCACCGCGAGCGCCTCGAGGCTGAGCAACCCGCCCTGCAGCCCCATCACGACATTGACCGGCGCACCGACCGCGCGCGTAACCGCCGCGATGTCGTCGGGATCGGTCACGCCGGGTGCGTAGAGCACGTCGGCGCCCGCGTCGCGGTACGCGACCAGCCGCGCGATCGTGTCGGCCAGGTCGGCGCGGCCGTGCAGGTAGTTTTCACAGCGCGCGGTCAGCGTGAACGGAAACCGCAGCGAGCGCGCCGCGTCGACCGCCGCCGCGATGCGCTCGACCGCCAGGTCGTGCGGGTAGATCGGCGCATCGGCACGGCCGGTCGCATCCTCGATCGAGCCGCCCACCGCGCCGGCGTCGGCCGCCAGGCGAATCGTCTCGGCGACCGTCTCAGGCGCGTCGCCGAAGCCGTTCTCGAGATCGGCGCTGACCGGCAGGCTGCCCGCGGCGACGATCTCGGCGATGTGGTCGAGCATTTCGTCGCGATCGATCGCGTTGTCGGGCCGCCCTCTCGAAAAGGCGAAGCCAGCGCTCGTGGTGGCAAGCGCTTCGAAGCCGGCCATCGCGAGCAGCCGGGCGGAACCGGCATCCCACGGGTTCGGGATGATGAAGGCGCCGGGCCGCGTGTGCAGCGCACGGAAGGTCTCGGCTTGGCGAAACTGCACGTTGGAATCGGACATCGCGGTCTCCTCGGAATGGAGACGTCAGCATACGCGCGCGCGGTACCGCGACGGTTCGGGGCGCGCTGAAATATCGATGTGGATGCCGGAGCGTCGCGCGCGGCGCGGCGTGCCGCCAGTCACGCCGCCGCGCGGGGACCGAGCGCCTTCGTCAGGAAAATGCGCGCATGCCCGGCCGGGTAATCCGGCAGCTCGCCGAAACGGACATAACCGCGCTTCTCGTAGAACGGCCGCGCCTGGAAGTCGAACGTATCGAGCCACGCGCCGTGGCAGCCGCGCGCGACGGCTTCCGCCTCGGCGAGATCCATGATGCGCGAGCCGACTCCCTGGCCGCGCGCGGCCTCGGGCACGACGAGCAGGTCGACATGCAGCCAGCCGAACGCCGTGCTGCCCCACAGGCCGCCCACGACCGTGCCGTCGGCGTCGGTCACGCGCACGGCCAGCGGCCGGAAATCGATCGGGCCGGCCTGGCGTTCGTTGAACCGGACGAGCGGCGCCGCGATCTGCTTGCGGACGTCCGCGTCGCCGGCGTCGGTCACGTCGTAGGTGAGCGTCATCGGTTACGTCGAATCAGGAAGAAAACGGCAGATGGCAAGACGGCCGGACCCGCGCGCGGCTACACCACGTAGGCGCCCTTCGCATGCAGTTCCGCTTCCGTGCGCTCGAGCGCCGCGATCGCATCGCTGCCTTCCAGCGCCAGCAACTGCGCGACCAGCGCCTCGGCCATTGCATGCGCGGCGACCAGCGACGGAAAGAACGACGGGCTGTCGTGCGTGAAGATCAGCTGCGCGTCCGCATGCAGCGCAATCGGCGACACCGCGCTGTCGGTGATCGCGACGATCTTGCTGCCCTGCGCCTTCGCTGCCTGCGCGACACGCGTCGCTTCCGCGGAATACGGCGCGAAACTGATGATCACCGTCACGCTCTGCTTCGCGATCGTGCGCAGCTCCATCTCGAGCGAGCCGGCGACGCCGTTGAGCAACGACACGGTCGGCCGGAACAGCCGGTAGCCGTACACGAATCCGAACGCGACCGGATAGCACGACCGAAACCCCGCGACGTGCACGTGCGACGCCTTGCGGATCAGCTTCGCGGCGTCGGCGAGCGCGTGCTCGTTCTGGGCGGAGGTGGCGACGAGATTATGCTGCTGCGCGGCAAGCAGGTCGTGCGCGAGCGACGCCTTCGCGTCGGGCCGCACGAGCGAACGCGCTCGCTGCGTGAGCGGCTCGGGACGCGTGCGCACGCGCGCGACGCACAGGTCGCGCAGCTCGTTCCAGCCGGGGAAACCGAATTGCTGCGCGAGCCGCACGAGCGACGCGGGTTGAACCTGCGCGCGCTGCGCGACCTTGCGCATCGACGAGGTGGCGACCTCGTCGGGATGATCGAGCAGAAATGCAGCGCCCGCCTGGAATTGCGGGCTCAGTTCGGAAAATTGCGCCCGGATCCGGGACGCGAGTTCATCGAAATTGGCAGCCATCTTGGTGAGAACGGGAACCGGTCGTCCATGGTATCACCGGCCCCGTGTGCACCGATGCACCGGTGCACCCATGCGCCGGTCAGCGCAGCACTTCGACGTGATCGGCGTCGACCTTCACCTTGCCCGACCACTTGCGCTCGAACTCGCCGGTCAGCTTCACTTCGCTCTTGTCGCTGACGGGCTGGCCGGCCGCCCACAGCTTTTTGTCGATCTCGACGCGGATCGTGCCGGTTGCATCGACGAACTCGTAGTCCTCGCCGCCGGTATGCTTGACGATGCGCCCCTGGAGTTGCACGTGCTGGTCGTCCTTGCCGTTCGCGAGCAGTTCCTTCACGGTCGTCGTGGTCAGCGTGGACGGCCCCGTGTATTCCGCGTAGACGGCGGCGGGCAGCACGGCCAGCGCGACCGCCAGGATTCTCGTCAGGTGTTTCATGATCTCGTTCCTCCAGTTTTTCGAGTACGTCGCGCTCCCGTTGAACGCGACGGCCCGAGATTACGAAGCGTAAGATTAAGCAAACCTGAAGGCCCTCCGCCGCGGCATGCCGTCGCGGCGTTTCGGTGCGCGAACGCACGGAAGCGCCCGTGTTTAAGCTCGGCCTAAGACACCTGCGCTTATGATGGGAACCCCGGGCGCCACGCCCGCCAACAGACACGAATCCATGCGCGTACTGCTCGTCGAGGACGATCCGCTGATCGGCAGCGGGCTCGAACAGGGCCTCAAACAGGAAGGCTTCGCGGTCGACTGGGTCAAGGACGGCGACGCCGCGACGCTCGCGCTGCGCTCGACCGGCTACGGCCTGCTGCTGCTCGACCTCGGGCTGCCGAACCGCGACGGCCTGTCGGTGCTCGCGTCGCTGCGCCGCCGCGATGAAACCCTGCCCGCGATCATCATCACCGCGCGCGACGGCGTGCCGGACCGCATCGCGGGCCTCGACAGCGGCGCCGACGACTACCTCGTCAAGCCGTTCGTGCTCGAGGAACTGCTCGCGCGCATTCGCGCGGTCAACCGCCGCCACGCGGGGCGCGCGCAGACGACGCTCGCGATCGGCCCGCTGCGTCTCGATCCCGTCAAGCACCTGGTGTGGCTCAACGACGACGAAGTCACGCTGTCGCCGAAGGAATTCGTGCTGCTGCAAGAACTGATGCGCGACCCCGGCGCGGTGATCTCGCGCGAACAGTTCGAGGAACGGCTGTACAGCTGGGGCGAGGAAATCGAGAGCAACGCGGTGCAAGTGCACATCCACAACCTGCGCAAGAAACTCGGCCACGACATGATCCGCACGGTGCGCGGCGTCGGCTACCGGATCGGTGACGGCGCATGACGCGTCTGCAACACGCGATCGCGCGCTGGCGCAGCGCATCGCTGCGGCGGCGCCTGTTGATGTGGCTGCTGCCGGCCGCGTGCGTGATCGGGCTGGTCGCGAGTGCGGGCACCTACTGGGGCGCGCTGCGCGAGCTCGACGATCTCCTCGACGACCAGATGCGCAGCATGTCGAAGCAGATCGTCGTCGGCCCGGACGGCGAACTGTCGTTCCGCAATCACGGCGACGGCAAGCACGACTTCGAGGCCAGCGATCCCGACGCGGTGCTGCTGCAGGTCTGGCGCAACGGCACGCTGGTTTACTCGACCGATCGCAAGTCCGAGCTGCCGCCGCCCGCGCAGACGGGCATCGGGACCGTCGACGTCGGCGGCCAGCCGTGGCGCACCTACGTGACCGAACGCGGCGGCACGACGATCCGGCTCGCGCAGGCGCGCCATGCGCGCTGGGAAGCGATCGCGGGCATCGCGGTTCACCTGCTGTGGCCGGTGTTCTCGATGCTGCCGGTGCTCGCGATCGGACTGTGGTTCGGCATCGGCGCGGGGCTTCGGCCGCTGCGCACGATCGCATCCGGCCTTAAGCGCAGGAATGCGAACAATCTCGAACCTGTCGACATCGCGTCGATGCCGAACGAGGTCCGCCCGCTCGCCGAAGCGATCAACGACCTGCTCGCGCGGCTCGACCGCTCGTTCACGCTGCAGCGGCACTTCATCGCCGATGCCGCGCACGAGTTGCGCACGCCGATCATGGGGCTGTCGATCCAGTCGCAATTGCTGCGGCGCGCGTCGACGGCCGACGAGCGCGAGCAGATCCTCGCGCAGATCCAGGCCGGCACGACACGCCTCGGCCACCTCGCCGAACAGTTGCTGACACTCGCGCGCCTCGAACCCGACGCGCAGGCGTCCGCCGCGGCGTCCGCGAGCGTCGATCTCGCCGCGCTGTGCCGCTCGGTGGTCGCCGACCGCACGCGCGTCGCGGATGCGCACCGGATCGACCTCGGCGCGATCGTGGCGTCGCCGGTGATGGCCACGGGCAACATGGACACGTTGCGCGTGCTGCTGAACAACCTCGTCGACAACGCGATCCGCTATGCGGGTGACGGCGCGCGCGTCGACGTGTCCGCGCGCCTCGACGGCGCGACACCCGTGCTCGAAGTCGCCGACGACGGCCCCGGCATTCCGGAAGCCGAGCGCACGGATGTATGGGAGCGCTTCTATCGCGGCGAAGGCGCGCAGGCTGCCACGTCGTCGGGCAGCGGGCTCGGCCTGTCGATCGTCAAGCGGATCGCCGAACAGCATCGCGCGACGGTCGCGCTCGGCACGACGCAAGGCGGGCGCGGGCTGACCGTGACGGTGCGTTTTCCCGTGCCGGCCTGACGCCCGCCCGACGGGCGGCTTTTCCACAGATTGTGTTGGCAAGCTTGTGGACAACCGGCCGCTAACGAAGACAAGCGATTGATCCGAAAGGGTTTGTCGGTCGTGCGCAGCGAATGCGCCAGACCGCGCCGGACACGCTCACGTCCGGACCCGACATCGCGTACCGATCCCTCCTCTCCTGCCAAGGCCGGCACGCCCGTCCGGCCGCGGCAATCCACGACAAACTTGACAACCAGTTACCCATTACGTAAATTGGTTGTCAATTTATCGTGCATCCCGACCATGACGAAATCCGCCAAGTTGACTGCCGTCGCGCTGTCCGTCTTCCGCCTGAACGGCCTGTTGATCGAATGGGGCAATACCTTTGCCGCGCCCCACGGCCTGACCAGCGCGCGCTGGCAGGTGCTGGGCGCCATCTCGATGGCGCCGGAAGCCCCGAACATCCCGCAGATCGCCGACGCCATGGGCATCACGCGGCAGGCCGTCCTGAAACAGATCAACGTGCTCGTGGAAGAAGGGCTGGTGCAACCGCTGCCGAACCCGACGCACAAGCGCTCTCCGTTGTACGCGCTGACCCCGCGCGGTGCCGCGGCCTACCAGGCGGTGGTCGGGCAATGGCAGCAGCATGTCCGCGACATCGCCGGTCAATTCAGTTCGGCCGATCTCGATGCGGCGATTCGCGTGCTGTCGACGATGTCCGGCGCTCATGCGCCGACCGGGCAGGCGTGATCGCGCCATCGCCTCAATTACTTGCAGGAGTGCTTCATGCCTCAATTCAAACCGATGGACCCGGCCTTTCCGATCCAGCAACAGCTCGGCATCGACGCGCAACCCGTCGTCCTCGTCAACGTCTTCACGCTGGATCCAGCCGACGAAGCGGATTTCCTGGCCGTGTGGAAGGACGACGCCGAGTTCATGAAACGGCAGCCCGGATTCATTTCGACCCAGCTTCATCGCGCACTCGGCGACAGTCCGACTTACTTCAACTACGCGATCTGGGAATCGACCGACGCGTTTCGCGCGGCCTTCACGCATCCGGCGTTCGTCGCGAAACTGTCGGCTTATCCGTCGTCCGCCGTCGCGAGCCCGCACCTGTTCCAGAAAGTCGCCGTGGCAGGCGTGTGTACCGCGTGAGCCGATGCGCGAGGCGGTGCGACGCACGGTTTGCACGCGGTGCCGCGCCGCGCGATCGCCACGCGGACTTCTCCACAGAAAATGTTGGCAAGCTTGTGGATATCCTGCGCACCGCGACGCTAAGCCCTTGATCCGACGGACTTTGGCACGCGTGATGCAGACGCGGCGCGCGGCGCGCCGTCACACGCGCCGGTTCGCCGCACTTCGCATCACGATGCCACGTCGATGCGCGTTCGATACACGGCGCGACCGTCGCGCCACTTACCCACAGAAAATGTTGGCAAGCTTGTGGATATCCTGCGCATGTATCGCCTAACCCGTTGATCGGCCAATGATTCATGCGCCGCGCCACCGTTGCGGCAGCGCGCGGTCCGCTCACGCGCGCAATCGGACGATCCGGCGCAAACGGCGCCCCCTGAACGCAGCTTGACGTTCGTGCATACGACACGTCAGGATCACACGAGCCGCACGCGGCGTGCGGGCCGTTCGGCCCGCATCGTACAACGACACATCATCCGAGGAAGACCATGGAACACTTCACCGCAGGGCAGTTGATCGTCTCGCTCGTGCTCGTCGCGATCGTCGTCTATCCGTATGTCCGGATCGTTCGGCGTACCGGGCATTCAGGCTGGTGGATCCTGACGATGTTCGTCCCGGTCCTGAACTTCATCATGTTGTGGGTGTTCGCGTTCGCGCGCTGGCCCTCGGTCGACGATCGGCATGGCTGAACATCGGGCGGGCTTGTCCACAGATTTTGTTGGCAAGCATGTGGATAGCCTGCGCATACCGCGCTCAAGCGCTTGATCCGAAAGACTTTGTCCCCATCGCTTCGAATGCGTCACGCGGCAGGCACCATGCCGTTCGCGCATCGTCATGCGATGCGACGGACCGCATGTCGCGCGCGCCACGCCGCTTGTCCACAGATTGTGTTGGCAAGCGTGTGGATAGCCTGCGCATACCACGCACAAGCGCTTGATCCGAAAGGTTTTGTCCGTGCCGCTTCGAACCGTGCAGGCAGGCCCGCGGCACGCGAGCGCCGTGCCCGCCGCGCGATGAACGAGACCGCTCGCGAGCTTGTCCACAATTTTTGTTGGCAAGCATGTGGATATCCTGAGCATGCGTGACCTAAGTCGTTGATCGCACAACGTTTCGACCTGCCGGTCACGCCTGCGGCACGGTGTGCCTCCATCGCTTCGTCCAGCCATCGATGAACGCACGCCGCGCCGCCCGCTCAGGCGAACGTCGCGACCGCGATGCGCGCGGCGGCCGCGATCACGTCGTCCTTCGCCTTCGCATCGGCACGCGCCTGCGTGTAGTACACGACGAGCACGATCGGCGCGCGCGACGGCGGCCAGATCACGCCCGCATCGTTCGTCGTCCCGTAGTCGCCGGTGCCGGTCTTGTCGGCCACCTGCCACCCGGCAGGCACGCCCGCGCGAATCCGCTTGTCGCCGACCTTGTTGCCGCGCAGCCACGCGACGAGCTGCGCACGCTGCGCGGGCGGCAGCGCTTCGCCGAGCGTGAGCACGCGCATGCTCGCGGCCATCGCGTCGGGCGTCGTCGTATCGCGCAGGTCGCCCGGCAACGCGGTGTTCAGTTCGGTCTCCCAGCGATCGAGCCGGAACGTGTCGTCGCCGATCGAGCGTGCATACGCGGTCACCGCCGCCGGCCCGCCGATCAGCTTCATCGCCAGGTTCGCGGCCGAATTGTCGCTGTACTGGATCGCCGCCTCGCACAACTCGGCGACGGTCATCCCGGTGCCGACGTGCTTGCCCGAGACCGGCGAGTAGTTCACGAGATCGGACTGCGCGATCGTCACGCGCTGCTGCAGCAGCCCCGGGTGCTCGACGCTCTGCGCGAGCACCGCCGCGCTCAACATCGCCTTGAACGTGCTGCAGAACGGGAAGCGTTCGTCCGCGCGATGCCGCGCGAGCCGGCCGCTCGCGGTGTCGATCGCGCACACGCCGAGACGGCCGCCCGCGGCGCGCTCGAGCGCGGCAAACGACGTCGCGGACGAAACGTCCTGCCCCGCGGCCGGCGGTGACGCGCACGCGGCGACGGTCAGGACGAGCGGCGCCGTCGCGGCGGCGAGCAACAGGGTTCGACGTTGCGATGAGTAGGTCATGTCGTGTCTCTCGTGGTGGAATGGATGCGGAACAGCCGGCCGGCGAGACAGCACTATCGTGACTTTACGGTTGCCTGACAAGCAACGATAATTGAGCGCTGACACAAGAAATTCTTATGACTAAGCTCCGCCCTCATCTTCCGCTCAACGCGTTGCGCGCATTCGAATCGTCGGCGCGCCACCTGAACTTCACGCGCGCCGGTCTCGAGCTGAGCGTGACCCAGGCTGCCGTGAGCCAGCAGGTGCGCTCGCTCGAGGAGCGGCTCGGCTGCGCGCTGTTCACGCGGCTGCCGCGCGGCCTCGGGCTCACCGACGAAGGGCGCGCGCTGCTGCCGGTGCTCAGCGACGCATTCAGCAGGATCGAAACCGTGCTCAAGCAATTCGAGGGCGGACGCTTCCACGAGGTGCTGACGCTCGGCGTGGTCGGCACCTTTGCCATAGGCTGGCTAATGCCACGGCTGAAGCGCTTCGGCGACACGCACCCGTTCGTCGAGCTGCGGCTGCGGACCAACAACAACGTCGTCGACCTCGCGGCCGAGGGCCTCGATTTCGCGATCCGCTTCGGGGAAGGCAACTGGCCAGCGACGCGCAACGAGCGGCTGCTTGACGCACCGCTCACCGCGCTGTGCGCGCCGGAGATCGCGCGGCGCCTCGCACGGCCGACCGATCTCGCGAACGAAACGCTGCTGCGCTCGTACCGCACCGACGAATGGCTCGGCTGGTTCGACGCCGCGCAGCTCGAACCGTGGCCAGTGAACGGGCCGGTGTTCGATTCGTCGCGACTGATGGTCGAGGCCGCGATGCAGGGCGCGGGCATCGCGCTCGCGCCGGCCTGCATGTTCGCGCGCGAACTGCAACTCGGCCAGCTCGCGCGGCCGCTCGACATCGACGTGCGCGCGGGCGGCTACTGGCTCACGTCGCTGAAGTCGAAGCCGCTCACGCCTGCAATGACGCTGTTTCGCGACTGGATCGTTGCGGAAGCGGCCGACGCGGCGCCGGTCGAATGATGAGGCCCTGCTTGTCCACAGATTGTGTTGGCAAGGATGTGGATATCCTGGGTACCCGGCGCCTAACCCATTGATCGCGCACGAATTACCGCGCCGATGCACGCATCGGGCAGCCCGTGCCGCCTGGCGCTTGAACGCAACGGCCGCCGCGCGCCGAATCCTCAACCATCAGGAAGCAATCACGTCAGACTTATCCACAGATTTTGTTGGCAAGCCTGTGGATATTCCATCAATGTGTCGCGTAACACACTGATACAAAAGGGGATTCAGTAGATCGGGCCAGACAGGTCAATGACGCGGCATCGGTTGTGGCCTCGCGGCGCGCACCCTGCGCGCCGGCTCGGGGGCCGGACGGTTCTCCACAGATTGTGTTGGCAAGCTTGTGGATATCCTGCGCACCGGCCGGCTAACTCATTGAGCGCACGGGGTTTTGTGCGCGCCGCGCAAGATTGTGCAGCGCCGGCGCAGGCCCTGCGGCCGACGCCGGCGCTGCCGGTTCATCAATGCCGGTCGAGCCCGCCGCGCAATTCGCTCGCCTTGTCGCGCAGCGCCTCGTATCCGGAGCGCGCATGTTCGGGCAGGTCGGGATCGCCGATCAGCGCGCCGAGCGTTTCGATCAGGCTGAACAGGATGCCCTTCGCCGCGCCAGCCGCGATGCTCTGCGACTCGATCGACTTGTGCAGGTGGTCGACCGCCGCTTCCAGATTCTCGAGCTTGTGCTCGCCGTCGTCGGGCCGATTGTCGGTCGTCATCGTAGGTGCCTCCGCCATCGTTCAAGGGTCATGTCACGATTCTATGCCGCTGCGCGCGGACGTGGCGCGACATCGCGCAACGTCCGTGCAGACTGCTGCAAAACTACAGCACGGCGACCACCTTCACCCGCCCCGGCTGCGTGGCCGCCGCGAACACCTGGCCGTCGACGCGCCGGAACGTCAGCGATACGGTCTCGTCGCCGACCCGCAGTTCGTCGATGCGCAGCCAGTCGACGCCTTCAGGCAGCGCCGGGCGTTCGACACGCACTTCGTGGCGCGCCGCGTCGACGCTCACGCCGAGACAGGCCTGCAGCATCATGAACGGCGCACCGGCCGCCCACGCCTGCGGCAGGCACGCGACCGGATACGCCGTCGGCGGCTCGCCGCGCCGGCGCGGGAACCCGCAGAACAGCTCCGGCAGCCGCATCTCGAAGCTGACCGCGGCTTCGAACAGCGCGCGCAGCAGATTCACCGCGGCCGTCTTGTCGCCGTAGCGCGCGAGCCCGCGCGCGATCAGCGCATTGTCGTGCGGCCACACCGAACCGTTGTGATAGGCCATCGGATTGAAGCGCGGCTGGCCGGCCGCGAGCGTGCGAATGCCCCAACCCGTCTGGAACAGCGTCGAGCCGAGCACGCCGGCGACCGCCGCGCCGCGCCCGGCGTCGGGCAGACCGAACGCGAGCAGATGGCCCGCGTTCGACGCCAGCACGCGGCACAAGTCACCGTGACCGTCGAGCGCGATCCCGTAGAACTCGGACTCCGGCATCCAGAACAGTGCCTCGACCTGCTCGCGCAGCGTCTTCGCGCGCAACGCATAGCGTGTCGCGTCAGCCGCGTGTCCGCGCCGGTGCGAGCACATCGACATCGCATCGAGCGCCGCGCACGCATACGCCTGAACTTCGACAAGCGCGATCGGGCCGTCGGGGAAGCGGCCGTCCGCGTGGAACACCGAATCGTGGCTATCCTTCCAGCCCTGGTTCGCGAGGCCGCGCTCCGACGTGCGCTGGTAATCGAGCAGCCCGTACGGATTGCGGTCGCACTTGTCGATCACCCACTGCGCGGCGCGCTCGAGCGCGGGCCACAGCTCGTCGATCAGCGCATCGTCGCCGGTGTGTTCGACGTACGCCCCCGCGAGCACGATGAACAGCGGGGTCGTATCGACGCCACCGTAATACAGCGCGAACGGCACCTCGCCCGTCGCGGCCATCTCGCTGCGGCGGAATTCGTGCATGATCTTGCCGGGCTCCGCATCGCGGAACGCGGACGTCTCGCGCGCCTGGTGCTCCGCGAGAAAGCGCAGCACGCCGCGCGCGAGCGCCGGCTGCAGCCACAGCATCTGCAGCGACGTGATCACCGCGTCGCGGCCGAACGGCGTCGAGAACCATGGAATGCCCGCATACGGATACGGCCCGGTGTCGAGCTGCGTCGTGAGCAGCCCGAGATCCGCGAGCGACCGGTCGAGCCATGCGTCGAACAGCGGATTGCTCGTGTTCACGCGCGCCATCGACTCGCGCCGCGACCGCATCTCGCGATGCACGCCGACGAGCGCGGTGCGCAGCGCGACACGGCCGCATCCCGGGCCTTCCCCGTCGCGCGCCTGGCCGAGCGTCGCGTCGACGGTCAGGTAGATCGACACGCACGCCTGCGCGGCGATCGTCAGCGTGTAATCGGCGCGGTCGACCGACAGCGCGTCGGGTGCCGGCGAGAAATGCACGGTCACGTTGCGCTCGACCTCGTCGAGGCCGTCGTAACGCAGCCGCACCGCACCGGCGTCGACGCGCGGCGCGGCCACCGTGCCGCGCTTCGGGCGCAGCGTGCCGCGCACTTCGAACATGTCCTTGAAATCCGCCGCGAACGACAGCGACAGCGGCACCTCGGCCTCGCTCGCGCCGTAGTTCGTCAGCGTCAGCGCTTCGTGCAGCACGTCGCCCGCGAGCACGCGCGTCCGTTCGATGTGGATCACGCCCTCGGGCGTCTCGCGGCCGCCGAGCGGCGGCAGCGGGCGGTTCGTCAGGTGTGCGGTAAACGACGCGTTGTCCGCGCTCGTCGCGCCCGACAGCAGCGACGGCGCGCGGCCGCCGAAGGTCAAACGCCATGTCGACAGCACGCGCATGTCGTCGACGAACAGGCCGTCGTCATGGCCGCCGATGTCGCCGAGCGCATCGCTGACCACGAATGCGTCGCCGGATTTCAATACGTACTGGTTGTTGCGTGCGAGTGCCTGCGGATCGGCTTCGGGCGCGATGAACGCGGGGCCCGTCGCCTGGGTCGGGGGAACCGGCGCGACTTGCGGCGCCTGAGTCGTGGTGGCTTCGGCGTGATTCGGCATCGATGCTCCTGTGTCGAGACGCAACGCGCGGTGCGCGTCGCGTGTTTCGCACAGGATAGGCCAGAACCGGGGGGGCGCGCAGCGACGAAAAGGACGCGGCCCCCGCGGCGTTGCCGCCGCCGCAGCGGGTCGCGCGCAGGCACTTCAGGCGACGGTCAGAACGTCCACAGGATGTTGCCGGGCACTGCGTTGTCACGCACGCCGCTGCCGGCCCGTCCAGGTAACGAGGTCGACACGACGTTCGGCATGCGGGAAATTCGGGGTTCGAAAGACCGGCAAGGAACGCCCATGCGCCGACCCGGCCGGCGTCAATCCACCGGACACGTCGTGAGCCGACCCTTCGCCTCCCCCGCGCCGCGCACCGCGCAGGTGGCCGGCTCGTCGGCGATCCGCGCGGTCAGTCCGGTCTCGTCGAGCAGCAGACGTTCGAGGTCCGCGAGCAGCGCGCCGCCGCCCGTGAGCACCACGCCGCGATGCGCGATGTCGGTCAGGAGTTCGGCCGGCGCATTTTCCAGCACCGACTTCACCGCGCCGATCACCTGCTTGAGCGGTGCGGCCAGCGCGTCCGCCACGTCGTGGTTGGACAACTCGATCGACCGCGGCAGGCCGTCCGCGACGCTGCGCCCGATCGCGCGCGTCGACGTGCGCGGCACCGCGCTGGTTGCCGAGCCGATCGTATTCTTCACACGCTCGGCCGTCTGCTCGCCGAGCAGCACGCCGTACAGGTTGCGCACGTGGTTGACGATCGCCGCGTCGAACTGGTTGCCGCCCACGCGGATCGCCTCGCGGTAGACGATGCCGCCGAGCGCGATCACGGCCACTTCGGTCGTCCCGCCACCGATATCGATCACCATCGAGCCGACCGCCTCGGTCACCGGCAGGCCCGCACCAAGCCCGGCGGCGAGCGCTTCCTCGATCAGTTCGACGTCCGATACACCGGCCGCGAACGCGGCCTCGCGGATCGCGCGGCGCTCGACCGCCGTCGCGTCCGACGGCACGCACAGCGTGACCTCGACGCGGCGGCCGAAACGCGAACGCGTGCGCGACATGTCGATGAAGCGGCGGATCATCTGCTCGGCGGCGTGCGCATCGGCGATCACGCCGTGCCGCATGGGCCGCACGGCCTCCAGATGCCCCGGCTCCCGGCCGAGCAGCGCCTTCGCGCGCTCGCCGACCGCTTCGAGCGTCGGTCGCGCGTCCGCCGCGCCGCCCTTGCGAAAGCAGACGACCGACGGCTCGTTCAGCACCACGCCGCGCTCGTGCGTATAAATCCGCGTACTCGCCGTTCCAGGGTCGATCGCAACGGGTTGCGCAAACAACTTTCCGAACAGCGGTGTCGACATATCAAGCCTTTATTTGAACAAACCGGCCGAAACGGCCAGGCCGCATCCCCGCGGCGCGCTTTTACCGCCCCATCAGGGATTTAGCGGCAAATCGCCCCTGTACTTTAGACAATTCCGATGATCTTTTCGCGACGAGATTGCCGAATGTGTGTTTCGGCAGGTCCGCGGCTACGCATCGGCCTCTCGCGTCGGGCTTGTAAAACACGGTAATCTCTCGGTCTTGCCTGCTCCCGGCAGGCGTCCGACGCCCGATCACGCCAGGTATTCCTCCATGACAGCGACCGCTTTTCCCCGCTGGCTCGGGGTGCGCCAACTGGGCGCAACGCTCGTTGCGCTCTGGTGTTGCACCGTTGCCGCGCAGCCCTTGCCGGCAGCCGACACCGCCCCCCGCACCGCGACGGCGGCCACTTCCGCCGCGCCGGCCGCCCCCGTCACGACAGCCGCCGCCCCCACCGCCAGGCCCGCGCCGACCTGCAACGCCGACGGCGGTCCGGCCGGCCGGCCGGCGATCGGCCTCGTGCTGTCCGGCGGCGGCGCCCGCGGGTACGCACACTTGGGCGTGCTGAAAGTGCTCGAGGAGAACCGCATCCCGATCGATTGCATCGCCGGCACCAGCATGGGCGCCGTGGTCGGCGGCCTGTATGCGAGCGGGATGGCCGCCGACGAGATGCAGAAGCAGTTGTCGGAGGTGAACCTGGCCGACATCGCGTTCGACGTGACCGACCGCGCGGACCTGCCGCAAAGCAGCCGCGAGGACGAGCGACTCTACATCAACAGCCTTACACTCGGCTTCGGCAAGAAAGGCGTGAAGGCGCCGGTCGGCCTCGTGCAGGGCAACCGGCTGCAGGCGCTGCTCGCGAACTGGACGGCCGCCGTGCCGACCAATCAGCCGTTCGACCAGTTGCCGATCCCGTATCGCGCGGTCGCAACTGATCTGCAAACGGGTCAGATGGTCGTGCTGGACCACGGCTCGCTGCCGCTCGCGATCCGCGCGAGCATGGCGATGCCCGGGCTGTTCGCGCCGGCCGAGATCAACGGCCGCGCGCTCGTCGACGGCGGCCTCGTGAGCAACCTGCCGGTCGACACCGCGCGGCAGATGGGTGCGAACGTCGTGATCGCCGTCGACATCGGCTCGCCGCTGCGCCCGCTCGACGCGCTCGCGTCGCCGGCCGACGTGATGCAGCAGATGGTCGGCATCCTGATCCGCCAGAACGTGACGTTGCAGCGCAAGCAACTCGCCGCGCAGGACGTGCTGCTCACCCCCGACCTCGGCACGCTCGCGTTCACCGATTTCCAGAACGCGAAACAGGCGATCGCCGCCGGCGCGGCCGCCGCGACCGCGGCGCTGCCGCGGCTCAGGCACTTTGCGCTCACCCCGGAACAGTACGCGGCCTACCGGTCCGCGCATGCGCAGCCGCTGCCGCCGCCGATCCGCATCACGCGGGTCGAGATCAAGACGACCGGCGGCGTGCCGAAGCGCGTCGTCAGCGACGCGCTGCACGTGAAACCGGGCGACACCTACGATCCGGCGACCGTCAGCCAGGACCTGCTCGGGCTGACGACCGGCGGCAATTTCGAGAGCGTGACGCAGCAGATCGTGAGCCACGGCGACGAGAATGTGCTCGAGATCGATGCGCGGGAAAAATATTGGGGGCCGAATTTCCTGCTGTTCGGCGTCGGGATGTCGAGCAGCTCGACCGACGAGGGCGGCTTCCGCCTGCACATCGGCTACCGGCGGCCGTGGCTCACCGAATCGGGCCTCGAGTTCCGCGCGGACACGACGATCGGCAGCGATCTGCAGTCGGCGCGCGTCGAATTGCGCCAGCCGTTGCCGGCCGCATACGGCTTGTACATTTCGCCCTATGCGGAATATCAGCGCCGCTACGTGAACCTGTACGACGACAGCGGCGAGGTGAAGCTGAATCAGTACTTGATGCAGACGGCGCGCACCGGGCTCGACTTCGGCCTGCCGATCGCCCGGCTCGGCGACTTCCGGATGGGCATCGGCTACGCGACCGGGCACGGCTCGCCGAACTACAACCTGCCGTTCCCGTTCGATGACGGCAGCTCGACGCTGATATGGCCGAGCTTCACGTCGCAGGCGCTGACCGCGCGGGCGCGGCTCGTCATCGATCAGCTCGACGATCCGATGTTCCCGCGCCGCGGCTACTACGGCGAATTCCGCGTCGAACGATCGCTGTGGTCGCACAACAGCCAGTCCGCGGAGGACCTCGCCGATACGTCGAACACGCCTTACACCGAGCTCTACGGCAAGGCGATGATCGCGCAGCAGTTCGGCCGGCACAGCGTCAGCGCAACGATCGAGGGCGGCAAGAGCATCGGCGGCACCAACCTGATCAACGCGTTCAACTTCACGCTCGGCGGGTTCCAGCATCTGGCCGCGTATGCGGCCGACCAGCTGACCGGCAATGAACTCGCGTACGGTAACGTGACG
Organism: Burkholderia sp. FL-7-2-10-S1-D7; assembly: GCF_001524185.1. Lineage (NCBI taxonomy): Bacteria > Pseudomonadati > Pseudomonadota > Betaproteobacteria > Burkholderiales > Burkholderiaceae > Burkholderia > Burkholderia sp. FL-7-2-10-S1-D7. The sequence continues at coordinate 226,786 of NZ_LOWY01000100.1, read as the reverse complement.
TACATGAACCAGCTGATGACGTTCAACGCGTCCCCGATCAAGGCGCTGTCGGTCGGCGCCAGCGCGGAAGTCGGCAATGTGTGGTCGAGCGGTGTGAAGGTCGGCGGCGGCACGCTCAAGCAGAGCTACACGTTCTTCACGAGCCTGTCGACCGCATTCGGTCCGCTGTACATGGGTGTCGCGCTCGCGCCGGGCGGCCGGCGCAACATCTACCTGCAGCTCGGCCGCACGTATTGACGGCGCTCAGATCGGCCAGCTGATCTCGAAGCGCGCGCCGCCGAGTTCGACCGGATCCACCACCGCGATCCGGCCGTTGTGCGCGTGGAGCACCTGCCGCGTGATCGCGAGGCCGAGCCCGTAGCCGCCGGTGCGGCGGTCGAGGCGCACGAACGCGTCGAAGATCCGCTCGCGCTCGCTCTCCGGCACGCCCGGGCCGTCGTCCTCGACGAAGATCGCGATGTTGCCGTGCTCGATCGCGATCCCGACGACGATCCGCGACGCCGCATATTTGCTCGCGTTGCGCAGCAGGTTGCGCATCGCGTACGACATCAGCCGCCGGTCCATCTTCACGCGCAGGTCCGACGCGATCGCGATGCGCGACTCGATCGCGCGCTCCGGATACAGCAGCTGCGCGTCGCTGACCTGGTGCTCGAACCACGCGACCGGCGCGGTCAGTTCGAGGTTCGACTGCAGCGAGCTGTATTCGAGCCGCGCATACGTGAGGCTCATGTCGATCAGCTCCTCGAGCTCGGTCACGTCCTGCGCGATGCTCTCCAGCGCACCGTGGTATTCGGCGGCGGAGCCCGGTTCGCGCAGCATCTCGAGCGCGAAGCGCACGCGCGCGAGCGGCGTGCGCAGCTCGTGCGAGATCCCGTTCGTCAGGTCGCGCTGCGCCGCGATCAGCCGCTCCATGCGCATCGCGAGCGCATTCAGCGTGCGCGCGAGCGGGCCGATGATCACGCTGTGCGACTCCCGCGCGCGCGTGTTGAAGCGGCCGCCGGTGAAGTCGATCGCGCGCTCGCGCACCATCACGAGATCCGACCAGACCGGCCGCATCCACCGATATGCGGCGAGCGCGGGCGCCGCGAACACGAACGCGAGCACGATCCAGATATCGCCCGGCAGCGCGTCGAACGCGTGCCACACGACTTCCGGCGACAGCACGACGCACAACGCGAGCGCCGGCACGAGCGCGGTCAGCAGCACGAGGCCGAGCAGATGCAGGTAGGTCCGCACGTACAGGCGCGACCAGCTCGGAATGCGGTCGGCGCGCGTGTCGGTCCACGCGCGGCGGAAATGCAGCCAGCGCCATCTGACATAGCGCGGCGCCGAAAGCGGCGCTGCATCGGGGTGCGAACGGGTGCGTCGGATCATCGCGGCTTCCGGCTATCGTGCGATGCGGGGATGCGGCGGCCGACGGCGTCGTGCCGGGCCGGCGTCATTCCCACGCATGCTTGCTGAACTGGTAACCCTTGCTGCGGATCGTCTTGATCCGCTGCGGGTTGCCCGCATCGTCGTGCAGCTTGCGGCGCAGCTTCGAGATGCGCCCGTCGATCGTGCGGTCGAGACCGTCGAACTCGACGCCGCGCAGCTGCAGCATCAGGTCGTCACGGCTGACGACTTCTCCCGCACGGCACACCAGCACCCACAGCAGGTCGAACTCGGCCGACGTGAGGTCGGGCGAGCCGCCGCCCGGCAGCACGACCGAACGGTCGGTGCGGTCGATCGAGAACTGGCCGAACGTGTAGCGCTCCGGTTGCGGCGCGGCGCCCTCGGCCGCGCGCGCGGGGACGCGGCGCAGCTGCGCCTTGATCCGCGCGAGCAGGATGCGCGGCTCGACCGGCTTGTGCACGTAGTCGTCGGCGCCGAATTCGAGGCCGAGCAGTTCGTCGAACGGCTCGTCGCGCGCCGTCACCATGATGATCACGCCGTCGTACGCCTTGCGCGCCTCCCGGCAGATCTCGAAGCCGTCCTTGCCCGGCAGGTTCACGTCGAGAATGACGAGATCCGGGCGCGTGGACAGGATCGCCGGCACGGCGGCGTCACCGTGCAGCACAGTGTCGACTTCATAGTCGTTCTTGCGCAGGTAGCCGGCGATCAGTGTGGACAGGCGGGTGTCGTCTTCGACGAGCAGGATGCGAAAAGACATGGGCAACGGTCGGATCGTACGGGGAAACCGCGGCGGCGGCGGGCCTGCGCCGGCTGCCGGCCATCGGTCGAAACGTACCGCATGATACTGCGCCCACCGATTGCCCGTTTGAAGATCTGGAGAATAAGGGTGCGATGATCGCCGCGCTTGACGAATCGGCGCCGAAACGGTTCCATACGGGCTCTCCGAAAACCGGGCCGCGCCCGCCCCGCCTCACACACGATGAATTACCAGTCGATCCTCGAACGCATCCATGCCGAACTCGCCCCCTGGATCGGCCAGGGACGTGTCGCGGACTACATTCCCGAGCTCGCCAAAGTGCCCGCCGACAAGTTCGGGATGGCCGTTGTGACGCTGGACGGAAACGTTTACACGGTCGGCGACGCGCAGGAGCGCTTCTCGATCCAGAGCATCTCGAAGCTGTTCGCTTGCACGCTCGCGTTCCAGCTGCTGGGCGATGCGCTGTGGGAACGGGTCGGCCGCGAGCCGTCCGGCACCGCGTTCAATTCGCTCGTTCAGCTCGAAAGCGAGCGCGGCAAGCCGCGCAACCCGTTCATCAACGCCGGCGCGCTGGTCGTCACCGACGTGCTGTGCCGCCGCTTCGTGCGCGCCGAGACGGCGCTCGTCGAGTTCGTGCGGCGGCTGATCGGCGCGACCGATCTCGACTACGATTCGCGCGTCGCGCTGTCGGAACTGCAGCACGCGGATCGCAACCGCGCGATGGCGCATTTCATGGCGAGCTTCGGGAACATGCAGATGCCGCCCGACACGGTGGTGGACGCGTATTGCCGCCAGTGTGCGATCACGATGAACTGCGTCGAGCTTGCGCAAGCGGCGCTGTTTCTCGCGAACGGCGGCGTCGCGCCCGTCACTGGCGAGCGGGTCGTCGATGCGAGTTCGGCGAAGCGGTTGTCGGCGCTGATGTTGACCTGTGGCACCTACGACGCGGCGGGCGACTTCGTTTATCGCGTCGGCTTGCCTGCCAAGAGCGGTGTCGGCGGCGGGATCGTCGCAGTGCTGCCGGGTGACATGGCCGTGTGCGTATGGGCGCCGGGGCTCGATGCGAACGGGAACTCGCTGGCGGGGACGCTGGCGCTGGAGTGGTTGACGACTTATACGGGAAGGTCGATTTTTTGAGGGGGCGAGGTTGGGCGCGCGTGGTACGGCGACGCATGCGCTCGGCGGCACGGAGCTGTTCGTCGCGGTCGAGCGGCTGACCGACCAGCAACTGCCCGTCGATCTGTCCGGCAGCATCGAGGTGACGCCCGGCAATGCGGCGTTCGGCAACCGCCCTGTCTATTTCATTGGACGGCAGCGCAACGATAGCAAGGTGTGGTCGTCGGCGCAGTTCATCACGTTCGGCCACGCTTTCTCACGTCCCGCGACTTCCTGAGTCCGGTCCTGACGGATATTCCGGCGATTCATGCAGTGAAAGCCAAAGGGGCATGCCGCACCGTCCGATTCGCCGCTCAAGCGGAACCGCGAGTTAAACCTGGATCGGAGGGGACGCGGATCGCCCCCCTTCCGCCGATGACTTCGATGCGCTCGAACCGGCCTCCCGGAAATCAGGTTCGCTCCGGGAGACCGTGCGGCACCACCCGGTACCTAGATTTTTGCGGTGAACGTCAGTCCAACAGTCCGAGGATCGCCGTACAGCACGGGATACGCTCCATACGACGGCAGCAGCTCGAGTTTCTTGTAGACCTTGTTGGTCAGGTTCGTCACGTAGCCCGTCACGATGTACTTCTGGTTCGGCGTCGTATAGGACACGTGCGCGTTCAGCACCGTGTAGCCACCCTGCCAGAGCTGCGGTATCGTCTGCCGCGTCGCGCTGAAGTACTCGCGGCTGCGGTAATTCACGTCGCCGCCGGCCGTCAGCGTGCCGAACGATACCGGCACGCGATAGTCGAAGCCCGCGTTGATCGTCGTATGCGGCGAACGCGCGAACGAATTGCCGACGGCGGTCGGTACATAGCGGAACTCCGTGTAGCGCGTGTTCAGCATCCCGAGGTTCGCGAACAGGTAGAGGCTGTTGACCGGCTGCGCCTTCAGCTCCAGCTCGAAGCCGTCCGCGCGCCCCTGGCCCGCATTCGACAGCGTCGACACCGGCGGGCCGCCGAACGGATTCGGCGCCAGCGCGAACACCTGGATGTCGCGATAGTCGTAGTGGAACACGCTCGCGTTGACGATCAGCCGCTTGTCGAACCACTCGCTCTTGATGCCGAATTCGTAGTCGGTCAGGTACTCCGGCGACACGGTCGACACCGTGCTCTGCGTATACGCGTTGCCGTTGTAGCCGCCCGAACGGAAGCCGCGCGCATAGCGGAAATACGCGCGCACGTTGCTGCTGAGCGCATATTCGGGCGTGAGGTCCCAGGTCGGCGCCCGCCACGTGTTCGTCTGGTTCTGCCGCGCGCTGACCGCCAGCGGCGACGACACCGACGACGGATCCCACCAGCTGCCCGGATTGCTGAACGTCACGTTGCCGGTGTTCTGCAGCCCGGTCAGGTTGATGTTCTTGCGCTCGATCGTGTAACGCAGCCCGCCCGTCACGTTGAAGCGGTCGGTGAACCGATACTTCACGCTGCCGAAGATCGCCGCGCTCTGGGTGTGCTGCGTGAGGTCGGTCAAGTGGTAGAACGCGGGCGACGGCGCGCCCGGCAGGCCGCCGCCGGCACCCTCCTCGGCCAGTTGCTCGGTGAACAGATGCGTACCGACGAGCCAGCTGAGCCGGTCGTTCTGCGGCGATTCGAGCCGGAATTCCTGCGAGAACTGGCGGCTCGACAAGCGATCGTGCGAGCGCGCGGCGTCGAACGCCGAATAGTCCTCGTCGTCCTGGTACCAGCGGTGCAGCCCTTCGAACGCGGTGATCGACGTCAGCGTCACCGCCGGGTTGATGCGCCAGTGCGCGGTGAGCGACGTGCCCCAGGTCGAGATGTGATCGTTCGACGGCGCATTGAGCGACACCGTGTACGGATCGCTCGACCCGACGAAGCCGAACTGGTTCGCGCCGCCCGGCCCCGCGCCCTGCGCGTGCCACGCATTGCCGCCGCCCGTGTAGTTGCGGCCGTGGATGTTGAACAAGAAGTCCGTGTCCGAGGTCGGCACGGCCAGCACCTGGAAGCGCACCGCATTGTCGTGGAAGCCGCCGAAGCGCCCTTGCTGCACGGTGTTCGTGTAGAAGCTGTCGGCGTTCTCGTGATACACCGACACGCGCGCGGCCAGCACGTCGTTCTTGCCGATCGGCCCGCCGATCGCGGCTTCCGCGAGCCGGCTGTTGTACTGGCCGAGTCCGATCTTGCCGTAGCCGCTCACGTCGAAGGTCGGCCTCTGCGACGTGATGCTGAGCGCACCGCCGACGGTATTCTTGCCCCACAGCGTGCCCTGCGGGCCGCGCAGCACTTCGATGCGATCGAGGTCGAACAGCGGGAAGCCCTGCCCGAACACACTGTTGATGTAGACGTCGTCGAAATACACGCCGATCGGGCTCAGCGACAGGTCCGACGGATCGTTGCTGCCGACGCCGCGCAGGAACCAGCGCGGCCGCTCGCGGCCTTCGGTCGACTGGCCGGTGAAGTTCGGCACGTACTTCGTGACGTCGTTCACCACGCGCAACTCGTTGTTCCTGATCGTGTCGCCGCTCAGCGCGCTCACCGCGACCGGTACGTCCTGGATGCTCTCCTTGCGCCGGCGCGCGGTCACCGTCACCGTGCCGAGGTTCGTTTCGCGTGCAGCCGCGCCGCGGTTCGCGCGGGCTGCCGTCGGTGCCGCCGCGGCTGCATCGTCCGCGTCCTGTTGCGCCGGCTTCGCGTCCGGTGCCGCCGCCACTGCGCCATCTTCCGCCCATGCGGGCAACGATACGGCCCCGCCCGTCAGCAGTCCCCCCAGCGCGGTGACGATTAGTTTTTTCCTGAACATCGATGAGTCATCCTGTTTGATCGGTTGAACGCACGTGCGTGCACGACGCACGGGTGACCTATTGCAATTCGGATGCCAGCATCGAGAGGCCCGTCGGACGGGGCTTCCGGCATGGGTGTGGTGCAGGTGTTGCTGCATGCGCATCTGTGACGGGAAGCAAACTGCTTGTCACGCAACACTGCGCCGATTCCGTAACACCCGATCCGATGGTCGTCAGGACAGCTATTCAGTCACGGGATGCGATACCTCGCGCCGCCCCGTTGCGACGCGCAACGCGAACGCAACCAGCACGACGACGGGCAGCCAGCACAGAAACATGCCCGGCAATCCGACGACCGGCACGAGCGCGCTGCCGGCCAGCGGGCCGCAGAACGCGCCCGTCATCGACGCGAGGTTGTAGAGGCTCGACACCTGGCTCTTGTCGGCCGGGTGGCGGCCGAGACGCTGCATATTGACGAGATGCAGCAGCGACGACCCGCCGCACAGCGCGGCGAGTCCCGCACCGACGATCCATGCGTCATGCGCAAGACCCAGCGCGAGCAATCCGGCCACGCCACCGGCAAGACTGAGCGCTTGGCAACGGCGCGCCGTCATCCGCTGCGCGACATGCCCGAGGCCGAACAGCGCGATCACCGCGACAACGCCCTGCAGCGTCAGCAGCGCGACGGCTTTCGTCTGCGACAGCCCGAGCGACTGGATCGCCAGCACCACCGTATACGCGCCGGCGAGCGAACGTGTCGCGCTGTTCACGGCTTCCAGCATGAGCTGCTCGCGCACGTCGTGACTCCATGCGAGCGCCAGCAATGCGCGCAGGCCTCCGGGTTCAGGTTGCTCAGCGCGTGCCGCAGGCTCCGCGCCGCCGAGCAGCGTCCGGCTGAACAGCGCCATGCCCGCGAAGCTCGCCGATGCCACGCAGAACGTCGCGACCGCGCCATGCGCGCCGATCAGCCAGCTCGCGAGCCATGGCCCGACCATGCCGGTACCGACCGACATCGCCGCGCGGTACCAACCGGCGCGCGCGAGCCCGATCTGCGCGAGACGCGCGAGGAACACGCCGCTGATCGACACGATCCGGAACGGGATGCACAGCCCGATCAACACTTGCGTGAGCGCGATCAGCGGCCATGCGCCGGTAAACGGCACGACGAGATTGAGCAGCATCGGGCCCATGCTCGCGACGAAGTACACGCGCCGCGCGCCGTAGCGCGCGACGAGCAGCCCGGCCGGCAGCGTCATCAACGCGATGCCGAGCGGCTCCATCGCCGCGATGATGCCGAGCCGCGCGCTGTCGACGCCGAGCGCGAGCGCGTACAGCGTCGTCGCGAGCTGCGCCATGCTGATCGTCGTGCCGCTCGCGAGCGCCAGCAGCATGAAGCCGCCGGTGAAACGCTCGCGCCGCCATGCGTCGGCGACGCGTGCCGGCGCGCTCACCGCGCAGCGTCGCGAGACAGCGTCGCGATGCCGTCGAGCGCGCGCCGGTCGACCCACGCACGCACGTCGAAGTCGGCCGGCAGGAATCGCCATTCGACGAGGAAGCGCTTGAAATCGTCGAGCGCGGCAACCGATGCTTCGTCGAGATCCGTGCGCAGCCGCCGGTGCACGTCCGCGCCGTACGCGAGCCGCAGCCAGTCATGGCCCGATCCCGTCTCGCGGCCGAGATAGCCGAGCACTTCCTGCTCGTGCTCGCGCGCCCAGCCTTCGACATCGGTCACGCGCGCGAGGAAGCGGCTGACGATGTCGGGATGGCGTTCGAGCGTCGACGCATTGACGGTCAGCGGCCGCGGCGACCCGTTGTTGATGCGGATCTGCGGATCGGGATGAAAGCCGATGTCGACGACCGGCTGCGCGCCGATCAGGTGCGCGGTTTCGAGCCCGAGCGAACCCTTCACGTAGATCGCGTCGACCTCGCCGCGCACGAGCGCAGCCGCTTCGGCCGCATAGAGCCGGCGGCTCGACAGGCTCGCGGGATGGCTGAATGCCGCGTCGCGCGTCGCCGGTATCGACACCGGTGCGCGCAGGGTCGACGCGGGCACGTCGATCCATTCGACGTCGGCGGGGCCGAGCCCGTCGAGCGACAGCGCGCAGACGAAGCCGCGCAGCGCTGCTGCACGGAAGATGTCGATGCGCTCGCCGTCGCGGCGCGGCAGGCCGATGCGGCGCCCGCGCAGGTCCTTCGGCCGCTTCAGGCCGCTTTCCGGCAGCGCGACGATCGCCTGCGCCTCGTCGACCCAGGTCAGGGCGACCACGCGCGTATCGGCGCCGGCCGCGCGCGCCCACAGCGCGGGAATGCTGCCGCCCTGCCGGAATGCGTTGTCGAGCGAATGATCGATGTGCGCGTGATGCAGCGCCGCGTGCTGGCTTTCCTGCAGCGCGCGCACGGTGATGCCGTCGCCGGCGAATTCGCTGTCGAGCCAGCCAAGATGCGCGGCGATGCCGAGCGGCGTCGGCACCGGACAGCGTGTGTACCAGATCGACTGGACGTTACGGGAAGCCGTGATGCTCATGGATACGTTCTTAAAGGAAGTCGTGAACCGCGCGTCAGCCGCGCGGCGCGGTGAGCACCGACAGCCGCGTGATGCCCGCATGCTCGATCGCGGCCATCAGCTTCGCGACCGTGCCGTACGGCACGTGCTCGTCGGCCTGCAGGTCGAGCGCGACATCGGGCCGGCCGGCCTTCAGCGCGGCCAGCTCGGCCGGCACCGCGGCCAGTGCGACCGCGCGCTTGTCGAGATACACGACGCCCTTGTCGTCGACGCTCACGGTGACGTTCGGCTTGCGATCGGCCGGCGCCGTGGCGACGGTGTTCGGCAGATTCACGTGCACCGCGTTGTTGAGCAGCGGCGCCGTGACGATGAATGCGACGAGCAGCACGAGCATCACGTCGACGAGCGGCGTGATGTTGATTTCGCTGAGCACGTCGTCGTTGTCGGAGGAAGAAGAGAAGGCCATTACGCGAATGCCTCCTGACGGGTGTCGTCGGCACGGCGCGCCGGCGCAGGCACGGTCGAGGCGGCCGGCACGCGGAAGCCGGCTTTCTGCGCGAGCGTGACGAAATCGGTGGCGAACGCATCGAGATCGGCCGACGCGGCCTTCACGCGACGCACGAAGAAGTTGTACGCGAGCACGGCCGGCACGGCGACCGCGATGCCGATCCCGGTCGCGACGAGCGCCTCGCCGATCGGCCCGGCCACGACGTCGATGCTCGCCGACGCGCTGTGCGTGATCGCGGTCAGCGCGTGGATGATGCCGAACACGGTGCCGAACAGGCCGACGAACGGCGCGGTGCTGCCGATCGACGCGAGCACCGCCAGCCCCGCCTCCTCGCGCCGGCGCGCGTTGTGGATCTGCTGCCGGAGATGACGTTCGAGCAGGTCGTGGCGGCTCCAGCTGTGTTCGAGATCGTGCGCGCTGCTTTCGTCGGCGCGCCGCAGCGCGTCGAAGCCCGTCGCGGCGAGTTCGCCCACCGGGCTGTTCGCGCCGTCGAGCGCGGCGGCCTCGTGAAAGCTGTTGGCCGCCCAGAACGCGCTGACGTAACGCCGGTTGCGCGCGCTCGCCCGCAGGCTCTGGATCGCCTTCACGACGATCAGCGTCCACGTGACGACGGAGAAGAGGACGAGCAGCCAGAGCGCGCCCTGGACGATGAAGGTGGTCGGGATGCCATTCATGATGTGAGTTCCTTGAAAAATGTGGCGGGCCACCCGGCGGGTCAGCCCAGCTTGAAATCGATCGGCACGTTGACCCAGCCGTCGACCGCTTCGTCGCCGCGCTTCGCGGGCACGAACGTCCAGCGCTTCACCGCAGCCACCGCCGCGTTGTCGAGCATGCGGCGGCCGCTGCTCGTGCGGACCTCGACGGAATCCGGCGTGCCGTTCGCGAGCACGTGCACGCGCAGCACGACGCGCCCTTCCCAGCCCTGGTCCTGCGCGAACGCCGGATAGTCGGGCGCCGGGTTGCGCAGGTAGGCCGCGTCGCCGATCGGTGCGGTTTCGCGCACGGGTGCGGCTTGCGCGGCCTGTGCGGCTGGCGTCGCGACGGCCGGTGCCGCCGTCGCGGGGGCCGCCTCGCGCGTTGTTTGCGGCGCGGCAGTCAGTGCAGGCGCCGGATGCGCGACGGCCGCACGCGGCTTCGGCGGGGTCGGCGCCTGCTTCAGCGGTTTCGGCGGCACCACCGGTGGCGGCTGATGCACGGCTTGCGGCAACGGTTCGGGCGGCCGCGTCAGTTCGACCGTCATCGGCAGCGGCCGCGGCGGCTGCACCGGCGGCGCGGCAGGTGCGCGCGCGGCCAGCAGCGCGACACCCGCATGCAGTGCCGTGACAGCGAGCGCAATCCCACCCGTGACGCGCCACGCGCCCGGTTTCGCCGCTCGCGCATCCGGCCGTGCCGAAGGCGAAGCGGACGGCGGACGCACCACCCCCGCCACCCTGCCCGTACCCGCGCGCGGCGCAGTACGCGCCGCGTGCCGGCGTGCCGGCGGCAAGCCGTATTCGATCGTCAGACCTGTCATGCTCGACTCCTTGCAATGACGCGCCGCGGCGCGCTACGCGACCCACGCATGGCGTTGCCGGTCGATGCGCGTGAACGGCGCCGGGTCGATCCAGGCGCGCGCATCGAAATCCCGTTCGAGAAAGCCCCACTCGACCAGGAAGTCCTTGAACGCGACCAGCCCGTCGATCGACGTCTGCGCGAGCCCCGTCTCCAGATGGCGGTGCACGTCCGCTCCGTACGCATAGCGCACCCACTCGTCGGATGCGCGCGTCTCGCGGCCGATATAGGCGACCGTCTCCGCCGGATGGCGCGCGGCCCAGTCGCCCGCCCCCACCACCACCGACAGGAAGCGGCTCACGAGATCGGGGCGCGCGTCGATCAGCGCGCGGTCGACGGTCAGCGTGCGCGGCGTGCCGTTGCCGATCCGCACGAGCGGATCGGGGTGCGCGCCGAGATCGATGACGACCTGCGCGTCGATCAGATGCACGGTTTCGAGCCCTTCGACACCTTTCACGAACACCGCGTCGACCTCGCCGCGCACGAGCGCCGCGACCTCGAGCCCGTACTCGTGCGGGCCGCGCGTGAACGAAGCGGGCCCGGTGCGACGTTCGCGTTCGTCGGGCAGGTCGACCCATTCGGCGTCGCCGTGCCCGAGCCCTTCCAGTTCGAGCGCACTCAGGAAGCCTTTCAGCGCGGCCGCCCGCCAGAAGTCGATGCTGATCGGATGGCGCGGCAGCCCGAGCCGCCGGCCGCGCAGATCGCGCACGGAGCGGATGCCGCGATCGGGCAGCGTGACGATCGCCTGGAATTCGTTGGTCCACGACAGGCCGATCACGCGCGTATCGGCGCCGCGTGCCCGCGCCCACAGCGCGGGAATGTTGCCGCCCTGCCGGAACGAGTGCGGCAGGCTGTGATCGAAATGCGATTCGCGCTTGCCGGCGTCGGCCGTCTCCTGCAGCGAATGCAGCGCGATGCCGTCCGGCCCGAACTCCTCGTCGAACCAGCCGCGGTGCACGGCGATGCCGAGCGCGGTCGGCACCGGGCAGCGCGTGTACCAGAGTGCGTCGCAGGCCGTGACCTGCGCAGCGAGTGTCGTCATGGTGAATGTCCTTGTCGATGTCGTTGGATGGCGCGGGAATGCAGTCGCGTTCATGCGCCGGCCACGCGCAGCGCCGCCTGCGTACCGCGCGCGTTCAGCGCGCCGTCGACGAGCGGCAGCACTTCCTCGCCCACGCGGTACGCCTCCTCGAGATGCGGGTTGCTCGCGAGAATGAACGTCGAGACGCCGATGTCGACGTACTCCGCGAGCCGCTCGGCCACCTGCTCGTGGCTGCCGACGATCACGCAACCGGGGCCGCCGCGGATCTGCGACATCCCGGCCCACAGGTTCGGGCCGACGATCAGGTCGTCGAAGTGTTGCGTGTTGCCCTGGTGCAGCGCGAACTGACGTTTCGCGCCGACCGACTCCGACGATTCGCCGCGCCCGCCGAAACCGTTGCGCGTTGCGTCGCCCACCGTCGCGAACATCTGCCGCAACTCGGCCCAGGCCTGCGCCTCGGTCTCGCGCGCCAGGATGTCGATGCGCATGCCGAAGCGCAGGTCGCGCTCGGCGTTCTGCCGATCGAGCGCGCGACGCGCCGCATCGATCACCTCCTTCTGTTTCGCGAGCGGCTCGCCCCAGCTCAGGTGCACGTCGCCGTGCTTCGCGGCGACCGCGAGCGCGGCGTCGCTCGCACCGGCCAGGTAGATGCGCGGCGGCTTCTGGCCGCTCAGCGGCGGCAGCAGGCCACCGGCTTCGACGCGGTAGAAGCGGCCGTCGAACGTGAACGGCTCGCCGGCCGCGACGCCCTTCACGACATCGAGGAATTCGTCGGTGCGCGCATAGCGGCTGTCGTGATCGATAAAGTCGCCGTATGCACGCTGGTCGGGGCCGCCGCCGCCCGTGACGACGTTCCACTCGACTCGGCCACGGCTGATCCGCTGCAGGCTCGCGGCCATCTGCGCCGCATAGACCGGATGCACGAAATGCGGCTGCAGCGCGATCAGGAGTCGCAGCCGGCGCGTCTCGCGCGCCAGCGCGGCCGCCACGACCCATGGCTCCTCGGTGAAGCGGAAGATTGGAATCAGCGCGCCGTGGAAGCCGGCGATATCGGCCGCGCGCGCGACCTGCGACAGATAGTCGATGTAGCCGAAATCGTCATCGTCGACTTTCGGCGCGACACGCGATGCGCGCTGGCGGTTCCATTCGCCGCGCGTATGCAGGTCGTGTGCGCGCCGGCCGTCGCCATGCATCGGCAGGCGCCACAGAAATTCAACAGCCATCGGAGTTCTCCTGGTCGGGCCATTCGGATTGCGTGCGGCATCGGCGTGCCGCGCGTGTGCTGCGCTGTAAAGCACGCGGTGTGCCAACGCGCGCTCAACAGCGCGTGCGTGGCCGCCGGCGAACCTGCGCAGTGCCTTGCACACCGGCCATCAGCGGCAATCGGATCGCACCCGCTCGCGATGGCCCAGGCCGTCACGACGCGCACGTATCGCACTGCTGCACCGACCACACCGCTGCTGCGCGCGCAACAGTGGCCGCCGCGACTGTTGCTGACGCAACAGGCCACGCATCGGCGCAAGCACCGCGCCTCCCGCGCGATGCCCGCGTCGCGTGCGGCCGAGCCGCTTCCGTTCACTGGCCCGGAACTTGCAACGTTGACCGGCCCGCGCGTGCGACACCGACACCGTACGCAACCGCGCTTCAACCATGCTCAAGCAGAGAGGGAATCTCACCCATGACAGACAGGCCCGATTCGTCATCGGACAAGCAGCAGACATTCTGGTACGCCCGATCGCCCGTGCCGACCCCGCTCGGCATCGCCGTGCATCTCGGCTGGCTCAACGGCGAGACGTCGGCCGACGGCGTCGCGATCCGCTCGCCGCGCGGCGCCACACGGCACGACGTGTCGTCGATCAGCGATCAAACGCTCGCGCAGTCGTTTCGCCAGGGCGGCAGCATCCCCGCGATGTGGGCACGCTCGAACGGCGCGAATACGCGCTTGATCGGGCTGTCGTGGGTCGACGAATCGCAGTTGATCCTCGCGCGGCCCGAGTCGGGCATCCGCTCCGTGAAGGCGTTGCGCGGGCGCCGCATCGCGATCCCGATCCGCCCCGACGACCGCATCGACATCTTTCGTGCGTCGGCGCTGCGCGGCTTCGTCAATGCGCTCAGCCTCGACGGGCTAGCCATACGCGACGTCGAACTCGTCGACGTGCGCGCACGCACGCTGCAGGCCGTCGGGCCGGCACACGCCGCGGACCTGTTCGCGTCACCGCACGGCTTTTCGAGCCGCGCGCTGTATGCGGCCGAAGCCGGCGCGCTGCTGCGCGGCGAGGTCGACGCGATCTACGTGAAGGGTTCGACCGGCCTCGAGATCGCACAGCTGATCGGCGCGCACGTCGTGATCGACATCGGCTTTCATCCGGAGCGCGCGATTCGCAACAACAACGGCACGCCGCGCCCGCTGACCGTCAACGCGGACGTGCTCGCGAATCATCCGGACATCGTCGCCGGTTTCCTGAAGCTCGTGGTCGCAGCCGGCGACTGGGCCGGCACGCATCCCGACGAGACCGCGCATTACGTGGCCGGCGAAACCGCGTCGTCGATCGACTGGGTCCGCGCCGCGTACGGCAACCAGCTGCACCGGCATCTCGGGGTCAACCTCGACGAGGAATCAGTCGCCGCGCTCGACGACTTCAAGACCTTTCTGCACGACCACGGCTTTCTGGAAGCCGACTTCGACGTCGCCGACTGGATCGACCCGCGCCCCCTCGCCGACGTGCTGCGGCCATCGCTGCAGAAGCGTGCGTGAGTCCCCTTTTCCGCCTACCGTTCCGGACCATCATGAAACACACGCTCTCCCTCGCCTCGCTGCGCCGCCTGCTGCACGCACAGTTCGCCGCGCTGCCGTTCGCCGCGGCGATGCTCACCGCACCGGCCGCGCATGCGGACGACGCACCCAGGGTCGTGCGGATCGCCGTCGTCGCCTATTCGAGCGGCGGCAAGACACAATACGCTGGCGCGTCGGCACTGCTCGACGCCGACAAGTCGCTCGAAAAGGCACTCGCCGCACGGCACGTGAAACTGCAATGGGTACCCGTGTCGACCGCGGCGGTCGGCACGCTCGTGAACGAGGCATTCACGAACGGCAGCATCGATTTCGCCGGCTACGGCGACCTGCCGTCGGTCGTCGTCAACGCATCGGGCACCCATACGCGCCTGATCGTCCCGGGCGGTGCCGGCAGCAACACGTATCTCGTCGTGCCGGCCGGCTCGACCGCGAAGTCGATCGTCGATCTGAAAGGCAAGCGCATCGCGCTCAATCGCGGCCGGCCGTGGGAAGTCACGTTCAGCAAGCTGCTCGCCGAGAACGGGCTGAAGCTGTCCGACTTCAAGATCTACAACCTCGACCCGCAGGCCGGTGCGGCAGCCGTCGCGGCCGGCCGCGTCGACGGCTTCTTCACGCTGTCCGACGCGTATTCGCTCGTCGACAAGAACGTCGGCAAGATCATCTGGTCGACCAAGACCGCGCCCGACGACTGGAAGATGCGCGCGGAACTGTGGGCGTCCGACGATTTCGTGCGGCGCTACCCCGACGTCACGCAGCTCGTCGCGACGGCCTACGTGCGCGCCGCGCACTGGATCTCGCAGCCGCAGAACCGCGACGCGTTCGTGAAGATCCTGAGCGCGTCCGGCCAGCCGGAAAGCGTCGTGCGCCGCGAATACGCGGACGAGGCGACACCGTGGAAGGAGCAATGGACGCCGCTCTTCACGCCCGCGCTGACCGGCCACTATCGCGACGTCATCGCGTACAGCCGCCAGGCCGGCCTGACGTCCACGCCGGTCGACGTCAACACGCTGCTCGCGCCGACGTTCGTGTCGACCGCGCTCAAGCAGCTCGGGCTCGACGGCTACTGGCGCACCGACGCGGCGCGCGTCGCGAGCCGCTGATGCCGACGCACGCCCTCGCGTCGAACGGCGCACGCGCGCTCCGCCTGACCGGACTCGCTCGGCTCGGCGGCATCGCGCTGTGGTGGGCCACGCCCGTCGCGTTCGTCGCGCTGTGGTGGTTCGCGAGCGCGCAGCGCTGGTTCCCGCCGCAGCTCGTCGTGCCGCCGGATCGGCTCGCGGCAACGCTGCGCACGCTGCTCGACACGGGCGAACTGCGCGACAACCTGCTGATCACGCTGCATCGCCTCGCGCTCGGCTTTGCGATCGGTGCGACCGGCGGTGCCGCGTTCGGCATCCTGCTTGCGCGCAGCCGGCTGTTCGCCGATTACCTGCGGCCGACGTTCGACCTGCTGCGGCAGGTGCCGACGCTCACGCTGATTCCGTTGCTGATCCTGCTGATCGGCGTCGACGAACCGCTGAAGCTCGTCGTCGTCGCCAAGGCCGTATTTTTTCCGGTCGCACTGGCCGCGTACACGGGCGTGCACGACGCGCCGCGCGATCTCGTCGAGATGGCGCGCCACTACGGGCTCGGCCGCTTCGCGCTGCTGCGCGACGTGCTGCTGCCGGCCGCGTTGCCGCCACTCCTGACTGGCGTGCGGATCGCGCTCGCGCGCGCCTGGCTCGCGCTCGTCGCGGTCGAACTGCTGAGCGCCGACAGCGGGATCGGCCAGATGATGGAACTGGCGCGGCAGATGCTGCGCCTCGACGTCGTGCTCATCGACGTCGCGGTGATCGGGCTGATCGGCTTCGCGATCGACCGGTCGATCACGCTCGTGCAACGCTACGCATTGCGCTGGCAGACGCCCGCGCGCTGAACGAACAGGTTTCCGAATGACCCTCGCCAAGCCCCCCTTCTCGTTCGCCGCGCTGCGCCGCCGTGCGCGCGGCCTCGTCGTGCCGGCCCTGCTGGTCGCCGCATGGCAATACGCGTCGTCCGGCGACGCGGTCCATCAATACGCGTTCGTGCCGTTGCAGCAGGTTGGCACCGCGCTCGTCGAACTCGCACGCAGCGGCGAACTCGCGACCGATCTCGGCGCGAGCCTGCGCCGCACGACGCTCGGCCTGGCGGCCGGCATCGTGTTCGGACTCGTGTTCGGCGCGGCGATGGCGCGCTCGACGCTCGTGCGCAAGCTCGGCGAGCCGGCGTTTCAGGCGCTGCGCTACGTGCCGCTGCTCGGGCTGATTCCGCTGCTGAGCTTGTGGGCCGGCACCGGAGAATTCGCGAAGGTCTTCATCATCGCGCTCGCCGCGTTCTACCCGATGACCACCGCCAGCTTCGACGGGCTGCGCCGCGTCGATCCGCGCTATGTCGAACTCGCGCAGTCGTATCGCCTGACGCTCATCGGCCTGTGGCGCGACGTGCTGATTCCGGGCGCGCTGCCCGACCTGTTCGCGGGCGTGTTGCAGGCCGTGCCGTTTGCGTGGATCACCGCGACCAGCAGCGAGTTGCTGTTCAACGCGGGCGCGGGTGTCGGCAGCCTGATGCAGAACGCGCAGGCCGGCGCGCGCGCCGACGTGTTGCTGGTCTGCGTGCTGGGCGTGACGGCGCTCGCCGTCGGCATGAGTGCGCTATGCGAGCGGATCGCGCAGCGCGCGCTGCGCTGGCGCGATCACGCCTGACGGCGCAGCCGCGCGTCGGCGTCGCCCGCGTCGCGCGGCTTCAGGATGCCGAGCTGCGCGAGCCGCGCGCGCACGATGTTGCGCGACTGGTCGAGCAGGCGCGACATGCGCAGCTGGTTGTGGTCGCTGTAGTCGAACACGCTGCGGTAGACGGTGTCCTCGATGTGCTGCCACAGCGCCGGCGTGCCGAGATCCAGCAGCTCGATCACCGCGTGGCGCAGCGCATCGGTTGCCTCGGCCACGTCGCGCGCACGGCGCGGCGGCGCCACCGCCGCGGTGCTCGGGTCGCCGGCATCGGGCGCAAGCGACAGCGCGGAGAACTGCAGGTCGCTCACGTCGATCGCGCCGCCCGCGCAGATCAGCACCGCGTGGTGGATCACGTTCTCGAGTTCGCGGATGTTGCCGGGCCATGCGTGCGCATGCAGCCGTGCGCGCGCGGCGTCCGTCAGCGTCGGCGCCGCCACGCGCAGCCGCTTCGCATAGGTGTCGATGAAGTGTTCGATCAGCGGCGCGATGTCGCCGGGCCGCTCGCGCAGCGGCAACAGGCTCAGCTTTACGACGTTGAGCCGGTAGTAGAGATCCTCGCGGAAATTGCCCGCGCGCACCGCGGCTTCGAGATTCACGTTGGTCGCCGCGACGAGCCGCACGTCGATCTTCACGGTCTTGCGCGAGCCGACCGGCGTCACTTCGCGCTCCTGCAGCACGCGCAGCAGCTTCACCTGCGCGGACAGCGGCAGATCGCCCACCTCGTCGAGAAACAGCGTGCCGCGATTCGCGGATTCGAACCAGCCGGGCTGGCTGTTGATCGCGCCGGTAAACGCACCGCGCTCGTGGCCGAACAGTTCGCTCTCGATCAGCGTCTCGGAGAACGCGCCGCAGTTGACCGCGACGAACGGGCCGTCACGGCGCTCGCTCAGCGAATGCACGAGGCGCGCGATCAGCTCCTTGCCGGTGCCGCTCTCGCCGGTGACGAGCACGGTCGCGTCGCTTGGCGCGACGAGCTGGATGCGCTCGAGCAGCACCCGCGATTTGGGATCGTCGAACGTCAGCGCCTTCGCACGAATCGTGATCGCATGCGAAGTCGGGTCCGGCAAGCTGAAGATGGCCATGGCACGACCGGCGTGTTGAACGGGGAAGATTCGACGATAGCAAGACGCGCGCCGGCCACGAACCAATTCATCGAGCTATCGGTATGACGGCGGCCGGATTGCGCCGACCGCCGCGCGGCGTCACGCGAGGCCGGTCATCTTCCATTGCTGCTCGAGCGCGCCAGGGCCGAATTCGAGCGAGCCGCCGAGCGGTTCCGCGAGCGCCTGGAAATACGCGGCTTCCTCGAGGATCAGGATGTACTTCGACACATCGAGGATCGATTTTCCCCAGAACGTCGCGCCGCCATTCGCCTCGATGATCGCCGGCACCTCGGGGTCGCGGCGGATCGTGTCGACGATGAAGCGCGGCTCGCCGGGACGACGATCGACATACACCGGAATCTCGCGCGCGCGGGTGTAGCGCGCAGCCGGCGCATAGCGGATCGGCAGCGGGCGATGCGCGCTCGCCCAGGCGCCGAGGTACGGGCCGTGCACGTGGATCACGACGCCGACCTCCGGCGCCTCGCGGAACACGTCCGCATAGCGCGGCCCGTTGCCGCCCGCGCGCGCGTCGCCGTGCAGCACGTCGCCGTCGAACGTCACGACGACCGGCTGGATCTCCTGCGACGCGGCCCACGGGCTCGGCGCCGACAACGCGACAACAAGCTCCGTGCCTGGCACACGCTGGAACGCCTGGAACGTGTTGGTCGCGGACAGCGTGCGCGTGTCCTTCAGCACGCGTTCGGCCTGCGTGAATTCGCGCGTGGCGCGCTCGACGAATGCCACGAGTTCGCCGCTGTCGATGGTTGAGGTGACGGACATGAGGACGGTTTCCTTGATCGGGTGGACGGATGGGCTCGCATCGCGATGTCGTGACACCGCGACGCACGGCCACCGGATCAGCAGCAATCGTGCCAGCCGGGCATACGTGTATCGAAGGCCCGCGCCACGGTGCGCGTGCGCCACGCACGATGCGCGCCGTCCGAGCCACGCGTGCGCCTTTGTTGCGGGAGCAACAGCCTGCCGGCCCGGATTGCTGCCCGACACGCAGCCGCTGAGAGCGCGCGCGGCACGCCGCACGACACGGCGGCCCGTCTTGCCACGCGCTGCGCACCCAACGGCTGCGCTGGTTCGAAACTTGCGTTGTGGTCGGCCCGCGCCGCGCAATGCGCAGCGCGTCCGATCCGAACTCACCGACCTCCATCCGACCATGACGCTCCTCCCCCTGCGCGCATACGCCGCGCGCACGCTGCTGGCTTCGGCGCTCGCCGTCTCGTCCCTCCTCTCGCATGCGGCTTCACCGGGCCGCGTTCCTGCACCCGATCCGTTGCAGGGCGACGGTCGCGTGTCCGCGTTCTACACGTGGGACCGCGACATTCCGGCGACGCCCGGCGTGCTGCTGCGCACCGAGCCGCTTCCGGCGACGCTCGGGCTCGCGAGCGCCGGGCGCCAGCTGCGCATCCTCTATGCATCGACCGACGGCGTCGGCGGCCGCACGCCGATCGCCGTGTCGGGTGCGCTGTTCGTGCCGCGCGGCACGCCGCCGGCGGGCGGCTGGCCGATCGTCGCGTGGGCGCACGGCACGTTCGGGATGGCCGACATCTGCGCGCCATCGTGGTTCGGCCGCTCGTATCGCGACGTGCGCTTCCTGAACGCGTGGCTTCAGCAAGGATTCGCGGTCGTCGCGACCGACTACCAGGGGCTCGGCACGCCCGGCCCGAATCCGCAGCTCAACAACCGCTCGAACAGCTACACGCTGCTCGACAGCGTGCGCGCGGTGCTCGGCGGGGTGCCGGGCCTCGCGAACGAGGTCGTGCTCGTCGGCCAGTCGCAGGGCGGCTCGGCCGTGTTCGCGGCGGCCGGCTACGCGCGCGCCTACGCGCCCGAACTCGCGATCCGCGCGACCGTTGCCACCGGCACGATCTACAACGCGTCTCCCGCCACGCTCGCGTCGCTGCCGAAGTTCGAGAGCGCGTACCGGCGCGATCCCGATCGCGTCGATCCGACGCTCGCGTACCAGTTCTACTCGGTGCTCTCCGCGCAGCAGATCGACCCGTCGCTGCGCGCGGACGAGGTGCTGACCGACCAGGCATTGCCGATCCTCGAACAGTCGCGCATCAGTTGCCTCGCGTCGCTCGAGGACGACGCCGTGCTCGCGCACCTCACGCATGCGAACACCGTGAAGCCCGGCGGCGATGCACGGCTGAAGGCTTGGTGGGACGAATACCTGACGTTCCCGACGCTGAAGATCGCCACGCCCGTCTTCATCGGTGCGGGCGCGGACGACGGGCTCGCGCCGCTCGAACTCGCGCTCGCGAAGGATGCGTGCGCGGCGGGCACGACGGTCGAGGCGCACCTGTATGCGGGCCGCGAACACAACAGCACCGTGAACGCGTCGCTCGCCGATTCGATTCCGTTCGTGAAGCGCGTGCTCGCAGGCGAGACGATCCGCCCGATCTGCACGCCCACCGCGCAGCAAGCCGTGTCGCAATAGCCGGCGCCACACGCTTTGCACGACGGCGCGAACGCATTTCCGAATCCGTTATTGGATCGCGCCGCCGCGCATTGTTATACGCGTCACCACGCTCTGTTGAAGCGTGCCAGCCAATTTCGACGCAACAGAACAGGACGAACCAATGGGCCGACGCCCTTGCGACCGCGTGATCGTGAAGCGACTAAAAAGCCGCCTGCGACACGTCACGGATGACGCCCGCAAGCGGCTCGACCTTCAGACCCGGACACCGTCAACGGCGCGTCGACAGCCTTCGCACGACACGCACCAGCGCATCGACCTCGTCGCACGTGTTGTAGAACGCGAGCGACGGCCGCACCGTGGCCTCGAGCCCGAAGCGCCGCAGGATCGGCTGCGCGCAGTGATGCCCGGAGCGCACCGCGATGCCCTCCTCGTTCAGCGCCTGCCCGACTTCCTCGGTTTCATAGCCCTTCAGCACGAACGACAGCACGCTCGCCTTGTCGCGCGCAGTGCCCACGAGCCGCACGCCCGGGACCGGCGCGAGCATGCTCGTCGCATATGCGAGCAGGTC
Organism: Burkholderia sp. FL-7-2-10-S1-D7; assembly: GCF_001524185.1. NCBI lineage: Bacteria > Pseudomonadati > Pseudomonadota > Betaproteobacteria > Burkholderiales > Burkholderiaceae > Burkholderia > Burkholderia sp. FL-7-2-10-S1-D7. Next base: position 205,489 of record NZ_LOWY01000100.1, on the reverse strand, counting down.
GTGCTCGTAGCGCGCGATGTTCTCGATGCCGACGCGGCTCACGTAGTCGAGCGCCGCGCCGAGCCCCACCGCATCCGCGATGTTGCCGGTGCCGGCCTCGAAGCGGTTCGGCGGCGGCTGGAACACCGTGCGCTCGAACGTCACGTCCGCGATCATGTTGCCGCCGCCCTGCCACGGCGGCATGTCGTCGAGGATCGCGCGCTTGCCGTACACGACGCCGATCCCGGTCGGCCCGTAGATCTTGTGCCCGGAAAACACGAAGAAATCCGCATCGAGCGCCTGCACGTCCACGCGCATGTGCGAGATCGACTGCGCGCCGTCGACGAGCGCCTTCGCGCCCGCGCGATGCGCGAGCTCGACGATCTCCTTCACGGGCACGACCGTGCCGAGCGCGTTCGACACCTGCGTGACGGCCACGATCTTCGTGCGGTCGTTGAGCAGCTTCCGGTATTCGTCGAGCAGCACCTGCCCCGAATCGTCGACCGGAATCACGCGTAGCTTCGCGCCTTTCTGCGCGGCGAGCTGCTGCCAGGGCACGATGTTCGCGTGATGCTCGAGATGCGACACGACGATCTCGTCGCCTTCGCCGACGTGCTGCACGCCCCACGTCTTCGCGATCAGGTTGATCGCCTCGGTCGTGCCGCGCACGAACACGATCTCGTCCGGCGACGATGCACCGATGAAGCGGCGCACGGTCTCCCGCGCATGCTCGTACGCATCGGTCGCGCGGCCCGCGAGCGCATGCGCTGCGCGGTGGATGTTCGAGTTCTCGTGCGCGTAGAAATACGCAAGGCGATCGATCACGGCCTGCGGCTTGTGCGTCGTCGCCGCGTTGTCGAACCATACGAGCGGCTTGCCGTTCACGCGCTCCTGCAGGATCGGGAAGTCGCGGCGAATCGCGTTGACGTCGAACGGCGGGTGCGCGCCGCGATGCAACTGGCCCGACGGTTCGATGGCATGCGCATCGTCGATGAAATATCGCGGAACGTCCGCCCCCGATGCACGCGAGACCGGCCGGTCGGGCTGCACGGCGAGCAGTTCGCGCAATGCATCGTCGCCCGGCAGCCCGAACGCCTCTGGCGACGCCAGCCCATTCGACGGCACGACGATGTCCTCCGGCGTCGCCTGCCAGCCTTGCCGCACGCCGTCGGTGAAGTAGTACGGCGATGCGGCCTTCGCGCTTTCCTCAGCCGCCACCGCGTTCGCCTGCGGCACGCCGAGCGCCGCGCCGCCGACGCGCGGCTCCAGCGCCGGCGCGATCGACACGGCGTTGTCGGGCAGCCCGTTCTGTGCGGCCGCATGCGGCGCGAGCGCCGGCACGCGATTGCCGAGCGACAGCACGTGCGTCGGTGCGGACGGCGCGAGATTCGCACCCGGTGCCTTGCCTTGCGGCAGCGCGAGGCCCGGCACGCCGGTGCCCGTGCCGCCCGGCCCGGCGAGCGGCGAGCCGGCCGGCGCGGGATTGCTCACCGACGCGAGAATCGGCGCTGCGGCCGGCAACGCCGACGGTACGCCGCCGACCGCACCACTGCCGGCCGACAGGCCCGGCGCGGGCGCCTGCCCGGGCGGCGTCGCGAAGAACTCGGACGCGAGCCGTGCGAGCGCCGCCGGGTCAGGCAAACCGGCGGGCAGCGGCGCGTGCGGCCGCGCCGGAGCGTCGCCGCCGATCGCGCCGGGATTAACGGTAGGTGTCGGGATAGTCATGGTACTTGGCGATTTCGACGTCATCGAGGACAGCCAGCGCATCCGGCGAGTGGACCGCGAGCGAGCAGTACAGCGAAATCAGGTACGACGCGATCGCCTGGTCGTTGATCCCCATGAAGCGAACCGACAGGCCCGGCCCCTGCTCGCCGGCGACGCCCGGCTGGTAGAGCCCGACGACGCCCTGGCGCTTGTCGCCGACGCGCAGCAGCAGGATCTTCGTCTTGCCGTCCGCGACGGGCACCTTGTCCGACGGGATCAGCGGAATGCCGCGCCATGTGAGGAACTGCGAGCCGAACAGGCTGACCGTCGGCGGCGGCACGCCGCGCCGCGTGCATTCGCGGCCGAACGCGGCAATCGCGAGCGGGTGCGCGAGGAAGAACGCCGGCTCCTTCCACACCTTCGTCAGCAGTTCGTCGAGATCGTCGGGCGTCGGCGCGCCGGTCAGGGGGAAGATCCGCTGTTCGTCGGTCACGTTCGCGAGCAGCCCGTAGTCCGGGTTGTTGATCAGCTGGCTTTCCTGCAGCTCCTTGATCGTCTCGATCGTCAGGCGCAGCTGTTCCTTGATCTGGTCATGAGGACTGCTGTAGAGATCGGAGATCCGCGTATGCACGTCGAGCACCGTGCTCACCGCGTTGAGGAAATACTCGCGCGGCTGTTCCTCGTACGGCACGAAGGTTCGCGGCAGCACGCGCTCGTCCTCGAGCTGCGTGCACGCGGCGCGCACGGCCTCCGGGTTCTTCACCTGGTTCAGCCGATAGATACCGGCCTCGACCGGCACCCACTGCAGCAGATGCGTCAGCCAGCGCGGCGTAATCGTGGAAAGCTGCGGGACGGTCTTGGTAGCGTTCGCTAGTTGGCGGGCGGCGTGATCGCTCAGCGCGGCCGTGCCGATTGCAACGGTCGACATGTGTGGCTCCGGGTTCTTAAGATGAAAAACGGGATTGCTTATGACGCGGGATGATTATCGGAAGCACGCACCTGCCGGCTCAACATGCTATAGCCGTCATATGGCACCACCGAACGGGAAAAGCAGCGCGATGCGTCAGGCGGCGTACACGCCGCGCAGCAGCATCGCGATCGACACGTCGAACGCGCGCGCGATCTTGTCGGCGGTGACGATCGACGCGATCGCCTCGCCGCGCTCGATCTCGCCGACGTACGAGCGGTTCAGCCCCGCGTGTTCCGCGAGCTGCTCCTGCGACCACGTGCGGGCTTCGCGCAGCTTGCGCACGTTGGCGCCGAAGTGCTGGATCAGGTTGCTCATGGCGTCACCTGTGCGGCCGGCCGGGCCGGTTCGGTCCGCGCGGGCGGGCCGGCGTTCGCCTCGCTGCGCAGCACGGCCTGCGTGACGTTCGCGCCGGCCGGCACGTCCTGCGTCAGCCACACGTTGCCGCCGATCACCGCGCCGCGGCCGATCGTCACGCGGCCGAGGATCGTTGCGCCCGCATAGATCACGACGTCGTCCTCGACGATCGGATGGCGCGCGAGCCCCTTCTCCAGATGCCCTGCCGCATCGCGCGGGAAGCGCTTCGCGCCGAGCGTGACCGCCTGGTACACGCGCACGCGCTCGCCGATGATCGCGGTTTCGCCGATCACGACGCCCGTGCCGTGGTCGATGAAGAAGCCGCCGCCCACGCGCGCACCCGGATGAATGTCGATACCGGTTTCGGCGTGCGCCTGCTCGGCGATGATGCGCGCGAGCAGCGGCAGCCCGAGCCGGTACAGCTCGTGCGCGAGCCGGTGGTGAATCATCGCGAGGATGCCGGGATAGCACAGCAGCACTTCGTCGACGCTGCCGGCCGCCGGATCGCCGTGAAATGCGGCCAGCACGTCACTGTCGAGCAGCCGGCGAATGTCCGGCAAGCGTGCGGCGAACGCCTGCACGGCCGCTGACGCGGCCTCGTCGATTTGCGCGTCGGCGTTGCGTTGCCGCGCCGCGTAGCGCAACTCCAGCGTCACCTGCGCGAGCAACGCGTTCAGCGCCGCGTCGAGTGCATGGGCCACATAGAAGTTCTCGCTCTCCTGTCGCAGGTCGGGCGGCCCGAGCCGCATCGGGAACAGCACGCCCTTCAGCGCGCCGATGATCTGTGCGAGCGCTTCGCGCGCCGGCAGGTCGCGCCCGCCCGGTTCGAGCGAGCGCCGCTGTTTCTCGCGCCACGCGCGGCGCACGGTCTGGAGCGACTGAACGATGTCGTCGATTTCGAATGCGGCCATGCTGACTTCTCCCCGTAACGGCCGTGATTCAGTCCTGCGTCCACGGCAGGCCGCGATGGCGCCAGCCGTTGCGGTCGCCGCGATGCTGCTGTTCGTCGAGTTCGCCCTCGAACCCTTCGAGCACGTTGAATACCTGCGTGAAGCCCGCTTTGGTCGCGGCCTCGGCCGCTTGCGCGGACCGGTTGCCGCTGCGGCAGAGCAGCAGCAGCACCGCGTCCTTGCCTGTCTTCGCTTCCAGCTCGCGCACGAAGCGCGGGTTGCGCGTCAGGCTCGTGCCGGTCGCCCATGGCACGTGCAGCGACTCCGGCACGTGGCCCACGAATTTCCGTTCCTCCGCGGTCCGTACGTCGACCAGCAACGCGTGGCCGGCGGAAAACAGCGCCCATGCGGCGTCGGGCGCCACGCCCCCCGCGTACGGCGTGCCGGCCGCTGCCGCGACCGCGCGGGCGTCGTCGAGCGCCTGCCGGGCGGCCGTTCGTTCTTCCAATGCAAACGTCATCACGCTTCCTTGTTCTCGCAGATTCGTATGATCAAAAACAACCGGGAATGCGGCCGGTGCAGCTTGCGTGCTGTCTATAGCCGTCAGCACCACTATGCGAGCGCGGACAGGGAAGCAGAACCAATAAAAATTCATTTCCTAAGCAGCGGCGTGCGTAATGCAATCGCGAAGGTGTCGGCGCCGATGTGGAAATGCCCCCTGCGCCGCCGCAGGCCTGACCCACCTCGGAGAGAAAATGACGGTTTTTTTGGCGGCGACGATGGCATCGATCTGCGCCACCCGCCCGAAGAGATTGCATGTCAGGTCATATCGACCGCGGTCCGGCACGCTTGCATCGGAATGGTTGACGACGTATAACGAGCGATCGATTTTCTGAGACACCGAAATGACTCATGGGAGAGCATCAGTCATGCAACCGGAACACGCTTCAGATCTCGCAACGACTCGCCGCGCAAGCGCGGAAGGCCGCACACGCACGCCGATTCCGCCGATCGTGCCGGCAAAAACCGCACTGGTCGTGATGCACTACCAGACCGACATTCTCGGCCTCTTTCCATCGGTCGCCCCTACCCTGCTCGCCAACACGCGCAAGCTGTGCGATGCCGCCCGGGCGGGCGGCGTCCACGTGTGTTTCGCCAATCTCCGTTTCAGCCCAGGCTATCTGGAAGTCAGTCCACGCAACAAGAACGGGCAAGGAATCAAGCAGCTCGGCCTGTTCGTCGACGACGGCCCGTGCCCGGAACTCGGACGGCTGGACGACGAGCCGCTGACCGTCGCGCATCGCGCGAGCGTGTTCTTCCGCACCGACCTGCAGTCACGGCTCGTCGCGCAGGGTATCGACACGCTGATCCTGGTCGGCATTGCGTCGACCGGCGTCGTGCTGTCGTCGGTTGCGCACGCAAGCGATGCGGATTTCCGGCTGTATACGGTGAAGGACTGCTGCTACGACCCGGATGAGGTCGTGCACGAGCATCTGTTCGCGACGGCGTTCGAGACGCGCACGACCGTGCTGTCGCTCGCCGACGCACTGCTGCTGCTCGCATAGACGTGCAACACCCGCACCACGCCGGCCGGAACGCTCCCGACCGGCGCATCCCACGCAACGTCGCGCGTTACTTCGCGATATACACGCCCGACGTCGGGCAGGTCCCCTGCGTATTCCCGTCCGTCACGAGCGACGCCGCGCTCGGAAACTGCGTGGTCGCATTCGTCTTGACCGCGATCCACGCTTCCGTGAAATAGCTGACGCCGTTGGTCTTCGTGCACTTCAGCGACACCGCGCTGCGCGTATTGCTGCCGAACGCGCCTTCGAATGCGGACAGCAGCTGGTTGCGCGTCACGGTCTTGCCCGCGTTCGCCTGCAGGAACGCGTTGAACGACGTGTTGCCTAGCCGGCCGATCATGCCGGCCGCCTCGTTCCAGTATGCGTCCGGCGATGCCGAATTCGAGCAGGTGCCATGCTTGAACCATTCGTGCTTGTCGAGGCACGACGCCACGCCCGGCATGTAGGTTGACAGCGTGTTGCGCGTCGCGGTGCTGACCGGATACGCATCCATGCTGCACCACTGGTGCGCGTTGTCGAGATCGACGTCGCTCTGCGGCACGCCGCAGTAGAACGGCTGGTTGCCGTCGTACCTGCTCGGCCACAGGCCGTGCAGCGACAGGCTCGTCGCCGCGTACGTGCCGGCGAGGTTCGTACACTCCGGCGTGTCGTGCGACGCGCAGAAGCCGGGCTCCCACGAAGCCGCGAGCAACAGGTAGTCGTAGCTGGTCTGCGCGACGGCGTGCAGCGAGGCGGATGCGACGGCGAGTGCGGCCGCGGCGCGGGCGAGCGTCTTGAGCATGGCGTTTCCTCGGAAAAGGCTTGCGGTCGCGGGATGCGCCGCAAGATTGTCGAACGTCTGCCCGCGATTGTTGCCCGCGCAACGTGGCATCAATATGAAGGTGGACGAATGAATTCGTCGTGCAACGCCGAGCCCCATATCGGCGGTACCGATCCCGACGCTCGCCGTCCCCCGCCTGCGACGCCGGCCTGCCCTGTCGCCATCTTCATCCTGGCACGATCCACGCGCGGCTCGATTTCCTGCGCGAAGCCGAACGCCTGAAAGACGTGCTGCGCAGCGGCCACACGTCGACCGGGCGCACCGAAAGCACGGCCGAACACAGCTGGCGGCTGTGCCTGATGGCGCTCGTGTTTGCCGATGCGCTACCCGACGTCGACACGACGAAGCTGCTGAAGCAGTGCGTCGTCCACGATCTCGGCGAAGCGCTGCACGGCGACATCCCCGCGATCGAGCAGGCCGCGCATCCGGACAAGCACACACACGAACGCGACGACCTGCTGATGCTGACGGCCGGGCTCGATCGCGTGCTGCGCGACGAGATCGTCGCACTGTGGGACGAATACGAGGCGGCGGCATCACCGGAAGCGCGCGCCGCGAAGGCACTCGACAAGCTCGAAACGATCCTCCAGCACAACCAGGGCAGCAATCCGCCGGATTTCGACTACGCGTTCAATCTCGGCTACGGCCGGCGCTACACTGACGCGGCGCCGTTATTCAGCACGATCCGCGCGATCGTCGACGCGGACACGCAACGCCGGATCGACGCTCGCGGCAACGGCGCGTAAGCGCCCGGAACCGGCCGCGCGCGACATTGCGCCCGTCATTCACACACCGTCGCCCCGCGCCTTGCCGGCGCGAACGCCACCGCGCTCGCGGTCGCGAGCACGGCCACGCCAGCCGCGCCGTACACCATCACCCAGCCGAACCCGTGCAAGAGCGCCGCGTGCAGCGCCGCCCCGGTCGGGTCGGCCTTTGCGAGCGCCGGCGCGATCGCCTGCAGCCCATCTGTGCGGCCCGACGCGATCTGCTGGGCCAGCATGCGCAGCGCCCCCGCATCGACCGCCCCCGCGACGCCCGCCTTCAGGCTCGCGACGATCCCCGCAACCAGCACGAAGCCCATCGTCGCGATGTTCAGCGCGAGCGAGATCATCCGCGCGCTCATGTCGATGCCTGACGCCATCCCGGCGCGCGAGCTCGGCACCGCGCCCGTCGTCGTGTTCGTGACCGGCGTGTTGGTGAGCCCGAGCCCGATGCCGGCGATCACGCAGCCTGGCAGCATCGTGAGCCAGCTGGCATGCTCGACGCCGCCGCCGATCCGCATCAGCGCGAAGCCGACCGCGATCGTAAACAGGCCCCCCGGGATCACGACGCCGGGCCCGTAGCGCAGCGCGAGCCGCTCGCCGAACGGCGGCGCGACCAGCGTCGGCAGCGTGTATGCGAGCAGCGCGAGGCCGGCCGTCACGCTGTCGTAGCCGAGCGCGACCTGGAACCAGATCGGCAGGTAGATCATGAACGGCCAGAAGCTGAAGTTCATCCCCATCGAGCCGAAGATCGCGCCGGTGAACGCGCGAATCCGGAACACGGAGAAGTCGAACATCGGCCGCGCGCTCGTGCGCTCCGCGATGAAGAAGCCGGCCAGCGCGAGCACGGTCGCACCGAGCACGCCGAGCCCGGCAGCACTCGTGAGCCCCAGCTCTGCACTCTGCGTGATGTAGAACGCGAGACCGAGCACGGCAAGCGACAGCGTGACGATGCCCGCGACGTCGAGCGTGCCCGCGTGCGGATCGCGCGACTCCCGCACCGCGCCGCCGATCAGCACGAGCGCGACGGCCGCGAGCGGCGCATGCACGAGAAACACCCACGGCCAGCTCGCCAGCGCGACGATCGCGCCGCCGACGAGCGGCCCGAAGCCGAGACCGATCCCGAACACGATCCCCCAGATCCCGAACGCGCGGCCGCGCTCGCGCCCTTCGCGGAACTGGTGCGACAGCACCGCGATCTGGCAGATCAGCATCGCGCCGCCGCTCGCGCCCTGCAGCAGCCGGCCCGCGACCAGCACCGGCACGGTCGGCGCGAGCCCGCACAGCAACGACGTCGCACCGAACAGCGCGGTGCCGATCACGTACACGCGCTTGCGGCCGAACCGGTCCGCAAGCGTGCCGGCCGCCATCAGCACCGTCGTGCACGCGATCGTGTACGCGTTCATGATCCACTGCATGCCGTTGAAGTCGCCGTGCAGCACGTGTTCGAGCGTCGGCAGGATCACCGGCACGCTCGAGATCTCGAGGCCGAACATCAGCGACGTGAGACAGACGGCCGCGAGCGCGACCGCATTCCTGCGGGAGTCGGATAGCGTCATGCGTATTGCGCGTCGGCCCGGCAACGGGCCGCGCGCCTCCAGTGAGAAGGGATCGCCGCGCGCGGCCGGCGACGCACGCTGAACGGGAATCGGTACTATAGTGAGAATTTCGCTCCCCATTGACGCGCCTATTTCCACGAACCAGGGAATCACAGGACGCAATCAATCCAACCCGCCATGACCGACAGACTCGACGGCGTAACGACCTTCGTCCAGGTCGTGGAATCCGGCAGCTTCGCGCTCGCCGCGGAACGGCTCGACATGACGCGCTCGGCGGTCGGCAAGGCGATCGCGCGGCTCGAGAAGCGGCTCGGCGCGCGGCTGCTGCAGCGCACGACCCGCAGCCAGAGCCTGACCGACGACGGCCAGGCGTACTACGACCGCTGCGTGCGCGCGCTCGCGGAGCTGGAAGCGGCGGAAGCCGATCTCGATTGCGGCCGCAACGAAGCGCGCGGCAAGCTGCGGCTGAGCGTGCCGCTCGCATTCGGGCATCACTGCGTGACGCCGATCGTGCTCGATCTCGCGCGCACCTATCCGCACCTGCGGATCGACGTGTCGATCACCGACCGTTTCGTCGATCTGGTCGAAGAAGGGATCGACCTCGCGGTACGGATCGGCCCGCTTTCGGACAGCACAAGCCTCGCGGTGCGGCGGCTCGGCACGCAATACGGGAGCCTCGGCGCGGCGCCGTCGTATCTGGCGCGCCACGGAATGCCGCAATCGCTCGACGACCTCAGGAACCACCGGACGATCGCGTATTCACGCTCGGGCGTCGCGCAGCCGTGGGACTTGCGCGCGCCGGACGGCTCGACGGTGCGCATCGACATGTCGCATCAGCTCAGTTTCGACGACGTGCAGGCAATCGCGGCGGCAGGCGCCTCGGGGTTCGGAATCGCATGGCTGCCGAGCTGGCTGCTCGATCATTACGTGAAGCGCGGCGAAATGGTCGTCGTGCTCGACCGCTGTTTCGTCTGCGAAGGCGACATCCACGCGATCTGGCCGAAAACGCGCTACCTGCCGCGCAAGACGCGCTGCGTGATCGACGCGCTCGTGCAGGCGGTGCCGCCGATGATCGAGCGCTGAGCGCGGAAGCGCGGAAAGGAAATGGGTCGAAGCCGACGCGCCGCACGGGCGCGTCGGTGCATCACGTCACCTCACGCCGCGCCAAGATCGGCGAGCGGATGTGCGAACAGTTTCCACGGCGACGTCAGGAAATGCCGCACGCGTTCGGCGCGCAGTTCGACGAGCGACGCCGGCGCCCAGCGCGGCTTGCGATCCTTGTCGACGAGGTGCGCGCGCACGCCTTCGCAGAAGTCGCCCTCCTCGATCGCGCGCGCCACGATGCCGAGCTCCATCCGGAACGACTCGGCGAGCGTCATCTGACGGCCGCGCAGCAGCGCTTCGCGCGTCACGCACAGCATCGTCGGCGAATGGCCGGTGAGTGCGTCGAGCGTCGACTGCAGCCATTGACGATGCTCGCGCGCCCGCTCGTCGCGTTCAAGATCCTGCTTCAGCGTCGCGACGATCCGCTCGACGGTCGAGCGCTTGTCGAAGTGACGAACGATCCACGCCATCTGGCTGTCGAGCGCCGAATGCGGCACGACGTTGCACGGCGGCTCGAACACCTTGCGCAGCGCCGGCAGCACGTCGCCGTCCCATTTGACGCTTTCGATGCGCGTCTCGAACGTATCGAGCCACGACGACGGCACGCACAGGTCCGCGAGCTTCGCGGTCAGCGCGTCGGCACCCGACAGCATCGCGCCCGTCAACCCCACGTACAGCTCGAGTTCGACCGGCATGCGCGACAGGAAATGCGTCGCGCCGACGTCCGGCACGAGGCCGATGCGCGTCTCCGGCATCGCGATCTTGCTGCGCTCGGTCGCGACGCGCAGCGCCGCCCCTTGCGCAAGCCCCATTCCGCCGCCCATCGTCACGCCGTCCATCAACGCGACGACCGGCTTCGGGAACGTATGGATCGCGTAGTCGAGGCGGTATTCGTCGACGAAGAACGGCAGCCACGTCTCGCGCTGCGCGACCATCCGGTGCAGCGCGCGCACGTCGCCGCCCGCGCAGAAGCCCTTCTCGCCCGCGCCGCGCAGCACGACCGCGACGATCTGGTCATCGGTGCGGCAGCGTTCGAGGTGTGCGGCCAGCTCGCCGATCATCGAATAGGACAACGCATTGAGCGCGGCCGGCCGGTTCAGCGTGATGAGCGCCACGCGGTTCACCACGCGGAACAGCACCTCCGGCGCGGGTTGCGCGAAGCTGTCATGAGTCTTGACCGGCGTGCTCATCGTTGCGGCTCTCCATCGGGTTGCCATTGCGGCGCGCGCTTGCCGAGAAACGCGGCCACGCCTTCGCGCGGATCGTTCGTGTCGAACAGGTCGACGAAGCGTTCGCGCTCGACCGCGAGCGCCGCGCTGCGCGGCACGCCGCGGCGCGCGAGGCCGATCAGTTCCTTGCTGTATGCAATCGCGTGCGGGCTCTGCCGCGCGACGTTGCGTGCGAGCGCCAGCGCCGCATCGCGTGCCGCGCCGCTTTCGACCACGTCCTCGACGAGGCCGATCCTGAGCGCCGTTGCCGCGTCGACGCGCGTGCCGGCCAGGATGATCTTCTTCGCCCAGCCCTCGCCGACGAGCCAGGGCAGTGTCTGCGTGCCGAGCCCGCACGGCAGCAGGCCGACCGACGGTTCGGGCAGCGCCATCTGCGCGTGCGTCTCCGCGATCCGCAGGTCGCACGCGAGTGCGCATTCGAGGCCGCCGCCCATCGCATAGCCGTTGATCGCCGCGATCGTCACGACACGCGCGTCATGCAGCGCCTCGAACGCCGCGCCAAAGCGCGCGGCCATCGCGCGCGCGACCGCGTGGTCGCCGTCGGCGAACGTGTTCAGGTCGGCGCCCGCGCTGAAGAACTTCGGGCCGTCGCCGGTGATCACCAGCGCGCGCACGCGCGGGTTCGCGTTCAGTTCGGCGACGGTTTCCTGCAGTTGCCGCAGCCCGTCGGCGGTAAAGGCGTTCGCGGGCGGACGCTTGAGCGTCGCGCACGCGATCGCGCCGTCGTCGACGTAGTCCAGTTCGATCATGAGGCGTCCTTCTTCGTGGCCGGTTGGTACAGGCGGATCACCGCCGAGAAATCGAGTTGCCCGTCGCCGCGGCTGCTCATCGTCTGGTACAGCTGCTGCGCGAGCGCGCCGAGATAGACGGGCTGGCGCGCCTGCTTCGCGGCGTCGTTCGCGAGGCCGAGATCCTTCAGCATAAGGTCGGTGCCGAAGCCGCCGCTGTAGCCGCGCGACGACGGCGCGGTGTCGATCACGCCCGGATACGGGTTGTAGGTGTCCGAGCTCCAGCAACGGCCCGTCGACGTGTTGACGATCCCGGCCAGCACCTTCGGGTCGATGCCGAGCGCGACGCCGAGCGACATCGCCTCCGACACGGCCGCCATCGAGATGCCGAGCACGAGGTTGTTGCATACCTTCGCGACCTGCCCCATCCCCGTCGCGCCGCAATGGACGATGTTCTTGCCCATGCCGGCGAGCACCGGCTTCACGCGCTCGAAATCGGCGTCGCTGCCGCCGACCATGAAGGTCAAGGTGCCTGCCGCCGCGCCGCCGGTGCCGCCCGACACGGGCGCATCGACGAACGCGCCGCCGCGCTCGCGCACGAGCGCGCCGAACGCCTGCGCGCTCGCCGGATCGATCGTGCTCGAATCGATCACGGTCGCGCCGGCGTCGAGGCCGGCCAGCACGCCGTTCTCGCCGGCGAGCACCGAGCGCACGTGCGGCGCGGCCGGCAGCATCGTGATGACGAAGGTCGCGCCCGATGCGGCTTCGCGAGGCGACGCAGCCACCTGCGCGCCGGCGTCCTGCAGCGCGCGCAATGCGTCGGCGCTCAGGTCGAACGCGTGCACTTCATGGCCGGCCTTCAGGAGGTTCAGCGCCATCGGCCCACCCATGTGGCCGAGTCCGATAAATCCGATCTTCATGTTCGTGTCCTCCCCGGCTCAATGCAGCCGGATCGTCGTGTTCACCGGGCCGGCCGTCGTGTCGTCGTCGAACCAGCGCGCGGTGACCGTCTTCGTCTGCGTGTAGAACTGCACGACCTGCTTGCCGTACGGGCCGAGATCACCGAGCTTCGAGCCGCGCGAGCCGGTGAAGCTGAAGAACGGCACGGGCACCGGAATCGGGATGTTGATGCCGACCTGGCCGACGTCGATCTCGCTCTGGAACTTGCGCGCGGCCGCGCCGCTCTGCGTGAAGATGCCCACGCCGTTGCCCATCGGGTTCGCATTGACGAGCGCGATCGCTTCGTCGAGCGTGTCGACTTCCATCACGACCAGCACCGGCCCGAAGATTTCATGCGTGTAGATCGTCATGTCGGTCTTCACGCCGGAGAAGATCGTCGGCCCGATGAAGTTGCCTTCCTCGAAGCCGGCGACCTTCACGTCGCGGCCGTCGAGTTCGAGCTTCGCGCCTTCCTTGATGCCCGTGTCGATCAGCGACAGGATGCGCGCCTTCGCGCCGCGCGACACCACCGGCCCGACGTCGGTGCCCGCTTCCGAGCCCGCGTTGACCTTCAGCTGCTTCGCCTTCGCGACGATGTCCGGCAGCCACTCGCGCGCGTTGCCGACCAGCACCGCGACGGAGGTCGCCATGCAACGCTGGCCCGCCGCGCCGAAGCCGGCGCCGACCAGCGCGTTGATCGCCTGCTCGCGGTTCGCGTCGGGCAGCAGGATCGCGTGGTTCTTCGCGCCCATCATCGACTGCACGCGCTTGCCGTGCTGACTGCCGAGGTGGTACACGTGCGTGCCGACGGCGGTCGAGCCGACGAACGAGATCGCCTTCACGAGCGGATGCGTGCAGATCGCGTCGACCACTTCCTTGCCGCCGTGCACGACGTTCAGCACGCCCTTCGGCACGCCGGCCTCGATCGCCAGTTCGACGAGCTCCATCGTCGACATCGGATCCTGCTCCGACGGTTTCAGCACGAACGTGTTGCCGCACACGATCGCCATCGGGAACATCCACAGCGGAATCATCGCGGGGAAGTTGAACGGCGTGATGCCCGCGCACACGCCGAGCGGCTGGCGCAGCGTGTAGGTATCGACACCGCCCGCGACGTTCTCCGCGAATTCGCCGAGCTGCAGCGTGCCGACGGAGCACGCGTGCTCGACCACTTCGAGGCCGCGGAAGATGTCGCCTTCGGCATCGGGCAGCGTCTTGCCCTGCTCGGCCGTCAGCGTCTTCGCGATGCGCTGCAGGTTCGCGCGCACGAGATCCTGGAACTTCAGCATGATGCGCATGCGCGCGGAAATCGGCGTGTTCTTCCATGTCGCATACGCGACGTGCGCGGCCTGCACGGCCGCGTCGACTTCCGCGACGGTCGCGAACGGCACGCGCGCGAGGACCTGCTGCGTCGCCGGGTTGACGATGTCGCGCCACTCGCTCGTGGTGGACTCGACGAAGGCGCCGTCGATCAGCAGCTTGACCGTCGGCACGTCTTGCCCCGTGCGGGGCGTCGGATTCGCGTTCATCGATGCACTCTCCTTGCAGTGGGCCGTGTCGCGTCATGCAACGCGCGGCCGGTTCGATCGGTGCCGCGGGCGACGGCCGCGATATGCGGCACGCGGCCCACGGCAGGTCATTTCAGTTCGGCGGCGAAATCTTCTTCCCAGTATTCGCCGGGCATGCGCGTGGTCGCATCGTCGCCGCGCTCGATCTCGCGGCGGCGCAGCTCGACGCGGCGGATCTTCCCCGAGATGGTCTTCGGCAGCTCCGCGAACTGCAGGCGCCGGATGCGCTTGTACGGCGCGAGCTTCTCGCGCGAGAAGCGGAAGATCTCCAGCGCGAGCGCGGGACTTTCCTCGTACCCCTGGCGCAGCGTGATGAAAGTCTTCGGCACCGACAGCCGCACCGGGTCCGGGCTCGGCACGACGGCCGCTTCCGCGATCGCCGGATGCTCGATCAGCACGCTTTCGAGTTCGAACGGGCTCAGCCGGTAGTCGGACGACTTGAACACGTCGTCCGCGCGGCCGATGTACACGTAGTAGCCGTCGTCGCCGCGCATCGCGATGTCCGACGTGCGGTAATGGCCGTCGCGCATCGCGTGGGCCGTCGCGTCCGGATTGTTCGCATAGCCGTTCATCAGGCCGACCGGGCGCGTCACGCCCGCGCCGATCGGCAGCGCGACCTCGCCTTCGCTGACGGGCGCGCCGTCCGGGTCGAGCAGCGCGATCCGGTAGCCGGGCAGCGGGCGCCCCATCGAACCGGCGACGACGGGCTGGCCCGGTGTGTTGCCGATCAGGCAGGTCGTCTCGGTCTGGCCGTAGCCGTCGCGAATCGTGATGCCCCACGCCTTCTTCACGCGCTCGATGATCTCGGGATTCAGCGGCTCGCCGGCGCCGACGATCTCGCGCAGCTTCACGTCGAACGACGCGAGCGGCTGCTGCACGAGCATGCGCCACACCGTCGGCGGCGCGCACAGCGTCGTCACCTGGTATTTGACGAGCGCGTCGAGCACGACCTTCGGCTCGAAGCGCGCGTAGTTGAACGCGAACACGCACGCCTGCGCATTCCATGGCGCGAAGAAGCAGCTCCACGCATGCTTCGCCCAACCCGGCGAGCTGATGTTCCAGTGAATGTCGCCCGGCTGCAGGCCGACCCAGTACATCGTCGACAGGTGCCCGACCGGATAGGTGCGGTGCGTATGCTCGACGAGCTTCGGCTTCGACGTCGTGCCCGACGTGAAGTACAGCAGCATCGGATCGTTCGCGTGCGTGATGGCGTCGGGCTCGAACGCGGCGCTCGCCGCGTAGCCGTCGTTCATCGCGAGCCAGCCCGCGCGCGGCGCGCCGGCGACGATCTTCTGCTTGAGGCCGAGATCGGCCTGTTCGAATTTCGCGGTTTCGCTCTCGTCGACGATCGCGTATTTCGCGCCGCCGATCTGCACGCGATCGCGCACGTCGTCGGCCGACAGCTGCGTGGTCGCGGGCAACACGATCGCGCCGAGCTTCATTGCGGCGAGCATCGCGTCCCACAGCTCGACACGGTTCGGCAGCATCAGCAGGATCCGGTCGCCGCGCACGACGCCGATGCCGCGCAGCCAGTTTGCGATCCGCGACGAGCGCTCGGACATCTGCGCGAACGAATACGGATCGCCCGTGCCGGTTGCCGCGTCGACGATCCACAGCGCGGGCTTGTCGTTGCCGCGCGCCATCGGGTCGAAGTAGTCGAGCGCCCAGTTGAACGCATCGAGCACCGGCCATTCGAAATCGCGGTACGCGGTTTCGTAGTCGGTGCGATGGCGCAGCAGAAAGTCGCGTGCGTCCAGGAATGCCTGTACCGTCATCGTGTCGTCTCCTGTCTCCTGTCGACGAGAGTCAGCGCATCAACGCTTGCTCTCGTCCCATGCCTCGTGCGGTCGGTCCAGTGCATGGCTGCAGCGCATGCCCGGTTCCGTGTCGCGCGGCGCACGGTCACGTCGTTGCGTGCCGCGTTTGCCGCGCTGCCTTCGTGCCCTGCCTGTTTGCCTGCCTGTCTGGTTCTTTGCGTGGTTGTCGGTGGAGCGCGCGTCGCGATTCAGGACTCAAAGCTGTCGCGCGATCACCATCCGCTGCACTTCGCTGGTGCCCTCGTAGATCTGCGTGATGCGCGCGTCGCGATAGTGACGCTCGACTTCGTAATCGGCGAGGTAGCCGTACCCGCCGTGGATCTGGATCGCATCCGAACACACGCGCTCGGCCATCTCGGACGCGAACAGCTTCGCCTGCGATGCTTCGGACAGGCACGGCAGCCCCGCCGTGCGCAGCTTTGCCGCGTGATGCACGAGCAGGCGCGCCGCGTTGATCTGCGTGGCCATGTCGGCCAGCTTCTGCTGGATCGCCTGGTGCTCGGCGATCGGCTTGCCGAACTGCACGCGCTCGCGCGCATAGCGGCGCGCCTTGTCGAACGCGGCGCGCGCGATGCCGAGCGCCTGCGCGGCAATGCCGATGCGCCCGCCTTCCAGGTTCGACAGCGCGATCTTCAGCCCTTCGCCGCGATTGCCGAGCAGGTTTTCTTCCGGAATCGCGCAGTTCTCGAACGTGATCGGGCATGTGTCGGATGCGCGGATGCCCATCTTCTTTTCAGGCTTGCCGACGATGAAGCCCGGCGTGTCGGTCGGCACCAGGAACGCGGAAATGCCGCGCTTGCCGGCTTCAGGGTCGGTCATGGCAAAAACGATCGCGAGCCCGGCGCGCTGGCCGTTGGTCACGAACTGCTTCGCGCCGTTCAGCACCCACTTGCCGTCGCGCAGTTCCGCCCGCGTACGCAGGTTGTTCGCCTCGGAGCCGGCCTGCGGCTCGGTCAGGCAGAACGCGCCGATGATGCGGCCCGCCGCCATCTCGGCCAGCCAGCGATCCTTCTGCGCGGGCGTACCGAAACCGAGGATCGGCCCGCAGCCGACCGAGTTGTGCACGCTCATCAGCGTCGCGCACGCGGCATCGCCGGCGGCGATTTCCTCGATCGCCAGCGCGTAGGCGACGTAATCCGTATACGCGCCGCCCAGCTCCTGCGGCACGATCATCCCGAGCAGGCCGAGTTCGCCGAGCTGCGCGACGACGGCGTCGGGCAGGTGCGCGTCGTGGTCCCACTGCGCGGCGTTCGGTGCCAGCACCTCGGTGGCAAAAGCACGCGCGGCGTCGCGGATCATCCGCTGGTCTTCGGTGTAAAGCTCGTCCATGGCGCTGCTGTCTCCTGCGGCCGCGTGCGGCGACCGACCTTTCGTTTCGATGCAACAAGTGTAGGCAAGCGCGCGCGACTGTTCGATGCTCGCGCCGCTCATTTACACTGAGCGTTTTTGCCATACCGGCGGCTTCGATGAAGCAGGAAGACAAGGGAACCGTCGCGATCAGCCTCGTCGCTTACAGCGTCGCGCTCGCCACCCGGCGCGGCGTCGCGGCCGAGCCGCTGCTCGCGCAAGCCGGCATCGCGCCCGCGCTGCTCGCGCAGCCGCGTGCGCGGGTGTCCGCGCAGCAATACGGGGCGCTGTGGAACGCCATTGCGCGCGCGCTCGACGACGAGTTTTTCGGGCAGGATCGCCACCCGATGCGCAGCGGCAGCTTCATCGCGATGAGCCAGGCGGCGCTGTCCGCGAAGGACGGGCTGCATGCGATGGCGCGCGCGGTGAATTTCATGCACTGCGTGCTCGACGACCTGCACGCGGAGCTCGATGCCAACCCGCAGCGCGTGCGGCTGCGTTTTGTGCACCGCAACGGCACCGCGGCGCCCGCGATGTTCACGTACGCGACCTACTTCATCATCGTGTACGGGCTCACCTGCTGGTTGATCGGGCGACGCATCCCGCTGCTCCACGCGAGCTTCCGTTGCGACACGCCGCCGGCCGACCATGAATACCCGTCGATGCTGTGCGACGACATGCGGTTCAACCAGCCCGATTCGTATGTCGATTTCGATCCGGAATTCGCCACGCTGCCGGTCGTGCAGAACGCCAAGACGCTGAAAACGTTCCTGCGCAACGCGCCGGCCAGCTTCATCGTCAAGTACCGCAACCCGAACGCGCTCGCGCAACGCGTGCGCACGGTGCTGCGCGGCATGCCGCCCGCCGCGTGGCCCGGCGCCGACGGGATGGCCGCGCGGCTGCACGTGGCCGAGGCGACGCTGCGCCGCAAGCTGCACCAGGAAGGCCACGCGTACCAGTCGATCAAGGACACGCTGCGGCGCGACCTCGCGTTCGAGGCGCTGGCCGATCCGTCGCGGACCATCGCCGACGTCGCGGCGGCCGCCGGTTTCGCGGAACCGAGCGCGTTCTACCGCGCGTTTCGCAAATGGAGCGGGCGCAGCCCGGCCGAATATCGGAAAGAAGCGCTCGCGCGCGGCGGCGGCGTCGGCTGAATCAGCGGCGCGCCGCCGCAACTTCGCGCTTTCCGCCGAAACCGCCTAATCTTCAATCATCGGGCCAACGCCCTTTACGCGAGCCGGACGGCGTGCGGCTGCGCGCCGCCCGGACGCCCCGATGCGCATTCACCGTCATGGGCCGCCGCCGGCACCTGCATCGCCCGGCGGCCGCCCCCGTCACCCGCTGTCCGCGCGGGTCGCGCGCGCCGCGCTGTTCGCGGCGCTGCTCGTCGTGTGCGCGGCGGTTGCCGCCCCGCCCCCCGCCGCCGCACCCGCACCCGCGGCCGCGCCGCCGGTGTTCGTGATTCCGGTCAACGGCGCGATCGGGCCGGCCAGCGCCGACTTCATCGTCCGCTCGCTCGACCGCGCGGCGCGCGAGCACGCGCCGCTCGCGATCCTGCAACTCGATACGCCCGGCGGGCTCGACACGTCGATGCGGCAGATCATCAAGGCGATCCTCGGCTCGCCGGTGCCGGTCGCCGCGTTCGTCGCGCCGGGTGGCGCACGGGCCGCGAGCGCCGGTACCTATATCGTCTACGCGAGCCACATCGCCGCGATGGCGCCCGGCACCAATCTCGGCGCGGCGTCGCCAGTGCAGTTCGGGATCGGCGGTGGCGCGCCGGGGACGCCAGGCGCGCCCCGACCGCCGCCAGCCGGGGCATCGGGTGCTGCCGGTGCATCCGCGACGCCGGCCGAGCTGCCGAACGATATGCAGTCGACCGAGATCCGCAAGGCGACCCAGGACGCCGCCGCGTACATCCGCGGCCTCGCGCAGTTGCGCGGACGCAATGCCGGATGGGCCGAGCGCGCGGTGCGCGAGGCATTGAGCCTGTCCGCGACCGAAGCGCGCGCGCAGCATGTCGTCGACCTGATCGCGCAGGACCCGGCCGACCTCGCGCGCCAGCTCGACGGCCGCACCGTGACGACGACCGCCGGCACGGTGCGGCTTGCGACCGCGCATGCGCCGCTCGTCGTGCTCGCGCCCGACTGGCGCAGCCGCTTCCTGTCGATCATTGCCGATCCGAACGTCGCGCTGATCCTGCTGACGATCGGCATCTACGGTCTGTTCTTCGAATTCGCGAATCCCGGGTTCGTGCTGCCGGGCGTCGCGGGCACCATCTGCCTGCTGATCGGGCTGTTCGCGATGCAATTGCTGCCGATCAGCTATGCGGGCCTCGGGCTCGTGCTGCTCGGGCTCGGCTGCCTCGTCGCCGAGGCGTTCCTGCCGACCTTCGGCGTGCTCGGTTTCGGCGGAATCGTGTCGTTTACGATCGGCGCATTGATGCTGATCGATACCGACGTGCCCGGCTACGGTATTCCGTGGCCCGTGATCGGGAGCCTCGCGCTCGGCGGCGGGCTGCTCGTCGCGGGCGTGTCGAGCGTTGCGCTGCGCGCGCGGCGGCGGCCGGTCGTGACGGGCGCCGAGGCGATGGTCGGCAGCATCGGCGAAGTGCTCGACGACGGTTTGCAGGCCGACCAGCCGCACGGCGCGGCCGGCCCCGCGCCATCGGCCGCGGGCTGGGCGCGCGTGCATGGCGAGCGCTGGCGCGTCGCGAGCAGCGTGCCGCTCGCCGCGGGCTGCCGCGTGCGCGTCACCGGCCGCCAGGGGCTGATGCTCACGGTCGCACCGCTCTACGACGTGCCGGCACACGAACAACAACACCAGGGAGCACCGTCATGATGGGCTACACGTTTGGCTTCAGCAGCGTCCTGATCGTCTTCGTCGTGGTGCTCGTCGCATCGTCGATCCGCATCTTTCGCGAGTACGAGCGCGGCGTGGTGTTCATGCTCGGCCGCTTCTGGAAAGTCAAGGGGCCGGGGCTCGTGCTGATCATCCCGATCGTCCAGCAGGTCGTGCGGATCGACCTGCGCACCGTCGTGTTCGACGTGCCGCCGCAGGACGTGATCACGCGCGACAACGTGTCGGTGAAGGTGAATGCGGTCGTGTATTTCCGCGTCGTCGATCCGGAGAAGGCCGTGATCCAGGTCGCGCGCTTCTTCGACGCGACGAGCCAGCTCTCGCAGACGACACTGCGCTCGGTGCTGGGCAAGCACGAGCTCGATGCGCTGCTGGCCGAGCGCGAGCAGCTGAACGCCGACATCCAGAAGACGCTCGACGCGCAAACGGATGCGTGGGGGATCAAGGTGTCGACGGTCGAGATCAAGCACGTCGACCTGAACGAGACGATGGTGCGCGCGATCGCGCGGCAGGCCGAGGCCGAGCGCGAACGGCGCGCGAAGGTGATTCATGCGGAGGGCGAGCTGCAGGCGTCGGAGAAACTGCTGCAGGCCGCGCAGCGGCTCGCGCAGGAGCCGCAGGCGATGCAGCTGCGCTATCTGCAGACGCTGACGACGATCGCGGCGGACAAGAACTCGACGATCGTGTTTCCGCTGCCGATCGATCTGCTGGGGGCGCTGCTGGACCGGCTGGGCTCGCCGCACGAGCATTGAGCCGCGCGGGCGCCGGCCCGCACGACGCCGCAGCCTCAGCCGATGCCGATGGACGCCGGGCCGCGGCGGCCCGGCGCCCACCCCGCGTCAGGCCAGCAGCTTGCGCTCGGTCTTGCCGTACTTGATCGACTTCTCGTCCGGAATCATCAGGCCCGTGTGCTCGTCGCGGCCCTGCAGCAGGAAGCGGGCATCCGGGTTGCCGATCTGTTCGGCCGCGAGCTTGCTGTCCGCGCCGATCTCGCCCTTCTTCATCCGGTTGACGATCACGCCGGCCGCGGTGTCCTTGAAGTCGCGCAGCATCCATGCGTCGCCGTCGCTGTCGCCGAACACCAGCAGCGGCCCGTAGCCCTTCTTCGACACGAGGACGTTGCGGATGCCCACCGTCTTGCCGGGCCCCCAGTTGAAATGCCAGCCGGCCGGATAGGTGCTCGTGTATTTGCCGTCCTGCATGTCGAGCCGCAGGCCGATCACGTTCTCGGGCGCCACGCCGTAGCCATAGTTCGGATTGCCGGCGAATACGCGCACGACATCGTCGAGCGACGCGGTGCTCACGTACACGTCGATGCCATTCGCACGCAGCGTATGCATCACCGCGCGGATTTCCTCGTGAATGCGGATGCCATGGAAATGCGTGTCGGCCACCACGCCGGCCTTGCCAGGCAGCGCCTTCGGGCTTTCGTAACGGACCTTGCGCAGCGCGTCGCCGATACCGTAGTTGTTCGATGCTTCCGCCATCGCCTGCAGCTCGGCGGTCGTCATGTTCTTGTAGAAGTAGATGATCCACTTGTAGCCGACTTCGAGCGGATGCGTGTCGCAGATCGCGTCGTACATGAAGTACAGCTTCGCGCGGAAGTCCTTGAACTGGTCGGTCTCGCGAATCTCGTCGAGGCTCTTGTCGCCGCCGAGGCCCTTGTAGTTCGCGTAGAGCCAGCGGTAGTCGGACTCGACGTCGGCGGCGAGATCCTCCATCGTCACCGGCTTGCCGTCGACGGTCGTGTAGTCCTTCATGAACGCGCCCTTCGGCACGTCCTTCCACATCACATCGACGAACTCGTCCGGCGTCAGTTTGTACTGCAGATGGTTGATCTGGTACATCAGCAACGCCTCTTCGCAGTCGTTCATGATGCACGTGTTGTCCCAGTCGAACACCGCATACGGGCGGCGCTTTCCGTCATAGCGCGCGCTCGCGACGCCATGCCGGTCGAGCACCGCCTGCAGGCGCGCGGCGTTGAACGGCGACCAGCGGCCCGGGTCCAGCGCGTCCGGCGCGGTTGCGCTCTTCGCGCCGGCCATGCCGGCCTTGAGCATCAGCGGCGTCGCAGCGGTCGCCGCGGCCAGGGTGTTCATGAACTTGCGGCGTTGCATGGTCTCTCTCCGTGGAATTGTCGAATCGGCTTGGGTCGTAGCCCCGCGCAACGCGCGGCACACCCGCCCCGCGAAGCCGGAAAGGCTTCGAATCGGGGGCGAATGATGTGACGAAATTATTTCGGCAATTTGACAGCGTCTCGCCACCACACGACGGAGAGTTGATCCGGCGCGACATGCCGGCCTGCGTCGACACCGCGCGGGGCGCTCTCCGGCCGGCTCCGCGCACGGGACACGCGCGCGGCGACAGCCACCGGCCCCGACCGCCGGAAACCTAGAGCGTCCCCTCCATTTCGGCCTGCATTAGGAGAAGCCCTCACCTCCGCGCCACGTCGAACCGGCTATGATCTTTACATTGATCAATGACACATTAAATGCTGACTGAATAATTCGCCCTGGATCGGCGGCGAATGGATTCCGGATCAGCGCCCCAGCCTTGCACAGGCCCCGCGTCGCCGAAGCGCGAACGCGGGCCGACACATGGAGACGCCTCATGCCCGACCATCCGCTGCCGGAAGTCCATCTCGACGAGCTGCCGCAATTCCGCGCGGTCCAGCAGCTTGCCTATCGCTGCGTCGAGACCGTCGGCGCGATGCTCCATCCCGGCATCACCGAGAAGGAAGCTGCGCGCCTGCTGACCGAATGGCTGCGGGACAACGGCGTGCACGACTGGCTGCACAAGCCGTTCGCGTGGTTCGGCGACCGCACCGCGTTCGAAGGCTTCTCCGGCCTGAAGCACATGGGCGGCTTCAACCTCGCGTTCTTCCCGAGCAACCGCCAGCTCGAGACCGACATGCCCGTGATCCTCGACGTCGCGCCGGTGCTCGACGGCATCGTGGCCGACGTCGGCTACGCGCACTGCCTCGGCCACAACCCCATCCTCGAACAGTTGCAGGACGACCTGATGGACCATCGCGAGATGATCGTGCGGCTCGTGAAGGAGCGCCGCCCGATGGCCGAGGTCGCGCAGGCGGTGGACGCGCTGTGCCGCCGCCAGGGCGTCGAGCCGCGCCACAAGGCCTATCCGTTCAAGGTGCTCGCGCATCGCGTCGCGAAGATCCACAAGCTGTCGACACCGCGCTTCGTCGCGCGCTTCGGGCTGAACGCGACGCGCAACCTGCTGCTCGACCAGGGCCGCGCGGCGAAGCGGCAAGGCTGGTCGCCGCTGTGGTCGATCGACCGCCGCTCCGAGCACGCGCCGGTGCCGGGCCTGTGGGCCGTGGAGCCGCATCTCGGCTTCGCCGGCGTCGGCGCGAAATTCGAGGAACTGCTGGTGATCACCGACGACGACGCGTACTGGCTCGACGACGACCTGCCGCACGTGCGCCGCTGGCAGCGCCGCCAGGCCGAACGCATGCAGGCCGTCGCCTGACACGTCCGCGTCTCGCCCCCTTCCCGAATCCCTGAACGACGGACTCACGATGCAGCCTCTTTCCGATGAAGCGCCGCTGGCCCTGTTCGAATCGGTTCACAGCGAGACGGCCGTCGCCTCCGGCGAACTGACGCTCGCGGTCAGGACCTGGGGCGACCCAGCCCGCTCGCCGGTCGTGCTCGTGCACGGCTACCCCGACGACAGCAGCGTCTGGCAGCAGGTCGCGCCGCTGCTCGCGCGCAAGCACTACGTGATCGCGTACGACGTGCGCGGCGCGGGCCTGTCCGGCGCGCCCAAGCGCACGGCCGACTACCACCTCGCGAAGCTGACCGACGACTTCATCGCGGTGATCGACGCGCTCTGCCCCGGCCGCGCGGTGCACCTGATCGCGCACGACTGGGGCTCGATCCAGGGCTGGGAGTTCGTCACGGATCCGCGGCTCGCCGGCCGCATCGCGTCGTACACGTCGTGCTCGGGACCATGCCTCGACCACGTCGGCTTCTGGCTGCGCGAACGCGTGCTGCATCCGACGCCCGCGTCGTTAGCCAGGCTCGGCGGGCAGCTCGTGCGCTCGTGGTACGTGTATCTGTTCCATCTGCCGTTCATCCCCGAGCTCGGCTGGAAGCTGTGGCTCGGCCGCGCATGGCCGGGCCTGCTGCGCCTGGTCGAGAAGACCCCCGCCGCGCCGCGCGCGACGCAGGCCGACGACGGCGCGCGCGGCGTACGCCTCTATCGCGCGAACTTCATCCGCTGCCTGTTCGCGCCGCGCGAGCGCTACGCGCACGCGCCGGTGCAGACGATCGTGCCGCTCGGCGACAAGTACGTGAGCCCGGCGCTGTCCGAGAACCTGTCGCGCTGGGTGCCGCAGTACTACCGCCGCGAAGTCGCGGCCGGCCACTGGCTGCCGCTCGCCGATCCCGCGCGCTTCGCGGGCCTCGCCGAACAGTTGATCGACGCGGTCGAATCGGGCGACGAGCCACCCGCGCTCGCGAACGCACGCCGCCGCGCGACCAGCGGCCGCTTCAGCGGCAAGGTCGCGGTCGTCACCGGCGCGGGCAGCGGCATCGGCCGCTGCGCGGCGCTCGCATTTGCCCGTGAAGGCGCGACCGTCGTCGCGTGCGACATCGATCTCGCGAGCGCCGAGCGCACCGCCCTGCTGCTCGGACTCACCGGCGCGCAGGCGCATGCAAGACGCGTGGACGTCGGCTCCGCCGACGAGATGGAAGCGCTCGCGGCATGGGTCGGCAGCGAACTCGGCGGCGCCGACATCGTGATCAACAACGCGGGCATCGGCATGGCAGGCGGCATTCTCGACACCAGCGAGCGGCACTGGGAGCGCATCCTGCACGTGAACCTGTGGGGCGTGATCCACGGCTCGCGGCTGTTCGCGCAGCAGATGGCCGCACGCGGCACGGGCGGCCACATCGTCAACACCGCGTCGGCCGCCGCGTTCGGGCCGTCGCGCGACCTGCCCGCGTACGCGACGACGAAGGCCGCCGTGCTGATGCTCAGCGAATGCATGCGCGCGGAACTCGCGGAAAAAGGCATCGGCGTGACGGCCATCTGCCCCGGCTTCGCGGAAACCGGAATCATGGCGTCGACGCAATACGCGGGCGCCAGCGCACAGGACGAGGCGCGGCTGCGCAAACGCGCGACGAAGCTGTACCAGATGCGCGGCCTGAAGCCGGAAACCGTCGCGCAGGCGATGGTCGACGGCGTGCTGCGCAACCGGCCGGTCGTGGCCGTGGGCACCGAGGCGCACGCGCTGCGCTTCGTCGGCCGCTTCATGCCGTGGCTCGGCCGGATGCTTGCCCGCGTCAGCATGGCCTCGCATTGACGGCGCGGCGCGCCGCACAGAAACGGAGACACCGATGACCGCTACCGCCGACTATCACAAGATCAAGGCCCGGCACGTGAAGTTCGACTTCAGCGACACGCCGATCACCTGGGTGCCAAACGACCCGGGCAGCACGCACATCATCAACACGCTGAACCTGCTGTTCCCGGAAGGCGAGCTGTGGTTCTGCCGCGTGTACAACAAGGCACTGCCGAACATCACCGATGCGCGCCTGCGCGACGAAGCCGAAGGCTTCCTGCGCCAGGAAGCCGTGCATTCGCGCTCGCACGGCGGCGTGCTCAAGCATTACTACGACCGGCACGGGATCGACACGAAGCCGTTCACGCAGAAGCTGAACTGGCTGTTTACGCGCGTGCTGGGCGAAGCGCCGTTCGGGCTGAAGATCGGCCACACGCGTTTCTGGCTGCGTCAGCAGCTCGCGGTGATCGCGTCGCTCGAACATTTCTTCGGCTATCTCGGCAACTGGGTGCTCAATGCGCACGGGCTCGACGAAGGCCGTGCCGACCCGACGATGGTCGACCTGCTGCGCTGGCACGGCGCGGAGGAAGTCGAACATCGGACCGTCGCGTTCGACATCTACAACCACATGGGCGGCAACTATCCGGAGCGCTGCGTGCACATGGCGTTCGTGATCGTGCTGTTGCTCTACTTCATCACGAGCGGCGCGAAATTCATGTACCGGCGAGATCCCGCCGCCGGCCGCTACCCGGGCTTCGTGCTGTCGTGGTGGAAGGGTTCCCGACGCGGGCACCTGCCGTCGTTCTGGAAAGTGATCGGCGCGGCGTTGCGCTATTTCAAGCCGGGCTATACGCCGCATCACGAAGGCTCGACCGAGCAGGCGCTTGCGTATCTGGCGCGCTCGCCGGCCGCGCAAGCGGCCGCGCATGGCGGCAACTGGGGCACGACGAAGGGCGCGTGACCGGGTCCGCAAGCGGGTTCGCGACGGTTTCGGCGGGGCGCCGGCCGAAATGCGTACAATCGCGGCTTCATTTCCCGGAGGTGCCGCGATGGCCATGAAGAAAACCGATCTAGAAAAGAACAAGGCGCTCAAGCTGACGCAAGCGATGAAGCAGTCCAGCTCCGCCCGCTTCGGCAAGGCTGCCGAGGACGCAGCGAAGCTCGACCGCCGCGCGCAGCGCAAGCTCGACCAGGAGCAAGGTCTCGTGCCGTTCGCGTGCAAGCTCAACGCCGAACTCGTCGAACAGCTGAAGGCACGCGCCGCCACCCATCCGAACGGGATGACCGGCCTGCTGTCCGAACTGCTCGTCAACGGCCTCGCCCAGCGCGACGCGTGATCGTCGCAAATCTCGAAAATAGTCGTTGACAACGCCGAACGACATCGACAAACTCGTTCGCATGCCTACGTTCAAGCTCATCGCCATCGCGAATCATTGCCCGGTGAACATTCGAAAGAATGGATCACGGGAGGCGCTTGTGCGTTAGCATCCGAGCAGTACCGCATGTCACACAAGGCCTCACCGGAAACGGATGAGGCCTTTTTGTTCTGGTGCGCGTCATCCGTCCGGCTCAACGAATGGAGCAGACGATGGACCAGGCAAGCCCGTTGTTCGACCGTCCCGATACGCGCCGCGTCGGTGCGATCGCGTTACCGACCGTCGTGATCCGCTTCGCGGTCGCGCCGCGCACGACACTGACCTGGCGCGCGCCGAGCGATGCGGAAATTCGCGCGCACGGCGCACCGCTGTGGATTACGCGGCCGCCGAGCGTCGACGACTACTGGGTACAACCCGGCGACGTGCTGCGCATCGCGCGCGGCGATCGCATCTGGCTCGGCACCGATGACGACCGGCCGGCCGAAGCGTCGATCACGACGGCGTACGTGAGGCGCGGCGAACGGCTGAGACGCACGCTCGCGCGAATGCAACGTTTGCTCGCCGGACGATGGCGAAGACGGGATTGACGATGCGCGCTCACGCGCGCGGCGGGGATGCCGGAACGCGCGGAATCACCGTATCCGGAAATGGACGCACCCGCGACGCAACGCGTCGCAGGTGCGCATCGAATGACGCGGCACGCACGTGCGTGCCGCGTGCGATCGCGCGCCGTGCGCAACCCTCACATGCATCATGTGCATCAGGTGCTGGCGGCGAGACGCGGGCCCGTGCTGCGAGGCGTGGACTCGACGTCGGGGCGTTGCGCTGCCTGCGAGGTCACCCACGGGTCGATGCCTTGCTTTTGCACCTCCTCGAGAAATGACACCCGCGTACGCCAGTAATCCGCCTGTAATTTCGCATCGATGACGCGCTGTTCGGCTGCGAACAGTTCCATGCGCGCCGTCACGAGCATCGATGCAGCGGTTTTTTCCGGCGTGGGGGCGTGCCGCATCGCCCAACGGCTGATCCAGTTCAACATGCTGACCTCCGTGATGACGGGCGAACCCGCATCGGGCAATCGCAACCGGTCGCGCCTGCCCGAATGCGCAACGACCGTCACCACGCTTCACCGCCCGGCCTGCACGGACTGCGACTCCCCCGCGTCGGCAACATCTGGCCGGCGTGTGCGCGCGGTGTATCTATCCTAGAAACACTTGCCGGTTAACGCGATGACGTCTTGCAATCTTTTACACAGAAACCACAGTCGGGCGCGCACCGCGAAATGACAGTTGCGGACGCGACGGCTTCGGCGCAGGATAGCCCGATATCTGCAACCGCCTGGACTGACGAATGGCTGCCGCATGCCGCCGCGCACCCGCGCCGGTCATGCGCGCGCTCGCGCAGATATTGCGTCCATCCCGTGTTCGCCCCTCGTGCGGCCGTGCCATTGCAGTCGCATGTCGTCGCGTTGCGGCAGCACCCGCCTGTCGATCATGCCGTTGCGCCCGCATCGGCCGACACGGCCCGCCCGTCGTCGAATCGTTTCCATCGTTTCTACCTGCCCGCCTCGTCCGAACCGGTAAAATGCGCGCCTTCCCCGCGCGGCCGGCCTGTCCAGCCGTTCGCGCGAACGCCGTCGATCGTGCCCCGCAACTATATCGTCCGAGCTATCCGCGCTATTACAATCCGCCGATAGCGTCGCAATAGTGGCTGGTTACAGTACGCCGGCCTCGCGCTGCCTTACAACAATTCGGCACGAACAACAAGCAACACGACAACCCGACCGGAGAAACGCCTTCATGGAATCCATCAAACGGTATTTCGGCTTCGACGAAGCCGGCACCGACTTCCGCACCGAAATACTCGCAGGCGTCACCACGTTCCTGACGATGGCCTACATCATCTTCGTCAACCCCGCGATCCTCGGCGATGCCGGCATGCCCAAGGAATCCGTGTTCGTCGCGACCTGCCTCGTCGCGGCGCTGGCGTCGATCATCATGGGGCTGTACGCGAACTACCCGATCGCGTGCGCGCCCGGCATGGGCCTGAACGCGTATTTCGCGTACACGGTCGTCAAGGGGATGGGCTTCACGTGGCAGGCCGCGCTCGGCGCGGTGTTCATCTCCGGCTGCCTGTTCCTGCTCGTCACGCTGTTCCGCGTGCGCGAGGCGATCGTCAACGGCATTCCGAAATCGTTGCGCATCTCGATCACCGCCGGCATCGGCCTGTTCCTCGGCATCATCTCGCTGAAGACCTCGGGTGTGATCGTCGGCAACCCCGCCACGCTCGTCACGCTCGGCGACCTGCACAAGCACGATACGATCCTCGCGATCATCGGCTTCTTCACGATCGTCACGCTCGACCACCTGCGCGTGCGCGGCGCGATCCTGATCGGCATCATCGGCGTCACGATCCTGTCGTTCTTCTTCGGCGACAACCAGTTCCACGGCGTGTTCTCCGCGCCGCCGTCGATCGACGCGACGCTGTTCAAGCTCGACATCCGCGCCGCGCTGTCGACCGGCATCATCAACGTGATCCTCGTGTTCTTCCTCGTCGAACTGTTCGACGCGACCGGCACGCTGATGGGCGTCGCGAACCGCGCGGGCCTGCTCGTCGAGGGCAAGATGAACCGCCTGAACAAGGCGTTGCTTGCCGACAGCACCGCGATCGTCGCGGGCTCGCTGCTCGGCACGTCGTCGACCACCGCGTACATCGAAAGCGCGTCGGGCGTGCAGGCCGGCGGCCGCACGGGCGTGACGGCGATCACCGTCGCCGTGCTGTTCCTCGCGTGCCTGTTCATCGCGCCGCTCGCCGGCGTCGTGCCGGCCTACGCCACGGCACCGGCACTGCTGTACGTGTCGTGCCTGATGCTGCGCGAGATGGTCGACGTGCCGTGGGACGATGCGACCGAAGCCGTGCCGGCCGCGCTGACCGCGCTGCTGATGCCGTTCACTTACTCGATCGCGAACGGCGTCGCGTTCGGCTTCATCGCATACGGCGGCCTGAAGCTGCTGACGGGCCAGGCCCGCACGGTCAAGCCGATCGTGTGGATCATCGCAGCCGTGTTCCTGTTCCGCTTCTTCTATCTCGGCAGCGAGTGACGCACGCGCGCCCCTGTGCGCGGCAATATGAAACGAAAACGCCACCTTCGGGTGGCGTTGTCGTTTTGGTCTTGTTTTGGCTACGCGGGTCGTGTAAGCGAGCGCCGGTCACGCCTCCGCCTGCCGGAGCACCCAGCGCGCGAAGGTCTGCAACGGCCCGTCGCCCAGCTCCAGCGCCTCGGGCAACACGAGACAGAAGCGCTTGACCACGCCCCGCCCGTCGGGCCACGGCGCCGCGAGCAACCCTTGCGCGATCTCGGCCTCGACATAGAGGCGCGGCACCAGCGCGACGCCGAGCCCGGCCAGCGCCGCCGCGATCAGCATCGAGTAAAGATCGTAGCGTGCGCCGGCGGCCGGATTGCTCACCGGCAGCCCCGTCTCCTGCACGTACGCCGACCACGCATCAGGTGTCTGGCGCTTGTGCAGGCGCGGCAGCGTGCCCAGCAATACGTCCGGCTGCCCGGCCGCGAGCAGCGACGGATGGCAGACCGGCACCAGCACCTCCTCGCACAACCGGTACGTATGCATGCCGGCCCAGGCCGGATGCTCGAAGTGAATCGCCGCATCGAAACCGCTGCCGGCCAGCACGAACGGCTCCGCGCGATCGGCGAAATGCACCGTGATGTTCGGATGCTGCGTCTGGAATCCCTTGAGCCGCGGAATCAGCCAGCGCGTCGCGAATGTCGGCGTCACGGCGATATCGACGCTGCCGCCGTCGCCGGGCTGCCCCATCATGTACTGGCTGTCGCGCTCGAGCCGGTCCAGCACTTCGCGAACCTGCGCCGCGTAGCGCACGCCGTTCGGCGCCAACCGCACGCGGTTGCCGACCCGCTCGAACAGCGCGACACCCAGGAACGTCTCCAGCCGGCCGATCTGCCGGCTGATCGCGCCTTCGGTCAACGCCAACTCGTCGGCGGCGCGCGCGAAGCTTCCATGCCGCGCCGCGGCCTCGAATGCCATCAATGCCGAATTGCTCGGAATCCTGCGTCGCGTCACGATTGCTCCCGGTCCGACCGCCGTCGGTCATGGCTTGATCAAATGTCATTGAACGGTGACGAATCATCGTTTTTCCGCCATCCACCGGCTCATTATCATGACAAAAACTCAACCCGTCGAGCAGCCATCGTCCCCGAAGGCCGCTCCCCCCCGTGGAGAAGTCATGATCTATGCCGTTGAATGCAGCATCGCCGAGCCCGCCGTCGAAGCCGAGTGGAACGACTTCTACAGCCGGATCAAACTGCCCGCGCTGATCTCCGTATCCGGCTTCCGCACGTCGCAACGCTTTCGCGCACTCGGCGGCGACGGCCCCGTCTACCTCGCGCTGCATACGATCGACGGCCCGGACGTGCTGACGTCGGCCGAATATCGCGACAAGGGCGGCGGCAATTTCGCTCGCTGGCAGCCGCACATCGTCGAGTGGCGCCGCAACGTATACGACTGCGCGGGCCCCGCGCCGGCCGTCTCCGGCCATCAATGGCTGGCCGTGTGCGACGACCCCGCCCCGTTCGCGCGAGCAGCGATCGCAGCCACGGCCCTGCATGCGCTCGCGCTGGATCGGCGGCCGGCCGCGCGCTGGCTGGCCGTCCTCACGCACGATCAGGCTCGGCTCGGGTCCGATGCCGCGATCCGGCTCTATGCACCGATGGGTGACCCACTCGTCAGCACGCCGACATCGGCAACCGCACGCTGAGCGGAGCCCGACCATGCCCAGCGTCACGATCTTGATTTCCGAGGCGAGCATGCCGGCCGACACGGCGCTCGACGCGTTGTCGTCGGCCTGCGAGAGGCTCTGCACCGGCGTGTTGAGCGCCGCCCCCGGCACGGTCCACGTCGTGTACGTCCCGGTCCGGCACGGCTGCGGACATCCGGTCAGCGCGGAGATCCTCTTTCGCACCTCGGCATTTCGCACCACTGAACTGATGGACCGGTTCATGACCGAGCTGGATCGCGAGATTCTTCGCCACACCGGATTCGTCGCACGCATCCGCTGCTTCGGCTACGACACCGCCCACCTTCACGCCCGGCATTGACCCATGAGCGCACCTGTTCAACCCCCTTCTTTCCCGCGTCGCCAGATCGGCGATTTCACGGTGATCGCGATCAGCGACGGCACGCTGACGGCCGGCCTCGACCAGCTGTCGAACATCGACATCGACGACGCGGCCGGCATCATGCACCGGGCCGGCATACACGCGCCGTCCGACGTCAACATCAACTGCTATGTCATACGCGGGAACGGGCGCACCGTGCTCGTCGACACCGGCGCCGGCGGCATCCGGAACTGGGGCGGCCTGCTCCGTCCGTCGCTGTGGCAAGCCGGCATCGATGCACGCGACATCGACACGGTCCTGCTGACGCACGCGCATCCGGATCACATCGGCGGCCTCCTCGACACGGACGGACATCCGGCCTTTCCGCAAGCGGAGGTGCTCATTCACGAACGGGAACGTGCGTTCTGGCTGGACGACGCCATGTACGAGCGGGCAAACGAGCGCGCACGCGTCAATGTCCGGATCGCGCGGCGCACGTTCGACGTGTATCGCGCGCATCTACGCACCATCGAGGCAGGCGACGTGCTGCCCGGGATCGTCGCGGTCCCGCTGCCGGGGCACACGCCCGGCCACACCGGCTATCGCGTCGAATCGCGCGGCGAGCGCCTGCTGATCTGGGGCGATCTCGTGCATTTCGCGCCGATTCAGGTTGCGCGCCCCGACGTGTCGATCGCGTTCGATCACGATCCGTCGCAGGCATCATCGACGCGCGCGGCCACGCTCGCCGAAGCCGCTTCGGATAACTTGCTGATTGCGGGCATGCACCTCGCCGACACGGGCTTCGCACGCATCGCGCGCACGAACGGCGCAACCGGCGGCGCGTATGTGCTTGGCGGGGCGGATTGAGCGAAACGGAACGCGGGCACGCCAGTGTGCCGCACGACGCTCGAACGTGCCGCGCACCGCTCAGGCCGAGCGCGTTACCGGACGCGCATGCGCCGATATGACACGGGCGCCGGTATCCGGCGCCCGCTCCGTCGCTGCCCGGTCGTCCGGCTCAGCGCCAGTTCGCTTCGTAGAAGCGCACGTAGCCGCTGCGCAGCGTCACGCATTGCGCGCGCGTCTCGGACAGCAACCGCCGTGCGGCCGCCTCGATACGCTCGCGGTGCTGATCGTACGCACCGACCATGTCCTCGAAGCGCGGCGATGCCGCACCGAAATGATCCTCCAGCGCCTCGGCGGTGATCTGACATTGAACGCGCTCGCCATTGACCAGCGCCGTGAAACCAAGCATCAGGTCGCGCCCCGAATATTCGGGCTTCTCATTCGTGAAATGAATCTGCATGGGAGCCGCCTCGTCCGGTAGAAAGCAAATGACCGCGTCCATCGTCCGCCACCGGCCGGACGAAAATTCACGCGGGCTCGCCGGTAGAGGCAGGATCCACGGGGTATGGCGCGGACACTGCATGCCGGTTGCATTCCACTTTAGACGGTTTCGCGCAGGAGGCAAATTTTGCGATGTGCGTCGTTCCGACGCGCATTTTCATCAGACCAGCGCGACATCCGGCACCGTTTGCCGGGCGGCGTCAATGGGGATCGGAGGGCCAGATGTTCAGAGCGATCGCGGCGGTCGTGGCGCCTACCGCGATCGCGGCCGCCCCGTATTGCACCGCGTCGCTCAGGTCGAACAGCAGACCATGGATCGCGACGGCGATGCCGCCCAGCATGATGAAGGTGGCGATGGCCGCCAGCACGACTCTCAGTTCCGTCCGAACCATGATGGGTCTCCCGAACGGATGCATGTCACGTCGCATGCATGTTGCGATGCGGAACACGGCGCGTGCGCGTTCCACTTTCATCATTGCATGCGGGCGCTTAAAAGCAAGGGGTTTTTGTACGCAGTCGCACAACGCGCACGGGGCTTGTATGATGAGGCGATATCGATAGCGGCGGCCCGGGTGGCGGATGGTGCGGTGCAAAGCGTCAACGCGGGGCGACCGGGAAGCATGGGGCCTCGGTAAGCGCCAACGGGGGCCGACAGGAGACAAGACATGCCTCAATCTTTCGTGCTGCCCGCCACCGCGGGCCGCAACGACCTGCTCGCGCAGGCGCATGCCCGTTCGATCGCGGTCGGCCTGCGCGCAAACGAGCAACCCGATTTCTCGCCGCTGTCGCGGCTCGCGCTGCGCGAACTGCTCGACACGAACCACGCATTGTTCGCACACGCGCGCCCGGTGATGGAGAACCTCCACGCGCAGATCGCCGACACGCAAAGCCTCGTGCTGCTCACCGACGCCGACGGCGTGATCCTGCACAGCATCGGCGACGCGGACTTCATCGAAAAGGCGAACCGCGTCGCGCTGTGCACCGGCGTGTCGTGGGCCGAAGGCGCACGCGGCACCAATGCGATCGGCACCGCGCTCGCATCGGGCCAGGCGGTCGCCGTGCACGGGTCCGAGCACTTCCTGCGCGCGAACCATATCCTCACCTGCTCGTGTGCGCCGATCATCGACTCGTTCGGCCGCACGCTCGGCACGCTCGACGTGAGCGGCGACCCGCGCGGCTTCAGCCCCCACACGCTCGCGCTCGTGCGGATGTCCGCGCAGCTGATCGAGAACCATCTGTTCGCGAACCAGTGCGCGGAAGCACTGCGGCTGCGCTTCCACGCCCACGAGGACTGCGTCGACTCGCTGTTCGCCGGCCTCGTCGCATTCGGCCCCGACGGCGGACTGATCGCCGCGAACCGCAGCGCGCAATTCCAGCTCGGCGCGACCTTCGATGCGTTGCAGCATCAAGGCTGCGATGCGCTGTTCGGCATGCGCTTCGGCCAGCTCGCGCAGCAGGCCGCCCGCGCACCCGGCGCACCGTTCAGCCTCACGCTGTCGACCGGCGTGCGCGTGCTCGCACGCTGCGAATTCGCGGAAGCGCACAAGACGGCCGTCGCCGTCGCGCCGCCCGCGCCCGCCGTGCGCACGCGGGCTCCGGACCCCGACGCGATCACGTTCGCGACGCTCGACACCGGCGATGCGCGGATGGCCGCCGTGCTCGAGCGCGTCGCGAAGATTCGTGGCCGCGATCTGCCGTTGCTGATCCTCGGCCAGACCGGCACCGGCAAGGAATGGCTCGCGCGTGCGCTGCACCAGGCATCGCCGCGCGCGGACGGCCCGTTCGTCGCGGTCAACTGCGCGGCACTGCCGGATTCGCTGATCGAGGCCGAACTGTTCGGTTACGAGGACGGCGCCTTCACCGGTGCGCGCAAGCGCGGCAGCCCCGGCAAGATCGCGCAGGCCGACGGCGGTACGCTGTTTCTCGACGAAATCGGCGACATGCCGCTCGCGCAGCAGGTCAGGCTGATGCGCGTGCTGCAGGAGCGCGCGGTGATGCCGCTCGGCGGCGCACGCGCGGTGCCGGTCGACGTGCGCGTGGTCTGCGCGACCCACCGCGACCTGCGTGCGATGATCGCCGAAGGCACGTTCCGCGAAGACCTGTTCTACCGGATCAACGGGCTCGCGGTCACACTGCCGCCGCTCGCCGCGCGCACCGACCTGCCGGCGCTGGTCGAGCGGATCCTCGCGCGGCTCGGTCGCAGCGAGCCGATGCCGAGCCGCCTCGCGACCGACGTGCTCGACGCGTTCATGCGGCACCGCTGGCCCGGCAACCTGCGGCAAATGACCAACGTGCTGCGCACGGCCGGCATGCTCGCCGAAGACGAAGCCGAAATCACGCTCGCGCACCTGCCCGACGATTTCTGGCTCGACTGCGACGCCGCGCCCGCGGCCACGCCCGCGCCGGCCGACACGTGCGAAGCAACGACGACACTGCAGCGCCACCAGGCGGCGGTGATCGACGCGGTGCTCGCGCGGCACGGCGGCAACGTATCGGCAGCCGCGCGGGAGCTTGGGCTCGCGCGCAATACCGTGTACCGCTACCTGCGCCGACACTGACGTCCCGGGCCGGCTGCCCGACGGGCGCCGGCCGCGCCGCCTTCGGGTATGCTTGGCGCTTGCCTTGTTTTGCCGCCGCGCCAGCACCCGCTTCGCCCCATGACCGATCCCGACCACCCGCCTCTCGTGCGCATCGAGCCGCTCGGCGCGACGTTCGACGCCCCCGATTCGCTGACGCTGCTCGAGGCCGCCGCGTTTGCGCACGTCAGGCTGCCGCGCTCGTGCCGCAACGGCACATGCCGAAGCTGCCTGTGCAGGATCGTCAGCGGCAGCGTACGCTATACGATTGAATGGCCGGGTCTGAGCCGCGAGGAAAAGGCCGACGGCTATACGCTGCCGTGCGTGGCCGTGGCGACCTCGGATGTCGTGCTCGACGTGCCCGACGCGGTGATGATCGACTGAACGCGGCGAGCGCGCGTGCGCCGTCCCGCATCAAGGATGCCCGCCTGGAGAACGTGATGACCCAGTCCACCGACCGCATCGAGAAACAAGCCTTGCTCGCCGCGCCGCTGGCGCGCGTCTGGGAAGCCGTCAGCAATGCCGGGGAATTCGGCACCTGGTTCGGCGTGACGTTCGACGGGCCGTTCGTCGCCGACCGGCCGCTGTTCGGCCGCATCACGCCGACGCGCGTCGACGACGACATCGCCCGGGCACAGGAGCCGTATGCCGGCACCGTGTTCGAAATCGTCGTCGATCGCGTCGAGCCGATGCAACGATTCTCCTTTCGCTGGCACCCGTTCGCGATCGATCCGAACCTCGATTACGCGTCCGAGCCGATGACGCTCGTCACGTTCGCACTCGCCGAAGCGAACGGCGGCACGCTGCTGACGATCACCGAAACGGGCTTCGACCAGTTGATCGAAACGCGCCGCGCAAAGGCTCGCGAGATGAACGATCAAGGCTGGGCCGCGCAGATGACGCTGATCACGAAATATCTCGCGAAGCACGCGTAAGCGTGCCGCGCGTCATGCCCGGTATCCGCGTGCCCGCATGCCCGGGCGGCGGGTGCGTGGCATAATCCGCTCCATCGCCGTTCCTGTCCCGCCCCGCGCATCGCATGCTGAGCCGTCGTTTCCGGAAGATCGTCAGTCTGATCGGGATGCTCGCCATCCTGATGACGACGCTCGCGCCGACGATCTCGCAGGCGCTGACGACGCACGACCGCGTCGACTCGCTCCTTGCCGGTTACTGCACGGCCGGGCCGGCGGGCGGCAACCATGCCGGCGATGCGTCGTCGAAAAGCCTGCAGGCCCATCTGCAGGCTTGCGGCTATTGCAACCTGCTCGCCCATACACCCGCGCTGCCCGCGCCCGAACTGACGTTCGCGGCCAACTTCCACCCGCGCCAGCATCGCGAAGCAACCCGCTTCGAAAGCCTGCGCCGCACGCTGCCGCGCACGGCCGCGCAACCGCGCGCCCCGCCGCTCGCGTCCTGATTCGTCGTCACCGCGCGTGATGCCCTCGCGCATCACGCCGTCCGCACGCGCGCCGCGCGTGCATGCCGTGTCACGTTTCGAAGGACGATCTCATGTTCGACCGTATTGCTCGGGGCATCGTGCCTTGCGTGCGCTCGCCCGCCTCCGGCGGCCACGCGTGCACGAACGCGCGACCATTCGTCGAATGCATCGTTCTCCTTGTCATTTCCAACCGGATCATCCCGTCATGAAAACCACTGCTTTCGTCCGCGGCGCACTCGTCGCACTCAGCTTCGTCGTCGCACAGGCTGCGCACGCGCACGCACACCCGAAAAACCTGGACCCGGCCGCCAACGCCACGCTGTCGAGCGCGCCGCACGCAGTCACGATCGACTTCAGCGAAACGCTCGAACCCGCATTCAGTTCGATCGCCGTCACCGACAGCCATGGACAGTCGGTCGTCGACGGGAAAGCCGCCATCGACGCCGGCAACCGGAAGCGGATGCATGTGGAGCTGGCGAACCTGACGCCGGGCACGTACACCGTCGCTTGGGTTGCGGTGGCGACCGACGGGCATCGCACGCAGGGCCACTACACGTTCACGCTGAAGTAACGCACACGATGCCCGCGCGGCGATCTTCCCTACCCGATCAGGAACACACTCGATGAAACGCTCGATTCCGACCAGCCTGCTGTTTGCACTGCTGGCGCTGCAGGCGCCCGCCACGTTCGCCGCATCGGCCGTCCAGGCCGATGCCTGCTGGATCCGCACGATGCCGGCGACGGTGCCGTCGTCCGGTTATTTCACGCTGAAGAACGACGGCGACAAGCCCGTCACGCTCACGGGCGTCGATACGCCCGCGTTCGGGATGGCGATGATGCACGAAACGCAGACGGCCGGCAGCACCGCGAAAATGGTTCACGTCGACGCGGTCGACGTGCCCGCGCACGGCACGGTGACGTTCAGGCCGAAGGGCTATCACGTGATGCTGGAGGAACCGCGCCAGCCCGTCGCGCCCGGCGCGAAGGTACCGCTCCGGCTGCATTTCGCCGACGGCGCGACGGTGTCCGTGACCTGCGACGCGAAGGCGCCCGCCTACACCGGCCAGTAACGCCGCAACCGCATCGACCGAAGGAGACGCACATGAGCAAGGAACGCGTGCCGCTGGCCAGCCTGATCGTCCGCTACCGGACGCCGCTGAACGTCGCCGTGTTGATCGCCTGCGGGTTGTGGGCGGCGTGGATCGCGTGGATGACGCGGCCTTCCGCGATCGATTCGCCGTCGTCGATCGCCGCATACTGCGTGCGCGACACACGCTGACGCGCCGCGCCGGTTCCGGCGGCGCTCCGCGTCATTTTGGCGTGGCATCATCGCTTCATCCCGACCGCCGGAACCCCCTCCCGGAGCAACGCATGTCCATTCAGACCTGGATGCTGTTTGCCGCCGCCTATCTCGCGACGACGCTGTCGCCAGGCCCCAACGTGCTGCTCGTCATCCGCAACACGGTGCGCTACGGCTCGCGCGGTACCGCCGCGACGATCGCGGGCAACCTCGTCGCACAAGGCGCGGTGGTCGTGCTCGTCGCGCTCGGCGTCGGCGCGGTGCTGGCCGCGATGCCGCCGCTATTCATCGCGATGAAGGTCGTCGGCGCCGCGTACCTGATGTTCCTGGGCATCCGGCAACTGCGCGGCGACCGCAATGCACGCTCGCCCGACGGCCGGGCCGCGACCGTCGAGCCCGACCGCAGGAAGCTGTTCCG
Source organism: Burkholderia sp. FL-7-2-10-S1-D7 (assembly GCF_001524185.1). Lineage (NCBI taxonomy): Bacteria > Pseudomonadati > Pseudomonadota > Betaproteobacteria > Burkholderiales > Burkholderiaceae > Burkholderia > Burkholderia sp. FL-7-2-10-S1-D7. The sequence goes on along the minus strand of NZ_LOWY01000100.1, from coordinate 166,390 downwards.
CGAAGCGCTGTTCGTGTCGGGCAGCAATCCGAAGACGATGATCTTCCTGTCGGCGTTCATGCCGCAGTTCATCGCACACGGTCGCCCGCTCGCGATGCAGTTCGTCGTGATGTACGTGACGATCGCATGCACCGTCGTCGTCGTGCACAGCGTCTATTCGTTCGGCGTGCGCCGGCTCCATCGTGGTATCGGCGTCAGCCCGTGGGTACGCGCGGCCAAGCGCGCCAGCGGGCTGCTGTTCGTCGGGCTCGGTATCAAGCTGCTGACCGCACGGCAGGCATAAGCGTCCGCACGGCGAGGGCCGGCGATGGCCGGCGCCGCGGTGCGGTCGGAACCGTCAGTCCTTGGCGGCCAGCGTGGCCGCAATCTCGCCGAACGACGGCCGTGCGTCGATCTCCTCGTTCAGGCAGGCGGCGGCCAGCGCGTCGAGTACGTGCGAACCTTCCCACGCGCGCGGCTCGCATCGCGCCAGCAACTCGCCGAGCAGATAGCCGAACGCCCTGACTTCCAGCCGTTCGAGCCGCGCCGCGCGCACGCGGTCGTTCACGTCGTAGACCGACGCCGCGCCGAAATCGCCGAGCAGCGCGCCGCCCTTGCCGTCGTGCAGGATGTTGTGCGCGTACAGGTCGCCGTGCATGATGCCGCGCGCGTGCAGATGCGCTGCAACCGACGCGATACCGAGCGCGATCCGCGATGCGTCGGCCGGCGCGAATCGCTCATCGGCCGCATAGACGTCGCGCGTGCAGGACGCAAAGCTCGGCGGCCCGGCGAGGTTCGTCAGCGCCGGATCGACCAGTTCCATCACGAGGCCGTGCGTGCCGTCCGGATGGCCACGCACCTTGCCGATCACCGGAATCATGTTCGGGTGACGCCCGGCGTGCAGGCACGCGGCCATTTCGCAATCGGGCAGCCCGTCGCTCGTCACGGCCCCCTTGAACAGCTTGACCGCGACCGCGCGCGGCACTTGGCCGTCCACCCGCCACTGCGCGCGATAAATGACACCCGATGCGCCTTCGCCGAGCTTCCGATCGAGGGCGAGCGACGTCCAGTCGATGTCCGCGACGCCGGGCTCGGCCGAAGCCGCCGCTTCCGGCGCGGTGCCGAACGGATTGCCCGCTGACGCGAGCCACGCGAGACGCGGCAGACGCAGCAACCAGTCGGGCAGTTCGTCCAGCCGGTTCGCCGACAGCCGCACCAGTTCGAGCGCACGGCACGCGGCCATGTCGGGCGGCAACGCGCGCAGCCGGTTGCCCGCGAGCATCAGCTTCTGCAAGCGCGAACAGTCGCCGATCTCGGCGGGTAGCGCGTCGATTTCGTTGTCGGTCAGGATCAGCCAGCGCAGCGCGCGCGGCAGCGAACGGCGCGGCACCGTGCGGATCCGGTTCGCCTTGAAGCCGATCATGTCGAGCTGGGCGCATGTGCCGAGCACTTCGGGAAATTCGGTGAAACGATTGCCGGACGCGAATAGGATGCGCAGGCGATGCAGCCGCGACAGATCGTCCGGCAGCGCCGACAGCGCATTGCCGGACAGGTCGAGCACTTCGAGCGTGTCGGCCAGATCGAAGATTTCGCGCGGAAATTCGGTCAGCCCGCACGCGAGCTTGAGTTGCCGGGCGCCCGACAGCTGGCCGGCCTGCAGTTGTTCGAGGGTGGTGGTCACGGGGAGAAAGCGGATGGCGGTAGCGATGGTCGTCGGACCGATCGTCCGAATTCTACCGGGATCGCCCTCACGAACGCCGCAATCGTGTCACACCCCCTTCACAAACGAGCAATGTGGCGCTAGAATTGCGCCCCTTGTAGTGCAGTGCCGACGTGGTGAAATTGGTAGACACGCTATCTTGAGGGGGTAGTGGCGAAAGCTGTGCGAGTTCGAGTCTCGCCGTCGGCACCAGATGCGGTTTCTCCGCATTTCGGGCATTTCCATCAAACCCGCGGCAGCGCAAGGCTTCGCGGGTTTTTTGTTTGCATCGTGTTCCCGGCCCCGCAGCGGAACAACTGCAACGGACCGGACCGGCGCCACCGCGCACGAGGCGGCCTGCATCCGCATGTGCTCGCTCACGGCGGCGCCATCCGAATCCGATGGGCCGCGCGCAACAACGCATCAGTGCTCATCCGCCCGGTTCAGGAAAAACCGGATATCGACCGTCTTCCAGATGCCTTCCGTGTTGAACGGGTCGTCGTGCACGAGTTGCCGCACCGCGTCGATATCGTCCGCTTCATAGAGAAACAGGCTCCCGCTCACCGAGCCGTCCGGATCGATAAGCGGCCCGGCAATCCGTGCCTTCAACGGTGAAGCCAGCAACCGCGCCTTATGCGCTGCAAAGTGGGTCTGACGACGCTGCGCCATACCCGGGTGATCGAGGCAATAAACGATGAAGAGCATGTTCCTTCCTTGGGGGATGCGAGCCGCCGACGGCAGTGCCGCCGGACATCGGCGAGACCCGCTTCGCCCGCCTCTGCCGGATGGCGCATATCGGATCACGTGTCCAGGTTCTCGTTGACAGGACTATACGGCTCGCATCGCCCGGGGCGTTGACCGAAAGATGCGCCCGCTTACCCGATCGTCCGCATTTCGTCGTCTGCGCCCATTGTCTCGGCAACGCGAGACACCGCGACGCGACGCTTGCACCTGCGCGCCACAGCTGCGGTACCGACCAGTACCGCGAACACGAGCACGTCGCCTGCCAATCCCGCGAAAAACGGAACCCGATGGGGTTCGCTCGCTCTCAATGCGGTGTCGATCAGGAGCGAGGCGACCGCGCCCACGACAAAGCAGGCGACTCCCTGCTGGCCGACGTTCACGATGAAACGCGAGCGCTGCGCAACGCCGCGCAACCAGCCACGCTGCACCATGACCGCAACCGGCCACGCGATCACGGCAAAGCCGATGACCCGTATCGACGCGAGATTCTGTTTCATGACGCCCGGCATCGGCTGCGGTTGAAGCGCGAGCTTCGTCACCGCGAAAGCCAGGGCGATACCGATCGAGATACGTGTCAGCCACGCTCCCGTCCGGGACGCATGGAACGCGGCGGGCACCGGATGCAATCGCACGAGCATCCCGGCTACGAACATCAACTGCCATGCAAACGGATTGAATCCCCAGCCGGTTCCAGTCGCACTGGGCAGCATCGGGCCAAGCAGCGGCGCGAGGAGCCACATGGCGAGACTGACGAGCAATGTGCCGACAGGCATGCCCCGCACGTAAGGCGCAACGACGCTCACGCATAACGCAAACACGGCATACATCGACAATACCGCGGCCAGGTACGGCTGATGCCGGAAGCTTGCGATTTCGCCCGCCATCGCCAGCGGCTGTCTCGCAAAGAGCGGCCATTCGGTTTGCGCGATCATCGGCGTGTGAAGATGAAGTGCCGTCATCAGCGCGCCACAACCGAGCATCAGACCGGCCGTGACGAGATAGGCCCGGTAGATCTGTTCGCTGCGCCTGACAAACCTGAGCCGCGCCGCGTCGTGGCCGTGCTTCGCCGCAATGGCGTCGTAGCCGGCGGCGGACGCGTAACCCGCCAGGAACACGAATACTTCGGCCGCATCGCAAAAGGCATAGCCGTGCAACGTGAACTTCGCCAATGCGCTGCCCGACACGTGATCGATGGCGATCACGATCAGCACGACTCCGCGAATAAAATCGACTTCGACGGATCGACGAACGCCTGATCTCATTCGGATTCCTCCATTTAAGCCGGACATCTGACGAACGTGCGAGCGGAACCACGTCGTCAGAAGGAATCAATCGACGCGATCAGCGTCCGTAGCGCAACAGGAAATCCCTCAGCTTCGGATTGACGTCGTGGGCGTGGGTCAGGTTCGGCGTGTGTCCGGCACCGGCCACACTGAACAGTCCTTTGGAGTTCGGCAGCCTCTCGGCAAGTGCCTCGCCGCAACGGAGCGGGATGGCTGCATCGGCATCGCCATGGAATACGATCGACGCGTGAGTGATCTCGCCGAGCCGCGGCGTGATATCGTCGCGTGCCGTCAGCGCATCGACCGGGCATTCGAAGTTGTCACGCGGCATTCTCAGCCACTTCGCGATCCACGCCGACGCGGGATAGTCGGCACCGAGCAAGAACCCGGCGAGGTGCACGGCGACGTTGGCCGCGCCATTACGCGCCCACTCCGTCTTGAGCTCCTCGAACGAGGCGGTCACCGATGCGTCGTCGAGATCGCTTCGCGTCGCGATCAGCGCGAGCGCGCGAAACCTGGCGGGCTCGAGCAGCGCCGCGCGCATCGACACGAACCCACCCTGCGACATCCCGACCAGCGAAGCCGACGCAATTTCAAGGTGATCGAGCAGCGCGATCAGGTCGCGTGCCGAATCCCAGTAACTGAACGCCCGGTCGACCGGCCCCGTCGAGCCAAAGCCGCGCTGATCCCAGACGACGCAACGAAACGTATCGTCCAGTGCCGCGACGTTGGGGCGAAACATTTCGCCATCCATCAGAAATCCATGACTGAAAACGACAACCGGTGCTTCTCGTGGACCCGATTCCTCAAAGGCGAAACGGATACCCTCGCGCTCAAACCATGCCTTCATCCTCAGCCTCTCGTCAGCTCGAACCAATCGGGGCTGCGCCATGCGGCCCGCTTGCGTCACACTCTATCGTGCGCGTTGCTTCGGCGATGGTCGATTGAAGCGGCCACTTACCCGATCGTCCGGTTTTTATGGCGATGCGTGTCGAGCGCTGCGCATGCAACATCTGCGATCTTCCCCGGATTGACGCGCCGCCGGGCATTTGATTAAGTAGACGGCTTGTGCGGACGTTCAAGCGATGCCTCATTGTCGCGACGGCGCTCCAGCCGCGGCGATACCGGAGAAGGTTGAAATGGTGCTAGCAGCAATGGAATCGGAAAAGCCGGTATGGATACTGCAAGGCGAGTTCGGCCGTGCCACGGTGAACTTCATCAGCCGGCCGCTTGTCGCGCATGCGCACTCGCAGTACCAGTTCCTGTTCAAGCTCGGCGGGAGCGATTGCGATTTCCGGATGGGTGCCGAGGAATGCACGCTCAGCGCCGACTCCGCCATCTGCCTGAATCCATGGGTCGAACACGCCAAGTGCGCGAACAAGGACACGCCGTCGCTGATCCTGTCGCTCGTGATCGAAACGCCCTGGCTGCGCAAGCGGCTCGGCCTGGCGGACGGTGGCCCGGCTGACATCTTCCCGCGCAGGATCGTGGTCGTGACGCCGGACGTGCAGCATCACGTCGATCGCCTGGCGGCCGCCATCACGAATCATCTCGTTGCGCAGGATGCCGGCTGCCTGCCGATTCTCGAGGATCTCGTCACGGCGCTCGGGCGCGATTTTGCCGATCCGGAGCTGACGACACGCATCGCACCGTCGACGCGTCCGGTCGACTTCAGAATCAGGAAGGCGCTCGACTTCATCAAGCGCGCGCCGTCCGCGAACATGACGGTCACGCAGGTCGCCTCGGAGGTCGGGCTGTCGAGGTCGCGTTTTTTCGAGCAATTCCGGCGCTGCATGGGCATCTCGCCGCAGCACTTCATCGACTGGGTTCGAATGTCGCACGCCATCCGGCTGCTCGCGGAAAGCGACCGGCCGCTCGCCGACATCGCGGACGAGCTCGGCTTCGAAGAGCATAGCCACTTCACTCGCTTCTTTGCGCAGCACATGGGCGTGCCGCCGAGCGATTTTCGCCGGCATTCGGTCAAGCTCGATCTCGAGCGACTCGACTGACCGGCGCGGCGGCGCGGCCGGTCTGCCGCATGCGCGCGGACGCGCACATGCGGCGCAGGTCAGGCCAGCAGGTCGGACGGGTCGGCAATCACCGGATTTCCCAGCACGCCCAGTCCGTCGATCTCGATTTCGACCCAGTCGCCCGGACGCATGTGTACGAGACCCGGTGTCGGAAACGGCCCGTACTGTCGCGACAGGTCATTGCCGTCCACGTCGTCCGGCGCCGGCTTCAGCGCGCCCGGCGTCCCCATCGCGATCAGGTCGCCCGGTCGCAGCCGGTAGCCGCGACTCAGGTAGCTGACGGTGCGCGCGACGTCGATCAGCATGTCGTCGAGGGGCGCGCGCTGCCGGACGATGCCATTGATCCGCGTGAGCACCGTGTGCTTCGCCGGGTCGCCGAACTCGTCCGACGTCATCAGCCACGGGCCGTACGACCCCGACGCCTCGAAACATTTTCCGAGGCCGAATTGCCGGTTGTGCACCTGGTATTCGCGCACCGAGCCCTCGTTCAGGCACGTGTAGCCGGCGACGTATTCGAGCGCACGTTCGACGGGGATGTAGCGCCCCGGCTTGCCGATGATCACGCCGAGCTCGCCCTCGTAGTCGAATGCGCGTGCGACCGCTTCCGGCGGCGCGACGATCGACTCGCCCGCGCCGACGTACGACGCGGCCGTGCGCAGGAACAAATGCGGATAGTCGGGATTCGTTTGCAGGCCCGTCTCGGCGATGTGGCTCTTGAAGTTCAGTGCGAGCGCCCACATCGCGTTCGGCCGGCCGAGGAACGGCTTCAGCGTCACGGACGCGAGCAGCCGGTTGCCAGTCTTGCCGGCGGCCGATGCGCGCAGACGTTCGAGCCCGTCGTCCATCTCGAGAATCTCGATCAGATCCGCGGGCAGATCCGGTGCGATTTCCGCGACGGGGACGAAATGCGTGTTGCTGGTGACGACGCCGAGCGCTTGATGGCCCGCGTCCGAGTAAGCAATGATTTTCATGATTGAGCGTGATTCCGCAAGTTTCCAGGAAGACGTGTCGAAAGCGATTCAGTGCGCGGCCGGCGCGCCGCCCGCGGTCAGTTCGCGACTGGCCGCACGGCGACCGACGATCGCCAGCACGCCGAGCGCAGCGATCGCGGCGATCGCCGGCACCACGGCGACGAGTACGATGTCGCGCGGATCCCAGCCTGTCGCGAGCAGCGCCCCGCCGATCGCCGGGCCGACGAACGAACCGATCCGCCCGATTGCATGGCCCCAGCCGACGCCGGTGGCGCGGATGCCCGGCGGATAAAACGCGACCGCAAGCGCCGTCTGCCCCATGATCCCGTTCACGAGTCCGGCGCCGATCACGCCGATCGACAGCAGCACGGTCGACGGCGACAACGCGGCCTGACTCAGCGCCGCAATGCCGGCGATCACGCAGACGATCCCCACCGCCAGCGCCGACTTCACGCGCAACCTCCCCGAAACCGTCATCGCCGTCACCGCGGCCGTCATCAGCAGGTTGCCGCTCAATCCGCCGACACTGAACGCGGCCATGCCGGCCGGTGCCCGATCCAGCGAAAAGCCGAACGACAGAAGCATGGTCGGAAGCCAGAACAACAGTGCATAGACGTCCATGAAGATCAGGAACGAGAACAGCCACAGCACGCCGGTATAGCCCGCGCGTCCGTCAGCGAACAGCGCGCGCACCGGACTCGCCACCGGCTGCTCCGGACGCTGCGTATCCGTCGCCGTGGATGCGGCTGCGGCTGCGGGCAGGATCCGGAAGAACGCAGGCGCGACCACGAACGGCAATACGCCGCCGATCAGGAACACCGACTGCCAGCCGAAGCCGTGCATCAGCGGGCCGCCGATCAGCCCGCCGGTCACGGCACCGACCGACATCCCGGTCGTCACCAGCACCGACGCGGCGACCTTGTGCTTCGTGCCGATGATCGACGCCGAAGCCGTGATCGCGATCGGCAGTGCCGCACCCAGTCCGATCGCCGCCATCACCCGCATCACCGACAGCAGCGCCACGCTGCCCGCGGACATCGTCAGTAGCGTGCAGCCGCCGAACAGCGCGACGCTGGCCAGCCCGACCGCACGATGTCCGAAGCGATTGGCCAGCGAGCCCGTGACGATGAAGCCGATCGCCGCGCCGACGTTCGTCGCGACGAAAACCGGTGTGAACGCAGCCGGCGCGAGATGCCATTCCCGAGCCAGCGTCGGAACGACGAACGAGATCGACGTCGTGTTGAAGCCGTCGAGCACGACGACGAGAAAGCAAACGAGCAGCGCGACTGCCCGGCTCATTCCGCCGACTGCCGACATGCCGGCGTCGCCTGCGGTCTTTTGATCATTCAGTTTCACTACGCAACCTCCTGCGGCGCGCGCGGCCCGGTTCGCCGTGAAGCGCGGACCCGGCGCGTGCGGCCGCTTGTTCCCAAGCCGTAAAGAGCGTGCGCCTATGCGCGCACGGAATCCGACAGGCGCCGCAGCATCTCGGCGGAGAAAATATTCTTCGGCACCATGCAGTGCACGCCTTTCGGCGGTTCCGTCTTGTAGACGGTGCCGGTCTGGTGCGCGTACTGCGTGATCCGGAAGCTCCCCGCGACGCTCAGGATGCCGTAGCAATCGACCGGCGGAATCCCGGTGGCCGACGACATCCATCCGATCGTTTGACGAATGCACGCGACGAGCGCATCGTCGAGGCTATCGGCGAAACCGAAGCCGATCCAGTGCTCCGGGGTCTCGGCCATCGGGCCGTTGAGCGACGATCGCTTGTGGAGCAGGAACTGGATCCGCATCTCCTCGAACGCGGATTCGATCGACGTCTGATCGATGTTGCCCTCGCCCGATGCCCCCATCGACCCACCCGTCCACACGCGTGCGCCGGCGACCTGCACGGGCAGAAATACCGATGTCCCGACGCCGAGCACGGCGCAGTCGAGATTGCCGCCGTAGCTACCGGCGAAGTTCGCACTTGTCACCCGGTCGCCGGGCGGCTGGGTGCCGAGATAAGCCTGAAACGGCTTCAGCGGAATCCGCACGCCCGGTACGTACGACGCGTAGGTGCGCGCGTCGTCGAACTTCAGGTAACGAAGATACGGACCGAAATCGCCGGGCAGTGCGCCGACGCCCGGGGGCGCGGAATTCCAGCCCCAATCGATCGGCCGCATCTTCAGCATGCGGCATTCGACCACGTCGCCAGGTTCGGCGCCTTCGATCTCCACGGGTCCGATCAACGAGAATGCGCCGTTCGGATATTTCTTGCGGATCGGCTCGCGCTCCTTGAAGCCCATCCCGTACTTCGCTTCATTGCCCCAGTTGGTCCACGTGCCGTCGTACCAGACCGTGTCGCCGGACCGGATCGACGCGGCGGCCTCGGCATCGGGTGTCATTTGACCGACCTGCACCGTTTTCCACGACGGCACGAGCTTCACCGTCTTGCCGCCCGGAACCACACGTATCGTGGCTGCCGGCGCCTTCTGGGCTGCCGTTTGCGCGCGTGCGACGCCGACGAAACCGGCCGCGATCGCGCCAAAGCCGAGCTTCAGCATGGTGCGGCGGCATTGCGCGGTCCCGTCCATCGTCACCGCACCGCGCGTCTCCATGTCGCTTGCCGGGGCGTCGGCCGAGTGTTCCATTTCCATGTTGTGTCTCATACGTCTTCCAGACCTGGTTTTAAGGACAATGCGCGTTCAACGCGCGGATTGAGCGCCGAGCCCGGCGATTGCCTTCAGCACGACCTGATCGTCGATCTCGGACGGCGCGCCGGCGGCGCCGAGCGCGCCGAGCAGATGGCCGTTCATGAACACGGGGAACGTGCCGCGGCCGGGCAGGAACGGCGCGTAATAACCGGCGCCGGACATGTTGCTGTACTCGGACGGATCGTCGCGATAGCGATGCTCGAGCGTGACGCCGGATTGGCCGCCGAGCGCGACCGACGCGAATGCCTTGCCGCGCGCGAAGTCGATACTCGAAAACGACGCGCCGTCCATCCGCACCGCGGCGAGCAGATGACCGCCGGGATCGACGACAGCGAAGCCCATCGCCAGGTGTCGTGCGTTCGCTTCGGCGATTGCGAGCGAGAGCAGCGTCTGCGTCTGTGCATAGCTCAGGACATAGGTCGGCATCGCGACGTTGTCGTGGGTGTCTTCGGCGAACGAAGCGTGCATCGCGCCCGCGAATCCAGCCCAAACGCTAAGCACCTTCACCCACCACCGGGCCCGTAACCTGAATTTCAATTCCATCTCCTGACTCCGCTTCGCCCTGTACGCTCGAGCCCCAGCGTACGTCCGGCCACGCCGCATGACCTAACCATCCAGCCTCGCGGCTTACCGTCGAGTCCGATATTCGGTTTCACGCAGCGGTCGAGCGGGGGTGTTCGAAAAAGTCCGCGGGAGCCCATCTCCCGCGGAAAATCACCACACTGGAGCCCTTATTCCGTCGCGAACACCGCGACGCCGGTTCCCGGGAACTGCGCGGACGAGCCGGCACCGTACGGAACGAACACGTGATGCGACGCACCGTCGACCGCGACCGAATGCGAGAACTTGCCGGTCGGAACGATCGCGACGAGGCTACGCGTGCTGGCGTCGATGATCCCCAGCGAGGGGTCGAACTTCGCGTCCTTCGCACCGACCCGCGATACGTTGTCGGCCGAGTGGTGGCCGCCGGCAAGGAAGTAGCGATTCGAAACCGGGTCGTAGGCCACCTCGTCGGCACCGCCGAACGGCAATTGCGCGAGCGGCGTACCGTTCGTCCGGTCGATGATCAGCGTCGTCTGCTTGCCGCCTTCGTCGGGATCGCAGCCGATCAGCGCATCGTTACCCGGCCCGAGCGCGAGACCGCTCGGGCTGTCGCAGCCCTTCAGCTTCAGCGCGGCCTGAACGATCGGCTTGCCTTCGAGCACCGACTTCACCGGGATCAGGTCGACCTCGCCCTTGGGGTTGGCCTTCGTCCCGTCGTTGTTCAACACGAAGTTGTCGTTCTTCGCGTCGAACTCGCACGCCTCGAGGCCGCTCGAATCCGCGAGCGGCATCTTCGCAATCACCGAATGCGTGTCGGTATTGATGAAGGTCACGAACGGGGGCTGCTCGCCGCCGCTCGAGAACATCGCGACATGATGCTCGGGGGCAAGGCAGCCTTCGTCCGCACGAATGCCCGACGTGCTGACCTCGATGCGCTTGACGAGCTGCTTCGATGCAACGTCGATCACCTTGACGGCGTTCACGTCACCCACATACACCAGCGACGTGCCGGGAATCGGCAGCACGCCCGACGGGCCCGACTTTTCGTGCGACGGACCGATACCCGCGAAGTCGGCCTTGATCCGGTCGCGCAGCTTCATCGTGGTCGCATCGAACACGTCGAGTGTCCCGTTCGCGCCGTCAGCGAGGTAGTAGTTGCCGTCCGATGCTGCGCTGATATCGAAACCGAACGGCTTTTCGCTCGTGACCGGAATGGTCGTAATCAACTTCGGTCCGCCACCGGCGGCATCGGCTCCCCACGCAACGGCGGCGGCGGCCGTCAGGCTCATCATTGCGAATGCGACATAGGCTTTTTTCATCATTGACTCCTCCTGGTACTCATCGATAGACCCGGTTCGAACCGGGATGCATAGCTTTCGCGATACGGTCAGAACGTGTGTGCGAGGCCGATCCGGACGTCTGCCTGATGGCCGGTCGGCGCCGGTGCAAAGCTCGCGCCGATCACCGCATCCACGCCCGCGGACGCCTTCAGGTAATCGGACGACAGGTAGACCGTCGTGCGCTTCGACAGCGAATACAGCGCCGCGGCCGTCACCTGGTTCCACGCGTGCGCTTCGAAGCTGGTGTGCTGATAGCCGCCGACGAGCTGGAACGCGGGTGTCACCTGCCACGTCGCGCCGCCTTCATAGACGTTCATGACCGACTTCGCGTCCTGGAACTTCAGCACCGTATTGGTGTAGTCCGCGTACAGCGTGACGTCGCCGATCGCGTACGACCCGCCGACACCGAGCGTGCCGAGCGAGCGGATCTGGAAGGACGGCGCAGTGTCGGTGACGCTGTCGCCCGACCCGGTCGCAACGGGGAGACCGAAGAACGAATGCACCCCGATCTGCGCGTAGGGATCGATCGTCGGCGTTGCGACGAACGTGTACATCGTCGCGAGCGTCAGCGGCCCGTTGGTGTACTGCAAACCGGCGCTCCAGCCGCTGCCGTCGTGGAAGCTGCCGGGGGTATTGCTGAACCCGTACATCGCACCGAACTGGAATCCGCCCCACGTCGGGCTCATGTACTTGATCGAGTTCGTCAGCCGGTCGTTGTTCGTGCGGTCGAAGTCGCCGAGGTGAATCGCATAACCGCTGCCGGCCGAACTGACGTTGAGCGGCGCGAGGAATTCGGCAGTGAAGTCGAACTGCTTGCCCAGCGTCACCATGCCGTACGGCGTCTGTATGCCGACATACGCCTGTTGCCCGAACATCGTGCCGGGCTGATTCAACTGCCCGTTGTTCAGGTTGAACAGCGACGACAGCTTGAAGATCGCCCGATTCCCGCCACCCAGATCTTCCGCCCCCGACATGATCCAGAGGTTCGGGAACAGCACGCCGCTGTCCATCTTGAAGTTGTGATGCCCGCCTTCGTCCGTCACGTAAGTCAGGCCGTTGTCGATCTTCCCGGAGAGCGTGATGCTGCTCTGTGCGAAAACCGATCCGCTCAATGCGATGCCGATCAGTGCCGCGATCGCTGTTTTCTTCATCTCCACCACTGTCTACCCCTCCATTTCAGTCGTTCGATACCGGATGCCCGCGCATGGAATGTCTTATTTAATTTGTATAGCTAATCATTCCGATGGCTACTTATGGCTACTTCGAAAGCGAAAGGTCACGAGAGCCGATCTGATTTGCCGCCTGGACCGGATCGCGTAATGCCGATCACCTGGAGTTCATGTTAAGGACACTTCGGTCGGTAACCGTCGCCGAAGAGTCCCGTCGCTTGTCAAATCGTCTCTTTGTTTTCGTCGGGCGAGTCTTGCCTGCGGGCCGTCAGCCGACCCGCTCGGCATGCCGGCGACCGAGCGCGTCGGTGAGCACCGCGATCAGGAGCACGACGCCGACGACCAGCGGCTGCAGGTTCGCGTTGAGATTCAGCAGGTTCATCCCGTCGATGACGAGCGCCAGTGTCAAACAGCCAAGCAGCGTGCCGAGCAAGGTGCCGGTTCCGCCGAATAGCGACGCACCGCCGATCAGGATCGCCGCGATCGCAGGCAGCAGGATCGGATCGCCCATCGCCGAATCGGCCGCATTCACGCGTGCGAGGTAGACGACCGCCGCGATCCCCGCCATCAGGCCGCTGATCGTGTAGACCGCAATCCGGCGGCGGCGCACCGGAATCCCGGACAGCCTCGCAACCTCCGGATTCGCTCCGATCGCGTAGATCTCGCGACCGATGTTCAGGCGCGCGGTGACGACCGAGCCGACGACCAACACGAGCAGCATCATGTAGACGGGAATCGGCACCCCCCACCAGAACCCGGTGCCGAGGGCGCGAAAGCCGGCGGGGAAGCCGAAGATCTCGTTGCCGCCCATGTAGTGAAATGCGAGCCCCTGCACGACCCACAGCATCCCGTAGGTCGCAAGGAACGGCGGTAGCCGCAGGAACGTCACCGCCAGACCGTTCAGGAACCCGATCGACGCGCCGCACGACATTGCAATCGCGACGGCGAACCACGGGGACACCCCGGCTTTCATCGCACCTGCTGCGAGGCAGGCGGAAAGAGTGAGGTTCGCGGCGATCGACAGGTCGAACCCGCCCGACAGGATCACGATCGTGAGGCCGGACGCAAGCAGGAACATCAGACTGGCCTGCCGCAGCACGTTCAGCAGGTTGCCCGATGTGGCGAAACTGTCCGATGCGAACGCGAGCGCGATTGCAAGTGCACCGACAAACGCCGCGCGATAGATCAGCGCGGTCGCGTCTTCGGACAGGCGGCCGCGACGTTCGATGCCGATGACACGCATCGCCGCAAACAGAGATTGATTCCGGGTATTCATGCTTGCGCTCCTGCGACGCGGGATTGACGGACACTATCGATGACGACGACCGCGAGAACCAGCAAACCGATCGTCACGACCTGCAGCGACGATTCGATGCCGACCAGGTTGAGCGCATTGCGAAGCACGCCGATCGTCAACACGCCGATCGCCGTACCGGGCAACCACCCTTCCCCGCGCTCGAATGAGGTTCCGCCGAGCACGACTGCCGCGATTGCGTCGAACTCCATGCCGATCGCGGCATTCGGCTCCGCCGAATTCATGCGTCCGACGAGCAGGAGCGCAGCAAGGCCCGCGAACAGGCCGCTCATCACGTAGATCGCGACGTGATGGACACGGGCGCGAACACCCGCCAATGTCAGTGCGTCCCGGTTACCGCCGATCGCGAACACGTAGGCGCCGAACCGGGTGTGGTAGAGCAGCAGATGCGTGACTGCGTATGCCGCGAGCGCGCAGGCGATCGGGAACGGCACGCCGAGTACCGACGAACCGTAAAGCACGCCGACGGCAGGATTCGTCACGACCACCGCATTACCGTCGGTCATCACGAGTGCAACACCGTGCGCGACGCCGAGCGTGCCGAGGGTCACGACGAACGGCGGCAGGCCGAGTCGCGCGACGAGCGTGCCATTCAGGAAGCCGATCGCGATACCGACCGCCGCCGCCGCGCCGAGCGCGCCACCGATGCCGGCGCCGGCCCCGAGCGACTGCGCGAACACGACGCCGCAGAGGCTCAGCAGCGCACCGACCGACAGGTCGAGCCCCTCGCTCAGGATCACCAGGGTCATCGGCATCGCGATCATCACGAGGATCGAGATCTGGAGGCCGATGTCGACCAGGTTCGCGCGCGACGCGAAGCCGTGTACGCCGAAAGCCGCCGCCGCGACCAACGCGACACTGGCCCACACGATCGAAGGCAGCGGCCGTTTGCGCCGCGCTGCCAGGTCCCCGCCATTACGTTTCGTTTCAACCGACATCGTCAACCTCCGTGCATTGCCAGACCCAGGATGTTTTGCTCGCTCAGCTGTTCGCGCTGCAGTTCGCCCGAAATCGCGCCGCCACGCATCACGTATGCGCGATCGCACACGTGCACGATCTCCGACAGCTCCGAGCTGATCAGCAGGACGGCCGCGCCCTCCTCGACCAGCCGCTCGATCAGGTTGAAGATTTCAGTCTTCGCACCGATATCGATGCCGCGCGTCGGCTCGTCGAAGATGTACAGGCGACACTCGGCACTGAGCCACTTGCCGATCACGATCTTCTGCTGGTTGCCGCCGCTCAGGTTGCGCGCCCGTTTCGCCGGGTCGCCCGGTGCGATCCGCAGCACGTCGATCAGGTCGCGCGTCGCTCGCGTTGCGCGGGCCGGGCGATACCAGCCCTTCGGGAACAGGTGCCACAGGCTCGACACGAGCAGGTTCTCGTGCACCGAGCGACGCAATGCGAGCCCCTCCTGCTTGCGGTTTTCCGGAATCAGGCCGACGCCGCGTTTGACGACTTCGTGCGGACTGCCCGATACCGGCTTGCCGAAAATCTCGATGCGGCCGCCCTTGATCGGGTCGGCGCCGATCACCGCGCGTGCGACCTCGGTCCGCCCGGCGCCGACCAGGCCCGACAATCCGACGATCTCGCCGCAGCGCACCTGCAGGTCGACCCCGTTCACACCGGTCGACGTCGTCAGGTCGCGCACGTCGAGCGCTATTTCGCCGCACGCGCCGAAATAGCGGCGTTCATAGACCACGCCGACCTTGCGCCCGACCATCAGCGCGATCAACTGGTCGGGGGTCGCGTCGCCGGCCGGCATCGACGTCACAAGCCGGCCGTCGCGCAGGACGGTCACGCGATCGCCGAGATCGAACACTTCCTTCATCCGATGCGAGATGTAGACGATCGCAACACCCGCGTCCCGCAACCGATGCACGACCGTGAACAGCGCGTCGGCTTCCCGGTCCGAGATGGCCGCGGTCGGCTCGTCCATCACGAGCACGCGCGCGTCGTGCGACAGCGCTTTCGCGATCTCGACCATCTGCTGCTGCGCGACACCAAGGTCCGCCGCATGGGCCCGCGTGTCGTACGCGAGCCCGAGTTGCGCCAGCACGGCGGCGGCGTCCGAGTGCATGCGCCGGTGATCGACGAGGCCGAAGCGGTTGCGAGGCTCGCGGCCGAGATAGATGTTCTGCGCGATCGACAGATGCGGCACGAGCGAGAATTCCTGAAAAATCACCGCGATGCCCAGGCGCTTCGCGTCGGCGGGCGATTCGATCACGACCGGCATGCCGTCGTATCGGATCTCCCCGCCATCGGCACGGTAAGCGCCGAACAGCACCTTCATCAGCGACGACTTCCCGGCGCCGTTCTCGCCGAGCAACATGTGCACTTCGCCCGGATAGAGCGTGAGGTCGACGTCGGTCAGCGCAGCCACGCCAGGAAAATGCTTGCAGATCTTGCGTAATTCGAGACGCGGAACGCGCCCGGTCGAGGTTTCCATGTTCATCTCCACGGTGCTGTTCGGCGGCCAGCCGCGCGTCATGCGACAGCCGCGGCTGCCGTAGCGTGCGGCCGCCCGCCCGGCCGCGCGCGTCACTTGCTGGCCACGTCGCTCCACGCCGGGCATTGACGCTGATCGCCCGCTAGTTCGAACGGTGCGTAGTTCGTCTTGTCGATCACGATGCCCTTGATCAGCACCGTATCGGGCACGGGTTCTTTCCGCAGGGTGCGAACCGCGGCCATCGTCGCGATGCAACCCATCTTGAAGCCGTTGAATTCGGCGGTCGCCAGCAAACGCCCTTCCTTGATCGCCTTGACCGATTCAGGCACACCACCGATGCCGACGACCTTCACCTGCTTCTGGCCCGCCGCCTCGAGGGCTTCGATTGCACCCATGGCCATCACGTCGGCGGCCGCCAGCACGCCGTCGATCTTCGGGTTCGACTGGATCAGGTTCTCCATCACCTGCAGCGCCTGCAGCCGCTGATAGTTCGCCGGCTGCGACGCCAGCAGATGAACGTTCGGGAATTCCTGAAGGGCCTTCCTGAACCCGCGCACGCGCTCGTCGCTCGTCGTCGAGCCTTTCACGCCTTCGAGGATCACGACATTGCCGTTGCCGCCGAGGCTCTTGAACAGATACCGCGCAACGTCGAGACCGAGGTTGTAGTCGTCCGCGACGACGACCGACGAAAACTTGCCGCCCGCCACGCGATCGTTGTAGTTGACGACCGGAATGCCGATCGTGTTGATCTTCTGGATCGCCGGCACGACGCCGTGCGGATTCACGCCCATGAACAGCACGGCGTTCGGCTTCTTCACGCCGACGTCCTCCAGCTCGCTCAGTTGCTCGCCGAGATCGTTCGGGCGCGTCGGCGCGTAGTGCGTGACCGACACGCCGAGCTGCTTTGCCTCGGCGTTGACACCCGCGCGAACGAGCGCGAAATGCGGATCGACCTGGTTCTTGTAGAAGGCGGCGATCGTCTCGCTTGCCGCAAGCGCGCTCGCACCATGGAAGCTGCCGATCGCCGCCGCAGACGCGGCGACGATGCACATCGCGGCCCGCTTGCGCGCCGGCTGCCGTTCGGGTTTAGGGTTCGTCTCCATCCACTGGCTCCTGTACGTCGTTCACATTGGCCACACCGCGTTCCGGCATGGCATCCTGGGCAACAGTGTGCAACCGTTTGCATAAATTCAGACAAAATATGGCCAGGTAACGCATCGGCGTTACATGTCGCACCCTTCGATCGACCCTGCTTTTTCCGGGCTTCTGCGTGCCGGACCGCCGATGGCATCTTCGGCGCTGGAACCGCTTCGACCGCCCGCATCGATCACGTGATTCACTTTATGCAAACGTATGCACATCCTACCCAAGGCAATTACCCTGTCAATGAGGTTTAGTCCCGAAAACATTAGGGTTTCACCTGCAACATTGATCGCAACCCATTGCATCGATACAATCGGATTCCTATTCTCCAGCGGGTTCCATGAGCCAATCCTCCGAAGCGCGCGGCACCGGCCGCGTCACGATTCGCGAAGTCGCCGCGGCGGCATCCGTCAATGCGTCGACGGTGTCGCGCGTGCTCAATCCGGCCACACGCCACCTGATCGGCGACGAGGTCGTGCGTCGCGTGCTCGCCGTGGCCAAGTCGCTCGGCTATCGGCAGAACCGGCTTGCCTCCGCACTGCGCGGCGGGCAATCGAAGGTGATCGGCGTGTGCCTGCCCGACATCTCGAACCCCGTGTTCCCGCCGATGGTCTGCGGGATCGAGGAGGAACTGGCAGCCGAAGGCTATGGCGTGCTGATCGCGAACATCGTCGGCAAGCCCAGGGACCAGGAACGGATGCTCGAGCAGATGCTCGAGCGCCAGGTGGACGGGCTGATCCTCGCGACCGCCGCGCGGCACGACCCGCTCGTACGGCGCTGCATCCTCGACGGCGTGCCGGTCGTGCTCGTCAATCGCGGCGAGGACGGCGGCCACGTGCCCGAAGTCGTCAACGACGACTTCCTCTCGATGCGGCTCGCGGTCGAGCATCTGGTCGGGCTCGGGCATACGCGCATCGCGCACCTGTCCGGGCCGGAACGGCTCGCGACCGGCCTGTCGCGACTGCAGGGTTTCCAGATCGCCGCCCAGCAGCACCATCTTGCGGCCAACGTCGTCGTGGAGGCGGTCGAGTTCACGCGCGAAGCCGGGCGCCTTGCATGCGCGCAGTTGCTCGACACGCATCGCAGCGTAACCGCCATCATCGCGGCGAACGATTTGATTGCGCTCGGCTGCTATGACGTGTTTGCCGAGCGGCGAATCGTGTGCCCGAAGGACATCTCGCTGATCGGGCACAACGACATGCCGCTGCTCGACATGCTGAATCCGTCACTGACCACCCTCCGAATCCAGCATCGCGAGATGGGCCGGCAGGCCGCACGCCTGTTGCTCGGCATGATCACGACACCGGGCAAGGCACCGTTGCGCATCACGCTGCCGCCGGAGCTGATCGTGCGCGGGTCGACGGGCGCACCTCGTGCAGCGGGCGGCCGGGCACGCGCGAACTGACGCCTCGCGCCGATTGGCCGGCCACCGAAACGGTCGTTGCCGTCTGCGCACATGCGTGCGAATCAGGTGAGACAAATATAAAGTTGCGGGCGTCCTGAAACCTGACCGAAATGGCCTGCAGCTTGCCGGATCGTCCGATATTCGCAGGCGGCGCGGCCAGCGTGGCCGCATCGAGCCGTTGCGGGCAGCATTGCGCCACCCGGCCCGCCTTCGCATCTAGTCGCGCGAAGGGCGCGCGAACGGCATCGCGAGCAGGATCCTGGCGCGGCGGTTCGACCGGTTGTGCAGCGAACGCCGCTCGCCCGGCGCGAGGCGGCACGAATCGAACACCTGCAATTCGACTTCGACGCCGTCCGCGTCTACGCACACCTGCCCTTCCAGCACGACGTAATGCTTCTCGACGTCCGATCCGTCCATCGTCGTATGCCCGCCCGGCTCGATCGTCGACACGCCGAGCCACAGCGATTCGGCCGGGCCCGCCTCGCGTCCTTGCAGGCGTACGCATTGCATCCCGAAGTGATTCGGCGGGAAGTAGTCGGGCGCATCGCGAAAGCGCGTGACGTTCATGGCTTGAGCAGCACCCGGTTCGCGGTACCGCTGAACACCGTCCGATACGCGTGCGCCGCATCCGCAAGATCGAACACGGAGCCGGCATCGATCGGGAACGGCTTCAACGAACCCTGCTCGAACGACGGCAGCAACGCGTCGAGGACGTCGGCGCAGTATCGCGTGTCGAGCGCGAGCGTGTCGATCCCGACGTAGGTGTGCTGGCCGCGATAGAACGCGAAGATGTCGAACGGCACGGCACGCTCGATCGTCGAGATGAGGATTTGCGTGCCGCGCACGCTCATCGCGCGATTCGCACGCTCGAAATACGGACTCCCGACCGTGTTGTAGACGATGTTTGCGCCACGGCCGGCCGTCATCTCGAGCACGAGCTCGTCGAACGGCTCGGCGGACGCGTTGATTATCGTCACGTCGCCGGTGGCGTGCCCGATGTACGACGCATCGTCGCGCACGACACCGATCACCTCCGCCCCCGCCATGGTCGCGAGCTGGATGCTCGCCTGCCCGACCTTGCCGTTCGCGCCCAGCACGAGCACGACGTCGCCGCGCCGCACACCGCCGGCGCGGTGCAAGCCCTCGAAAGCGGTGACGAACGGTACGCCGATCGATCCCGCCTCGTCCATCGTCAGGATTGCCGGTTTCTCGCGCACGCTGTGCGCCGGCACGACGAGATGGCTGGCGTGGGTTCCGTCGCGCCGGATGCCGAGCTCGCCGCTGCTACCCCAGACCTCTTTGCCGACCAGTTCCGGCGGGCCGTCGATCACGCGCCCCGCGTAATCGCGGCCCGGCGTACGCGGCCACACCGCGTGCGGCATGAAACCGAGCACGGCCTTCACATCGCTCGGGTTGACGCCCGCGCTCTCGATCTCGATCAGGCAGTCGGTCGTATCGATCGTCGGGACAGGCTGCGTGTCGATGCTCAGTGCGAGCGCGCTGATATCAGCGCTTTTCTGCTGGACGCGAATGCATTTCATGCTCGATTGATTCCTGGAAATTGTCGATTCGGACACATCGCGCGGCGACTGTCGGTCCACCGCGCATCCCTGCGTCGCCGTGAATATCGTGCGTCGGATTGCGCTCAGGATGCAAGGCCGAGGCATTCGCGCGCATCGCGGCTCGTTGCGATCTCGCCACCGAGCAGCGTGACGATCTCGCGTGCCCGCGCGACGAGCACGGCATTGCTCTCGGCGAGCACACCTTTCTCGATATAGATGTTGTCTTCGAGGCCGACACGCACGTGCCCGCCCGCGAGCCACGCCTGCGCGACGATCGGAAACTCGAAACGCCCGATCCCGAACGCGGACCATATCGCCCCCGGCGGCAGCAGGCTGCGTGCATAGAGCAGCGTTTCCGGCGACGCGGCGAAGCCATACTTGACGCCGCTGACGAACGTCCAGAGTCCGGGACCGTCGAGCACGCCGCTCGCAATGAGATCGCGCGCCAGATGGATATCGCCGGAGTCGAAGATCTCGAGCTCCGGCTTGACGCCGGCCCGGCGGATCGCCTCGGCCATCCGCGTGACGTTCTTCGGCGTGTTGATGACGACCTCGGCTCCCGAATTCATCGTGTTCAGGTCGAGGCTGCAGATGTCCGGCCTGAGCGCGAGAATGTGCTCCACGCGCTTTTCGGGCGGCAGAAGCGTGGTGCCCGGCGCCGCAACCCTGGGATCGTCGTCGCTCGGAATGAAACGTCCGCCCGGGCCAGTCGTCAGATTGATGATCAACTCGCGATCGACCGCGCGAATCCGGGCCATCACTTCGCGATAGAGATCGACGTCCATCGAGGGTTTGCCCGTGGCCGGGTCGCGGACGTGGATGTGTACGACGGCGGCACCGGCCTGCGCGGCTTCGAGCGAAGCATTCGCGATCTGCGCGGGCGTGACCGGCAGGCCCGGATGCTGGTCGGGTCGCGTGATGTTGCCCGTGACGGCGCAGGTAATGATGGTCTTGCGAGCATGCATCGAAAGGTCTCCAGGCAGTCAGTTCAGCCGGCGGCCGCCGTCGACGACGATCGTCGCGCCGGTACTGAACGTCAGCGTCGTCGCGCAGGCGACGATGGCGGCAGCGACATCGTCCGGCGCGCCGATCCGGCGCAGCGGCGTCGTCGCCGCGGCCTTCTCGTTGAAATCGTCGCCGCGCCCGGGAACGAACTGCGTATCCACGACGCCGGGCGACACGTTCACGACGCGAATGCGCGGCGCAAGTGCGCGGCCCAGCGACAGCGCCATCACATCGATTCCTGCTTTCGCGGCGCAGTACGCGACATTGCTGCCATTGCCGGTCGTTCCCGCGATGGACGACACATTCACGACGAGCCCGTCGCCCGATTCGTCAAGCAACGCACGAAATGCGCGGATCGCCGCGAACTGGCCGCGCCAGTTGACTTTCATGATCTCGTCGATTAGCTCGTCCGTCAGCGCGTCGAGGTCCGCATGGCGAACCGGCTTCGTGAAGCCGGCGGCATTCACCAGGATGTCCGCTCGCCCGTATCGCTTGCGCACCTCGTCGGCGAGCGCGGCGAGCGTCGCGCTGTCGGTGATCGCCGCGAGCGCGGCCGAGTGCCCTTCCCCGGGCAGTTTGTCGGCGATGCGCTGCGTGGCCTCAAGGTCGCTTCGTCCGACAACGACAACGCGCGCGCCGGCTTCGGCGAAATGCCTTGCGGTCGTGATGCCGATCCCGCCGGTACCGCCGAGAATGACGGCGACTTTTTCGTTCAGATTGCGTGGCACTGCCGCCTCCTGTTCAGTCGATGGGCGGCGTCGGGTACGTCGGCGTACCTTCGGCCATGATGAATTCGAAATCGAGCGTGTAATACACCTCGTCCGTTTCCGCATACGGCCCCGTCCGCGGGTCATGGCGCTCGAAATTGCCGACGAGGCGACGATTCACGCCGAACACGACGTCCGAGTCGAGATGCTCCGAATCATCGGCGAACACCTGCGACACCAAGGTCGCATGACCTTCCGCGACGATCACGAAGTGGATGTGCGCGGGCCGGTACGGATGGCGATTCTGCGCCTCGAGCAGCGTGCCGACGGGGCCGTCGACGGGCACCGGGTAACCGGCGGGACGCACGGTACGAAAGTTGAACCGCCCCTGCGCATCGGTATGAAAGCGGCCGCGCAAATTGCGGTCAGGCTGGTCCGGGTCCTGGTTCTCGTAGAGACCGACCGGCGACGCTTGCCACACATCGACCGCCGCATTCCCGACCGGCCGGCCCGACACGTCGAGCACACGACCGCGCATGAACAGCGGTGCGCCGGGCGACCCCGGGCTTGCGATCGATTGGCCGTCTTCGTAGACCGGCGAACCGCCGCGATAGAACGGCCCGAGCAACGCGCCCGGCGTGCGGTCGGTCGCGTCGGAATTGTTCAGCAATGCGACCAGCGTCGAAAAACCCAGGACATCCGACAGGAGCACGACCTCGTTGTGCCGCTCGTTGCATGCGTGCCCCGCGGCACGGAGAAACGAGAGACCGCGCTCGAACTCCTCGTCCGTCAGCTTCACCTGCTTCAGGAACGCATGCCCGTGATCGACCAATGCTTCGACGATCTCCTTCAGCCGAGCGTCCCGGGTTCCCGCCATCGCCGCCTTGACGATCGCGGTAACGGACGCGGGATCATCGGTAATTGCACTCAATACCGCTTGTTCCGCCATCACACCCTCCATGCAACCGTTTGCATAACTTGATGCAATAATACCCGGCGGACTGCGCGGGAGGATAGAGCGTTAACCCTAGCGAATTGGAATTAGACGATGAATATGGGTATTCTGTGGCACGCAACCGTTTGCATAGAATTGCGCCAACGGAGTGCGCGTTTCCCGACGATTGCGTGACGCGGGCGCACGAGGCGCACGCAAGAAGGTGCAGGAGGATGCCGTCACCTGCCCCGCCTGGCGGCGGAGCAGATGCGGCACCGAATTGTCATTGACCGGGCGCGGACGCGCCGGCGGCGGCTTTCTGTTCTGCTGCTTTGTGTTCGGCTCTTTGGAGGCTCTGCGGATAGTGATCGTCCTTGCTCATGCGATAGCCGTTCTTCTCGAGCGTCCGCAGTTCCTGGTTCCGCTTCAGCCGGGCCTCCTTGCGCTGCGCTTTGCGTTGCGCCTTCAATTCCTGCTTCGACATCGGGGCACTGGCCGCTGCCGGCGCAGCATCCGAATCCTGTGCATACGCAACCGGCGCCCCCAGCAGCACGACTCCGGTCAGTACTGCGAGTGCGAGCGGCCTCAAGCTGGACTGATACATGTGATTCTCCTTTTTCGTCGATGTTCGAATGACAAGCTTCTGCGTGCCGGCGCCAGTTCGACTTGATTCGATCGTGGCTTCATCCGATTCACGCCTTCACAAGTTACACGACGGCAAGATGATTTTTCTTAAGACACCTGAATTTTCCTGATCGATGACGACAGCGACAGACGACAGTCCATCAAGGCGGCAGCACGCCGCATGGCCGGCCGAGGACGGCTCGCGGCACGCCACGATCGACGAAAGCATGTCGGACATGCGTCCGTCATTGCACTGAGGAAAGCGAAATTGAAACTGTCACTCGAAGCCCTCGAGGCACTGGATGCGATCGACCGGACGAACTCGTTCGCCGATGCGGCCGCCCTGCTGCACCGCGTGCCGTCGACCCTCAGCTATCTCGTGCAGAAGGTCGAGAGCGACCTGGGAGTCACGTTGTTCGACCGCAGCGGCCGCCGTGCGAAGTTGACGCGCGCGGGGCGCGTCGTTGTCGAGGAAGGCCGCCGGCTGCTCGCTGCCGCCGAGCAACTTGAACTGAGGACGCGTCGGATCCACGATGGCTGGGAAACCGAACTGCGCGTGTGCGTGGATGAAGTGCTGCCGTTTTCAGGTTTCTGGCCCTACGTGCATGAATTCGACGCACTCGAGATGGGCACGCGTTTGCGCCTGTCGACCGAGGTGCTCGGCGGCACCTGGGATGCACTCGTCTCGGGGCGCGCGGATCTCGTCGTCGGGGCAACGGGAGAGCCTCCCGCGCTGACGGACATCGTCGCACGCCCGATCGGCACGCTGCGTTACGTGTTTGCGGTCGCGCCGCATCACCCTCTCGCAAAAATGCCGGAACCGATCACGCTCAGTGCCGTGACTCAATATCGTTGCGCGCTGGTCGGCGGCCCTTCGCGCGAATCGCTCCTGCGCTCGGCGGCGTTCCAGCCGTCCCAACCCTACCTCGCGGTACCGACCCTTGCGACAAAACTCGCGGTGCAGTGCGAGGGACTTGCCGTCGGCACGCTACCCGCGGGCCTTGCCGCCCGCGCGATCGACGAAGGCAGGCTCGTGACCCGCCACGTGGCCGGGATGTGCGAAACGGCCCAGTGTTATCTGGCATGGCGCGACGACGAAGCCGGGCCCGCGCTGCAATGGTGGCGCGACAAGCTCGATCGCCCGGACCTGCTCGAGCAATTCATTGCGCAGCGGTGAACGCAAGCGATCAGGTCGACCTGGTTCACCATTCGAGCGAATCACAAGCCGCGAGCGGAAAACATCCGATGATCCGCTCCGGATCATGGCCGGCTTCTCTATCAGAGGCTGTCCGGACGTCCTTCGAACAAGCATGTCGTCGGTCAGACGATGCCATGTCATTTTCCTTCCTCGATGCCTCAAGCGTTTCGATCGATTGGATCGATTTTTTTGAAGTGACGTGCGCAAAGACCTAAATTGCGTGCTCGCGCAATAATGTTTTACCAGCACCTGAATGCGGTCTCGGCTACACTGTTCTTACCGGTAGCTGACAAGAAGGTTGAGAGCGCCGCGCGCAACTGCATCGGAGGTAAATCATTATGGAATCCTTTATTAAAGCCTTGGCCATCGCGACGATGATCGCCGTTCCCGCCGTGTCGTTCGCCCAGCCGGAGAATCCGGCGAAGACCCGTGCGGAGGTCCGCAACGAACTCATTCAGATCGAAAAGGCGGGTTATAAGCCGTCCATGGCCAGAAGGACGCAGTTCCCGGAAAACCTGCAGGCCGCCCAGGCACGCGTAGCAGCGTTGAACGGACAGAACGCGGCCCATCAGCCGGCCCAGTGAGCGGCTCGTCGCCGTCGGGCGGCACCACCCTGCCCGACGCGCAATAGCAGGCCCTGGCTGCGAGCCCCCTCCCGCAGCGGCGGCTCGCAGCCAGGGCCTGTCTCGCGGAAGAAATCGCGTCCGAGGGGCTCGGTTTCTCGATGGAGCGCTATGTCGGCGGGACCGCGTTCGGCGGCATGTTCGGACGGATCGGCATGAGCGCTCTTGCACAATCCTCGTCGATGGCCAATTGATTCTAAGCGGCGACAAACAACGGCGCGGCAGTCACACGCGCCGGCGCCAATCGCCGCGCGTCGCCCATCACAACAGCGGCAGCGTCAGCCGAATATGCTCCGCGAACGCCGCAGTCAGATGCGAAGGCCGTTTCCGGTCGAACTTCAGCGTAATGCCCACCGCCGGCAACGGCGGCAACCGCGGATCGCCGTTGACGATCGCCAGGTCGGCCGGCACGGCCGTCTGCGTCATCACCGCGAACGCCTGCCCCGAGCGCACCAGCGCGATCAGCCCTGCGAGACTGCTGCTCGCATACGCGACGCGGAAATCGCGGCCGGCGCGATGCAGCGCTTCGCAGGCCGCAATGTGGTCGAGCGTATCGCGATCGGAAAGCGCGAGCGGCAGCGGATCGAAATGCGCGGGCTCGAGCCCCGGATAGCCGATCCAGACCAGTTGCTCGCGACGAATGATGTCGCCGTTCGCCCCGTCGTCCGGCAATGAAATCATCGCGAGATCGACCGCGCGTTTCTCGAGCTGTTCCAGCAGCCGCGGCGTCGGTCCGCATACGATTTCAACGATCGCCTGCGGATGCTGGCTCGAAAACTGCCGCAGCAGCGGCGGCAGAAACACCGCCGCGTAATCGTCCGGGCACCCGAATCGGATCGTCCCCGACAACCCCGTGCCGCACAGGTCGGCCATGGCCTCGTCGTGCAGCCGCAGGATGCGCTGCGCATGCACGAGCAGCCGCTCGCCCGGGTGGGTCAGCAGCACGCCGCGGCCGGTGCGCTGGAACAGCGGCTGGTCGACGATATCCTCGAGCCGCTTCATCTGCTGGCTGAGCGCGGACTGCGTCCGGCCGACACGCGCGGCCGCGCGGCTGAGCGCGCGCACCTCGGCGATCACGACGAACGAACGCAGCAGGTCGATTTCGAGCGAGCGTCCCAAGGTATTAACTCCCTTTCTACCTTGCATAAGCACTATTCGTTTCCATCAAACCAGACGCGCGCCTAGACTGCAAGCGATCCCTGCCCCCTCGCCCGGAGAAGCCCGATGTCCCTGAACGACGACGCAACCTTCTGGCGCAACGCCAGGCAGCACCTGGTCCGCTACGGCGGCACGTTCGAGCCGATGATCATCGAGCGCGCGAAAGGCAGCTTCGTCTACGACGCCGACGGCCGCGCGATCCTCGATTTCACGTCGGGGCAGATGAGCGCGGTGCTCGGCCACTGCCATCCGGAGATCGTCTCCGTCATCGGCGAATACGCGGGCAAGCTCGATCATCTGTTCAGCGGGATGCTGTCGCGGCCGGTCGTCGACCTCGCGACGCGCCTCGCCGACATCACGCCCGACGGGCTCGACCGCGCGCTGCTGCTCAGCACCGGCGCGGAATCGAACGAAGCGGCGATCCGGATGGCGAAGCTCGTCACCGGCAAGTACGAGATCGTCGGCTTCGCGCAGTCGTGGCACGGGATGACGGGCGCGGCCGCATCGGCCACGTACAGCGCGGGCCGCAAGGGTGTCGGCCCGGCCGCCGTCGGCTCGTTCGCGATTCCGGCGCCATTCACGTACCGGCCGCGCTTCGAGCGCAACGGCGCGTACGACTATCTCGCCGAACTCGACTACGCGTTCGACCTGATCGACCGCCAGTCGAGCGGCAACCTCGCGGCATTCATCGCGGAGCCGATCCTCAGTTCGGGCGGGATCATCGAACTGCCGGAAGGCTATATGGCGGCGCTCAAGCGCAAGTGCGAGGCGCGCGGGATGCTGCTGATCCTCGACGAGGCGCAGACGGGCATCGGACGCACCGGCACGATGTTCGCGTGCCAGCGCGACGGCGTGACGCCCGACATCCTGACGCTGTCGAAAACGCTCGGCGCCGGGCTGCCGCTCGCGGCCATCGTGACGTCCGCGGCGATCGAGGAACGCGCGCACGAACTCGGCTACCTGTTCTACACGACGCACGTGTCGGATCCGCTGCCCGCAGCCGTCGGCCTGCGCGTGCTCGACGTGGTGCAGCGCGACGGGCTCGTCGCACGCGCGAACGCGATGGGCGACCGGCTCAGGCGCGGCCTGCTCGACCTGATGGAACGGTTCGACTGCATCGGCGACGTGCGCGGGCGCGGGTTGCTGCTCGGCGTCGAGATCGTCAAGGATCGCCGCACGAAAGAGCCGGCGGACGGCCTCGGCGCGAAGATCACGCGCGAGTGCATGAACCTCGGGCTCAGCATGAACATCGTGCAGTTGCCCGGCATGGGCGGCGTGTTCCGGATCGCGCCGCCGCTGACGGTCAGCGAGGACGAGATCGATCTCGGCGTGTCGCTGCTCGGTCAGGCGATCGAACGCGCGCTGTAACGCCGCCGCGCGATAACGCCCTTCTCCGCATCGTGCGATTCGTCGCGCCGGTTCGAGCGGCCGGCGCGACCGTTCAACGCACGGCTTTCCCCGCATCCGCTGCCGACTGCCCGGCAAACCACCGGAGAACGCGCTGCTGCGCCGGATGAAACGCCTCGGCGGCCTGCAACCACAGCGCATACCCGCCTTCCGTCTTAAGCTTCGGGCCGAACGGGACGATCAGCGCGCCCCGGCCGATCATCTCCTGCGCAAGCGTCAGGTCCGCCATCGCGACGCCGAGCCCGCGCGCGGCGGCATCCATCGCCAGCTCATCCAGATTGAACGTGATGTGCTTGTATCGAACGACATCCGATTCACCCTGGGCCTCCAGCCAGGTCGTCCATTCGTGGTGCCCCGTCGAACCATGGATCAGCGTGTACGGCCCCAGTTCGTCCAGCGAGGCCGGCGGGCGCAAGCCGTTCACGCTGTCGGGCGCACACACCGGCACGAGATATTCGTCGAACAGCGGCACGAACGCCCGGTCGTCCGGCATCCTGGCCAGATAGAGGATGCAGGCGTCGCACTCGCCCGAAGGATCGACCGATTGGGTCGCGACGGTCTCGATCGACAGCGACAGGTCGGGATGCTCGGCGTAGAAATCGGTCAGCCGCGGCAGCAGCCATCGCACCGCGAGCGACACATGAATCCGGATCCGAAACGGCCCGTCCCTGGGCGCGATCCGCTCGCCCAGCGTGCGCAGGTCGCCGAGCACGTTGCGCGCGACTTCCAGCACAGCCTTGCCGTGCTCGGTCAGTTGCATGGCGCGGCTGTTGCGGACGAACAGCGGCACGCCATAGTGACTTTCCAGCTGCTGGATCTTCCGGCTCACCGCGCTCTGAGTCAGATGCAGTTTATCCGCCACCTCGGTAAAGCTCGACGAATCCGCCGCAAGGACGAGCGCCTGAAGTGCCTGGAGCGACGGCGGGCGAAAGAGTTTATCCATGCGATTTTTGAATGCTTGAATGAATTAATAGCAATGGCCTGAGCACGACGCTGTCAGTATAGTTGGCCGAAATCGACGGCGCATTGGCCATCCAAGGATGCCAATTATTCATACTTCAGACGATCGCCGTCGCTCGCGCCAAGGTGGGAGGACTGTTTTGACCAGGAATTCATGCGGCTGGATCGCCGAGGCCGGCGAGGCACCGTGCCGGCCCGCGCTGCAAGGCACTCGGAAAACCGACTGGCTGGTGATCGGCGGCGGCTTCACCGGGCTGTCGGCAGCGCATACGCTTGCCGAATTGCACCCGCAGGCGCAGATCGTCGTCGTCGACCGGCAACGCGCGGCCCAGGGGGCGTCGGCGCGCAATTCGGGCTTTGTCGTGGCGCACGAGCGGCCGGAACCCGCCGAACTGGCGGGGCAACGATTGCACGACGCATACCGTCGCGTGACCGACATCGGCATCGCGGCCAACGAGGAAGCGAGGCGACGCATCGCGACGCTGGGCATCCGGTGCGACCTGAGCGATGCCGGCTATTTCTTCGCGGTCCACGATCCGG
Organism: Burkholderia sp. FL-7-2-10-S1-D7; assembly: GCF_001524185.1. NCBI lineage: Bacteria > Pseudomonadati > Pseudomonadota > Betaproteobacteria > Burkholderiales > Burkholderiaceae > Burkholderia > Burkholderia sp. FL-7-2-10-S1-D7. The sequence continues at coordinate 136,909 of NZ_LOWY01000100.1, read as the reverse complement.
CGAAGCTGGAAGAAGCGCAAGCCCAGGTGCAGACCTTGCGCGAGGTGGGCGCAAGCGCGGAATTCGTGCACGGAGACGCGTTGTCGCGGCGCCTCGGCACGTCGTTCTACCAGGCCGCGATCTGGTGCGGCAACGGCAACGGGCTGCTTCAGCCGGCGAAGTACGCGAAGGGGTTGCTGGAAACGCTGCCCGAGCGCGTGACAGTGTTCGAGCATACCGGGATCACGGGCCTCGAACGCCTGAGCGGCGGCGGCATTCGCGCCCGCTCGGCGGGCGGCGACATCGAAGCCGCGCGGGTGATTGCCTGTGTCGGCGCATTTCTACCGCGCCTGGGCATCGCGGAGCGCGGCGTGTTTCCCCTCGAACTCAGCGCATCGTTGAGCCGTCCGCTGAACGCGCAGGAGCAGGCGGAGATCGGCCACGCAGACGCGTGGGGCGTGCTGTCCACCTATCCCGCGGGCGCGACGGTGCGTCTGACGCCGGACCGGCGGCTGCTGATTCGCAACACCGTCGAATATCGCCATCGCGATCTTGCCGGCCGCGCGCTGGACACGCGCCGCGCGATGCATCTGCGCGGCTTGCAACGGCGCTTCCCGTGGATCACGGACGCGCACCTGCAATATACGTGGACGGGCCACCTGAGCGCCACGCGCTCCGGCGAGCCGCGCTTCGCGAGACTCGACAACGGCATCCATATCGCGGCGGGATGCAACGGCTCGGGCGTGGCACGCGGCACGCTGTGGGGACGATTGCTCGCGGAGATGGCATCCGGCGGCCAGTCGGCGTTGCTGACGGCCGTCCTCCATCATGCGCAACCCGGCTGGCTGCCACCCCGCCCGTTCTTCGACATCGGCGCCGCGATGCGCTTGCGCTACGAGGCGCATCGGGCCGAATCCGAGCAGTGAACCGACATCGTCGTACCGGCGGCGTTGCCGTCGCAGTTGCAATCTACAAGGAGGAGACTATGCGCGTTTCTCGCTTTGGCGCTCTCGTGCGCCGTGCGGCCGTCGCGGGCACCCGCATCGCGGCCGTCACGGCAGCGTGTACGGTGGCGTTCGCTCACGCGGCCGACACCGAACTCAACGTCTACAACTGGTCGGACTACATCGCGAAGGACACGATCCCGAACTTCCAGAAGACGGCCGGCATTCATGTGCGCTATGACAACTACGACAGCAACGACACGTTGCAGGCCAAGTTGCTGGCAGGCAATTCCGGCTACGACATCGTCGTGCCGACCTCGAACTACATGGGCGCACAGATTCAGGCCGGCGTGTACCAGAAGCTCGACAAGTCGAAACTGCCGAATCTGAAGAACCTGAGCCCGACGCTGATGCAGATGGTCGCGGGCGCCGACCCCGGTAACCAGTACGGCGTGCCCTGGGCATTCGTCGCGATCGGCATCGGCTACAACGTGCAGTCGGTACGCAAGGCGCTCGGCGCCAATGCGCCGACAGACAGTTGGTCGCTGGTCTTCGATCCCGAGAACCTGAAGAAACTCAAGGGATGCGGCGTCTCGTTCCTCGACGAGTCGATCGACGTGTTTGCCGCCGCGCTGCAGTACCTGCACAAGGATCCGAACAGCGCCGACCCGGCCGACTATCAGGCCGCCTTCGAGATGCTGAAGAAGGTCCGGCCGTACGTGACCGAGTTCAACTCGTCCGGCTATATCAACGATCTCGCGAACAACGACGTTTGCGTGTCGATCGGTTTCGCGGGCGACGTCGGCATCGCGCGCCGGCGCAGCATCGACGCCAAGCGTGCGTATGACATCCGGTTTTCGAACGTCAAGGAAGGCGGGCTGGTGGCGTTCGACATGATGGCGATTCCGAAGGACGCGCCCCACCCGGAAGCCGCGCTCAAGTGGATCAACTACATCGAGGATCCGCAGGTCAACGCGGGGATCACCAACGAGGTGTTCTACCCGACCGCGAACGTGCCGGCGCGCAAGTTCGTGCTGGCCGCGATTGCGCAAGACCCGTCGGTTTATCCGTCGGACGACGTGCTGAAGAAAATGACGCTGATGAAACCGAAGCCCGTCGCGATCATGCGACTGGAAAACCGGTTGTGGTCGCAACTGAAGACGATGCGCTGAACCGGGCGTGCCCGGGTGGGAGTCGAATTCGCGCGGAGCATCGCATGGCGATACCTGTTTTCGGCTGACTGCGATCCGCGCCGCATGTTGGTCGCGACAGCCGGGAGCCGGTGGTGGCAATCAACGATATCCGCGCGTTGATCGAGCCGTTTCCCGAATATCAACGCCTCCAAGCCATCACGGATGGCATTCCTAAATAGAACGGTACGGCGACAGTCGATGGAGCTCGGTGTGGTGCTTTAACCGCCGCTTCAGCGGTGAACGAGCACGTTGACGAGCTTGCCAAACGGATCGCGCACGTAGAACCGACGGACACCCCACGGCTCGTCGGCCGGGCCGTATTCGACCGGAACACCCGCCGCATGCACGAGTGCGAACGCTTCGTCGAGATCGTCGACCTCGATCGACAAGTCGGGCGTCGGCGTGCCCGACCCGCCCTGCGATGCGAAGCTGATCTGCACATCCATCTGCTCGCCATTACCGTAGGTCGCGATCCAGCCATGGTCCATCAGCAAGTCGAGACCGAAGATCTGTTGGTAGAAGCGCTTCGCGTCGTCGATCGCGCGTGTGTCGATATTGGCGACGATTCGTTTGATTTTCATGGGTTGCCTCCACAGTGCGATTGCGATTCGACGCGGCAATGGCTATCTACTCACGTCGATCTGGACGAACCATCGAGATGTAACCGATTTGGCCAGGATCGAAGCTCAATCGGCTACAGATTCCCTGCAAAGCGGAAATTGCACCTGTCGTACCGATGCATCCACGAAGGATGCGGCAAGCCACCGGCCCATTGCAGGCCGGCGGCTATCCTCATCAACCGCCGAGGTACGCCTGCTTGATCCGGTCGTTCGCAAGCAGATTAGCGCCCGTATCGGCAAGCACCACGCGCCCCGTTTCGAGCACATACCCGCGATCGGCCACACCGAGCGCCTTGTTCGCGTTCTGCTCGACCAGGAACACCGTGACGCCCTCGTCGCGAATCGTCCGGATGATGTCGAAGATCTGCGCGATCACGAGCGGCGCGAGGCCGAGCGTCGGCTCGTCGAGCAGCAGCAAGCGCGGCTTGCTCATCAGCGCACGGCCGATCGCCAGCATCTGCTGCTCTCCGCCCGACATCGTGCCGGCCCGCTGCGCCGCGCGCTCCTTCAGGCGCGGAAACAGCTTGAACACATGCTCGATGCCATCCTCGATCTCATGACGGCTCGCGAAGAACCCGCCCATCTTCAGGTTCTCGAGCACCGTCAGACTCGGAAACACGCGCCGCCCTTCGGGCGAAATCGCCATCCCCTGCCGCATGATCTGGTGCGTCGACATCGCGGTGATGTCGTTGCCCTCGAACAGCACGCGGCCCGACGATGCGCGCGGCGTGCCGCACACGGTCATCATCAGCGTCGTCTTGCCGGCGCCGTTGCTGCCGATCAGCGTGACGATCTCGCCCTTGTTCACCTCGATCGACACGCCCGCGAGCGCCTCGACCGCGCCGTAGTGCGTATGGACCTGTTCCAGCTTCAGCATCACTCTTCCCCCAGATACGCCTTGATCACGCGCGGGTCGTTGCGGACCGCATCCGGCGTGCCGATCACGATCGGCCGGCCGTGCTCCATCACGAGGATGCGGTCCGACACGCCCATCACGAGGCTCATGTCGTGTTCGATCAGCAGCACCGATACGCCGAACTCGTGGCGCAGCTTGTCGATCAGGTGCTGCAACTCGATCTTCTCCTGCGGGTTGAGACCGGCCGCCGGCTCGTCCAGCATCAACAGACGCGGCTCGGTGATCATGCAGCGCGCGATCTCGAGACGCCGCTGGTGCCCGTACGACAGCGTGCCCGCCTGCCGGTTGGCGACCGACGTCAGCCCCATCCGGTCGAGCCAGACGGCCGCGCGTTCGAGCGCTTCCTTCTCGGCGCGGCGATACGCGGGCGTCGCGAACAGGCCATGCAGTATCCCCGACTTCACCTTGCGATGCTGCGCGACGAGCAGGTTCTCGACGACCGTCAGCGACTTGAACAGGCGGATGTTCTGGAACGTGCGCACGAGGCCCTTCAACGCGATCTTGTGGCTCGGCAGCCCGGCGATCGCGTGGCCGTCGAGCACGACGTCGCCACCGGTCGGCTTGTAGAAGCCGCCGACGCAGTTGAACACCGTGGTCTTGCCCGCGCCGTTCGGCCCGATGATCGCGAACACCTCGTTGCGGCGCACGTCGAAATCGATGCCGTCCACCGCGAGCAACCCGCCGAAGCGCATCTGCAGCCCGGCGACCTTCAACAGTTCTGCATTCGCGCTCATTGCGGCAGCTCCACGTGGGGACGGCTCGCGGGCAGCAGGCCCTGCGGACGCCACATCATCATCAACACCATCACCAGACCGAAGATCAGCATCCGGTACTCGGCGAACCCGCGCGCGACTTCCGGCAGCACGGTCAGCAGGATCGCCGCGAGAATCACGCCGAGCTGCGAACCCATCCCGCCGAGCACGACGATCGCGAGGATCAGCGCCGATTCGATGAAGGTGAACGATTCAGGATTCACGAGGCCCTGACGCGCGGCGAAGAACGCGCCGCCGATGCCCGCGAACGCCGCGCCGAGCGTGAACGCCGACAGCTTGATGCGCGTCGGGTTCAGCCCCAGCGAACGGCATGCGATCTCGTCGTCGCGCAGCGCTTCCCACGCACGCCCCATCGGCATGCGGATCAGGCGGCTCGTCACGAACAGCGTGAAGCCGACCAGTACCAGCGCGATCAGGTACAGGAAGATCACCATGTGCTCGCCGCTGTATTCGAGCCCGATCAGTTCATGGAAGGTCTTCGCGCCTTCGACGCTCGCCGAGCGCGCCATCTCGAAGCCGAACACCGTCGGCTTCGGAATGCTCGAGATGCCGTCCGGGCCACCCGTGAGGCTCGTCAGGTTGTTCGCGAGCAGGCGGATGATTTCGCCGAATCCGAGCGTGACGATCGCGAGATAGTCGCCGCGCAGACGCAACACGGGGAAGCCGAGCAGGAAGCCGAACGTCGCCGAGGCGATTGCCGCGATCGGCAGGCACTCCCAGAACGACAGCCCGAAATACTGGTTCAGCATCGCGTAGGTATAGCCGCCGACCGCGTAGAAGCCGACATAGCCGAGATCGAGCAGCCCCGCGAAACCGACCACGATGTTCAGCCCGAGGCCGAGGATCACGTAGATCAGCGCGAGCGTCGCGACGTCCACGGCGCCGCGCGAACCGAAGAACGGCCACACGAGCCCGACCGCGAGCAGCACCCAGATGATCGCGCGCTGCTGCTGCGCGCCCATCGCGGGCATCGCCGGCAGCTTCACCGCGGATTTCGCGCGCACGAGCCACGGCTTGAACAACTGGAACAGGAACACGGCCGCGACCGCGATCCACACCGGGCGCCAGTGCGGCGTGAGCACCACCTGATAGCCGTCGAGCTTCAACTGCAGGCCGAGCACCGGAATCGTGAGGATCGCCGTCAGCAGCGCGGCGGCCGCGGCATTCTTCAGCGCCTGGCCGATCGAGGCATCGGCGGCCGGGCGGCGAACGGAAATGACTTGACTCATCTGCGTCTCCCTCAAACCTTTTCGATGTCCGACTTGCCGAGCAGGCCGGTCGGACGGAAGAGCAGGATCAGCACGAGCAGGCCGAACGCGACGACGTCCTTGTACTCGGCCGGCATGTAGCCTGCGGCGAAGGTTTCGGCAAGGCCCAGCAGCACGCCGCCGAGCATCGCGCCCGGGATGCTGCCGATCCCGCCCAGCACCGCGGCGGTGAACGCCTTGATGCCCGCGACGAAGCCGATGTACGGATTCAGCTTGCCGATGGTCAGCCCGATCAGCACGCCGCCGACGGCCGCCAGCATCGCGCCGAGCACGAACGTGAACGAGATCACGCGGTTCGTGTCGATGCCGAGCAGGTTCGCCATCTTCATGTCTTCGGCGCATGCGCGGCAGGCACGGCCCATCCGCGAATGCGAGATGAACAGCGTCAGCGCGATCATCAGCACGATCGTCACGCAGACGATCAAGAGACGCGCATACGGAATCGTCACGTCGTAGTCGCCGCCGAGATGGATGTCGAATGCACCGGAAATCAGCACCGGCACCGACACGTCGCGCGCGCCCTGGCCGATCTGCACGTAGTTCTGCAGGAAGATCGACATGCCGATCGCGGAGATCAGCGGCACGAGGCGCGGGCCGCCGCGCAGCGGCCGATACGCGACGCGCTCGACCGCGAAGCCGTACAGGCCGGTGACGATCACCGACACGATCAGTGCGGCGCCGAGCACGAGCGGCAGCGGATAGCCGGCCGAGATGCCGATGGCAGTCAGGGTCACGAGGCCCACGTACGCGCCGATCATGTAGATCTCGCCGTGGGCGAAGTTGATCATGCCGATGATGCCGTAGACCATCGAGTAGCCGATGGCGATCAGCGCATAGATCGCACCCAGCGTCAGGCCGTTGACCAGTTGCTGGGCGAATTGAGGAAAGAAGTCAGTCATGTGCGGGAAGCTCCCGTTGGCGCTGGGTCGCGTGCCGTTGCCGGATCACGGCGTTCGGCCGCGCGCAACGCACGGTGTCGTCTCGGGCCGCCCGTTGGCCGTGCAACGGCCAAATGCGCACGCACCCTGCCCGGGTGACGGGCAGAGCGGGTGCGCGGGGCGGATACTCCGTTGTTACTTGGCGGCGGTCTTCGTCGCGTCCTTGTGCCACGTGTAGACGACGAACTTGAACGCCTTCAGGTCGCCCTGTGCGTCATACGCGACCTTGCCGATCGGCGTGTCGAACGTCGTCTTGTGCATGTACGCGGCAACCTTCGTCGGGTCGGTCGTCTTCGCGCCGGCAATTGCGTCGGCGATGATCTTCACCGCTGCGTACGACGGCATCTGGAACGGGCCGTTCGGGTCGCGCTTCTTGTCCGCGAAGGCCTTCACGAGCGCCGCGTTGGCCGGGTCGGCCGAGAAGTCGGCCGGCAGCGTGACCAGCATGCCTTCCGAAGCCGGGCCGGCGATCGCCGTCACGTCCTTGTTGCCCACGCCTTCAGGCCCCATGAACGTGGCCTTCACGCCCTGCTCGCGCGCCTGGCGCATCAGCAGGCCCATTTCCGGGTGGTAGCCGCCGAAGTAGACGAAATCGACGCCTTGCGACTTCAGCTTCGTGATGATCGCCGAGTAGTCCGAATCGCCGGCGTTGATGCCTTCGAACAGGACGACCGGAATCTTCGCGGCTTCGAGATCCTTCTTCACCGACGACGCGATGCCCTGGCCGTACGACTGCTTGTCGTGCAGGACGGCGACCTTCTTCGGCTTCACGTTGTTGATGATGTAGTGCGCGGCGGCCGGGCCTTGCTGGTCGTCACGGCCGATCGTGCGGAAGATGAAGTGGCGCTTCTTGCCTTCCGTCAGCTGCGGCGCGGTGGCCGACGGCGTGACCATCACGATGCCTTCGTTTTCGTAGATGTCCGATGCGGGGATCGTCGAACCCGAGCACACGTGGCCGATCACGTACTTGACCTTCTGGCTGACGATCTTGTTGGCGACGGCGACGGCCTGCTTCGGTTCGCATGCGTCGTCCATCTGCACGACTTCGAACTTGTTGCCGCCCGCACCGCCGGCCGCGTTGATCTGTTCGATCGCGGTCAGCGCGCCGGCCTTCACCATGTCGCCGTACTGGGCGACCGAGCCGCTCATCGGACCAGCGATGGCGATCTTCACGGTTTCCGCTTGCGCGGCAGCGGCGCCGGCGGCGAACAGCACGGCGGCGGCGGAAATGGACGTAAGACGGGACAGCGTCATCTGGGAGCTCCTCGATGTTGTTTAGTCATACGGGCAAAGGCGGCATGACTTGCGCAATCGAACAGCACCCGGGGCGAGGACATGGGACACGCCCGAGACACATGAAGACGGACCTGCGGATGGATGTTGCGTAGCGGGGCCCGGCTCTTGCAGTCCCCAAGGGGGACGTCTGGTTCGGAAAGACATCGTGATGCGTCTTGCATTGCGCAAGCGTTTCGCCTGCCCCGCTTGCCAACTGATCGTTCGGAGGGATGGTCCGACAGCCGTTGGCAAGGCAGCCGAAATTATATGGGGGTTTTTAAATCGTCTGTCAAAAATGCCGTCTCTATGAGGGAAAACACGGAGAAACTTGGCTCGCGCGAGGTGGCGATTCGGGAGCAACCAAGATGGGTAGCGAACGTTTGCGGTGGGTGCAATTGGGTTGCGATTTTGGGTGGGTTGGCGGACAGATTCCTTACCGGGTGTGGGTTTCGGCGATTTTGCGTCACGCGCTGCCGGCTTCTTTGGATGCTTGGAGTCCGATCGTCGAAAACCAATCAACTGACGATTGTGTCGGCACGCACCGAGTCGGGGCGATGTATCTGAGCGGCCAATCCTTCTGTTTGCCGACATCAACCCGCACAACGAAAGCTGTTTGTGATTTTTATGAAATAATTCGCGCTCGCTTCTGCAATCCAGCCAGCCTTCCTGCGAGTCGCCCCCTCCGCGATTCGCAGTCGCTTCAGGGCCGCTTCGACGCTCACACGTCGCCGAGCCGCCAGCCAGTGATCTGCCGTTTTTTCCCAGTACATATCACCTGGTTCGGAGCCCGATGAATCGACCTCTTCGTTTTTCTTCCGCCGCCGCGCTTGCTTGTGCACTTTCCGTTTCTATTGCCGACGCTTCGGACCACGAATCGCTGGTCGAGCATGCTGGCGGTGCCAATGTGTTTCGTTCGGAACGTCGCGCTTCGGCTCGGGATAAGGGACGCGCGGCGCCGACGACTCGGCGTGGGAAGTACGCGGCGCCGGTTGAACGCAGTCCGTTCGATACGCCTGATACGCGGCCGTTGCGGGTTTCGGGCGATACGCTCAAGCCGCAGCCTTCGGTCGAACGCGAGCCCGGTGATTCTGACTGGCCCTCGAATCGCGTCGCGCTCGGCGCGGGCGGCAGCGATAGCTTCGGTCGCGCGTTGCCACGACACGAACAGCGCGCGTTGAACTGGAATGAATATCTGAGGGCCAACGGGTCGCACGCGCCTGGCGGCAGGAATTCGTATGCGCCCACGCGACCTTACGATGCCGCGCGCGGTCCGCACGGTGCGCCGAATCCGCACGATCCGTCAGTGCCGCAGCCGGAGACGCGGACGTTCTATGACAACGGCGCGGGTTCGCATTGCACGGCTACCGGCGGTGCGGGAGCGTCGCGGTCGTCTTGCAATATTGCCTGGTGAAGCAGCGGGCGATCCGCAACGGTCGCACACAGCAAGTTGCACAATCTCAGTCTGGTCACGCACGCAAAGCGCACGATGCGCATCGCCGAACGCCGGCATCGCGTTGAAGCCGCCTCACCTCGGCGACACCACAATCGCCACCCGCCGATTCTGCGTTCTCCCGGCTGGCGTCCGGTTATCCCCCACCGGATCGCTCTTCCCCTTCCCCACAACCGCGATCCGCTTCGCATCCAGCCCGACGTCCACAAGCTCGATCGCCACCACCTCCGCCCGCCGCCGGGACAACTCGAGATCGTAGGCAGCCTGCCCTTCCTCGTCGGAGTACCCGTACACCCGCACCCCGTTGATTCCCGCCGACCTCAACGTCCTGCCAATCCGCTCGACGATCCGCCTGACATCCGGCTTGAGGTTATACCGATCGAAATCGAACAGAATCGGCCCCGTCGACCCGAACTCGAACCCCTGCTCGGTCTCCTGGAACCCGGCCGACTTCAGCGCCGTGACCTGCGTCTGCGTGAGCCCCCGATGAAGCGGCGGCGTCTTGCATCCGCCAAGCAACAGGCACAGAAGCACCGCGCCCGCGACGCACATTCGCCCAATGCTCACAGGCAACGAGTCATCCATGATCGCCCCCTTCGTACGCGCCCGCTTCGCGCGCGCTTATTATCCCGCCGCCGCGGCCTCGCCCACGGCGCGAAACGATAGACATCAAACCCGTCCCGCTACGGCCTCCGCCAGCTGCCACGACCCGGGCCGAGCACGCTTGGCGCGGTACATCGCGGCATCCGACGCGCGCAGCAAGCCGCTCGCGTCGGACGCATGATCGGGATACAGCGCAATACCGGCACTCATCATGGTGGCCACCATGCTCCCGTCGGACAGCTCGATCGACGGCACCATGCCGGACAAAATCTCGTCGGCGATCCGGCACACGCTTTCCGTATCGCGCACAGCCGTCAGCATCACCGCGAATTCATCGCCGCCCAGCCGAGCGACTAGATCGGTCTCGCGCACCTGCGCGCGCAACCGCGCCGCGATGCCGACCAGCGCCGCGTCGCCCGCATCGTGGCCGAGACCGTCATTGATTTCCTTGAAGCGGTCGCAGTCGAGATACAGGACGGCAACTCGCTGTCCCGTCACCACGGCGTCGCAGAGGGCAACCGACAGACGCGACTCGAACTGCACGCGGTTGGGCAGCCCCGTGAGCGCATCGTGCGTCGCCTTGTGTTCGAGCGACGCGTTTTCGTGGCGCAGCGTGTTCTGCCAGTCTTCGAATTCGTCGAGCAACGCATTGAAGTCGTCGCCGAGCTGATTCAGTTCGGCGATCGCCACTGGCTCGACGCGACGCGCGAACGCACGCTCGCGGCGCACGGCGTGCGCGACGTCAGCCAGCGCGCGCAGCGGCGCAACGATGTTGCGCAACAGACGCTTCGAGCTGACATACGCGCCGATCACGCTGACTGCCAGACAACCGAGAATGCCGCCGATGCCACCGATCAGGAACCCGAAGAACTGGTGCCCTCGGCCACGCACGATGACCTGGCCGATGACGATGCCGTCGTGCATCACCGAAGCGCTCACTGGCCCGGGCAGCGCCAGCGTGGCGACGCCGCGCTCGAGAAGGGCGATCCGGCCTTCGTCGGGCAGTTTCCACGTCGCGAACAACTGGCCTTTGCCATCGGTGACGACCACCTGCGCGACGTCCTCGTCGTTGGCGATCGTCGCGATCGCCTCGTTCGCCGCGACGCGGTCGCCGAACACGAGCGCTGCCTCGACCGTGTAACCGAGCGAGCGCGCCAGCAGGTGCAGATTGTTGCCGGCGTACGCACGCAACGCGATCACGGCGACGACGATCAGCGACACGGCGGCCATCGCGACCGCGACGAACGCAAGGCGCAAATGCGCGCGGCGCAACACGCTTTGCAGCGTCGGGCGCGATACACGTGAAGGCGAAATGGCGGGTCCGGAACGTGTCATGGCGTCAGCGTCCGCCGCGCGAGATTGAGCACGTTCGGATGCACGCGCACGCCACTGCGCGCGACGGCGTCGAGATTGATGTCGAACGTGACGCGTTCGCCTTCGACCACGAGACAGAACATGCTGCCCGCGGTGCAGGACGGATCGTGTTCGGCGATGGTCAGCACCGGGCGGCCAACCAGCGCGGTCCTCACCTGCTTTCGCTCTTCGTCTCCGAGCACGCCGAGATACACGACGTCGCATGCGACGCCGAGCGCGGGGTCGTCGAAGCGGACCCGCTGCACGTCGAGCGCGGTCGAGCCGGCCTGCATCGTGCCGGTCAGGTCGCCCGCGTAGTCCGACCTGCCCGTCACGCACAGATGCAGGCGAACGGGCGTCGTCGGCCAGCGCGTGAAACTGATGATGCCGAGCACGACCTGGCGTACGGCCGAGTCGTGTGACGAAAAGGCGGGACTGGTGGGATTGACGGGTGTCGTGGTGGCGACGAGCCGCACCGTGTCGATCGGCTCGTCGGCATCGCCAGGCGCCCCGGCGAGAACGGCGGGCGCGACGCTCAGAGCGCAAACGATTGCGATGCATGCGTGACGTAACACGGCGACTCGGCCTGACCGGCCGAATGCCTTCCGCGCGGTGATTACCGCCGCGCCCGCTGGCGTCGATGCGACCGCATGATGATTCGCGGCCGCCGCGCACATACTCGCATCCATAATGGAAACATCTGCCGCAGTCGTTCCCGGCGCTGCCTCTTCCCGCCATGCGCGTGCCGGCACCGTATCACACGCACGATTGCTTCCATCTTAGGTAAATATTCGTATCCCAAACCAGTGGGATACACCCGCTATTCATGTCGGAAAGTATGGGGAATCGGTGCTGTTCGCGGCGATGCGATGCCGAACGATTCGTCAGCGAACAGGACGAACGTGCGATTCAAACTTCATACGTTCCGCAGAGGTGCGCCGGACTGGTTTCCCCACGCAACGATGCGAAGCCGGTGGACGTTGCCGCGCGATTCCGTCGGCACACGCAACGCATCCGTCACGCGGTGCTCGACACGACGAAGTTGCAATCGCCCCGGAACACATTCCCGTTCCCGTCCTTCACGGACATGGCGGGCTCAGACGACCAGCTGGCAAATTCGATCGAGGCACCCAGTCGCCAGACACCCCCATCGCGCCGGACGAGGGAGTGCGATTCGCACATCACCGCGTTCGCGGGTATCCTTGCTGATCATTCGATTGCAGTTCCGCGCACCCGGCCGAAGCGCGCGTCGCCGACGCCGAGTGTCGATCATCAACCGTCTATCTCGTCTTCCCTCATGGACTTCGACGTAATCGTTCTGGGCGCGGGCATCGTCGGCGTCTCCGCCGCGCTGCACCTGCAGGATCGCGGCCGCAAGGTTGCCCTCGTCGACCGCGGCGCACCCGGCGAAGGCACGAGCTTCGGCAACGCGGGGCTGATCGAGCGCTCGTCGATCGAACCGTATCCGTTCCCGCGCAGCCCGTTCACGCTGATGCGCTATGCGCTCAACCGCTCCACCGATCTCTATTGGCACAGCGCGTCGCTGCCCGCGTTCGCGCCGTGGCTCGCGCGCTTCTGGTGGGAATCGGCGCCGCTGCGTCACGCGGCAGCCTCGCGCGACATGCTGCCGCTGATCGAGCGCTGCATCGTCGAGCACGACGCGCTGATCGCGCGCGCCGGCGCCGGGGAACTGGTGCGCGCCAGCGGCTGGATGGAAGCGTTCCGCACGCCTGCCGCATTCGAGCGCGCGGTCGCCGATGCGGGACTCACCGCGCGCCGCCACGGGCTCGGCATCACACCGCTCGATGCCGCGGCACTTCGCGCACGGGAACCGAGCCTCGCCGCAGGCTTCTGCGGCGCGCTGCACTGGCTCGATCCGAAAAGCGTCGTCGATCCGTCCGCGCTCGTCAAAACCTACGCGCAACTCTTCGTGCAAGGCGGCGGCACGCTGCTCACCGGCGATGCCGCGAGCCTCGACGCGCTGTCGCCCGGCTGGCAGGTCACGACGGACGACGGCAGGATCGCCGCGCCGGCCGTCGTCGTCGCGCTCGGCCCGTGGTCCGACACGGTGTTCGGCAAGTTCGGCTACAAGATTCCGCTGCGCGAGAAGCGCGGCTACCACATGCACTACGCGCCGTCCGAACGCGGCGCGCCGTCGGCGCCGATCGTCGATCGCGAATACGGCTACGTGATCGCGCCGATGCGGCGCGGACTGCGGCTGACCACCGGCGTCGAGATCGCGCGGCGCGGCCTGCCGCCGACGGGCGTGCAGCTCGATCGCGCGGAACGCGTCGCGCGCCCGGTGTTCGGCTTCGGCGAGCGGCTCGACCCGCACCCGTGGCTCGGCTTCCGGCCGTGCACGCCCGACATGCGGCCGGTGATCGGCCCCGCGCCGGCGCATCGCGGCATGTGGTTCTCGTTCGGGCACAACCATCACGGTTTGACGCTCGGCCCCGTCTCCGGCCGCCTGCTGGCCGAGATGATGACCGGCGAGACGCCGTTCACCGATCCGACGCCTTACCGCGCCGACCGCTTCTGATGCCGATCGCCCGCGCTCAGTCGAGGGCGCGGCCGAAAATCCGGATCACTTCGTCGAGATGCTCGGCCATCGCGCGGCGCGCGGCCTCCGGGTCGCGCGCGCGGATTGCATCGAGGATCGCGCGGTGTTCGAGCTCCGACCGATGCGGCATGTCGTTCGGCATGTACAGCGACTGCAGCCGCTGAAACATCAGGTCGTACTTGTGCGCGAGCAGTTGCTTGATCATCAGCGCATACGCGGGGTTGTCGCTGGCTTCCGCGATACGGATATGGAACAGCCGATCGCCCGGATGCGTGAGCGACCCGCTACGGTTGTCTTCCTGGTTGCGCAGGAACGCCTCGTGAATTCCCTCGATCTGCGCGTCCGAGCCGTGTTTCGCGGCGAGCGACGCGGCTTCCGGCTCGATCAGCCGGCGCGCCTGCAACAACGCGAACGGCGGGATTTCGGTATCGAGGTCGATAGCGATCCCGAGCTCCGGATCGATCTCGACGATCGAGAACGGCGCGACCGTCGTGTCGATCCGCGCTTGCGGCGCAGTGGCCGCCTCGGGTTGGCGCACCTTCACGCCGTCGCCGACACGCACGCTGACGAGACCGTTCACCTCGAGCGCGATCAGCGCCTCGCGCACTGATGTGCGCGACACGCCGAACTGCTCGGCCAGCTCGCGCTCGGGCGGGAGGTAACTGCCCGGCGGGAAGTCGCCCGACTCGATCATCGCGCTGAGCTTGTCGGCGATCTGCTGGTAGAGGCGGCGGTTCTGAATCGGCTGGATGGACATACGTTGATACAGGTAAGCGGTTGCGTTGCGGACGGTCTGACGAATGCCGCACCAGACCGATCGGACCTATTCTATATGCCGGGCTTCATATCGTCCGGCACCGCATAGCACCGCGCGGCCGTACCGCCCCACAACGCGTCGCGCTCGGCCGCCGACAACCGCGCCTCTGCCCAGCGCTCGATCAGCGACGCCACTTCGTCGTACGACGCCGCGAGCAGACACACGGGCCAGTCCGAACCGAACATCAGCCGCTGCGGGCCAAACGCGTCGAGCGCCGCATCGAGGCACAGCTCGATGTGGCGGATGTCCTGCGCGCGCAGGCCGCGCCGCCAGTCCGTCTCGGTCACGAGCCCCGACAGCTTGCACACGACGTGCGGCATCGCACCCAGTTCGCGCAACGCCGCGCGCCAGCGTGCGAGCGCGGTGTCGTCGCGGTCGAACTCGGCGAGCGCGGGCTTGCCTGCGTGATCGAGCACGAGCCAGTGCGCATCGTTGCGCGCACAGAACGCGCGCACGTCGCGCAACTGACGTTCGAACACGAGCACGTCGTACACGTAACCGTTCGCCTGCAGCCAGGCGACGCCACGATTGAATGCGGGATCCGCGACGAACGCGCCGACGTCGGCTTCGTCCTGCAGCAGGTGACGAAAGCCGCGCAGCTTCGGGCTGCGCCATTCTCCGATACGCTCGGCGAGCGCCGGCGCACCGAGGTCCTCCCAGCCGACTACCGCCGCGATGCGCGCTTCGTCGCGGGCCAGATCGAGCAGGAATGCCGTCTCGTCGCGTCCGACGCGCGCCTGCACCGCGATCGACGCACCGAACGCCTGCGCACGCATCTGCGGCCACAGCGCGTCGGGCATGTAATCGCGGGCGAGCACGTCCATCCCGGCGCCGATCCATGGAAATTCGGCCGCGCGATAGCGCCAGAAGTGCTGATGAGAATCGATGCGCACTGCGCCCATGGTGTCCTCGCGTTTCGCCGTCGTCCGCCGTGTCACGTCACGTTCAGTCGTACAGCACCGCCGTGATTTTCGGGTCGTCGATGTTGGTCTTGTCGTACCAGTAGAAACCGGTATCGATGACCTTCGGCAGCTTCTCGCCCTTGATCGCCTTCACGGCCGCCTCGACGGTCTTGTAGCCGATCCCGACCGGATTCTGCGTGATCGCGCCGGCCATGATCCCGCTGCGGATCGCATCCTTCTGCTGCTTGCCGGAATCGTAACCGATGATCACGACCTTGCGCTTCATCTCGCGCACGCCGTTCACCACGCCGATCGCCGAGCCTTCGTTGGTGCCGAAAACGCCCTTGAGCTTCGGGTACGCCTGCAGGATCGACTTCGTCACTTCGGTCGACTTCAACTGGTCGCCTTCGCCGTACTGCACGGTCACGATCCGCACCTTCGGGTGCGCCGATTTCATCCGTTCGAGAAAGCCGTCGCGGCGATCGATGCCGGTGCGGCTCGTCTGATCGTGCGCGACCACGGCCACCTCGCCCTCGTCGCCGATCAGCGCGGCGAGCTTGTCGGCGGCGAGCGCGGCGGCGGCCTTGTTGTTGGTCGCGGCGGTCGTCACCGGGATGTCGCTGTCGACGCCCGAGTCGAACGCGATGACCGGGATCTTCTCGGCCTGCGCCTTCTTCAGGAGCGGTAATGCGGCCTTGCTGTCGAGCGCCGCGAAGCCGAGCGCCGCCGGCTTCTTCGCGATCGCGGCGGACAGCATGTCGATCTGCTTGTCGACCATCGCCTCGGTTTCGGGGCCTTCGAACGTCACCTTCACCTTGTAGTCCTTCGCGGCCTGCATCGCACCCGCCTTCACGGCCTGCCAGAATTGATGCTGGAAGCCCTTCGAAATCAGCGGAATGTAGGTTTCCTGCGCCTGCGCGCCCGCCGTCACACCGACGGCGAACGCCAGTCCGACGATCGCGTTCAACACCTTGCTCCTGATCACTTCGCGTCTCCTTGGTTGGTATCGACTGAAATGCCGGGCGGGCCGGCTGTGAAGCACATGTGTGTTCGTGCGTGCGTCAGCGGCGCCGCCGGCGCAGGATGTCCACGTAGACGGCGAGGATGATGATCACGCCCGTGACGACCGTCTGCCATTCCTGCGCGACCGACATAATGCGGAGGCCGTTGGTCAGCACGCTCATGATGAACGCGCCGATGATGGTGCCGACGATGCTGCCCGCGCCGCCCGACAGCGACGTGCCGCCGATCACGACGGCCGCGATCGCATCGAGCTCGTAGCCCTGTCCGAGCGCGGGCTGCGCGGAATTCAGCCGCGACGCGATCAGGAGCCCGGCGATCCCGCACACCGCGCCGCTGAACGTATAGACGGCGATCTTCCACGCGTCGACGTTCACGCCGGACAGCCGCAGCGCTTCCTCGTTGCTGCCGAGCGCGAACGTGTAGCGGCCGAAGATGGTCCGGTTCAGCACGATCGACGCGCCGGCCGCGACGAGGAACAGGATCAGCACCGCGTTCGGAATCGGCAGTGCGGGAATCAGGCTGCCGATCAGCGAATCCTGCGCAATCGACGTGAAGCCCGGCGTGTCGTTGAAGTAGATCGGCCGCGTGCCCGAGATCACGAGCGACAGCCCCTTGAGCAGCATCATCATCCCGAGCGTCGCGATGAACGGAGGCACCTTCATCTTCGCGATCACGAAACCCGACACACTGCCCGACAACGCGCCGAAGCACAGCGCGGCCAGGATCCCGAGCGGCAGCGGCATGCCCCAGTTCGTCAGCACGACGCCGGCCATCACCGCGCAGAACGTCATCAGGGTGCCGACCGACAGGTCGATGCCCGACGAGATGATCACGTAGGTGCACGCGACCGCCAGCACGCCGTTCACGGCGGTGGCCTGCAGGATCGTCACGAGGTTGTCGACTTCGAGGAAGTTCGACGACGCGAAGCTGAAGAACACGATCAGCAGCACGAGGCTCGCGAACGCGAGCAGCTTCTGCCGCGCGGCCGGGTTGAAGAAGCGCGACTTCAGGCTCGATGCGGCGGCCGGCGTGTCGCCGGAAGCCAGGGGCGGGACGGGATGCGTATCGTTGGACATGGTCGGTAGGCGTATGAATCGGCGTCCGAATCAGGACAACACGGTCGACTCGCGCTGCGTGGCGAGCTGCATGATCTTTTCCTGGGTGGCGTCGGCCGCGCGCAGTTCGCCGGTCACGCGCCCTTCGCACATCACGAGAATCCGGTGGCTCATGCGCAGCACCTCGGGCAACTCCGACGAGATCATCACGATCGCCTTGCCGTCGGCGGCGAGCGCGTCGAGCAGCTTGTAGATCTCGCTTTTCGCGCCGACGTCGATGCCGCGCGTCGGCTCGTCGAAGAACAGGATGTCGCAGTCGCGCAGCAGCCACTTCGCGATCACGATCTTCTGCTGGTTGCCGCCCGACAGGAGACGCGCCGGCTGCGCGACCGACGGCGTGCGGATCGCGAGCTGCCGCACGTACGACTGCGCGGTGTCTCGCATCCCGCGCGCATCGAGGAACATGCCGCGGTGCACGAAGCGCTGCATGCTCGACAGCGCGATGTTGTTCTGCACGTCCATCCCGAGCGCGAGCCCGAAGTGCTTGCGGTCCTCCGACAGATAACCGATCCCGTGCGCGACCGCGTCGGCCGGCGTGCGGATCGTCACGGTCTTGCCGTGCACGCGAATCTCGCCCGCGTCGACCGGGTCCGCGCCGAACACCGCGCGTGCAACCTCGGTGCGGCCCGCACCCATCAGCCCCGCGAAGCCGAGAATCTCGCCGCGCCGCACCGTGAAGCCGACGTCGCGGATCGCGCGGCCGCGCGACAGCCTGCGCACTTCGAGCGCGACCTCGTTGGCCGACGTATCGGGCGGCGTGCGGAACGTCGTATCGAGCTGGCGACCGACCATCATCGCGATGATCGCGTCCATCGACGTGTCCGCCATCGGCACGGTCGCGACGTACTTGCCGTCGCGCATCACCGTCACGCGATCGGCGATCTGGCGCAGCTCGTCCATCTTGTGCGAGATGTAGACGATGCCGACGCCGTGCGCGCGCAGGTCGCCGATGATGCGGAACAGCTCGGCGATCTCCGCGTTGTTCAGCGCGGCGGTCGGCTCGTCCATGATCAGCAAGCGCGAGTCGAACGACAGCGCCTTCGCGATCTCGACCATCTGCTGCTTCGCGACCGTCAGCCGGCCGACCGGCGTGCGCGGATCGAGATCGAGCCGCATCCGTTGAAAGATCGCGGCCGCGTCGCGGTTGAGCTTGTCCTCGTCGACGAACACGCCGAAGCGGCCGCGCGGCTCGCGCCCGATGAAGATGTTCTGCGCGACGCTCAGGTGGTTCATCAGGTTCAGCTCCTGATGGATGATGCCGATGCCGAGCGCCTGCGCGGCGCGCGGATCGCCGATCTCCACCGCGCGGCCGTCCATCCGGATCTCGCCTTCGTCCTTCTGATAAACACCCGCGAGAATCTTCATCAACGTCGACTTGCCGGCGCCGTTTTCGCCCATCAGCGCGTGGACTTCGCCGGCATGCAGGTCGAACCGGCAATCGTCGAGCGCCTGCACGCCCGGAAAGCGCTTGCCGATGCCTGTCAGCGCAATCAGCGCGGCGGGTGCGGCGGTCGGGTTCAGATCGGGTTGCATGGCTCGATGGCCTCAACCGATCGCGCGATCGAGATGCGTATAGCCGCCATCGACGAACAGCCACTGGCCCGTCGTGTGCGACGCGCGCGCCGACAGCAGGAACACGGCCGTGTCGGCGATCTCGTCGGCGGTCGTGAAGCGCTTGCCGAGCGGCACCTTGCCGGCGATTTCCGCGAGCTTCGCTTCGGGGTCGTCGAAACCGGCGATCCAGGTCTCGTAGAGCGGCGTCATCACCTCGGCCGGAATCACGGCGTTCACGCGCACGCCGTCGTCGCGCAATGCAACGGCCCATTCGCGCGTCAGCGCGAGTTGCGCGCCCTTCGCTGCGCAATAGCCGCTCGTGTTGCCCTGCCCGGTGACGGCCGTCTTCGACGAGATGTTGACGATCGCGCCGCGCGTCGCCTTCAGGTGCGGCACGCAGTAATGCGCCATCACGTAGTAGTGGATCAGGTTGCGTTGGAGCGATGCGACGAACGCGTCGCGCCCGGCGTCGAGGCCGACGCTGTCGTTGATGGCCGCGTTGTTGACCAGGCCGTCGATGCGGCCGAAGCGCGCGATGGTTTGCGCGACCGCGTCGCGGCATTGCGCGTCGTCCTGCAGTTCGACGGACACGCACGCGGCGCGCGGCTGTTGCTGCGTGAGGGCATGCCAGAAGCCGTCGTCCGGCGTGTGGCGCGCGAATACCACCGGAATCGCGCCTTCGCCGGCCAGCCGCATCGAGATCGCGGCGCCGATGCCCGATGCGCCGCCGGTCACGATCACGATCTTGTCTTGCAGATTCAAATCCACTTCGCGTCTCCGTCGTTCATGTTGTCGTCGCGCGGGCCGCGCGCGGTGCATCGTCGTGCTGCGTGCTTCAGCCGCGGAATCGATACCGCTCCAGCGATTCGGGCTTCATCTCGATCGAGAAGCCGGGCGCCGTCGGCGGCATGTAGGCCGCGCCGCGCACGACGCACGGCTCGACGAAATGCTCGTGCAGGTGGTCGACGTATTCGGTCACGCGCCCCTCCTTCGTGCCGGCAATGCACACGTAGTCGATCATCGACAGATGCTGCACGTATTCGCACAGCCCGACGCCGCCCGCGTGCGGACACACCGCCAGCCCGTATTTCGCGGCCAGCAGCATCACCGCGAGAATCTCGTTGACGCCGCCGAGCCGGCACGCGTCGATCTGCACGATGTCGATCGCGCCGCGCGCGATGAATTGCTTGAACAGTACGCGGTTCTGGCACATCTCGCCGGTCGCGACCTGCACGGGCGCGATCGCCTCGCGGATCTTGCGATGCCCTTCGACGTCGTCGGGGCTCGTCGGTTCCTCGATGAACCACGGTTTCGCGAACGCCAGCTCGCGCACCCAGTCGATCGCTTCGTCCACCTCCCACACCTGGTTCGCGTCGATCATCAGCTTGCGCTCCGGGCCGATCACCTCGCGCGCGATCGTCACGCGACGGATGTCGTCCTCCAGGTTCGCGCCCACCTTCAGCTTCACGTAGTCGAAACCGGCGTCCACCGCTTCGCGGCACAACCGACGCAGCTTGTCGTCGCTGTAGCCGAGCCAGCCCGCCGACGTCGTGTAGCACGGGTAGCCTTCGCGCTCGAGCGTCGCGATCCGCGCCGCCTTGCCCGGCGCCTGCCGTCGCAGCAGGTCGAGCGCTTCGGCCTGCGTCAGGCAGTCGGTCAGGTAGCGGAAATCGATCGCGCGCACGATCTCCTCGGGGCTCATGTCCGCGACGAGCCGCCACAGCGGCTTGCCCACCGACTTCGCCCACAAATCCCACACAGCGTTGACGACGGCGCCCGTCGCCAGATGGATCGCGCCCTTGTCGGGGCCGATCCAGCGCAACTGGCTGTCCGACGTCACGTGCCGCCAGAAGCGGCCCATGTCCTCGCGGATCCAGTCGAGGTCGAGGCCGACGACGAGGTGACGCATCGCGTCGATCGCCGCGCAGCAGATTTCGTTGCCGCGCCCGATGGTGAACGTGAGCCCGTGGCCTTCGAGCCCGTCGTGGTCGGTTTCGAGCACGACGTAGGCCGCCGAATAATCGGGGTCCGGATTCATCGCATCGGAGCCGTCGAGCTGCTGCGAGGTCGGGAAGCGCACGTCGAGGACGCGCATCGATCGAATGATAGGCATGACGAACGGTCCGTAAAAGGAAATCAGGCCTGCACGGTGCGCTGGCGCTGCTCGCCGAGCCCGTCGATGCCGAGCGTGATCACCTGCCCGGCGCGCAGATAGACCGGCGGCTTCTGTCCGAGGCCGACGCCCGGCGGCGTGCCGGTCGAGATCACGTCGCCCGGCTGCAGGCTCATGAAGCGGCTCAGATAGCTGATCAGGTGCGGCACGCGGAACACCATCGTCGCGGTCGTGCCGTTCTGGTAGCGGCGGCCGTCCACCTCGAGCCACAGCCGCAGCGCGTGCGGATCGGGCACTTCGTCGGCCGTCACGAGCCACGGGCCGAGCGGGCCGAACGTGTCGTTGCCCTTGCCCTTGTCCCACGTGCCGCCGCGCTCGAGCTGGTATTCGCGCTCCGACACGTCGTTCACCACGCAGTAGCCGGCGACGTGCGACAGCGCGTCGGCTTCGTCGATGTAGCGGCCGCCCTGGCCGATCACCACGCCGAGCTCGACTTCCCAGTCGGTCTTCTCCGAGCCGCGCGGAATCTCGACGTCGTCGTTCGGCCCCGAGATCGCGCTCGTCCATTTGCCGAACACGACCGGCTCCTTCGGGACTTCCATCCCCGATTCGGCCGCGTGGTCCGAATAGTTGAGCCCGATGCAGATGAACTTGCCGACGCGGCCGACGCACGCGCCAAGCCGCGGCGTGCCTTCGACGCGCGGCAGCGACGACGGGTCGATGTCACGCAGCCGCGCGAGCGACGCGGGTGTGAGCGCATCGCCTGCGATATCGTCGATCACGCCGGACAGGTCTCGAATATGGCCCTGCGCATCGAGCAGGCCCGGCTTTTCATGGTGTTTGTCGCCAAATCTCAGCAGTTTCATGTCGTCTCGAGCGGAAACGGAAAGTGAAGGGGAAGGCGCGGTCAGTTCGACCAGCCGCCATCGATCAGGTGAATCGCGCCGGTCGTAAACGACGCTTCGTCGGACGCGAGGTACAGCGCGAGCGCGGCCACTTCTTCCGCGGTGCCGATGCGGCCGATCGGCTGGCGCGCGACGAACGCCTGGCGCACCTCGTCGGTCGACACGTGGCGCGTGCGCGCCTGCTCGGCGATCCGCTGCGCCAGCGACGGCGATTCGATCGTGCCCGGGCAGATCGCGTTGCAGCGGATGCCCCGCTCGACGAAATCGGCAGCGACGGCCTTGGTCAGGCCGATCACGGCCGCCTTGGTGGTGCCGTAGACGAAGCGGTTCGGCACGCCCTTCACGCTCGACGCGGCCGATGCCATGTTGATGATCGACGCGCCGCCCGCTTCCAGCATCGCCGGCAGCAGCGCGCGGATCAGCCGGTACATCGACGTGACGTTGAGGTTCAGCGAGAACGCCCACGCGGCCTCGTCGCAATCGAGGATCGAGCCGTGGTGCACGAACCCCGCGCAGTTGAAGAGCACGTCGAACGCGCGCGCCTGCGCGGCGAGTGCCGAAACGTCGCTCGCATCGGTCACGTCGAGCCGCCGCGTGGCCAGCCTGCCGCCTGCACGTTCGGCGTCGGCCGCGAGTTGCGCGAGCGCGGCCTCGTTGATGTCGGTCGCCAGCACGTCGGCCCCCTCGCTTGCGAACCGCAGCGCGGTCGCGCGGCCGATACCCTGCCCGGCCGCCGTCACCAGCGCGCGCTTGCCCTGCAATCTCATGAGCACCACTCCTGTAGAAGCCGGCCAAGCCGACTGATTGGCACAAAGGACCAAAGGTCCAACCAATCATAGGACAGATTCCGGATTTGTCACGATCGCGTGATTCAGTATTTTCCCGAACGGCAAAATCGGGCCGGCGGCGGTGCCCCGGACTTCGGCGACCGTCTTTTTCTGATTGCGGCGATCAACCACTTGTCCCGCAAAGCCAATGCCGGCGGGGTTTGCGCCGGCCGCGGGTGCCTGGGTCGCGCCGCCGTCGCGGCGAAACTGACAAAAAAGTCATGTTCCCGTCAGGGTGTCAACGGGGCGCGCGCGCGATCATGACGTTGCCGGACCGCGCTTCCCGGACCACCGCACCCCGCCCGTCGCCGATCCCTGACGGGCACCTCCGTCCCCCGCGGTGTCCACGTGACTGAGCGAGCAGACACGGTGGCGCGGGCCGATTTTCCGCCCCGGGCGTTCGCGTCCGGGGCGCTTTTGTCGTCGGTCTTACACGCTTTTGTCGTTGGTTTTTCAAGAAAATGCGCGTCGATTGTTTCTAAATCGACAAAAGGTAATTTGAGCCAGACAGGATGTTTTTTCCGGTCACAGACGCTTACATTTAGCGCACCACTCATGGAAACCGCTACGGAATCGCCGTCGGGTAGTGACATCCACTGCCACGGCCGAAACCGCACGAGCTTTAGGAAACGGCAAATGAAGGCCTCCAAATCCCTGCCTGTGCTCGATCCCGCCGACGTCCACGTCGAAATTCTGGAACGCTCCGATACGCTGCTCGTCGTTCGCTGGGTCGAACCCGGCCGCTGTCATTACGGCGAGCAGCGCTGGCGCCGCCGCTTCGCGCAGCGCACCGGCACCTGTGCGCTGTCGCGCCAGGTCATCCAGCGCGGCGACGAAGTCTTCCGCCCGGCCGAGCGCCCGGCACCGGCGAACGCGGCCGCGATGATCTCCGCCGCCGAAGTGCTGGCCCTGGCCGGCAGCCGATAACGCGCGACGCGCAAGCCGGCGTAGAACCACCGGTCTAGTTCCCCGCTTGTCTGCCCCGCCCGCGCGGACTATCGTTACAGCATTCAATGTAATGATTACGCGTCGTGGCGCACCGGCCGCGCCGATGGAGGCAGACATGCATGCATGGAGCGCGCGCCACGTCCCCCCGCAAGGCGGCAAAGTCGCGGTCGTGACCGGCGCCAACAGCGGGCTCGGCTGGCACATCGCGGAAACGCTGGCCGCCAAGGGCGCGACCGTCGTGATGGGCTGCCGCGACGCCGCGCGCGCCGCGCAGGCCGCCGATGCGATCCGGCGGTTCCATCCCGCCGCACGCGTCGAAGTCGATCCGCTCGACCTCGCCGATCTCGCGTCGATCCAGCGCTTCGCCGCCGACGTATCCGACCGCCACGGCCGCGTCGACATCCTCTGCAACAATGCAGGCGTGATGTTCCTGCCGCTGCGGCACACGCAAGACGGCTTCGAGATGCAGTTCGGCACCAACCACCTCGGCCATTTCGCGTTGACCGGCCATCTGCTCCCTGCGCTACGCGCCGCGCGGCGCGCGCGGGTCGTGACGATGTCGAGCGGCTTGAGCCGCGGCGGCCGGATCCGCGTCGACGACCTTCGGGCCGAACACCGCTACAACCGTTATCTCGCATACTGCGACAGCAAGCTCGCCAACCTAGTGTTCGCGATCGAACTGCAGCGCCGCTTCCAGCGCGCGGCGTTCGCGGGCATCAGCGTCGCCGCGCATCCCGGCTACGCGGCGACCAATCTGCAGTTCGCGGGCCCCGCGATGGACCGTTCGCCCACGCGCGCCGCGCTGATGCGCGCGGCGAACCGTTATCTCGCGCAACCGGCCGACCAGGGTGCGCTTCCGGCGATTCACGCGGCGACGTCGCCCGACCTCACCGGCGGCTCGTACATCGGACCGTCCGGCTGGTTCGAGTCGCGCGGCCTGCCGGCACTGGCAAGCGTGCCGCGCGCGGCACGCGATGTGGCGACCGCCGCGCTGCTGTGGGCGGCCTCCGAAGCCGCGACGGGCGTGCGTTTCCTGAGCTCCGGCGTGGCCGCAGCTCGCCTGCCCGCCACGCCGCTCGACACGTCGGCCGAGGCACGTTGAATCGCGCCCCTTGCCTCGGTATTCATCATACTTATTACACTTACAGAAACGAAAGCTTGGCGAAAGCCTGATTGGCCGGCCCACTGTTACCAGTCCGGAAACAATCTATCGTCAAAATCAGCGTTTACCCTCAACCGCCCGGTGACTAAGATTTAGTCAATCGCTGCAGACATGGTGTCGCAAGCGAATCCAATAAAACACCGGAGGTCATCATGAAATCGCTCGTTTCCGCAGTTGTTGCCGCTGTCGCCCTGTCCGCTTCGTTCGGCGCTTTCGCACAAAGCACCGTGACCCGCGCACAAGTCCGCAACGAACTGGTCCAGCTCGAACAAGCCGGCTACAAGCCGGGCGTGTCGAGCCCGTATTACCCGAACGACATCCAGTCGGCGGAAGCGCGTGTTCATGGTGCCGACGCCAGCGGCTACGGCGCTCAACCGGCTCCGGTCGTCCACTCGGGCGCCCCGGCTGCCGCAGCGTCGTCGAACGCTCGCGACTCGATCTTCTTCGGCCAGTAAGCCGACGCGCCCTGACGGGCGCACCGCGCCCGGCGCGACGAAGCTGTACCCGGACGAGCCCCTGATGCGGGCTCGTCTTTTTTTGTGAAACGCAAACCTCCGCCGCCCGGCAGCGGGTGGCTTCGCCCGGGCGCGCTGCGTCCGGGCGCTTTTTCCGCCACGAGGTATGCGTGGCGATGCCGTATGCGCCGGTCAACGCCCCGCGGCTGCCGCAGGCGCCGCACGCGACAGCACGCGCCAGCGCGACAGCAGTTCGTCGCGATCGACGTAACAGCCCTGCAGATGCCGGCGGCCCGTCGACGGATCGAACTCGGTGCGCGCATGCAGCACGCGCCGGTTGTCGAACGCCCACATGTCGCCCGCCCGCAGCCGGCGCTGCACCCGGAAACGTGGCTCGCGCGCGAGCCCGAGAAACCGCCGGTACGCGCGGTAGATGGCCGCGACCGATCCGGCCGGCGCATCGAGCGGCCCGCGCAGGAAATTCGCGACGCGCACTTCCGTCACGTTGCCGCGTGCATCGAGGCCGATCACCGGCGCCGAGCAGCGGTAGTCGCTGTTCGCACTCTTGTTCCAGAACTCGAACGGCGTCGAGGCAAGGTGTTCGAAATCGGCCGGATAGTCGCGCCGCAGCGCTTCCGCGAGCGCAAAGCCGTCGAGGAAGATGCTGTCTCCGCCGGTTGCGTCGTTCGCGAGGCAATGCAGGAACTGCACGCCCGGCTGCAATTCACGCGTCGGCAGGTCGGTGTGCGGCGGCAGGTTGAGCGACGTATAGGCATTGCTGTCCGGTCGCGGCTTCGACTCGACATCGAACAGCACGCCGAAATTGCTTTCGCGGATCAGACCGACACGACGCGCGATCTCGTCGACCCGGCCGCGTTCGGCCGGCACGCCCTCGACGAGCGTCAACCCCGTGCGCTGCAACGCGGCGAGCCACGCGCGCAACGCGCCGTCGTCCTCCATCACGTCACGCCACGCGAACACCCCGATCGCCGTCGCATCGTCGCCGGCCCACACGTGCCGCCCGTGCGCGGCCTGGCGTTCCGCGCGCGACGCATCGTCGTATGCATGCGCGCGCAACCATCCCGGCGACCAGGTACTGCGATGCCCGTCGTTCCACTCGACATGCAGCGCGCCGTCGGTGTCGACATGCACGGCGAGCGCCGACAGATCCTCGCGCGCGTCGGCGATCTCGAACACCTGTTCGCGCGTGAGCGCATGCACGCACGCGGAACACGCGCAGTTGTCGCGCAGCCAGTCGAAGTGAAACGGCGATCGTCGCGTGTCGCTCCACTCGACGTTCACCGCTCCATCGCCAATCGTCGCCGCCGCAATGGCCGCGTCGGCGGAATAGGTCCGCCAGTCCTCGATACGGTGTTGCGCTGCCTGCATCGTTGTCTCCCGGAAACGCCTGCTACGCGTGTGGTGCGAGCAGAAACCCGCCGATCATCCGGTGCATCCGCGCCGCCTGCGGGCTCGTTCCGAGCGCGCGCCAGCAGCCATGCACCAGCCCCTCTCCCCTCCAGTAACGCGCGGCGCCGCCGGCCGCACGGATTCGTTCGACATAGACGCGCGCATCGTCGCGCAGCGGATCGTGTTCAGCGCCGATCGCGAGCATGGGCGGCAGCCCGTCGAAGTGCGACGCCGCGAGCGGCACCGATGCACGCAGCAGCGGATCGTCGTTCAATGCGGTTTCATCCGCATCGCCCCAGTACAGCGCGCGATAACGATGGACGTCGTCGAGCGTCAGCATCGGCGCGTGCGCTTCCGTTTCGCGCGCCGGCGATTGCGGTTCGATGCCGAGCATCGGATATACGAGTGCGATCCCGTCGATGCCGCCTTCGCCCGCGTCGCGCAGCGCGGTCGCGACGGCCGCCGCGAGATTGCCGCCCGCGCTGTCGCCCGCGAGTGTCAGCGGTCGCGCGCACGAGTCGAACGGCCAGCGGACCGCGTCGCGCGCGGCACACGTGACGGCCAGGCAATCCTCGAGCGCGGCCGGCGCACGATGCTCGGGCGCGAGCCGGTAGTCGACCGCGATGACGGCAAGCCCCGTGTCGGCCGCCAGTTGCGCCGTGATCAGCGCGTGACTGTCGAGCGAGCCGACGACGAAGCCGCCGCCATGAAAGAACAGCACGGTGCCGCGCGGCTCGCCCTGCGCGGGTGCGTAGCGCCGTAGCGCGATCGCGCGTCCGTCCGGTGCATGCCACACGGCGTCGTGCCGCACGATGCCGGCCGGCAGTTCGGCGGGCGTCCATGCGGCCGCGAAGCGATCGTAGACGCGGCGTTGCTCGACGGGCGAGCGCGCCGCCGCGTCGGCCGGATACCACGCGTCGACGGCCGCAACGAACGCCGCGATTTCCGGTTCGAGCATCGTGTGCGCTCCGCAGTCGACGGTCGAAAGTTGAACGCCGACGCTAGCGACGCGGCGGCAGTCCGATCACGCGGCCCGCATACGCGGGCGCCGCGCAATCGCGCTGCAACGCATGCAGTTCGGCCACGCGCGCGGCGACGTCGTCGTCGAACGGCGCCGATTTCGCGCCGTCGCGCGTGTCGACGTGCAGCAGCATCTGCTCGCTCGCCGACACCGCGCCGTCATGGCCGTGTGCGAACAGCTCGAGATACAGATGCAGCCGCTTCGCGTCGTGCGCGAGCACCCGCGCGTCAACGCGCACGCGCGTGCCCTCCTTGATCTCCTGCAGATAGTTCACGTGCGCCTCGAGCGTGTAGACCGAACGGCACCGCTCGCGACGCGCGGCGTCGTCGAGGCCGATGCGCTCGAGCAGCGCATCGGTCGCGAAGCTGAAGATCAGCAGATAGAACGCGTCGCGCAGGTGGCCGTTGTAGTCGACCCACTCGGGCCGCACGACGTCGTGGTAAATCGTCAGCGGGGTATCGCCGGTCATGTTGGTTCAGTCCTCGAATCGCATCCCGTGCCGCGCCTTCACCGCGGCGATCGCCTTCAGCACCTCGGTGATGCACTCGTCGCGATAGCGTTCGAGTTCCTTGATGCTGCGCGTGCCCTGCTGCTCGCTCGTGCCTTCGACGACGCTGTCGATCAGTTCGTCGGTCAGCTTCGGCGCGACCAGCTTCGTCCATGGCAGTTCGAGCGCGGGGCCGAACTGCTGCATGAAGTGTCGCATGCCTGCGTCGCCGCCAGCGAGCGTGTAGGTCAGGAACGTGCCCATGAACGACCAGCGGATGCCCGCGCCGAAACGGATCGCATCGTCGATCTCGCCAGTCGTCGCGACGCCTTCGTTGACGAGATGGAGCGCCTCGCGCCACAGCGCTTCGAGCAGCCGGTCCGCGATGAAGCCCGGCACCTCCTTGCGCACGTGCAGCGGCCGCATGCCGAGCTTGCGATAGATCGCCATCGCCGCCTCGACCGCTTCCGGCGACGTGCGCGCGCCGCCGAGCACCTCGACGAGCGGCAGCAGGTAGACCGGATTGAACGGATGGCCGACCACGCAGCGCTCCGGATGCGTCGCGCGCGCGTAGAAGTCGGTCGGCAGCAGCCCCGATGTCGATGACGCGATGATCGCGTCGGGCTTCGCCGCGCGGCTGATCTGTTCGTGCAGTTCGAGCTTCAGCGCCTCGCGCTCGGGCGCGCTTTCCTGGATGAAGTCCGCGTCGGCGACGCAGGCCTCGATCGTCGACTCGAAGCGCAGCCGTGCGGGATCGGCGCCCGGTGCGAGGCCGACGCGTTCGAGCGCAGGCCAGGCATTCGCGACGTTCGCGCGCAACCGCGCCTCGGCGCCCGGCGCGGGGTCCCACACGACCACGTCGAGACCGTGCGCGAGCGCACGGCAAATCCATCCGCTGCCGATCACACCGGTGCCGATCGCGGCGAACGTCTTGATGTCGGTCTTCACTGCCATGTCAATGCATCCTTCAGATCGAGGGAAATCGAACGGCGGCCGCGCTCGTGCGCGCCGCCGCATTGAATCGGAATCAGCCGTGAACGCTCACGCGAATTCGGCCACCGCGCGGCGTTCGAGCAGACGCTCGCCGCGCGCCGGCAGGCCGAGCTTGCGACGCCCTTCGGCCGGCGTCAGCACGCGGCCGCCGAGGCGCTCGACGATTTCCCGTGCACGCTCGACGAGCGTGCCGTTGGTCGCATGCACGCCGCGATCGAGCCAGATGTTGTCTTCGAGGCCGACGCGCACGTGACCGCCGAGCAGCATCGCCTGCGCGACCATCGGCATCTGCATGCGGCCGATCCCGAAGCCGGCCCAGTGCGCGCCCGGCGGCAGGTTGTCGACCATCGCCTTCATCGTGCCGGTGTCGGCCGGCGCGCCCCACGGAATGCCGAGGCACAGCTGGAACAGTGGCGGATCGTCGAGCAGCCCTTCCTTCAGCAATTGCTTCGCGAACCACAGATGGCCCGTATCGAAGATTTCCAGCTCCGGCTTCACGCCGAGTTCCTGGATGCGCTTCGCGCCGGCGCGCAGTTGCGCGGGTGTCGATACGTAGATGTAGTCGCCGTCGCCGAAATTCAGCGTGCCGCAATCGAGCGTGCAGATTTCCGGCAGCAGTTCCTCGACGTGCGCGAGGCGCGTGAGGCCGCCGACAAGATCGGTGCCCTTGCCGAAGCGCATCGGGTCCTCGCCCGGGCCGATCTCCAGATCGCCGCCCATGCCGGCCGTCAGGTTGATGATCACGTCGACGTCTGCCGAGCGGATCCGGTCGACCACTTCGCGGTACAGGTTCGGGTCGCGGCTGCCGCGGCCCGTCTGCGGATCGCGCACGTGGCAGTGCGCAACTGTCGCGCCGGCCTTCGCCGCTTCGATCGCGGCGGCCGCGATTTCCTTCGGCGTGACCGGAATCGCCGGATGCTTGCCGACGGTATCGCCCGCGCCGGTCACCGCGCAGGTGATGATGACTTCGTGGTTCATGCTGAATGCCCTCGCTTGATTCGGTTCGTGTCGCTCGATTTCTGTCGTACTGCAGATCATTTGCCGATGCGCGCCGCCCGCTTGCGGCGCGCACGGGCCGTTATAGGCCGAGATACGCCTTTACGGCAGGCAGGCCGTCCTTGCCGTCGAACGTCTTGACGCCGGCGAGCCAGGCATCGAGCACCTGCGGATTCTTCTTCAGATATGCCTTCGCGGCGTCCGCCGGTTTCGTCTTGTTCATCACCGACTGCATCAGCTGGTTCTCGAGCTGCGTCGTGAAGCGCAGGTTCTCGACGAGCTTGCCTGCGTTGGGGCAGCGCGAGATGAAGTCGGGCGCCGTCAGCGTGTACACGCGCGCTTCGCCATAGTTCGGGCCGAAACTCGCATCGCCGCCGGACAGGTAGTTCATGCTGATCTGGATGTTCATCGGATGCGGTTCCCAGCCGAGGAACACGACCCACTTCTTATCGCGGATCGCGCGCTCGACCGTGACGAGCATCCCGGCTTCGCTCGATTCGACCAGCTTGAAGCCACCGAGACCGTATTGATTCGTGTCGATCATCTTCTGGATCGTCGCGTTCGCGCTGCTGCCCGGTTCGATCCCGTAGATCTTGCCGTCGAGTTCCGCGCGGTGTTTCGCGATGTCCTCGAAACTCTTCAGGCCGGCCTGGTATGCGTAGCTCGGCACCGCGAGCGTCGCCTTCGCGCCCGACAGGTTCGGCGGCTCGACCACGTTGATCGACTTGCTGTCGAGGAACGGCTGGAGCTGCTTTTGCTGCACCGGCCACCAGTAGCCGAGCGAGATGTCGAGCTGCTTGCTCTTCAGGCCGGCGAACGAGATCGGCACCGATGCAATGGTGGTCGTCGGCTTGTAGCCGAGCCCTTCGAACACGGTCGAGGCGAGCGCCGTGGTGGACGTGATGTCGGTCCAGCCGATATCCGCGAAGCGTACGTTGCGGCAGGTCGCGGCATCCGTTTCGGCGTGCGCCGCGGTCGCGAATGCGCCGGTCGCCAGCAGGACCGCGACGAACGCGGCGATCTTTGTCGACTTCATGGTTTCTCTCCCGATTGGACCGATGTCCGACGGGTTCGCGGAGTGCGTCCCGGCCTGCATCGTGGGAGTAAAAGTAACGAGCCATATTGGTCGAAAGACGACCGGCCGCGACCTTTTCTTGACTATTTGCGACTATGGGTGAAAACCACTACGCGTTGGCAATGGCTTGTATGGCGGGGGTTTGAGGCAAATTACTGTGAAGACGGGTTTGTCCGGATGCGGCGTAACGAATGCCGACGGAGCGTGCGTCGGCGGCGATGCCGGAGCGGGCTTGGCGCCGATTCCGGCCGGGCGGGTGCGGGCCGGCGCCCGACGCGTTATCGCGGTACCTCGACGTAGGTTTCCCTGCAGATCTCGCGCAGCGCCTGGACGAGCAGATCCCGCGTCGGCGCATGCGATTCGGCCGCGCGGGTAAACAGCGCGATGGGCGGCAGCGTCCAGACCAGCGAGTAAGGCACGATCGCCACGCCGGCGATGCGCACCATTTCTTCCGCGATATCGGTCGGCACGATCGATACGGCGTCGTCGCTCGATGCGATCATTTCGCCGATCAGCTTCGACGAGTAGCTTTCGACGATCGGCACGGGCGGCGCGATGCCGGCCGACAGGAACAGGTCGGTCACCTGCTCCCGCATCGGCGTATGCGGCGCGCCGAGAATCCAGTCCAGCTCGTGCAGCTTCTCCCAGTCGAGCTTCATGCGGGCCAGTTTCGCGGCGAGGCGCCGGCTCGCGATCATCCGGGGCTGCTGCTGGTACAGGACTTCGAAGGAGACCTGGCCCAGATCGACCGCCGACGACGCCCGCCCGATGACGAGATCGACGCCGTGGTCCTTGAGCTGGAGCAGCAGTTGGTCGCTGGTGCCTTCGTGGATCGTCACGGTCAGGCGCCGCTCCATCCGGGATTGCAGCCGCTTGAGCGCGGCCGACAGCATCTGGCCCGAGATGAACGGAATCACGCCGATATGCAGGTGGGCCGCGTGGCCGGCGGCGACCGCCTCCATCTCGCGGGCGAGATGGTCGAGGTCCTTCAGCATCGCCCTGGCGCGCTCGAGCACGACCGAACCGAGCGCGGTCGGCCGCATCCCGCGCGACGAGCGCTCGAACAGCGGCGTGCCGAACATGCTTTCCAGCTCGGACAGCGCGTTCGTCACGGCGGGCTGGCTGCTGGCCATGTGCTCCGCGACGCGCGTGAGCGACCCGTGCTGCTGGATCTGCAGCAACAGCATCAGGTGCCGCATCTTCAGGCGCGCACCGAGCCGCCTGACCGCGTCGTTTGCGTCGAATGTCATTGCCGGACCGCCACATCATCATGAAAAAGTGATGGACCGATATTAAAACAGAATCATCTCCTTATGGCCGATCCCTAGAATCACCTCATGGATCGCGTCGGGACTGGCCTGGCGCGCACGCCCGGACCCAAAAACATGAAACAGACAGAGACTCAGCAGCAGGCCGCGTACGACTATCACGAGTTTCCGACCCCGGGGAAGATCTCCGTCGTCGCCAGCAAGCCGCTCGTGACGCAGCGCGATCTCGCGCTCGCCTACACGCCCGGCGTCGCCAGCGTGTGCGAATCGATCGCCGCCGAGCCGCTGAACGCGCATCGCTTCACGAGCCGCGGGAATCTGGTGGGCGTCATCACCAACGGCACCGCCGTGCTGGGTCTGGGCAACATCGGCGCGCTCGCGTCGAAGCCGGTCATGGAAGGCAAGGCCGTGCTGTTCAAGAAGTTCGCGGGAATCGACGTGTTCGACATCGAGATCAACGAGACCGATCCGGACAAGCTCGTCGACATCATCGCCGGCCTCGAGCCCACCTTCGGTGGGATCAACCTCGAGGACATCAAGGCGCCGGAGTGCTTCACCGTCGAGCGCAAGCTGCGCGAGCGCATGAAGATTCCCGTCTTCCACGACGACCAGCACGGCACCGCCATTACCGTGGCCGCCGCGTTCATCAACGGGCTGAAGGTGGTCGGGAAGTCGATTTCCGACGTGAAGGTCGTGACGTCGGGCGCCGGTGCCGCGGCGCTGGCCTGTCTGGACCTGCTCGTCGACCTCGGGCTGCCGGTCGCGAACATCTGGGCGACGGATATCGAAGGCGTCGTCTATCGCGGTCGCACCACGCTGATGGATCCCGCCAAGGAACGCTTCGCGCAGGAAACCGACGCGCGCACGCTGTCCGAAGTGATCGGCGGCGCCGACGTGTTCCTCGGGCTGTCGGTCGGCGGCATTCTGAAGCCGGAGATGCTGAAGGCGATGGCCGCGCGTCCGCTGATTCTCGCGCTCGCCAATCCGACGCCGGAAATCTTCCCCGAACTCGCGCATGCGACGCGCGACGACGTCGTGATCGCGACGGGCCGCTCGGATTTCCCGAACCAGGTCAACAACGTTCTCTGCTTCCCGTACATTTTCCGCGGCGCACTGGATGTGGGCGCAACGACGATCACCCGCGAAATGGAAATCGCCGCGGTTCACGCGATTGCCGGCCTCGCGCAGGAAGAGCAGAACGACATCGTCGCGGCGGCCTATGGCGGCGACGAAGTGTCCTTCGGTCCGCAATACCTGATTCCGAAGCCGTTCGATCCGCGCCTGATCGTGCGTATCGCGCCGGCCGTGGCCAAGGCCGCGATCGAAGGCGGTGTGGCGACGCGCCCGCTCGCGGATCTCGACGCGTATGTCGAGCAGTTGCAGCAGTTCGTCTACCACTCTGGCGCGTTCATGAAGCCGCTGTTCGCGACCGCGCGTCAGCTCGTGCGTGACGGCGGCAAGGCACGCATCGTGTTCACCGAGGGCGAAGACGAGCGCGTGCTGCGCGCGGTGCAGGTGATCGTCGACGAGAAGCTCGCGCGTCCGATCCTGGTCGGGCGTCCGGAGGTGCTGCTCGCGCGTATCGAGCGATTCGGCCTGCGCCTGCGTCTCGGTCAGGATGTCGAAGTGACCAATCCGGAATATGACGAACGTTTCCCGCAATACTGGACGACGTATTGGGAATTGCGCTGCCGCGACGGCATCTCGAAGGAAATGGCGCGCGTCGAAATGCGGCGCCGCCTGACGCTGATCGGCGCGATGATGGTGCGGCTCGGCGATGCGGACGGGATGATCTGCGGGACGGTCGGCGAGTATCACAATCACCTGCGGTTCGTGGACGAAGTCATCGGCAAGAAGCCCGATGCGTCGACCTACGCCGCGATGAACATCCTGCTGCTCAATCAGCGGACGGTCGCGCTGGTCGATACGCACGTCAACGACAACCCGGATGCGGAGCAGATCGCGGAATTCACGATCGCGGCCGCGCGGCAGATGGAGTGGCTGAATCTCTCGCCGAAGGCTGCGTTGCTGTCGCGGTCAAACTTCGGGTCCGGGAGCGCGGCTTCGGGCGTGAAGATGCGCCGGGCGCTCGAAATCATTCGCGCGCATGCGCCGGATATCGAGGCGGATGGCGAAATGCACGGCGACTGTGCGCTCGACGAGGCGCTGCGGTCGCGGCTTCTGCCGATGTCGCCGCTGAAGGGCGCGGCGAACCTGCTCGTGTGTCCGAACGTGGATGCGGGGAATATCGCCTATAACCTGCTCAAGACCGAGGCCGGCAGTAACGTTGCGGTCGGGCCGTTCCTGCTGGGGGTCAATGGGCCGGTGAACATTCTCACGTCCAGTGCGACCGTGCGACGGATCGTGAACATGACGGCGTTGACGGTGATCGAGGCGAATCGCAACGCGGCCGTGTAATTGCGGTTGATGCGGGTCGGCTACGGCCGACCCCGTCGGTCATCGGGCTGTGGTCCGCTGAAAAACGATATCCGCGATTCAGGTATCAGGATCGCCGGCAATCGGCGCCAGCTTCGGCAGCCGCCCCTGTTCGCGAGACATGGCGATGAACGCAACGATTGCGTACATCGACGAACCGCCAACCGTGCTTGTACGAATAGCAGCGTCCGTGGTGCGACCCGATGCGGGGCGTGCAGCCGCCACTATGCGTCGGCTCGTTCGGGTCGGAAGCCGCCGCCGAGTCTGGCGGCTTCCGACCTCGGTCGATCGTTCGGATGGCACATCACTTCGATGGGCTCGATCGTGTCGAGCGCACCATGCGACCGACCCTTGGATCGAAGGCGCGCCCTACAGAATCCGTTCCAACGCGCTAGCAAACCTCCGGACCGCAGCATCGACGTCATGCAGCTTGTCGAGACCAAACAAGCCGATGCGGAACGTCTTGAAATCCGCCGGCTCATCGCATTGCAGCGGCACACCGGCCGCGATCTGCACGCCGACATCGACGAATTTCTTGCCGGACCGGATGTCGTCATCGTCGGTGTAGCTGACCACGACGCCAGGCGCCTCGAAGCCTGGCGCCGCCACGCTCCTGAAACCCTTCTCGGCCAGCAACGCGCGAATGCGCGTGCCGAGTTCGAGCTGTTCCGCCCGCACCTTGTCGAAGCCGTATGCTTCCGTTTCCTTGATGACATCGCGCAGCGTCGCAAGGCTGTCCGTGGGCATCGTCGCGTGGTACGCGAAGCCACCGTTCTCGTAGGCTTCCATGATCTGCAGCCACTTGCGCAGATCGCAGGCAAAACTGGTGCTGGTCGTCGCATCGATGCGCTCGCGAGCGAGCGGGCTGAGCATGACCAGTGCGCAACCCGGCGACGCGCTCCAGCCCTTTTGCGGCGCGCTGATTAGCACGTCGACACCGCTCTTCTCCATATCGACCCAGATCGTGCCGGACGCGATGCAATCCAGCACGAACATGCCGCCGACCGCATGCACGGCGTCGGCCACCGCGCGCAGATACGCATCGGGCAACATCATCCCGGAGGCGGTTTCGACGTGCGGAGCGAACACCAGATCCGGCTTGTGCTCCTGAATCGCGGCGACGACTTCTTCGATCGGAGCCGGCGCAAACGCCGCCTGCCTGCCTGATTCGACGGGACGCGCCTTCAACACGATCGATTCGGACGGAATGCTGCCCATGTCGAAAATCTGCGACCAGCGGAAGCTGAACCAGCCGTTGCGGATGACCAGACACTTCTTGTTCGTCGCGAACTGCCGGGCCACGGCTTCCATGCCGAACGTCCCGCTGCCCGGGACGATGACGGCCGCCTTCGCGTTGTAGACCTTCTTCAGCGCGGCGGAAATATCGCGCATGACGCCCTGAAAGCGCTGCGACATGTGATTGATCGACCGGTCGGTGTACACCACCGAATATTCGAGGAGCCCGTCGCGGTCGACATCGGGAAGTAATCCTGGCACGTTCGCCTCCGGTAAAGGATGAAGCATGGGATGAGGGGCGCGGTATTCGTGAGTGGCTACCGCTGCGCCTATGCAAATCTGCATGATTGCCTTGACGACGAACGATTCTAACGAATGCAGTCTGACGTTGGGGATTTGCGTGTTTTGTGCGGTGCACGCACGAAGCAATGACGTCGCGCATGTGTCGGCGCATCCGGCCGCGTCGCTTGCAAGACCGACTCGCGTCGGTTTTCCGGCATTTCCCGCGCTCAAGGCCTGCAGGCAATCGCCTCGATCTCGATCCTGGTGCCCGCCATGTTCGTCGCCTGCGAGGTCGATAGTGACGGCTTGCTCCCCGGGAAGAACTCCCTATGGACACGATTGAATTCCGCAACGTCGCGCGGCGGCTCGCCTTTCGAACTCCATTCTCCCGACGACATGTCGCCGATCGGCGTGGTCGGCGATTCCGAGCTGATGCAGCAAATCGAGGATGCTGCCGATGTCCGGCTCGACGAGCGCGCGTTGCGGCGCGGCGTCGTCGATGTGCCGGTCGCCGCGCGCGAGCGCCCGAGCGTGCAGTTCGCGACGCTGCTCGAACGCGTGCTGTCGGCGCCCGATACGTTCGATACAGCGCGTGCGCAGTCCGGGCTGAGCAGCGATGTCGCGAACGTACTCGGCGATCTGCTCACGCATCCACCTCGGGCATTTTGCGAGCGCGTACAAGGCCCAGTTCGGCGAACTGCCTTCGACGACAGCGCGCCGGACGGCGCGCGGTGCCAAAACGCGCTGAGCACCGGCAAAACCCGCGATAATCGTGCGCTGAACGTTCGGCTTGCGCGAGCCGGGCGCGGCGTGCGCGTGCCTGCCCGCTCGCCGAGCCACGTTGCGTCGCGCCCGGACGTGACGACCACCCGATTCCACCCCACGCCCCGATGCCCGAGGATTTCCACTTTCTGTTGCTGCCCGGCTTCTCAGCGCTCGGCTTCATGTCGGCGGTCGAACCGCTGCGCGTCGCGAACCGCTTTCGCACCGAGCTGTACCGCTGGCACGTGATCAGCGCGGACGGCGCGCCCGTCGCCGCGAGCAACGGCATCCCGGTTGCCGCCGAAGCCGCGTACGCGGACGTCGCGCAGGTCGAAACGGTATTCGTCGTCGCCGGCTTCGATCCGCTCGTGTGCTACGACCGCGCACTCGGCGACTGGCTGCGCCGCCAGAACCGGCACGGCGCGACGCTCGGCGGCATCGACACCGGCAGCTTCGTGCTCGCGGAAGCCGGGCTGTTCGACGCATCGCAAACGCTCACGCTGCACTGGGAGGCGCTTGCCGCGTTCCGCGAACGCTACCCGGGCCTGAACGCGACGCAGGAACTGTTCGAGATCGACGACCGGCGCATCACGTGCGCGGGCGGCACCGCGTCGATCGACATGATGCTCGACCTGATCGGGAGACGGCACGGCGCCGATCTCGCGGCGGCGATCTCCGAACAGTTCGTCGTCAGCCGCATCCGGCAACGCTCGGACAGCCAGCGGCTCGAGATCGCCGCGCGCTACGGCGTGCACAACCGCAAGCTGATCCAGGTGATCGACATGATGCAGCGGCATATGGAGAGCCCGCTCGGCTCGGACGCGCTCGCGCAGGACGTGTCGATCACGCGGCGCCAGCTCGAGCGGCTGTTCAGCGCGACGCTGAACGACACGCCGACGCGCTTCTACCTCAACCTGCGCCTCGATCGCGCCCGCGAGCTGCTGCAGCAGACCGACATGAGCATCACGTCGGTCTGCGTCGCATGCGGCTTCGAATCGCCGTCTCATTTCTCGCGCGCGTATCGCACGCGTTTTGGCGTGAGCCCGCGCAGCGACCGCCGCGCGACGCGCTGAGCAGCACCGCTTTTACATACAATCCGGCGCGCTGTTGCGCGCTTCGGCAACGTTTCCCGTCATTCGATGAACAATGCCGCCGATTGATCGACGGACCGAAGCGGCCTTCGAAAATAAATTGCAATGTCACCGAAAAATATTCTGTAACATACCTCGCAATTAGATAGGCAGCCCTAAGGAGATGAGAGCCCGGGCCTGACGCACGTCGCGCCACGCAGGCTGCCAAACCGCCATCAATGCCGATCCGAGGGGTATGACATGACGATGCTCGCTTCGCCGTCGCCGCACCTGCCTTCCGTTCGCTTCCCCGCCGCCTTTCCGCTTCGATTCGTTTCGACCTGACGCTTAGTTCTCCTCAGTCAGTCGAATCTCCCTGCACCGCTTTCTCGCACCGGCTCCATCGAGCCGGCGCGCGGGCCGTGTCGTGCCTGTTCGCCACGAGCGCGCGGGCGTGTTCAACCGTTGAGATGAGGATCACGTATGCAGACATCACGCAAAGCATTGCCGCTCGCCCTGGGTCTCGCGCTCGGTTTCGGCATCGTCGGCGGCAGCGCGGCCGATACCAAGGTCGCGAACCCGCAGGCGTCGAGCCTGCGCGAAAGCCTGACGCGCGGCGTGGCGCCGGCCGCGGCCAAGGCCGATACGGCCGCCGGCCAGTTCCGCGCGGACGGCGTCGCCGTCACCCTGTACAACCCCGCGTATCGCGCAAAGAAGGCGGCCGCCACGCCCGCCGCCGCCGCGCGCGATTTCGTCGCATCGCAGGCAACGCAGCTCGGGCTCGACCCAGCCGCGCTCGCGAGCCTCGCGGTGACGTCGGAGCGCGACGACGCCGATTTCACCGTCGTGCGCTTCCAGCAGCAGGCGGCCGGGCTGCCCGTGTACGGCAGCGACATCGCGGTGACGGTCGCGAAGGACGGCCGCATCCTGTACGTCGCGAGCAACACGATCAACGGCGTGGTCGCCACCGCGCGCAAGGCGCAGGCGGTCGACCAGCAGCAGGCGCTCGACCGCGCGCGCGCGTATCTCGGCGTCGGCGGCTTCACGAACCTCGACGCGCAGCTCGTCGCGTTCGTCGACAAGGCCGGCACGCATACCGCGTGGAAGGTGCGCGGGCGCCCGCAGGACGGCCCGAAGGGCGACTGGGAACTGCTGATCGACGCGGGCAGCGGCGAAGTGCTGCGCGCCGAGGACAAGGCGTTCTATGCGACCGACGGCACCGGTTTCGTGTTCCGGCCGGATCCGCTTTCGTCGACGAAGAGCAGCTACGGCAGCACGGGCTACAAGGACAACAACGATGCGGACTCCACGCAGCTCACGGCCTCGCGCGTACGCGTGACGCTGAAGGATCTCGCGCAGTCGAATTCACGCTACGTGCTGTCGGGCCCGTATGCGTCGTGCGTCGATTTCGATGCGCCGCGCGACAACGCGTGCCCGGCACAGGCCACGCCCGCATTCGAGTTCACGCGCGGCAACCTGTACTTCGAGGCGGTGAACGCGTACTACCACATCGACACGTTCCTTCGTTACGTGAACCAGACGCTCGGCATCAAGGCGATGCCGTACCAATACACGGGCGGCGTGCAGTACGACCCGCACGGCGAATCGGGCGACGACAACTCGTCGTACTCGTCGAGCAGCGGCCGGCTCACCTTCGGGCAGGGCGGTGTCGACGATGCGGAAGATGCGGACGTCGTGATCCACGAGCTCGGCCACGGGATCCACGACTGGGTGACCAACGGCGGCCTGTCACAGCAGGAAGGCCTGTCGGAAGGCACCGGCGACTATCTCGCCGCCGCGTACAGCCGCGACTTCAACCAGTGGAGCCCGTCCGACGCGCAGTATCACTGGGTCTACAACTGGGACGGCCACAACGAATACTGGGGCGGCCGCGTGACGAACTGGAACGTCGGGCGCACCTACGCGCAGGCACGCGGCGCCGAGATCCACACGGCCGGCCAGTACTGGGCGTCGTGCAACCTCGTCGCGCGCGACGCGATCGGCGCGCAGGCAATGGACAAGGCGTTCCTGAAGGGCCTGTCGATGACCAACAGCTCGACGAACCAGAAGGCCGCCGCGCAAGCGGTGCTGACAGCCGCCGCCGCGCTCGGCTACAGCAGCGCGCAGCTCACGGCGATCGGCAATGCGTACAACAAGAGTTGCACGTACGGCGTGACCGTGCCGCAGAAGTCGTAACGCCGCAGCAGGCGGGGGGCGTCGCACGACCTGCGGCGCGCCCTCTTCCTCGACATCGCCATCCTCACGAGATCGAACATGCCTACTCTGACATTGACCCGCCTGAGCGCCGCGCTGGGCGGCATGCTGCTGACCGCCGCCGCGCACGCCACGCCGGTGTGGATCACGCTCGGCGACACCGCTTTCCGCCAGCTTCAACGCATCGATGCGAGCGCGACCGCGCAATACAGCGCGACGGTCGACGCCGGCAAGACGGCCGACGGCGCCGCGCGCCGCGAAACCGTGCACGTCGTCGAGATCGACGACGCGCGGCTCGGCGAACTCGCCCATGCGGTACACCATGCGCGCGGCCACGGGCCCGGCTACCTCGTGCACGACTCGTTCGACGACGCACGCCAGGCGTTGCAGCCCGTACCGGCGGCGCGCGCGAAACAGGTGGCCGCGACCGCTTACACGGTGTCGAACGCGCCGCAGATCAAGACCTGGGTGCAGCAACTGCAGGCCAGTAACATCGTCGGCACGATCGCATCGATGTCCGGCTTCACGAACCGCTACTACACGACGTCGCACGGCGTCGCCGCATCGGACTGGCTCGCGCTGCAGTGGAAGCAACTGGCCGGCTCGCGCACCGACATCGCCGTCGAGCAGTTCGCGCATACGGGCTTCCCGCAGAAATCCGTGATCCTGACGATCCGCGGCAGCGATCCCGCCGCGGGCACGGTCGTGCTGGGCGGCCACCTCGATTCGACGGTCGGCCGCACGACAGAAAACACGCGCTCGCCCGGCGCCGACGACGATGCGTCCGGCATTGCGAGCCTGACCGAAGCGCTGCGCGTGCTGCTCGCGAACGACTACCGGCCGAAGCGAACGATCAAGTTCGTCGGCTACGCGGCCGAGGAAGCCGGGCTGCTCGGATCGAAGGCGATCGCCAGGCAGTTCCGCACGCAGAATGCGAACGTGGTTGGCGTGCTGCAGCTGGACATGACGAACTACAAGGGCGATCCGAAAGACATCTACCTGATCACCGACTACACGAACGCCGCGCAGAACACCTATCTGACGAACCTGGCGAAGACTTACCTGCCGGAACTTGCGATCGGCACGTCGCAATGCGGCTATGCCTGTTCGGACCATGCGTCCTGGAATGCGCAGGGTTATCCGGCGTCCTTCCCGTTCGAGGCCGACCAGAACGACAGTCCGTACATCCATACCGTGAACGACACGCTGGAGAATTCGGACCGGCAGGCGAACCACGCGCTGAAGTTCGGCAAGCTGGCGCTCGCGTATGCCGTCGATCTCGGCGGTGACGGCAGCGCAACCGTCAAGCGCTGACGGAACCCCTCCGCCTCGAGCCGCACCGGGCGCGCGTCGTGCGCGCCCATTCGAGCGCGTTTCCCGTTCCGGATAGAATCGTCGTTCGATCACTTCCGCAACACGGTGCACATCCATGACCGACCTCTCCCGCTCCGCCGACGATCTCTCGCCCGAGCGCGTCACGACCGCGTTCGACCTGCCCGGCCACACGACCGTCCGTTCGCTCGGCGTCGCGCAGGGCATCATCGTGCGTTCGCGCTCGATCGTCGGCTCGTTCGGTGCGTCGCTGCAGACCATTTTCGGCGGCAACATCACGCTCTACACGTCGCTGTGCGAGAGGGCGCGCGAGCAGGCATTCGACAAGATGCTCGCCGACGCGCGCAAGCTCGGCGCGAACGCGATCGTCGCGATGCGCTACGACTCGACCGAGATCGGGGCGGGCGTGACGGAAGTCATCTGCTACGGCACGGCCGTGCGCGTGACGCAGGATGCCTGACGCGTGTCATGCGTCGCGTTCGAGCGACTTCATGTTGGTCAGCTGAGGAAACAGCTTCATCCATGTCAGCGCGACGGCGATCGTCGCCGCGCCGCCGACGACGATCGCGGCCGGCGCGCCCCACCACGCCGCCGTCACCCCCGATTCGAATTCGCCGAGCTGGTTCGACGTACCGATGAACAGCGAGTTGACCGCGCTCACGCGGCCGAGCATGTCGTCGGGCGTACGCAGTTGCACGAGCGACAGGCGCACGACGACGCTCACGACGTCCGACGCACCCAACGCCGCCAGCGCGACGAGCGACACCGCGAAATGCCTCGACAGCCCGAACACGATGGTTGCGATGCCGAACGCGATCACGCCGCCGAACATCGCGCGGCCCGGCCGCCCCTTCAACGGAAAACGCGTGAGCCACAGCGTGCCCGCGAGTGCGCCGACCGCGGGCGCCGCGCGCAACGCGCCCAGCCCCCACGGCCCGACCTGCAGAATGTCGCGCGCATAGATCGGCAACAGCGCGGTCGCGCCGCCGAACAGCACCGCGAACAGGTCGAGCGACAGCGCACCGAGGATCGCCGGTTCGCGCCGGATGAACGCGATACCGGAAAACACCGAGCGCAGCGTGACCGGCTCGCGCGCGGGGGGCGCGCTGCGCAGCGGAATCGTGCCGCTCAGCACCGCCGCGATCGCGAACGCGACGACGCTCGTGCCGAACGCGGCGGGCGCGCCGACGCCATACAGCAGCCCGCCGAACGCCGGCCCGAGAATCTGCGCGGCCTGGTTCGCGGATGTCGACAGCGCGGTCGCGCGCGGCAGGTCGCCGCGCGGCACGACGGCCGGCAGCAGCGACGACACCGACGGCGATTCGAACGCGCGCGCGGTGCCGACGATCGCCGCCAGCGCATACACGCCCGGTGCGGTGAGCCCCCCTTTCGCGGCGCCAAGCAGGAATACGCCGGCGGCCAGCGCCTCGACGCTCTGGCAGATCGTCGCGATGCGCCGGCGATCGTAGCGGTCGGCCACCTGCCCGACGACGAGCGTCAGCGCGAACATCGGCACGAACTGCGCGAGCCCGACGAGACCGAGCGCGAACGCGCTGTGCGTGAGCGCATAGACGTACCAGCCGATCGCGACCGACAGGATCTGGAATGCGAGCGACGACATCACGCGCGTGCCCCAAAAGCGCTGGAACGGTGCGTGGCGGAACAGGTTGGCGGGTAACGGCGACGGCGAACGGGATTCGGGTAACGGGGCGGTCATCGGAGGGATGTGTGGGAGCGGGCGATCAGCGAGACACGGGGGCGCGTCAAACCGCGATGATATCGCCAACCGCCGAAACCTCGTCTCGCGCGCGTCCGTCACGCGCGGCACCCCACCGCACAAAAAAAAAAAGCGCGAACCGCGGTTCGCGCCAAAGAGAGATCTCGCTGAAGACGTCGAAAGAACTACCCCACCCCGCTCAGAACGAATGCCGCATCCCGATCCGCACATCGGCCTGCGTCTGCGTCGTCGACGGCGTGAAGCTGTAGCCGATCACCGCATCGACACCCTGCGAAGCACGCAGGTAATCGCCGGAGATATACACGTCGGTACGCTTCGACAGGAGGTAGTGCAGGCCGGCCGTGCCCTGGTTCCAGTGGTGGCCTTCGAAGCGCGTGTGCTGGTAGCCCGCGATGAAGCTCAGCGCCGGCGTGAACTGGTACAGGCCGCCGCCTTCATACACCTGCATGTGCGACGACTGGCCGAAACCCTTGATCGTCGAGTACGAGTAGTTCGCGTCGAGCGTCAGCTTGCCGATCGTGTAGCTCGTGCCGATGCCGAACGTGCCCTGGCTGTCGACGTCCATCGCGGTGTTCGCGAACAGGTCGGTGCGGGCGCCGGTCGCCGGATCGACGGTCACGGTCTGCTGGCCGAGGAACGTATGCGTGCCGATCATCGCG
Source organism: Burkholderia sp. FL-7-2-10-S1-D7 (assembly GCF_001524185.1). Taxonomy (NCBI): domain Bacteria; kingdom Pseudomonadati; phylum Pseudomonadota; class Betaproteobacteria; order Burkholderiales; family Burkholderiaceae; genus Burkholderia; species Burkholderia sp. FL-7-2-10-S1-D7. The sequence continues at coordinate 92,237 of NZ_LOWY01000100.1, read as the reverse complement.
TACGGGTCGAACGCGTAGTTGCCGTTCGGGTTGTTCAGGCGCGTGTAAGCGGCGCCGATCGAGAAGTCGCCCTTCGTGTAGCTTGCGCCCGCGCTCCATGCGCTGTTGCGATGGAAGTTGCCGGCGACGTTGCCGAACGAGTACATCGCGCCGAACTTGAAGCCGCTCAGGTCGTTCGACAGGAACTTGACCGAGTTCGGCAGGCGGTCGCCATTGAAGCGGTCGAAGTCGCCCTGGTGGATCGCGTAGCCGCTGCCCCATGCCGAGATGTTGTAGATCGACACGAGCTCGTTGGTGATGTCCAGCTGGTTGCCGAACGACAGCGTACCCCAGTCGTTCTGGAGACCGACATAAGCCTGCCGCCCGAACTCCGCCCCGCCGAAGCCGAGCTGCCCGTTGCCGAGGTGGAACCCGCTCTCGAGCGCGAACACGGCCTTCAGGCCGCCGCCGAGATCTTCCGTGCCCTTCAGGCCGAAGCGGTTCCCGTAGGAAACGCCGTCATCGAACTTGACCACGTGCGAACCGCCCGTGTTGTTCACGTACGTAATGCCCGCATCGAGAATCCCGTATAGCGTCACGCTGCTCTGCGCGTGGCCGATGGCAGGAATACAGGCCGCGCATGCCAGCGCGGCGGCTACGGCAACTTTCTTTTGCTTCATTGTCGACCACCCTCCCTGAACCCTTCGATGGAAAGAATCGTGGCCTGGCGCGCGCAGCAATGCGCCGGCTGATTCGAATTCGGTACGCCCGCTGGCTTCGGCATTTCGTTTTCCGCAATAACGCAGCCATTGGCGAAAAATACAAACCCATATTTCATGTCACCAGTCTGAAGGCGACACCAAATGGTCTTGATGCGACTGGTCGGGAAAACACCGAGACGGGCGCACGGCAAAAACCGGCCGCCCGGAGGCAGGTCAGCGGGCGTCGAGCGCCGCGCGCACGGCCGGCAGGGCCGGCGTGCCGGATGCGGTCGTCACGCCATCGAGCCAGCCCTCGACGAGCGCCGGGTCGGCCTTCAGCACGTGCTGCGCCGCGAGCGCGGGCGACGTCTTGTTGTCGAGCATGTCCGCGATCATCCGGTTCTCGACGTCCACGGAGAACGTCATCTGACGGAACAGCCGCGCCAGGTTCGCGCACTGGCCGGCAAAGCCCGGGCGCGTCACCGTGTTGACGGTCGCGCCGCCATAGTTCGGGCCGAAATACGCGTCGCCGCCCGACAGGTAGGTCAAGTGGAACTTCGTGTTCATCAGGTGCGGCTCCCACGCGAGAAAGACGATCCAGCGTTTGTCCCGCACCGCGCGCTCGACCTGCGTGAGCATCCCCGTCTCGCTCGATTCGACGAGCGACCAGTTCGCGGACCCGAGCGCATGGTCGGACAGCATCCGCTTGATGTTCTGGTTCGCGGGCGCGCCGGGCTCGATCCCGTAGATCTTGTCGCCGAAGCGGTCCGCGTAGCGCGCGAGATCGGCGAACGTGCGCACGCCAGCCGCCGCGACGTAGTCGGGCACGGCCAGCGTGAACTTCGCGCCGCTCAGGTTCGCGTGCAACACGTCGATCGACTTCTCGTCGACGAACGGCTTCACGAGCGGCGCCTGCGCGGGCATCCAGTTGCCGAGGAACACGTCGACCTGCCCTTTCTTCAAGCCCTGGTACGTGATCGGCACCGACAGGTTCGCGACGTCCTGCCGGTAGCCGAGCGCCTTCAGCACGACGCCGGCCATCGCGTTCGTCGCGTCGATGTCGGTCCAGCCGGGCGCCGCCATCTTCACGTCGCGACACGTCTGCGGATCGGCGGCGTGTGCGGACTGCATCGCCACCACGCACGCGGCCGCGGCGAGCGCCGTGCCGAGCCTCCGGATTGCTGCATTGCATTGCCGTTTCATGATTCGCTTCCTCCGTCGTTCGTCAATGACCGCGATGCGGTACGTTCAGCGCCCGACGCGCGGAAAGCGCGCCATCGCTTCGAGCGTGTCGAGTTCGATGTGATTGCGCATGTAGCGCTGGCTTGCGTCGGTGAACGGTTGCCAGTCCCATGCCTGGATGCGGCCCTGCGTCGTCGCGGCGTAATGGAACCGCCGCCGCCGCTGGCTCGCGCGCACCTGGGCGTCGAGTGCCGGCAGGTTCCAGCGCCGCGCCGCCTCCGCACGGAATGCGGCGAGCACGTCGGCAGCTTCGGGCAGACCGGCCAGATTCGTACGCTCGCGCGGATCGTCGGCGAGGTTGTAGAGCTGGTCGGGGTCGGCCGGGCAATGCACGTACTTCCAGTCGCCGCGCCGGATCATCACGACCGGCGCGACCGCCCCTTCCGCGAGGTATTCGCCCAGCGCGACGTCGTGCCCGCTCGCGCCCCGCAGATGCGGCACCAGGCTCGCGCCGTCGATCGCGTCGGGCCAGCCGCCGGCCGGCGCCGCGCCAGCCAGGTCGACGAGCGTCGGCAGCAGGTCGACGTGCGATACCGGTCCGCGCACGCGCGCGGCGTCGAAACGGCCCGGCGCGTGGACGATCAACGGCACGCGGCAGCCGCCCTCGAAGAACGTCATCTTGTACCAGAGTCCCCGCTCGCCGAGCATGTCGCCGTGGTCGGACGTGACGATCACGATCGTGTCGTCGGCGAACCCGCATTGGTCGAGCGCGGCCAGCACGCTGCCGAACTGCGCGTCGACGTAGGACGTCGCGCCGTAATACGCGCGGCGCGCGGCGCGGATCTGCGCGTCGGTCGGCGGCGTGCGGTCGTTTTCGCAGACGAAGCGCAGCCGCTGCGAATGCGGATCGCTCTCGGCCGCATCGAGCCGCACGGCCGGCATGTCGATCTCGTCATCGCTGTACAGATCCCAGTATTCGCGCGTGATCGCATACGGATCGTGCGGATGCGTCAGCGAGACGACCATGCAGAACGGCCGCTCGTCATGCCGGGCCGCACGCTCGCGCGCGACGTCATAGAGCTTCTGCTTCGCCGCGAACGTGACCTCGTCGTCGAAGTCGAGCTGGTTCGTGCGCACGCACGGGCCGGCCTCGAGCACCGAACTCATGTTGTGATACCAGCTCGGCCGCTCGGTCGGGCGGTCCCAGTCGGGCACCCAGCCGAAGTCGGCGGGATAGATGTCGGTCGTCAGCCGCTCCTCGAAGCCGTGCAGCTGGTCGGGGCCGCAGAAATGCATTTTTCCGGACAGCATCGTGCGGTAGCCGCCCGCGCGCAGGTAGTGCGCGAAGGTCAGCGTTTGCGCCGGCAATTCGGCGGCGTTATCGTAGGCGCCAATACCCGACGGCAGCTTGCCGGTCAGCAGCGAGAATCGCGATGGCGCGCACAGCGGGCTCGCGCAATACGCGGCATCGAACACCACGCCTTGCGAGGCGAGCCGGTCGAGCGTCGGCGTGCGTGCAACGCGATTGCCGTAGGCCGGCAACGCGAACGGCGTCAACTGGTCGGCCATCAGGATCAGGATGTTGGGAGTCAGGTTCGTCATCGGCGGTCGTGGGGAAATCGGTGTTCGAGCGGAACGGCGCGACGCCTGGGCAGCGGCACGGCCAACATGACGGACGCAGCGTGAAGAAAGTGCCGCGCGCACCGGCCGCGACTGGCTAGAATCGCGGAAGGATCGGCACGGTGCCGTGCCGTCCGAAGCACTATCCCCCGCCCGAATTCGTGCGGGAAGGCGTCCGGCCCTTATGAGGCCATTAGAGAGACTTATGTCGAAATCCGAACCGTTACCGTCGATGCAGGCGCTGCGCGCGTTCGAATCGGCCGCCCGTCTCCAGAGCTTCACGGCCGCCGCGCGCGAGCTCGGCTCGACGCAGCCGGCCGTGAGCCAGCAGGTGTTCCAGCTCGAGGCCGAACTCGGCGTGCCGCTGTTCGAGCGCAGCCCGCGCGGCGTCACGCTGACGAGCGACGGCCACTGCCTGTACGAAGCCGTGCGGGTGAGCCTCGACACGCTGCGCGGCGCCACCGCGACGCTGCGTGCGCGCCGCGAGCATGGCGCGCTCACGATCGTCACGGATTTCGGTTTCGCGACCTACTGGCTGATGCCGCGCCTCGCGGGCCTGAAACGCGTGATGCCGGACGTCGACGTGCGGGTCGTCACGTCACAGGACTTCGACGCGCAGCGCGACCACGCCGACATCGCGATCCTGTTCGGCGATGGCCACTGGCCGTCGTGCACGGCCGCGCGGCTCTTTCCGGAATCCGTCACCCCGGTCTGCTCGCCCGCGTTCCGCGCCGCGCACCCGCACGTCGCCCGGCCCGACCATCTGCATGCGCTGCCGCTGCTGCACGTGCAGCCGACGCGCCCCGAACGCTGGCTGTCGTGGGCCGGCTGGTTCGACGCGCACGGCCATGACGCGCCGGCCGCCGCGCGCGGCGTGACCTTCAACAGCTATGCGCTCGTGATCCATGCCGCGCTGATCGGCGAGGGTGTCGCGCTCGGCTGGTCGCCGCTCGTCGACGAGCTCGCCGCGTCCGGGCAGCTCGTGAAGCTCGTCGACGCGCCCGTCGTCACGTCGCGCGGCTACTTCCTCGTGCGTCCACCGCAGCGCCCCGAGCCGGACGCGACCCACGTGTTCCGGCGCTGGCTGCTGGATGCGTGCGCACCTGCCTGAACGATCGGCCGGCCGGCCGGAGGAGATGCGCCCGACGCCGGCCGTACCGGCTGCGCTCCTCCGCCCGACGCCCGCCGGCTCGCCCGCACATGAAGCGCCGCCCCCAGTCCGGCCGCGCTGGCGCGCCGATACCAGCCACACGGCGGGTTGGTTCTATCCGCGCCGAAAACGTCCTGATTTACTTGAGTCTCCCGCTACCCGCGTAGCCTGGCGCCCCGGTGCGCCGCCGCGCGGGTTCGCGCCCCACGACTCCGAGGAATTTCATGACCGCCGACTCACGCCCCGATCAATTCGTCCTGACGCTGTCGTGCCCGAGCGCGGCCGGTCAGGTCGCCGCCGTCGTCGGCTTTCTCGAGCGCCATCGCTGCTACGTCGATGCGCTGAACGTGTTCGACGACGATCTCAGCAACCACTTCTTCGTGCGCTGCGTGTTTCATCCGACGGATGAGACGCTACAGATCGACGCGTTGCGCCAGGAGTTCGGGCCGATCGCCACCGGGCTCGGCGGCGGCGGTGAAGGCGACACGCAATGGGCGATCCACGACGTCAATGCGCGCCCGAAAGTGCTGATCATGGTGTCGAAGCTCGAGCACTGCCTCGCGGACCTGCTGTTCCGCTGGCGGATGGGCGAGCTGAAGATGGACATCGTCGGCATCGTGTCGAACCATCCGGATTTCGAGCCGCTCGCCGCGCAGCACGGGCTGCCGTTCCGCCACTTCCCGATCACGGCCGACACCAAGGCGCAGCAGGAAGCGCAGTGGCTCGACTTCTTCGAATCGAGCGGTGCCGAACTCGTGATCCTCGCGCGCTACATGCAGGTGCTGTCGCAGGAAACCAGCGCGAAGCTCGCGAACCGCGCGATCAACATCCATCACTCGTTCCTGCCCGGCTTCAAGGGCGCGAAGCCGTATCACCAGGCGCATGCGCGCGGCGTGAAGCTGATCGGCGCGACCGCGCACTTCGTGACCGACGATCTCGACGAAGGTCCGATCATCGAGCAGGTGGTCGAACGCGTCGATCACGCATTGCGTCCCGAGCAACTGCTCGCGGTCGGCCGCGACGTCGAATGCATCACGCTTGCACGCGCGGTGAAGGCGTTCATCGAACGCCGCGTGTTCCTGAACGGCGACCGGACGGTGGTGTTTCCGTAAGTCCACTCGGCGAGCAGCCAACAAAAAACCCGACCGGCAGCAGCAGCCGGTCGGGTTTTTTATCGCCTGAGGTTCGACGCTTCGCGCGACGGCTCCGGGTGCGGTGTCCGGATTCGTCACGCGCCGCGCGCGCCGTGGTCAGGTGCTCACTTCACCCACGCGAAGTAGTACGACAGCCAGATCGTGAGCCCCGCGCCGACCAGCGCCGCATACGGCATCAGGTTCAGCCACATCGCGCGCTTCGGCACGTCGAGCTCCATGTCGCGCTGCATCTGCGTGGGGAAACGACCGCGATCCTGCCAGTAGTGGCGATAGAGAAACACCGGCACGATCAGCAGCATCGCGATCAGCCCGTTGCGCAGCGTGCCTTCGCCTTGCAGGTTCGCACCCGCGCCGACATAGACGAGGTTCGCGTAGCCGCAGATCGAACCGGCGACGAGCAGCCAGGTCGGGCAGCGGAACGGCCGATCCCAGTTGCCGCGATCCATCCGGTGGATCCAGCCCGATTGAAGGTTCAGGAATACGAACAGCATGTAGCAGACGTTCGAGATCGACAGCACCGTCATGTAGTCCGACATCATCAGCAACACGAGGTTGAAGCCGAGATCGGTCCACATCGCCCGCGTGGGCGAGCCGTGCTCGTTCACGTGCGACAGATACTTCGGCAGCCAGCCGTCGACCGATGCCTGGTACAGCGTGCGCGACGAGCCCATCATCGACGTCATCACGATCAGCAGGATCGACAGCATCAGCATCACGACGACCGCATTCGCGACCCATGCGCCGCCGCCGACGATCTTCGCCATCGCGGCCGCGACGCCGGTGCCGTCGCCGATCGACGGATCGAGCATCGCCTGCGTGCCGAGCGCGCCCTGGAACGCCATCGGCACGAGCGTCATCACGACGAGACACAGCGCGCCCGACCAGAAGATCGCTTTCGCGGTGTCGCGACGCGGATCACGGAATTCACGCGTATAGCAGACGGCCGTCTCGAAACCGTACGACGCCCAGCCGGCCATGAACATCGCGCCGAGCGCCATCGTGACGCCCTGCCCGTTCCACGATCCGAAGGTCGCGGTCGTGAGGTTGCCTTGCGCGTCATGACCGAGCGGCAGCAGCGGGAGCAGGTTCGACATCGGCACGTCGCCGGTGACTAACGGCACGATGCCGACGATCAACAGCGGCGTGAGCGACGCGATGCCGAGGATGCGCTGCGTGCGTGCCGCCTTCGACGCGCCGCTGTGCTGCAGTTTGAACGTGATGAGAAGCAGAATCGTCGCGATGATGAATGTCGCGTTGATTCGAAGGGAAAGACCGGGCTTGATGAACCCGAGGTCCGCAACCTTGAGCTGCCAGTGCAGCACTGCCGCATCGGCGGGAAAGAGACTCGTGAGCGCATAGCTCGCCGCGAGGCCGCAGCCGAGCGCGAGCATCGGCGACCACGCGAGCCAGTTGCACCACACGGAAACCGGGGCAATCAGCTTGCTGTATCGGACCCAGCCGATCGCGCCATACACCGACGCGCCGCCCGATTTATGAGGAAATAGCCCCGATATTTCCGCATAAGTCGCGCTTTGAATCAGCCCCATCGTGATCGCGGCGATCCAGATCGCCCACGCGGGCTGACCGATCGTCGCGCATACGCCGCCGATCGTGAACAGCACGCCTGCCGGCACGCCGCTCGTTACCCAGAATGCGTCTTTCCAAGTCAGGCCACGGTGCAGCGTGTGGCCCGTCGAATCATGTGAGATGGTTGCCTCAACACCACTGGTGCGATTAGCACGCAGTCCTGCCTGATTCATCCAATTCCTCCTCTCGATCAGCGTAAGCGCCTCAGCGCTTACTCCGGTCCGATGCAAAGCAGATGATTCCGCACAAGGGCGCTAGTGTAACAAATAACGCGCATTTTTGCAGAATCGGAAATAGAAAACCGGGATATGGCCGCATGAATTCACGATTATTTCGGATTCCTGCCAACCACTCCCGGCGTATTGTTTTATGATTTCGCGCGACGAATCGCCGCGGTCTTACTGCGCGCCTTCAGTCCACGAATTCACGCGGTCCGCATGCGCCGCAATCCATGCATCGGCGGCCGCTTCCGGCTTCGAGCCGTTCTGGATCGCGAGCATCACGCTGTCGATCTCGCCCGGCTTCCACTGGAACTTCTTCAGGAACGCGACGACCGGCTTGGCCTTCGTTTCGAGCTGCGGGTTCACGACGCTGTCGACGTGCTCCGCGCCGCCGAACACCTTCTTCGGATCCTCGAGGAAGCGCAGCTTCCACTTCGCGAACATCCAGTGCGGCGCCCAGCCGGTCACGATCACCGGCTTGTTCGCGCCGACGGAGCGCGACAGCTCGGCCGTCATCGCACTGCCCGAGCTCGGCATCAGCGTGTAGCTCAGGCCGTAGCTCTTGATCGCTTCGTCGGTCTTGCGCATCACGCCCGCGCCCGCGTCGATGCCGACGATCCGGCCGCCGAAGCTGCTTTTCTCGGCATTCAGGTCGTCAATGCTCTTCGCCTTCACGTAGTCGGGGACGATCAGGCCGATCTTCGCGTCGGGGAAGTTCGCGCCGAGATCGACGACCTTCGCCTTGTATTCGCCCCAGTAGGAACCGTGCGTGACGGGCAGCCACGCGGACAACGTCGCGTCGAGGTCGCCGCGCGCCACGCCCTGCCACATGATCCCGGCAGCGACCGGTACGAGCTGGACCTGGTAGCCGAGCTTCTTCTCGATCACGCGGGCCGCGACGTTCGACGTCGCGACGCTGTCGTCCCAGCCCTCGACGTAGCCGATCTTCAGCGTGGGCTTGGTATCGGCGAGCGCCGACGCGCTCAGTGCCACCATCGCCGACAGTGCGCCGGTCCACATCAGTTTTCCGAACAACTTCATGGTCGATCTCCTTGAAATGCGCACCGTGCGCGTTGTCTCTCTAGGTTCTTCAACCACAATTCCGCGGTATCGTTGTTTTGCGACGGATGCTTGTCCGGGTGCGACGCGACGCCCCCGGACATGCAATGGCTTGTTTTGACTACTTGTCGATCACAAGATCCGACAGCGGCTTGCTGCAGCACAGCAGCACCATCCCCTGATCGATCTCGCGCTGGCGGATGCCGCCGTTGTGCTTCATCTCGACCTGCCCCGACACGAGCTTGACCTTGCAGGTGCCGCACATGCCCTGCGTGCACGACGCCGGCAGCCGCACGCCCGACTGGCGCGCCGCGTCGAGCACGTGCTGCTCCGAGCCGCACGAAATCTCGCGGTTGCTCTTCGCGAAGCTGACCGTGTATTGCTTCGTCGCGACGTCGGCGACATCGGCGCCGTCGGCGGCCTGCACGAGTTCGGCGAGCACGTCGTCGCTCGCGGTCTGCGCGAGCGTTTCGAACGAGAAGCTTTCCTCGTGATACTGCTTGCGATCGAAGCCGGCTTCGTCGAGCAGGTCGCGCACGGCCTTCATGTATGGCGCGGGGCCGCACGTGAAGATCTCGCGCTCCATGAAGTCCGGTGCGATCAGCTTCAGCAGCGGCAGCGTCAGGAAGCCCGTGACGCCCGGCCAGTTGGTGCGTGCGCCGACACGCTCGACGACGAACGACGTGCGGAAATTCGCATGGTTCGACGCGATCAGATCGAGTTCGCGCGCGAAGATGATGTCGTCCGGCGTGCGTGCGCTGTGCACGAACAGGATGTCGCGATCCTCTGCAAGATCATGGTGCGCGCGGCTCATCGACATCAGCGGCGTGACGCCCGAACCGGCCGACAGGAACAAATACTTGCGCGCCGGATGCCGCGCGCACGTGAATTCGCCGGCCGGGCCGAGCACACGCACCGACGCGCCCGGCTGCAGGTTGTCGTGCAGCCAGTTCGACACCTTGCCGCCCGGCACGCGCTTGACCGTGATCGAGATCGTGTGCGGCCGCGCCGGCGACGACGAGATCGTGTAGCACCGGTTGATCGTCTCGCCTTCGATGTCGAGCTCGAGCGTGATGAACTGCCCGGGCTCGAACGAGAACGCACGGCCCTGCGGCGAACGGAAGAAGAAGCTCTTCACGTCGTGGGTTTCCTGCCGCACGTGGCAGCACACCAGCGTTTCCTCGACGTCGCTCGTCCAGCGCTCGGGGAGCGCGTTCCAGAACGCCGGGTGTGTAACCCGGCTGTCCGCCGGCTCGAAATTGGCCGCATCTCGCATCATGTGTAACTCCGCTTGCTGTTCCGCTGACTACTACGCGCCGGTCTTTTCGGCGAGCCGGCCGATGTACCAGGCCGAGAATTTTTCGACGAGACCTTCCGTGTACGGCGAATACGGGCCCGGCTCGTACGCGCTGCTGGTCGCGCCGCGCTGCGAGAACTCGACGAGCGCGCGATCCTGGTCGTTGGTCGCGTTCCACACGGCCGTCAGGTTCTTCACGTCGTAGTCGATGCCTTCCTTCGCATCCTTGTGCACGAGCCACTTGGTACGCACGAGCGTCTTGCCGGCCGACAGCGGAATCACCGAGAACGTCACGATGTGATCGCTCATGAAGTGGTGCCACGAGTTCGGCTGCGTCCAGAACGACAGGCCACCGAGGTCGGCCTGTTCGAACTTGCCGAGCAGCTTCTTCGACGCGACCTTCGCGTCGAGCGTTTGCGATTCGCCGCTCCGGTCGAGCGGCAGGCGCTGCGTACGGAAGCCCGTCACGTCGAGCAGCTTTTCGATTTCGGCGGACGGCAGGCCCATCTCGGCCCACTCCTTGCCACGGCGCACGCAGGTTTCCGCGAATGCGTCCATGCCTTCGGCGTTCGCGTCGGAGCGCTGGTAGCCGAAGCCGTATTCGTACAGCGAGATCGTCAGCTCGGGATGGTTCGCGACGCAGTGATAGCACTCGCGGTTATTCTCCATCGTGAGCTTCCAGTTGCCTTCCTCGATGATGTCGATCTGTGCGGCGATCTTCGTGTTCGGCAGATCGTGCGGCAGCAGATACGGCTCCATCTCGGCGCGCAGCTGCGCGAAATCGACCGGCGGCTCCTCGGCGAGGCAGATGAAGATCAGCCCCGCGAGGTTCTGCACGTGCACCGACTTCAGGCTGTGCTTGCAGCGATCGAACTGCTCGCCCATGTGCTCGGCGAACATCAGCTGGCCCGTCAGGTTGTAGGTCCAGCTGTGGTACGGGCACACGATGTTGCCGACCGAGCCCTTATCCTCGTTGCACAGGCGCGCGCCGCGGTGGCGGCACACGTTGTGGAACGCGCGGATTTCCATGTCGTCGTCGCGCACGATCAGGATCGAGTCGCTGCCCAGTTGCACGGTCAGGTAGTCGCCCGGCTCGGGAATGTCCGGTTCGACCGCGACCTGGATCCAGTGCTGGCGGAAAATCGCCTCCATGTCGAGGGCGAAGATTTCCTCGCTCGTATAGAACGGCGCCTCGAGGCTGTAACCTTCCTTGCGTCGCTCGATCAGTGCACGAATGTCTGCCGATACTTTCATCGTTTGCTCCGGATTCCTTGCGTCCCAGTGTGGTTGCCGACAGGCATCAAAATCAGTAGTCGATGAGCTGATGCTCGCGCAAATACGCGAGGATCACTTGTGCTTTTTCGACTGAACTCCCTTCATTTACGACGTTGCCGCCGCGGCTTTCCGTCGTCGTCGCCGACAGCATCCGGGCATGCCCGGAGCGCTTCTCGGCGGCGACCAGCTTTACGGGTTTACGCTCGATCGGACCCACCTTCCACGCGCTGGCATCGGCATCCGCGCCGGTCGACGTCAGTGCCGGGCGGATCGCCCCGGCCCGCAGCCGTGCATACGCGTAGCGCGGCGCCACGTTGGCGAGCGGGTGGACCGCAACGACGGCAGGCAGCGCCGCATCGACGCGCCGCCGCAACCCTTTCGGCAAGAATTGCCGGACCGCCGCGCGGCCGCCGTCGACCGTCACGTCGACGGCCGCGCCGACGAGCGGATAGCCGAGCGTCGCGGCGACGCGATACGGCAGCATCCCGGTGTCGTACGCGCCCTCGGCGCGGGTGCCGGTCAGCACGAGGTCATAGCCTTCGACGCGCGCGGCGAGCGCACGCGCGGCATCGTCGCCGTCGTGACAGGCCAGCACCTCGACCTGCCGCGCACCGAGCGCGAGGTATTCAGCAAGCGCTTCATTCGCGGGGTCTCCCGCATGGAGCACGTCGAGCTGCGCGCGATGCCGCTCCGCGAGCTGACGGCCGACCTCGAGCGCGGCCGCGTCGTTGCGGCTGTAGCGCGCGGTGCCGCTGACCGGGTGCCGGCCCACGGAGACGAGCACCGCGATGCGTTGCAACTGGCGGGGGGCGTTCATGCTGCGACTCCTTCGGATTCACGGGCGCCGACCGCGGCCGGCGATTGTCCGCGCGACGCGCGCGCGGCCTGCACCTGTTCGATCAGCGCGGCGATCGTCGCCTGCGCGTCGCCCACCACCGTCAGATTCGCGCGCTTCGCGATCGGCGCGCTGCCGTCGAGGTTGACCGCGATCACGTGGCGGCAGTCCTTGATCCCCTGCAAGTGCTGCACCGCGCCCGAGATGCCGAACGCGATGTACACGCTGGCCTCGACCGTCTTGCCGGTCGCGCCCACCTGCTTGTCGCGCGTGAAGTGACCGTTGTCGACCGCGACGCGGCTCGCGCCGATCGCCGCGCCGAACGCGCCGGCGAGCCGCTCGAACGCGCCGATGTCGGACACGCCGTTGCCGGCCGACACGATGAAGTCGGCTTCCTCCAGCGCGACCTGCGCCGCGTCGATTTCCTCGAGGCCGAGATCGCGGTACGGTTGCGCCGCGTCGCCGGCCGGGCGGATGAAGTCGGCGGCCAGGCGCTCGCCGGCACCGACGAACGGCAGTTTTGCTTCGACCGCGTTCTGCGCCAGCAGGATCACGTCGGGCAAGCCGCGCGTCGCGAACGCACGGCCGGCCTGCGCATACGCGCCGACGTGCTTCGCGTCGATCTCGACCACGTGGGTCGCGACGCTCGCGCCGGCGGCCGCCGCGTAACGCCGGCCCAGATCGCCGTCGCCGGTCGCGTTGTCGGGCACGAACACGTGCTTCGGCGCGAGCGCCGCGGCGCAGGCCTGCAACGCTTGCAATTCGCTTTCGGGCGCAAAGGCGCGACGGTCGAAGTCGGCCAGCTCGATCAGCTTGTCGACGCCGAGCTCCGCTGCGTCATCCTTCAGTTCACCGAACGCCAGCAGCGCGACTTCCGTCTGCGCGTCGGCGAGCACCGCGGCGGCGGCGAGCGCCTGCCGCGCGTGATCGTCGAGCGCGCCGCGCTCGGTGTGCGCCACCACCAGCATCACGTGCTTCGGGTCCTGCACCGGGCGGCGCGGCTTCGCGGCCGCGGCGCCGTGACCGTGCGCGGACCACTGCGTGGCGCTCGCGTCGGCGCTGCCTTCCTCGCCCAGCGTGATGCGCTTCAGGCCCGCGGCCGTGATGATGAACGGCCGGCGCGGATCGATTCGTTTGATCGTGTTCATCGATTCACTCCAGCGAGGCGGCAACGAGTTCGGCCACGTCGAGCACGTCGGGGCGCGGGCCCACGACGCCTTCGAGCATCGCCGTGCAGTTCGGGCATCCGACCGCGACCACGTCCGCGCCAATGGCGCGCGCGTCGGCGATGCGGATGTCGGGAATACGCTGCTTGCCCGGGATGTCGGTCAGCGGCGCACCGCCGCCACCGCCGCAGCAGCGGCCGCGCATGCCGTTGCGCTCCATCTCGACGACCTGGATGCCGATCGTCTTCAGCAGCTTGCGCGGCGATTCCGTCTCGCCGTTGTAGCGGCCGAGGTAGCACGGGTCGTGATACGTGGTGCGCTTCTCGCGCAGCGCCTCGACGGCCTTCGGCGCGATCTTGCCGCTGTCGGCCAGCTCCGCGAGGTAAGTCGTGTGATGCTTGACCGTCACGCGCAGCCCGAGCGCGCGGTATTCGTTGCGCAGGCTGTGCATCACGTGCGGGTCGGCCGTCACGATCTGCTTGTACGACAGCGAGCCGAGGGTGCCGATCAGGCGCTTCGCCATCTGCTGGAACGTCGCTTCGTCGCCGAGGCGACGTGCGACGTCGCCGGTGTCGGTCTCGGTCCCGCCGAGCACCGCGTAGTCGACGCCCGCCTTGTTCAGCACCTTCACGAAGGCGCGCAGCGTACGCTGGTAACGCATGTCGAACGCACCTTCACCGGCGACGAACAGCACGTCGACCGGCTTGCCGGGTTGCGCGACGGGGGCGTTCAGGTCGACCGACCAGTCGTAACGTGCAGCCGTGTCGTAGCCGCCCATCGTGCCGGTCTCGCGCAGGTTCGCGAGCACTTCCTGGCCCTTGCCCGGCACCGTGCCGTGCACCAGGGTGCGGTTGCGGCGCATGTCGACGATCGCGTCGACGTGCTCGATCAGCATCGGGCACTCCTGCACGCAGGCACGGCAGGTCGTGCACGACCAGAGCGTCTGCTCCTCGATCAAGCCGGACACGATCGGGCCGTTCGGCTCGCCGCGATGCTGGCCGACCGCGAGGCCCGGCGTCGGGCTGCCGGCGTACGCGGCATCGGTGCCGCCCGCCATGCCGACGACGAGATCCTGGATCAGTTTCTTCGGGTTCAGCGGCTGGCCCGATGCGAACGCGGGGCACGCGGCCTCGCACTTGCCGCACTGCACGCACGCGTCGAAGCTCAGCAGCTGGTTCCAGCGGAATTCGACCGGCTTCGCGACGCCATACTCGTCGTGCTCGATGTCCGGCAGCTTCAGCGCGGTCGGCGGCGTGGCCGTGCCGTTGCCCGTGAACGATTCACGGGTGGCCGCGAAACGTTCCTGGCGCGGGTGGAATGCGAGGTGCAGCAGGCCGGCGATCGCATGCTTCATCGGGCCGCCCTTCGCGGCGCCGACGGTCATCGTGAATGCGCCGACGCCGATCAGCAGCGCGCAGAGCACCGCGAACGCACCCGACATCGCGCCGGCCGGCACGACCATGAACAGCACGAGGCCGAGCGCGAACGAGCCGAGCAGCCAGGGCAGCGCGTTCCACGGGCCGCGCGACAGACGGGCGGGCACGTCCTTCGCCGCGCGGCGGCGCCAGACAAACACCACGCCGACGAGCATCGCGAGCGCCGCGAGGAAGATCAGCTTGTCGAGCCACGGCGAGTAGATCGCCAGGCCGTAGTTGACGAACACCAGCGCGAGCGCGGCGATCGCGCCGCCGGCGGTCGCGACGTGGGTCTTCGCGATGTACGGATCGCGGGCAACCACGTGGTGCAGGTCGACGAAATAGCGCTTCGGGATCGCGAACAGGTTCGCGACGCCGAACGAGCCGGGCGCCGTCGCGCGCCCGAGACGCCAGTAGGACGAGCGCTTCGCGACCGCGAACGCGAGCCCCGCCACCGACAGCCACAGCAGTGCGGTAATGAGGAAAGCCGGATTCATCTTTAGAAATCCTTGACGAGACGCAGCGAGTCGTAGATCGCACCGTGGACGTTGTGCATCGAGATGCAGTCGCCGACACGGAACAGCAGGAAGCGGCCGTTGCCCAGTTCTTCCGACAGGCACGGCTGCGGCTCGGCCGCGAACAGCGTGTGCGGATCGATCTGGCCGCGGTTCACCGACTCCGGCTTGAGCTTCCAGTACAGCTCGTCATTCGGCGACGAACCGTTCTCGATCACCACCTGGTCGACCGCGCGCTCTTCCAGTTCCTCGGTGTATTCGTTGCGCAGCACGGCGATCATCTTGCCGTTTTCCTCGTACACGCGATCGAGCATCGTGTTCGGCGTCGGGATCACGCCGAGCGCATACAGGCGGCGATAGAAGATCGGGAACGTCGTACCGCCGCAATCGTCGGCCACCTTCACGTCGGGGGTCACGACCTCGACCTTCGAGCCGCGGCTCGCCATGAAGTCGGCCACGCCGGCGCCCGCATGGGTGCTCACGCCGTCGAACAGCAGCACGTTCTGCTTCGGCTCGACCTTGCCGGTCAGGATGTCCCACGAGCTGACGGCCAGCCCTTCGGCCACGCCCCAGGCCGGCACCTGCCACGTGAAGCTCGAACCGCCGGTCGCGAGCACGACGATGTCCGGCTTCTCGGCCATGATCATCTTCTCGTCGGCGGCGACGCCCAGGCGGCGATCGACGCCCAGGCGCTTGGTTTCCATGTCGAACCAGCGGATGATCCCGGACATCTGTTCGCGCTGCGGCGCCTTCGCCGCGATCATCACCTGGCCGCCCACTTCGGCGTTCTTCTCGAACAGCACCACGTCGTGGCCGCGCAGCTTCGCGACGCGTGCGGCCTCGAGCCCCGCGGGGCCCGCGCCGACCACCACCACCTTGCGCTTCGGGCCGCGCGACTTCTCGATGATGTGCGGCATCGTCGCTTCGCGCGACGTCGCGGCGTTCTGGATGCAGAGCACGTCGAGGCCGTTGTACTGGCGATCGATGCAGTAGTTCGCGCCGACGCACTGCTTGATTTCGTCTTCCCGGCCGTCGCGGATCTTGATCACCATGTGCGGATCGGCGATCTGCGCGCGCGTCATGCCGACCAGGTCGATCATGCCGTTCGCGAGCAGGCGCTCGGCCTGGCCTGCGTCACGGATGCTCTGCGCGTGCATCACGGGAATCTTCACCACCGACTTGATGCCGGCCGCGAGGTGCACGAACGGCTCCGGCGGCAGCGCCATCGGCGGCATGCAGTTGGCGATCGTGTTGTGCGTGTCGCCGCCCGACCCGACCACGCTCAGGTAGTCGATCAGGCCCGTCTCCGACATCGCCTGCGCGATTTCCTTCAGTGCCTCGTGATCGAGACCGTCCTCGTGGAATTCGTCGCCGCACATCCGCAGGCCGACGCAGAAGTCCTTGCCGACCGCTTCGCGCACGGCCGTCAGCACCTCGATGCCGAAACGCAGACGGTTTTCGAGGCTGCCGCCCCATTCGTCGGTGCGATGGTTCGAACGCTTGCTCCAGAACTGGTCGATCAGGTGCTGGTGAGCGGCGGAGATCTCGATGCCGTCCATGCCGGCGGCCTTCACGCGCTTCGCGGCCGCCGCGAAGTCGCCGATGATGCGGCGGATTTCCTCGATCTCGATGATCTTCGCATTGCCGCGGTGCACCGGCTCGCGCACGCCCGACGGCGACATCAGATGCGGCCAGTGCTCGCCATGGAACGACGAGCGGCGGCCCATGTGCGTCGCCTGGATCATGATCTTCGCGCCGTGCTTGTGCATCGTGTCGGCCAGGCGCGTGAGCGGGTCGATGATCTTGTCGTTCGACAGGTTCACCGACTTCCACCAGCCCTGCGGGCTGTCGATCGACACGGGGCTCGAACCGCCGCAAATTGCGAGGCCGACGCCACCCTTCGCCTTCTCTTCGTAATAGCGGATGTAGCGGTCGCCCGGCAGGCCGCCCGGCTCGGCATACACCTCCGCGTGCGCGGTGCTGACGATCCGGTTGCGCAGCGTCAGCTGGTTCAGCTGCATGGGTTTGAACAGGTGGGGATAACGCATCGCAGGCGACCTCTGGCGTTCGAATGTCTCGTGTTGCGGGTGTTGTTGTGTTGCTGTGTCGTGATGTCAGCGCATCAGTGCGCGATCGGCGACACTTCGAAGACGCAGTGGTCGTGATGCTCGGCCGCACACTGCACTTCCTTCGATTGCGCGCGCGGCGCGCCTTTGCCTTCCGGCGTCGTGTCGTTGACCCAGTCCATCGCGCCGGCGAACCAGCCCGCGAACATGTAGCAGAGCTTGCCTTCCTTGCCCGGCTGCTGGAGCACGAACGACGAGTGGCGCAGCCCGATCTTCGCGCGCGCGCTGGCCGGATCGGCCTCGATGATCGAGAACAGGCCCCAGCCGCGTTGCGACAGGCGCTTCAGGTAGTGCTCGAACACGGCCATGCCGGTCAGCCCGTGCAGCTTCGCTTCCTTGTCGCACCAGTGGTATGCGGACTTGTAGCCGGCCTTGTAGAGGATCTCGGCATACGCCTCGACGCCGAGCGCTTCTTCGACGGCGACGTGATTGTTCGTGAAGAAGTGGCGCGGCACGTACAGCATCGGCAGTGCGTCGGTGGTCCAGACGCCGGTATCGGGATCGACGTTGATCGGCAGTTGCGGTTGCATCGTGGTGACTCCGTGAGGAAAAAAGGCCGCGCGGTTCTGGCGCAGGCACGACATCGTCCGCGTGCCCGCGCTGCGAGCGCGGGCACGTCCCGATTGTTCTTGTGTTGAATCGCGGGCGGCGGTTCGGGTCGGCGGGCGCTTACGCGCCCCACACGTCCTTGAACACGCGCACCCAGTTCTCGCCCATGATCTTGCGGATGCGCGACTCCTTCCAGCCGTGGCGTTCCATCGCCGCGGTCAGGTTCGGGAATTCGCCGATCGTGCGGATGCCGTCCGGGTTGATCACCTTGCCGAAGTTCGTCAGCTGGCGATAGCGGCCCTTGTCGTGCGTCAGCATGTCGAAGAATTCCTTCGCGAAATCCTGCGTGAAGTCCGTGCCGATGCCGACCGCGTCTTCGCCGATCAGGTTCACGACGTAGTCGATCGCCTCGATGTAGTCGTCGATGTTCGCCTCGATCCCGCGCTTCAGGAACGGCGCGAACATCGTCACGCCGACGAAGCCGCCGGCGTCGGCGATTTCCTTCAGCTGTGCGTCGCTCTTGTTGCGCGGATGTTCCTTCAGGCCCGACGGCAGGCAGTGCGAGTAGCACACTGGCTTCTTCGAGAACGCGATCGCTTCCGACGACGTGTTGCCGCCCACATGCGACAGGTCGACCATGATGCCGACGCGGTTCATCTCGGTGATCACTTCGCGGCCGAAGTCGGACAGGCCGCCGTCACGCTCGTAGCAACCCGTGCCGACCAGGTTCTGCGTGTTGTAGCAAAGCTGCACGACGCGCACGCCCATGTCGGCGAACGCCTCGATGTAGCCGAGGTTGTCCTCGAATGCGTGCGCGTTCTGGAAGCCGAGGATGATGCCCGTCTTGCCTTCCTTCTTCGCGCGGAAGATGTCGTCGGTCGTGCGCACCAGCGTCAGCAGTTCGCCGTTGTCGCGGATCTTCTTCTTCATCACGCCGATGTTGTCGACGGTCTTGGTGAAGTTCTCCCACACCGATACCGTGCAGTTCGCGGCCGTGATGCCGCCCTTGCGCATGTCCTCGAACACCGGCTTCTCGAACTTCGAGATGTTCAGTCCGTCGATGATGATGCTGTCCTGATGCAGCGTGCTCATATCTGCCTCTCGCTCAAGTCTCTACTTTTGTGGGGGTCGTCGATCAGTAAATCGGGAAGCGCTCGCAGAGCGCGAAAATTTCGCGGCGCACGCGCTGTTCGGTCGCGTGGTCGCCTTCCGGGTTCGCGCGCAGCGCGTCGAACACTTCGAGAATCAGGCGGCCGACCTCGCGGAACTCCGCGACGCCGAAGCCGCGCGTCGTGCCGGCCGGCGTGCCGAGGCGGATGCCCGACGTGACGGTCGGCTTCTCGGTGTCGAACGGAATGCCGTTCTTGTTGCAGGTGATGCCTGCCCGTTCCAGCGCCTGCTCGACCGGCGCGCCCTTCAGGCCCTTCGGGCGCAGGTCGACCAGCAGCAGGTGGTTGTCGGTGCCGCCGGTGACGAGGTCCACGCCGCCCGCCTTCAGCACTTCGCCAAGCGCCTGCGCGTTCGCGAGCACGTTGTCGATGTAGGTCTTGAAGTCCGCGTGCAGCACTTCGCCGAACGCGACGGCCTTGCCGGCGATCACGTGCATCAGCGGGCCGCCTTGCAGGCCGGGGAACACGGCCGAGTTGATCTTCTTCGCGATCTCTTCGTCGTTGGTCAGCACGAAGCCGCCGCGCGGGCCGCGCAGCGTCTTGTGCGTGGTCGACGTGACGACGTGCGCATGCTCGACCGGGTTCGCATGGCGGCCGGCGGCGATCACGCCCGCGATGTGCGCCATGTCGACCATCAGCTTCGCGCCGACGCTGTCGGCGATCGCACGGAAGCGCGCGAAGTCCAGCGCGCGCGGGTACGCCGAGAAGCCGGCGATGATCAGGCTCGGCTTGTGCTGGTGCGCGAGTTCTTCAACCTGGTCGTAGTCGATCCGCATCGTGTCGCGGTTCACGCCGTATTGCACGGCGTTGAACCACTTGCCCGACAGCGCCGGCTTGGCGCCGTGCGTCAGGTGGCCGCCGGCGTCCAGCGACATGCCGAGCACGGTGTCGCCCGGCTTCGCCAGCGCGAGCATCACCGACCCGTTCGCCTGCGCGCCCGAGTGCGGCTGCACGTTCGCGTAGCCGGCGTTGAAGATCTGCTTCACGCGCTCGATCGCCAGCGCCTCCACCTCGTCCGCGAATTCGCAGCCGCCGTAGTAACGCTTGCCCGGATAGCCTTCCGCATACTTGTTGGTCAGCACCGAACCCTGCGCCTCGAGCACCGCGCGCGACACGATGTTTTCCGACGCGATCAGCTCGACTTGCGACTGCTGGCGCTCGAGCTCCTTCAGGATGGCGCTGCGCACCGGCGCATCGCGCTCGGCGAGGGGCTGCGAGAAGAAAGGCTGGGTGTTCGACATAGTGCGTCCGTGACGAAGAATGATGGGCGTGCAACCGAAGCTCGAGGCCCGCCGTACCTGGGTTTCCCGCGCATCCAGTGCAAGGCTGCCGACGGCTCTATTCTTGTCGTTCGGATTTTCGGCGGATTGATGAATTTAGACGCGTTCTTTGCCTTTTCCGCCATGCGCGTCCGTTTTGTACAAGTGACCGGTCGTGCTTTTTCCGATGACCAGGCAAACCGGCGCGTGCGGTTTATCCACGGACAGGCACTTCGCCGGTGCCTGAGCTGCGCGTGAAGGGTGCAGCGCAGCCCGCTTACGGTGCAGTGCAGCATCCGCTTTCCACCCATACAACGTATGCAGCTAGGGTTTAGCCGTATGGCACGCTTGTTGCGCTCGCTCACACAATACGGCAGCCCGATCCGTGCCTCTCGGGCCAAAAGCTATTAGAGATTCAAGGAACGCCCCCCATGTCGCCCGACCGCACAGCGTCGCTGTCCCACTTCGCGTTCATGCCCTTACCGAACTTCACGATGATCGCGTTCACCAATGCGATCGAGGTGCTTCGGATGGCGAATTACCTGAGCGGCCAGCCGCTCTATCGCTGGTCGATCATCAGCCCGGACGGCGGCCCGGTTACGGCGAGCAATGGCCTCACGGTCGACACGGGCCCGGCCGAATGCGTGGGGCAGCCGGATATCGTATTCGTGTGCGGCGGTGTCGAGGTGCAACGCGCGACCACGCCCGCCCATCTGTCGACGCTGCGCCGCTTCGCGCGCATGGGACTACCGCTCGGCAGCCTGTGCACGGGCACCTATGCGCTCGCGAAGTCGGGGCTGCTCGCGGGCTATGCCTGCGCGATTCACTGGGAAAACATGTCGGCGTTGAAGGAAGAGTTTCCGGACACGCGCTTCCTGAAGGAACTGTTCGTGGTCGACCGCGACCGCATCACGTGCACCGGCGGCGTCGCGCCGCTCGACATGATGCTGAACCTGATCGCCGCGCGCGTGGGCACCGCGCGCGTCACGCAGATCGCCGAGCAGTTCATCGTCGAACACGTGCGCGACACGAGCGCGCAACAGCGGATGCCGCTCGTCGCGCGGCTCGGCTCGGCGAACAAGTCACTGTTCGAAGTGATCTCGCTGATGGAAAACAACATCGAGGAGCCGCTGTCGCGCGAGGAACTCGCACGACTCGCGAACATGTCGCAGCGCCAACTGCAGCGCCTGTTCCGCGAGCATCTCGGGATGACGCCCACGCACTATTACCTGACGCTGCGGCTGCGCCGCGCGCGCGAGTTGCTGCTGCAGACCGACATGTCGATCATGCACATCACGATGGCGTGCGGCTTCCAGTCGGCCTGCCACTTCAGCAAGAGCTATCGCGACGCGTTCGGCGTTGCGCCAACGCGCGAGCGCCGCAAGCAGGTCGCACCGCTCGCGCACGGCGCGGCGGCGACCGCACCGGCGTTTCCGGCTCATGTGATTCACGCGTGACGCGGGCGTGGCGCGATAAAAAAGGCGGCCTCGAAGGCCGCCTTTTTGCTGGTGCTTACGATCCCCACACCTGCATTTCATCGAGCGAGTAACCCCACTGCGTCGCCCGCTTCGTGCCGAGCATCCGCACGTAGCGGCCCTGCGCGTTCAGGTTCGGCAGCGTGACGTGACCGTACGCCACGCCGTTGTTCGTCGAGTAGACCGTCGTCCAGTTCGCGTTGTCGGTCGACGTCTGGATCTGGTAGACGAGCGCACCCGCGTCCCAGTAGAGATCGACGCTGCTGATCTTCTTCACCGCGCCGAGATCGACGGAGATCCATTGCGGATCGACGCCCGCGCCTTCCGGCGAATCCCAGCGCGTGCTCGTCGTGTTGCCGTCGAACGCCTTGTCCGCCGTCAGCGATGCGTTGTAGCTCGCCGACGCAGCAGCCGGACGACCTTGCGACAGCAGCATCGGCTGCGCGGCGGCAGGGCCACCGTAGTAGCTCGAGCCGAGCTTCGCCTTGGTCGTGTCCGCATTCACGCCGAACTGCGACAGGCTCCAGCGCTGGCCGGTGGTCACGTCGCCCACATAGAGCTGATAGCCGCCCGCCGTCGTCGACGAGAAGAACACATAGTTCGTGCCGCTCACCGGCGCCGGATCGGAGTTGTTGCTCATGCAGTCGTTGATCGGCAGCGCGTTCGGCGTCGACGCCGGATCCGCGGTCTTCGCATAGATCTGGTCGGCACCGCCCGTGTCCTTCCAGCGCGCGTAGAACACCATGCCGTCGCCGCGTACGATCGGATAGTAGGTCTGCAGACCGGCCGGATGATCGAACACCACCGTCGTGCCGGTCGCGATCGTGCGCTTCATCAGCCCCATGTTCGAGCCGGTGCCCGTCGCGTAGTAGACGGCGCTCGCGTCCGGCGCGAGGAACGGCATCGAGTATTCGGCGCCCGCCGGTGCGTTGGTCAGGCTCACGACCGACGTAAGCACCGGGCCCGCGCTCGTGTACGACAGCGTGCCCTGCTTCACGTCGCCGTTCTGCTTGAACACGAGCGTCTTGCCGTCGGCGCTGAACTTCGGATCCTCGTTGCGCGTCGCGCCCGTGCTGTTCGTCAGGTTGACCGGCGGCGTGCCGGCGCCGAGCTGCAGCATGAACACGTTCCAGGCGCCATTGCTGATGCCCATGAACGCAAGCCACTTGCCGTCGGGGCTGAACACGCCGTTCATCGGATCGGTGATGCCCCAGCTGCTCTTGCTCAACTGCGTGAGCGTGCGCGCCGAAAAGTCGTACAGGAACAGCTGGCTCGTGCCGTCGCCGTACTTGACGTAGCTGTGATAGACGAGCTTGCCGGTCAGTGCGGCGGGAAACGACGCGTTGGATTGAGTCGGGGGATTGTTGACGCAGGCCGCTTCAGCGGTGCCGCCGAGCAGGTTGAGCGCGAGGCCGCCAACGAGGCCCGCGACGAGGAACTTCGATTTCACGCTGATTGCTTCCGGGTAAGGTGAGGACACTGCGCACCCGGTCCCGCGCACGGTGCGCGGTCGTCACGGATCCGCCGTCGAGGAGCGTGAAGACCGTATCGATCACGCGTCGGGAATGAGACTTGCGAAGAATGCCGGTTCGCTGGTCTGAAGAAAAGGCTCAGAGTCAGTCGAAAACGTGCGTATCAGCGAACTGCCGATGAACGATTGGGGGCGGGATTGAACGCGGCGGACGCCGTGCTACTCTTTTTTCAGCGACGGCCGTGATCGGCCGGAGGCCAGGCATGAAGCGATATGCGGTGCTCGCACAGACGATTGCCGATTCGATCCGGCGCGGCGACCTGCCGCCAGGCGCACGCATCCCGACCGTGCGCGCCGCATGCCTCGCCTATCGTGTCAGTCCCTCCACCGTGTTTCGCGCGTACTACGCGCTCGAAAGCGAGGGCTTGATCGTCGCGCGCGCGCGTAGCGGTTATTTCGTTGCGAACTTCGATGACAAGCGTGTGCGCGCGGGTCACGACACACCGCGCAAACCGGCTGCATCGCACACCGGCGGCGGCGATGCGCTGTTCCAGCTGATCGACTCGCTCAAACGCGACGACATCGTGCCGCTGGGTTCCGCATTCGCCAGCTACTCACTGTTTCCGATGAGCAGCCTGTGGCGATATGCGGCGACGGCCGCCCGCAACATGGACCGCGAGACACTGCTGGCCGGCCTGCCGCCAGGCAACGAAGCGTTGCGCCGCCAGATTGCGTTGCGGTACCTGAACGCGGGCGCGGCGTTGCCGATGGAAGAAATCGTCATCACGACCGGCGCGGCGGAAGCGCTGACGCTGAGCCTGCAGGCGCTCACGCGCCCTGGCGACATCGTCGCGATCGAACGCCCTGCCTTCCCCGCGGTGCTGCAAGCCGTGCAGGGGCTGCATCTGAAGGCCATCGAGATTCCGGTTGACCCGCGCACCGGCCTCGACCTCGACGCGCTCGCCGACGTGCTCGACACGCATCCGGTGCGCGCGTGCTGGTTCATGACCTCGTTCCACAACCCGACAGGCGCGACGCTGCCCGACGAGGGCAAGCGCGGGCTGATCGAACTGCTCGCATCGCACCAGGTGCCGCTGATCGAGGACGACGTGTTCGGAGAACTCCATTTCGACCCGACGCCCACGCGCCCCGCGAAGCTGTATGACGACAAAGGGCTCGTGCTGCATTGCGGTTCGTTCTCGAAGTGTCTCGCCCCCGGTTTCCGGGTCGGTTGGGTCGCGGCCGGACGTTACGTGAAGCAGATCAGGCAGGTGAAGAACACGAGCGCGCCGGCGGCCGACGTGCCCGCGCAGATGGCCGTGTCCAGCTATCTGCGCGACGGCGCGTACGACCGCTTCCTGCGCAGGCTCCGGCTCAACCTCGCGGCCCACCAGGCGCAGATGCTCGCGGCCGTTCGCGCGTATTTCCCGGCCGACACCGAGGTGCATGCCCCGCGCGGCGGCTATTTCCTGTGGATCGAATTGCCGCCGCACGTCAATGCGATGCAGTTGTTCGGCGACGCGATGGAGAATGGGGTCAGCCTCGCGCCCGGGCCGATCTTTTCGATGACGGGCGCCTTTCACCGCTACGTCCGGCTGAACTATGGCCGACCGTGGACCCCTGCCGTCGAGGACGCGATGCGGACCATCGGAAGGCTCGCGGGGCGGCAACAGCAGACGAGGTAGCAACGATCATGCAAGTCCTGCCCAACCGGAAAGTCCGCACGCGCGACACGCTGCGCGGCGCACTGAGCCTGCGTGCCGAGCCGCGCGCCACCGTCAGCCAGCGCTGCCGGCAGTGCGGCTTCATGGCGTTCCGCGCCAGCGAGCAGTGCCCCGTCTGCGGACTGGGGGGTTGGCCGTTCGCGCCGCTGCGCCGATCGAACGACGATGTGCCCGCCGCGCAGGCCGCGCCCACGCACGAGGCGCAGCACGTCCCGACGTGGTCGTCGCGCGTCGCGGCCGCGGTGCGCAGCGCGGCGCTCCAGCGGCCGCGCGCGTCAAGCGCACCGCTGCTGAGCATCCTGACCCTCGTGATGCTGGTCGGCGGCTATGTGACGTATGACCGGACGTGCCGGGCGAATCCCGTCTGTCACGGACCGGGCGCGTCGCGCCCGCTGACGGCTTACGCCAGTCTGCATGCGGGTGATGCGCCGACGTTGCCGGTCGGGCCCGCGCCCGCGCCCGTCCCGGCATTTCATGCGGCCGAGCGCGCGGCAGTCGACATCGATCGGCTCGCCAACGCCAACGTCGACACCGACACCGATCGGTCGACCAAGGCCGCTCAACCCGGCAATGCGGGCACGCCCCGACACGCGACAGGACGCCCGATGACGACGCTCGCGCGGCACACGCCGCCGGTTCACGGACCGGACAGCGCGCGCGGCGGCGGCATTCGCGTCGCCGACTGGAAAGGCGGTGCCACCGC
Source organism: Burkholderia sp. FL-7-2-10-S1-D7 (assembly GCF_001524185.1). NCBI lineage: Bacteria > Pseudomonadati > Pseudomonadota > Betaproteobacteria > Burkholderiales > Burkholderiaceae > Burkholderia > Burkholderia sp. FL-7-2-10-S1-D7. Next base: position 66,605 of record NZ_LOWY01000100.1, on the reverse strand, counting down.
GACGCGACACGCGCACGCGATACGCCGCGTGACCCTGCATACGCGTCATGGCCGGCGAGCGATGGCGAGCGCGGCCGAAACGGCGATGATCTATCGCGGGCATTGAGCGCGCGGCGCACGGCGACCGCAGCCACGCCCGCAACGAAAAACGGGCGGCACCGTCTCCGGTGCCGCCCGCTTCATGCCCGTCGTTCGTGCGTCAGGCCGCCAGCAAGCCGTGCGGATCGATCACGAATTTGCGCGGCGCGCCGCCGTCGAACTTCTTGTAGCCTTCCGGCGCCTGGTCGAGCGAGATCACTTCGACGTTGACGATCTTCGCGATCGGCAGACGGTCGAAAAGGATTGCCTGCATCAGGTTGCGGTTGTACTTGAGCACCGGCGTCTGGCCCGTGAAGAACGAGTGCGACTTCGCCCAGCCGAGGCCGAAGCGGATGCTCAGGCTGCCGTGCTGCGCGGCCTTGTCCTTCGCGCCCGGATCGTCCGTCACGTACAGGCCCGGGATGCCGATCGCGCCGGCCGGCCGCGTGATTTCCATCAGCGAGTTCAGCACCGTCGCGGGCGCTTCCTCGGAATGGCCCGACGAACCGTGGCCGTGCGCCTCGAAGCCGACGCAGTCGACCGCGCAATCGATCTCCGGCACGCCGAGGATCTGCTCGATCTGCTCGCCGAGCGACGCGTCCTTCGACAGGTCGACCGTCTCGAAGCCCATCGCCCGCGCGTGCGCGAGGCGTTCCGCGTTCATGTCGCCGACGATCGTCACCGCCGCGCCGAGCAGGCGCGCCGACGCGGCCGCCGCCATGCCGACCGGGCCCGCGCCCGCAATGTAGACCGTCGAGCCCGGCTTCACGCCCGCGCTCACCGCGCCGTGATAGCCGGTCGGGAGAATGTCGGACAGGCAGGTCAGATCGCGAATCTTCGCCATCGCCTGGTCGCGGTCGGGGAATTTCAGCAGGTTGAAGTCCGCGTACGGCACGAGCACGTACTCGGCCTGGCCGCCGATCCAGCCGCCCATGTCGACGTAGCCGTAAGCACCGCCGGCACGCGACGGGTTCACGTTCAAGCACACACCCGTATGCGTGTCCTTGCACATCGCGCAGCGGCCGCATGCGACGTTGAACGGCACCGACACGAGATCACCGATCTTCAGCGTCTCGACGTCCGGGCCCACCTCGACCACTTCGCCCGTGATCTCGTGACCGAGCACGAGGCCGACCGGAGCGGTCGTGCGGCCGCGCACCATGTGCTGGTCGGAGCCGCAGATGTTCGTGCTCACCACTTTCAGGATGACACCGTGGCCGATCGCGCGGCCGGTCGGATCGACCATTTTCGGATAATCGATCTTCTGCACTTCGACCTTGCCCGGCCCAAGATAGACGACACCTCGATTGCTGCTCATCGTATTGTCTCCATGTCTCGTTGGATGGCGCTGCCGCGCGCCAACGGATGCGGCGCTACGCAACGTGCTGTTCGAGAGTAGTCCCGGAGGTGGGGGCCCCGATGTCTCAAACGCGACATGCGTTTGAACGGTGCCGACATAAATGGCGGAAACACGAAAGTCGGGTCAGGGAAAAAACGGCCGGAGAGCGCGATCGTGGCAGGCACGAAACGCGTGAGCGCGGCCGATCGGCGCGATCGGCCCGCCCCGTCGGTCGGGCGCGCGTTACCCGCCCTGATTCTCGCGAACGATCGCGGCGGCCGCCGCTTCCGCGTCGCTCGCCACCCCGTCGTGCACGCGCGTACTGACGGCCGGCGTCGGCGGCTCGCTGTCGAGCGCATGGCCGTCGCGGTTGCGCGTATCGACGGTCGCACGCATCGACAGCCCGACCCGCAGCGGATGCGCGGCCAGATCGCGAGGATCGATCGCGATCACGACCGGCACGCGTTGCACGACCTTGATCCAGTTGCCGGCCGCGTTCTGCGAGGGCAGCATCGAGAACGCGCTGCCGGTGCCGGCCGAGAAGCCCTGCACGCGGCCGCGATAGGTCACGCGCGAGCCGTAGAGATCCGACACGATCTCGACCGGCTGCCCGATGCGCATGTGGCGGATCTGCCCTTCCTTGAAATTGGCCTCGATCCACAACTGACTGAGCTGCACGATCGACATCAGCGGCACGCCGGGCCCGACCTGCTGGCCGACCTGCACCGAACGTTGACCGATCGTGCCGTCGACCGGCGCGACGATCGTCGTGCGCTTCAGGTTCCGGTACGCGAGCTTGAACTGCGCGGTAGCCTGCACGACGGCCGGGTTTTCGTCGACGGGCAACCGGGTGCCGAGCGCGCGCGCCGCATCGAGCTGCGCCTGTGCGGCCGCGAGATTGGCCTGCGCACCGGCGACCGCCGCGCGCGCGCGCGCCAGCTCCTCCGGCGCGACGATCTCGACCGACGCGCCCGAACGCGCGGCGAGCGCGCGCTGCGCGAGCGACAGGTCGGCCTGGCGCGCGGTCACGGCTTCGACGTACATCGTGTTCGAGATCTTCGCGTTCGCGACCTGCCGCACGGCCTGCGCGAGCTGCGCCTTCGCCTGCGCGAACGCGACGGACGCCTCGGTGTCGTCGAGCCGCACCAGCGTCTGCCCGGCACGCACGGCCTGCGTATCGGCGACCAGCACGTCGGTCACGGTGCCCGGAATCTGCGCCGCGACCTGCACGATGCTGCCCGCGACGTACGCGTCGTCGGTGTCTTCGTAATAGCGGTCATGCAACAGCCAGAACGCGATCCAGACGAGCGCGGCCAGCAGCACGACCGCGAAGAACAGCGTGAAGCGCTTGCGGCGCGTCGCCCGGCGCGCGTCGAGTGCGGGATCGTTCAGGGCAGCCGGCTGCGCGGCGTTATGAAGGTTGTCGTGGTGCATCAGTCGCTTTGCGTAACGATCAGGCGGTCATGCTGGAACAAGGGGATCGGCGGCATGGCCGACGGACCCGGCGCTGGATTCACTGCCGCCGTGCGCGCGGAAACGGGGACGCCGCGAGGCGTCGCGCCGACGGCCGGCGGGCGTGGCGCGTCGTCGCGTCGCGCGGCCGCCGCATTCGATGCTGCGACGACCTGCGGGACGGCCACGCTCCGCGCACGCGCATCGGCCGACGGCCCCGCCACCGACTGGCTCGTGGTCGCGGCGGCGGCCGGTGCGGCCGTGGCGGTCGCAGACGCCACGGCGGGCGCTGCGGATGCGGCGACCGAAGCGCCGCGCTTCGCCGCCCCGCCACGCGCCCGATGCACGGTCGGCGCCTGCGCGACCGTCGCGCCCGCGTCGAACCCGCCGCCCAGCGCGCCGATCAACCCGACACGCAGCGTCCGCTGCCGGCCGAGCAGCGCGATCATCTGTGCGCGCTCGTCGATCAACGTGAGATCCGCGACATCGACGTCTTTCTGCATCAGCACGCCGCGCCGATGACGGTCAGTCGCGATCTCCACGATCTTTTGCGCGGCCGCGACCGCGTCCTGCTGCTGCGCGACGAGCGTCTGCGACGTACGCAGAGACGTGACGATCTGCGCGACCTGACCGAGCGCATCGTCGACGGTCTTGTTGTACAGCCCGATCGCGACGTCGGCCTGCGCGACGTCCGCGCCGAGCTTCGCCTTCAGCCGGCCGCGATCGAACACCGGCAGCGAGATCGCCGGGCCGACGGAACCGCCAAGCGCGTCGCGCGAGAACAGCGACGCGGGCGTCAGCGCGAACACGCCGCCGAGCGCGACGAGATTCACGTCCGGATAGAACTGCGCGCGTGTCGAATCGGCATTCGCGAACGCGGCTTCGACACGCAGCCGCGCAGCGACGATGTCGGGCCGACGGCCCAGCAGATCGGCCGGCAGCCGCGCGGGCAGCGCGCCGCCGGCCAATGCGCCGACGCGCGGCCGCTGCAGCGCAAGCCCGCGCTCCGGGCCGCGGCCCGACAGCACGCCGAGCTGCAGTTGCGCGAGCTTGATCTGCTCGTCGTTCAGCGCGATCTGCGCGAGCAGCTTGCTGCGTTTGATCGATGCGTCGCTCGCGTCGTACGCGTTGTCGAGCCCGCGCGCGGTACGCTCGCGCAGCACGGTCGTCACACGCTGACTGACCTTGAGCTTCTGCTGCAGCAGATCCTGCGTCGCGTACGCCTGGTCGAGCTGGCAGTACACGGTGACGATCGCGACCGCCAGCGTGAGCCGCACCTGCTCGGCCTCGACCCGCGCCGCGTCACGCAGCGACATCAGGCTCTTCGTCGCCGCGCGGTTCTTGCCCCACAGGTCGAGCTGGTAGTTGAGCCCGACGAACACCGACGACGGCGATACGTTCGGATCGCCAAATATCTCGACCGGCACGCGATAGCCGCTGACCGACACGTTGGCGACGTCGTCGCCCGGCTTCGGCATCCGCGCGCGGCTGACCGTTGCGCCGGCCGTACCCGTCAGCCCCGTCAACGAATCGAACTGCTGAAGCTGCGCCTGCGCGATCCGCAAGCGCGCCTGAGCAACCTGCAGGTCGGGATTGTGTTGCGATGCCTCGGCGACCAGCGCGTCAAGCTGCGGATCCTGCAGTTGCTTCACCCAGTCGGGTGCGGGCCACGCACCATTCACGCCGGGGCCGGCCGTATGCGCGAGCGCATCGTCGGCCGGCGCACGCAACGACAGCGACGGCAGGAAGCCGGTCGGCACGCATCCGCCCAATGCCATCGCCGCCGCCGCGGCTCCGATCAACGCACCGCCCTTCACGCCACGCGCCAGCGCTGCCGCATTTTCTTTCACACGCCGCATCGTTTCCCTCATCCCTGCTGGACGCGCTGCGCACGTGCGGCCAGACGCGGCCGCGTGCGCTCGAGCGGACCGAGCCGGCCGAACAGGCCGTCCGCGATTCCGAACAGGATGCCGGCGAGCTTGTCGCGCTTGTCGCGCTCGACGAGCGCAATCTGCACGACCTGCCACACGGTCAGCAGGTTCGGCACGATCGCCACCGGAAAGCGCAGCCCGTACTGCATCCCGAGCTGCACCGCATTGCGGGCGCTGTAGTAGCGCCGTTGCCACGAGTGATTCATCGACGTCATTTCGAAAGGGCCGAACGCGTGACGCTGCTTCGCGCCGATCCGGTGCGGCAGCACCAGCGACGGCACGACGTAGAGCGGCACGTTGCGCGCGAGCGCGCGGAAGCTGTATTCGGTATCGACGTGATCGATGAACAGCGTCTCGTCGAAGCGGCCGAGCACGTCGAACGCGGCGCGCGACACGACGCAGCCCGACGAAATCAGGAACGCACAGCGCTGCACTTGCGCATCGGGATCGACGCGCAGCCGGCGTAACGCGATCCCGTTGGTCGCCAGCTCGGGCAGGAAGCTGCGCGCGTTCTCGTCGAAGATGCGCGGGCCGGCCAGGAACGCGCGCCCCGCGAGCCCCTCGCAGGCGTCGCGCATCGTCGCAAAGTAACCGGCCGGCACCGACGAATCCTGGTCGAACAGCGCGACCGCATCGACGTTGTCGCGAAACAGCGCCGCGAGCCCCGCGTTGTACGCGCCCGCGACGCCGCCGCGATTGCCGTGATGCAGCAGCGCGATGCCGTCGCGCGCGCACAGTTCGCTTGCGCGCGGATCGGGCTGCGGCGTGTTGTCGACGACGAGCAGCGCGTCGCACGCGTGCCGCCACGTGCCGAGTGCCGCGAGCTGCGCGTCGGTCGGGTGATACAGGATCACGAGTGCGCCGAGTGTCGTCATGCCGCTCTCCTCAATGTCCGAACGAAGCTGCCGCGCCGCGCTTCGGCCGCGTGAGCCACATCATCGCGGCGAGCACGAGGCAGGTCATGCTCGCCATCCAGAACATGTCGCCCGTCGCCATCATGTACGCCTGCTGCATCACGACCTGGTGCAGCGTGGATAGCTCGCGCACGCCGTCCACGCCCATCGCGTTCAGCGTGTGCACGAAGCGCTGCGTGTTCGCCGATGCGTGCGTGACCGATTGCGACACGACGTCGTAGTGATAGGTCGCACGGTTGTCCCACAGCGTCACGCTCATCGCGGTGCCGAACGCGGCGGACAGCGTGCGCAGGAAGTTCGACAGGCTCGACGCCGCCGCGAGCCGGTCGTCCGGAATGCGCGACAACGTCGCGGCGGTCAGCGGAATGAAGAAACACGGCAGCCCGATTCCCTGGATGAGCCCGGGCGCCGCGATCTGCGCGAACGTCATCTTCAGCGTGAAATGCGCATCCCATGCGAGCACGGTCGCGAACACGAGGAAGCCGAAGGTCGCGAGCACGCGCGCGTCGAAACGGTGCGCGTGCAGGCCGACGAGAATCGAGAACACGAGCGCGAGCACGCCGAGCGACGCGGTGGCGAGCCCCGCGTGGAATGCGTTGTAGCCCATCACCGCCTGCATCCACAGCGGGAACACGACACCCACCACCGAGAAGCTCATCATCCCGAGCGAGATGATCAGCACGCAGAACGAGAACGTGCGATCGCGAAACAGGCTCAAGTCGACGACCGGATGGGCCTCGCCCGCCTCCCAGATCAGCAGCGACACGATCGCGAGCCCCGCGACCACCGCGAGCGTGACGATCAGCGGCGAATCGAACCAGCCCTTGTCGTGGCCGAGATCGAGCATCGCCTGCAGCGAGCCGACGCCGATCACGAGCAGCACGATGCCCGGCACGTCGATCGGGCCGGCCGCACCACGCTGCGCGTCGGGGCGCAGCATCGCGGTGCAGACCGCGAACGAGAACAGCCCGATCGGCAAATTGATCAGGAAGATCCACGGCCACGAGAAGCTGTCGACGATCCAGCCGCCGACCACCGGCCCGAAGATCGGCGCGAGCAGCACCGTCATCGCCCATAGCGCGAGCGCGACGGTGCGCTTGTCCGGCGGGAACGTGCGCAGCAGGATCGTCTGCGACAGCGGCACCATCGGCCCCGAGCACAGCCCCTGCAGCGCGCGGCAGACCACCAGCACGTGCAGGTCGCGCGCGAGGCCGCACAGCAGCGACGTCAGCGTGAACAGCAGCACCGCGCCGACGAACAGCCGCAGTTCGCCGACGCGCCGCGCGAGCCAGCCGGTCAGCGGCACCGCGATCGCGGCCGCGACCGAATACGAGCTGATCACCCACGTACCCTGGCTGTTCGAGACGCCGAGACTGCCCGAGATCGCGGGCACCGCGACGTTGGTGACGGTCGAGTCGAGCACTTCGATGAAGGTCGCGAGCGACAGCGCGAACGTCAGCAGCGCGAGCCGGGCGCCGCGCACCGGCGGCGCGGCCGGCGCAGCGGCCGGCACGTCGAACGCGGACGGCACGGCGGGCCCGTCGCGAAGCGGCGGTGCGGTACTCATGCGCCGGCCGCCGCGACTACGGGCCGTGTGGCCGCCCACCCGCGCGTCGGCGCGAACCGTTCGATGAAATCGGCGGCGGCTTCGCAGCCGTCCTGCTCGGCCGCCAGCGCTGCGCGGATACGCGCAGCGTGCGCCGCAAACGCGGGTTCACCGAGCACGCGCGCGAGCGCCACGCCAAGACGCGCGCCGTCGATCGGGCCGTCGACGCGCACGCCGCAGCCGCTCACGGCGACCCGCTGCGCGTTGTCGAACTGGTCGTGCGCGAACGGTGTCACGACCTGCGGAATTCCCGCTTCGAACGCGAGCGCCGCCGTGCCGATCCCGCCGTGATGCACGAGCGCGCGGCAACGCGGCAGCAGCTTGCGCATCGGCACGAAACGGCGCACGAGCAGCCGATCGCCGTCCGGCGCCGCATCGTGCGGGCTCAGCAGGATCCCGCGCGCGCCGTTCGCGCGCAGCGCATCCGCCACCGCGCGCGCATAGGCCGCATGATCGACGCGTGTCGAACCGGCCGTGAACACGACCGGGGGTTCACCGGCCGCGAGATACGCATCGAGTGCCACATCTTCGTCGGGTGTCGCAATATCGTTGAACAACGGGAAACCGCTTTGCTGGTGATTCGACGGCCAGTCCGGCTGCGGCGGCGCGAACCAGCCGGGAAACAGGCACAGCACGCCGTCGGTCGAATGCAGCCAGCGGCCCAGCACGCGTCGCGCGGGCGCGAGCCCGAACTCGCGGCGCACCGCGTTGAGCGCGGGGCCGCAGGTGCGATCGAGCACCTGGCGCTCGATCAGCGTCATCAGCGCCGCCTTCACCGGCAGCGGCCAGCGTGCGGGAATCGTCAGGCGCGGGTGCGTCGGCGGCGCATGCGCGGACAGCAGCGTCGACGGCGACACCTGCACCGATACGTACGGCGTGCCGTGCAGTTCCTGCATGAAGCGCGCGGAGAATGCCCACAGCGTGCCGACGAGTACCGTATCGCCATCAGTCAGTGCGCGCAGCGCGTCGTAGTGCGGGCGCAGCGTCGGCGCGATCACCTGCCACAGCGTGCGAAACGACGTGCGCGGATCCCACAGCGCGGGGTTCTCCATCGCGGCCTCGTATTCGGCCGCGGTGCCGATCGGCACGAACGCGAACCCGCAACGGCGCACGATCGCCTCGAACGGCGCGTGCGTGCAGAACACGACGTCGTGGCCGCGCAGCGCGAGCGCACGCGCGACGCCGAGCAGCGGATGCACGTCGCCCGCCGACCCGATCGCGGTCACGATCACCTTCGCCATCGCGCGCCTCGCGGGGTCAATAGAAGCCGGGGATCAGCGCCGCGACCTCGCGGCGGTATTGCGCGTACGCCGGCCCGAAATACCCGGTCAGCCAGCTCTCCTCGACGCGCACCTTGTACGCGAGCGACGCGAACACGAGCGCGACGCCAAGCGCGCCGCGCCATTCGCCGCCGATCAGCGCGGCGCCGACGAGTGCGATCAGGCAGCCCGTATAGATCGGGTGACGCACGAGCGCATACGGCCCGGTGCGGACGAGTTCATGGTCTTCCTTCAGTGTGACCGACACGCTCCAGTTCGTGCCGAGATGCAGTCGCGCCCATACGGAGAACAGCAGCCCCGCGACGAGCACCGCGAGCCCGCATTGCGCCTGCAGGCCGAAGCGCTGCCAGTCGGGCACGAGTGCCTGCCACGACGGATCGGGCAGGATGATCAACGCGCCGCCGACGATCAGCGGAATCGACTGCAGCGTGCGCGAGCGCGACGCCTCCTTGCGCACGGTCGTCTTCACGGCCTGCGACGTCGCGATCCAGTAGGCGAGCCACGCGGCCCAGGGAACGACGATGGCGATGGTCTGAACGATATTCACGGCTGGCCTGCCTCGTGTGAAAGAAAATTCGGATGCGCCCGGTGTGCCCGGTGCGCGACGTGCTGCGTCATGACGACAGCGCCGGCATCGGCGCGGACACGCATGCGTGTGCGGCGCCGAGCGCGATGCCCGCTGCGACGGGCGGCGTATCGCAGAAGAAGTCGAGCAGCGCCGCGCGCGTGGTTTCGCGCTGCGCGCGGCCTTCGATGTCGAGGAAATGACCGGCGTCGGGAACCGTCGCGAAGCGCGCGCGCGGCACGTGCGCGGCGAGCTGGCGGACATCGGCCGGCGTCGTGTATTCGTCGCGCTCGCCGTTCAGGAACAGCAACTCGCAGCCGATGTTCGAAAACTCGCTCAGGTAGCGCTCCGGCTGCAGCGACAGGATCTGGTCGACGTGGAACGCGACCTGGTCCTGCTCGTCGCGCGGCAAGCGCGTCAGATAGCGGTAGTTGTAGAGCTTCATGATGCGCGGCAGGTAGCGGCCGACCGTATCGTTCAGCAGCTGCGCGGCCTTCAGGTTCTCGCCGGCCGCGATGTGGTCGCGGGCGCGCGTCACGTAGTCGACCATCGCGTCGTTCAGGAACGGCGAGAACGAGCAGATCGCCGCGCGCCGCACGCTCGGGCAGCCGCGCGCGAGCGCGAACAGCGACGCGACACCGCCCCACGACACCGATACGAGGAACGCCGGCGCGAAGCGCTCGACCAGATACTGGAGGATCGCGGCCTCGTCGTCCTTGGTCAGAATGAAGCAGCCGGGGTTGTGCTGGCGCGACTGCCCCGCATACGGCAGGTCGAAGCAGATCGTGTTCATCCGCTCGCCGAGATACTGGACGGTCTGCCCGAACGAGGCGGTCGTCGCGAGCGCGCCGTTGACGAGCATCGCCGTGTCGAACGACGGATCGAACACGTTCCGTTCGACGTAGACCTTCAGACCATTCGGTAGCGGGACCACGTATTTTTCGGTCGGCATCGTCGTTCTCCGGTGGATGCGGCGTCTCGGCGTCGCGGCATGCTGCAGGTGCGCAATGGCGGGCGCCGGCCCCGTCGCGGTCGTTGGCCGCACCCATTGCCGACGCACCGCGGGAAAAACCCGCGGCGCCGATTCATTCCTTATGGTTCGGCGCCATACTAATACGGGCAATATTACTTACTCAAGTCATTCCAACGATCCCCTCTACTCCATCTGGAAATACGCCAGATTCAAATATTTTTGGCAATTTTTATGGTAGAAGGACTCGATCCCGCGTTGACCGCAATCGTTTGCTGTCGAGCCGACAAGCACTCGATCATCCACACAATTTCCTTTAATTTCAATTCTTTATATAACTTCAATCGACTGATTGAAACGAATTCCTGGAAATTGCCCGTGACGGAACACGAGACCAGAATTTCTGAATTTCCTAAAATCTCACATAGCTCGACATTCTTTCGACGTGTAATAAATCGATTAAATGACCTTTCGCAACTATTGCGCCGTCTTTTCGGAAATCGTTTTAAACAAACTTCAAATTATTTAACCTTCTTTCGACGCGTTTTTCCGCACCTGCACAATCGCGTGCGGCAGCATCTGATCCCCCAGCCGATCTACCGATTCGACGTCGGACCCTGTTTTTTTGTTGATTGAACGGTCAATAAAAAACCGCTAAGCTGTCGACTTCCAGGAACGGCCCGTCCGGGCGAAGGGGTTCGCAATGCCAAAAGTCGGAATGCGGGAGATTCGTCGCGCGCAGTTGATCGACGCGACGCTGCGCTCGATCGACGAGGCCGGCCTCCCCGGCACGACGCTCGCATCGGTCGCGCAGCGCGCGAACATCTCGACGGGCATCGTCAGCCATTACTTCGGCGACAAGGACGGCCTGCTCGAAGCCACGATGCGGCACGTGCTGCGCGATCTGTGGGCGGCCACCACGCGCCGCCGCATCGCGGCACGCAAGGACCCGCGGTCCCGGCTGCGCGCGATCGTCGCCGCGAACTTCGACGACACGCAGGTCAGCGCACCCGTGATGAAGACCTGGCTCGCGTTCTGGTCGCAGAGCATGCACGACGCGATGCTCAAGCGCCTGCAGCACGTCAACACGCGGCGCCTCCATTCGAACCTGTGCGCGGAATTCGCCAAGGCGTTGCCGCGCGCGAAGGCACGGGAAGCCGCCAGCGGCCTCGCCGCGCTGATCGACGGCCTCTGGCTGCGCGGTGCGCTCGCCGGCGGCCCGATCGACACACGGGCTGCACTGAAGCTCGCCCACGATTACATCGACCTGCTCCTCGCGTCAGACTGACGCGTCACGCAGTCGCCCTCAAGGAGATCCTCATGTCCGTATACGGTTTGCAGCGCCTCTACATCGGCGGCGGTTACGTCGACGCCACCAGCGGCAAGACTTTCGACACCTTCGATCCCGCCAACGGCGAACTGCTCGCGCAGGTGCAGCAGGCGAGCGCGGCCGACGTCGACCGCGCGGTCGCATCGGCACGGGAAGGCCAGCGCGAATGGGCCGCGATGACCGCGATGCAGCGCTCGCGCATCCTGCGCCGCGCGGTCGATCTGCTGCGCGAACGCAACGACGAACTCGCGGCGATCGAGACGCGCGACACCGGCAAGCCGATCGGCGAGACGCTCGCGGTCGACATCGTCACGGGCGCGGACGTGATCGAATACTACGCGGGCCTCGCGACCGCGATCGAGGGGCTGCAGGTGCCGCTGCGCGCCGAGTCGTTCGTGTATACGCGCCGCGAGCCGCTCGGCGTGTGCGCGGGCATCGGTGCATGGAACTACCCGATCCAGATCGCGTGCTGGAAGACGGCGCCCGCGCTCGCGGCCGGCAACGCGATGGTGTTCAAGCCGAGCGAAGTCACGCCGCTCACCGCGCTGAAGCTCGCGGAAATCTATACGGAAGCCGGCGTGCCGGCCGGCGTGTTCAACGTCGTGCAGGGTGACGGTTCGGTCGGCGCGCTGCTGACGGGCCATCCGGACATCGCGAAGGTGTCGTTCACCGGCGGCGTCGAGACCGGCAAGAAAGTGATGTCGCTCGCCGGCGCATCGTCGCTGAAGGAAGTGACGATGGAGCTCGGCGGCAAGTCGCCGCTGATCGTGTTCGAGGATGCCGACCTCGACCGCGCCGCCGACATCGCGGTCACCGCCAACTTCTTCAGCTCGGGCCAGGTCTGCACCAACGGCACGCGCGTGTTCGTGCACCGCTCGGTCAAGGACACGTTCACGCAGAAGGTGCTCGAACGCGTGAAGCGCATCCGCGTCGGCAAGCCGACCGATGCCGACACCAACTTCGGCCCGCTCGTGTCGGCCGCGCAGCTCGACAAGGTGCTCGGCTTCATCGAGAGCGGCAAGGCCGAAGGCGCGAAGCTGCTCGCGGGCGGCACGCGCCTGACCGACGGCCACTTCGGCAGCGGCCAGTACGTCGCGCCGACCGTGTTCGGCGACTGCCGCGACGACATGAAGATCGTCCGCGAAGAGATTTTCGGGCCGGTGATGAGCATCCTCCATTTCGAATCGGAAGACGAAGTGATTGCACGCGCGAACGACACGCACTACGGACTCGCGGCCGGTGTCGTGACCGAGAACCTGTCGCGCGCGCATCGCACGATCCACCGCCTCGAAGCCGGCATCTGCTGGATCAACACGTGGGGCGAATCGGCGGCCGAGATGCCGGTTGGCGGATACAAGCAATCCGGTGTCGGACGCGAGAACGGCATCACGACGCTCGAGCACTACACTCGAATCAAGTCGGTGCAGGTCGAGCTCGGCCGCTACAACCCGGTGTTTTAAGGATCACGAAAGGAGACTGACCGTCATGACGACACGCGAATACGACTACATCATCTGCGGTGCCGGTTCCGCGGGCAACGTGCTCGCGACGCGCCTGACGGAAGATCCGAACGTCACGGTGCTGCTGCTCGAAGCGGGCGGCCCCGACTACCGCTTCGACTTCCGTACGCAGATGCCGGCGGCACTCGCCTATCCGCTGCAGGGCCGTCGCTACAACTGGGCCTACGAGACCGACCCCGAGCCGCACATGGACAACCGCCGGATGGAATGCGGCCGCGGCAAGGGGCTCGGCGGCTCGTCGCTGATCAACGGGATGTGCTACATCCGCGGCAACGCGCTCGACTACGACAACTGGTCGACGCACAAGGGGCTCGAGAACTGGACGTATCTCGACTGCCTGCCGTACTTCAAGAAGGCCGAAACGCGCGACGTCGGCCCGAACGACTATCACGGCGGCGACGGCCCCGTGTCGGTCACGACCAGCAAACCGGGCGTGAACCCGCTGTTCGAGGCGATGGTCGATGCGGGCGTGCAGGCCGGCTATCCGCGCACCGACGACCTGAACGGCTATCAGCAGGAAGGCTTCGGCCCGATGGACCGCACCGTCACGCCGAAGGGCCGCCGCGCGAGCACCGCGCGCGGCTATCTCGACCAGGCGAAGGTGCGGCCGAACCTCGAGATCGTCACGCACGCGCTCGCCGACCGCATCCTGTTCGACGGCAAGCGCGCATCGGGCGTCACGTACCTGCGCGGCAGCGAGCGCGCGACCGCGCATGCGCGCCGCGAAGTGCTCGTGTGCAGCGGCGCGATCGCGTCGCCGCAGCTGCTGCAGCGCTCGGGCGTCGGCCCCGGCGCGTGGCTGAAGGAACTCGACATCCCCGTCGTCCTCGATCTGCCCGGCGTCGGCCAGAACCTGCAGGATCACCTGGAGATGTACATCCAGTACGAGTGCAAGGAGCCGGTGTCGCTGTATCCGGCGCTCAAGTGGTGGAACCAGCCGAAGATCGGCCTCGAGTGGATGCTGAACGGCACCGGCCTCGGCGCGACCAACCACTTCGAGGCGGGCGGCTTCATCCGCACGCGCGACGACGATCCGTGGCCGAACATCCAGTATCACTTCCTGCCCGTCGCGATCAACTACAACGGCTCGAACGCGATCGAGATGCACGGCTTCCAGGCGCACGTTGGCTCGATGCGTTCGCCGAGCCGGGGCCGCGTGAAACTGCGCTCGCGCGATCCGAACGATCATCCGAGCATCCTGTTCAACTACATGGCCGAATCGCTGGACTGGCGCGAGTTCCGCGATGCGATCCGCGCGACACGCGAGATCATGCGGCAGCCCGCGCTCGACCGCTATCGCGGCCGCGAGCTGAACCCGGGTGCCGACTGCAAGACCGACAAGGAACTCGACGCGTTCGTGCGGGCCCGGGCGGAAACCGCGTTCCATCCGTCGTGCTCGTGCAAGATGGGTTATGACGACATGGCCGTGGTCGACGAGGAAGGCCGCGTGCACGGTCTCGAAGGGCTGCGTGTGGTCGATGCGTCGATCATGCCGATCATCACGACCGGCAACCTGAACGCGCCGACGATCATGATCGCGGAGAAGATCGCCGACAAGATCCGCGGCCGCACGCCGCTGGCGCGCGTGGACGTGCCCTACTTCGTCGCGAACGGTGCGCCGGCGCGCAATATCGCGAAGGCGGTGCGGCAGCCGGAGACGGCGTAACCGCGCAAGCGCCCTTCCCGGGGCGCAGCAGCGACATGCACGGCTCGCGGCGGTCTCGCCGCGAGCCGTTTTTCATTTCATTGGGCGCTCTCGCCACCCGTACTGAAGCGCTTGATCGCCGCCACCCTCGGCCGCACGCGTTTCGCGCGCACGATCGGATTCGATCGCGACGTCAGGCTCATCGCGCCGCTCAGACGCTCGAACGCGACATCCTCCTTCATCCCGAAGCGACCGACCGCCGGCCACGCGAGCACTTCATCGAGCCATGCCTGCCACGCGTCGCCATGAAAGCGCCGCGCGAACTCGCGCACCATGTCCGGCGCCGCGATCACGATGCCCGCCAGCAGGTAATACGCCCAGAAACTGCCCGCGCCGACGAGCCGGTCGAGCCGGCACACGAACACCGCCGCGAGCAGGCCGTCGACCGACGCGAGATCGGCACGTCGTTCGCGAATCGCACGCGCGACGAGATTGTGCCGGCCGCCATACGCGGCAACGGAAGCCCCTTTTCCGGCAGCCAGCTCCGCGCAGAACATCGCGAGCGCGGCCATCTCGTCGATGCGAGCGGCATCGTCGCGCGGCCCGCAGATGCGCAGCACGATCGCGTCGATGATCGCTCCGGGCGGCGCGGACGGGTCCACGCACGCGGCCACGACTGCCGCGCGTCGTTCTCTCAGGTTCTTCGCGGGTGGCGCTTCGCCGCTCGCGGGTTGTTTTCGTCCGTCGTGCCCGTCGGCGCCGTCGCCATCGCCAGGTTCGACGCCGCCGGCAATGCGCTCCAGCGCGGCCCAGCCGTCGGCGGGATCGTCAAAGGCCCACGCATCGACGACGCCGTGCGCTGCTTCGAATACTGCGCGCGATCCCGGGCAACATCGTTCCGCGTGCGCAAGTTGCCGCGCATTCGGCACGTGGATGCACGCGCCGAGCGGCTCGGAAGCGTCGCACGCGCAACCGCCGCCGTCCATTGCCGTCCACGGTGCGAGTTCGTGGAGGACGGCCAGCGCTTCGTGCGGCAGCGTCACGCCCGTGCGCGCGCTGGCCGCACGCGACGACTCGGTGGTCGGTGCGCCAGCGTCGTCCGTCGCCACGCAAGCCGCTTCGTTCAGGCATTCGATCAGGTACTGCAGCCACGCGGCCGTGCGCAGCCGGTCGGGCGTCGCAGCGCGGGCATCGCCATACTTCGCTGGGTCGGTGAGCATGGGTGGTCCGGAATGGTTCTGGCAAATCGAAACGATTGTTCTATGTCCGTCGACGCAGGCGGCACGGTGCGTCGCACCGCCCCCCGCATGGCCGCCCGCATCGGATCGCGAAGCAGGCGGCCAGCCGGTCGTCACGCGGAACCACGCGACGACACGAATCCATCGCGAAACCGGAACGCCCGCCGCGCATCGTTGCACGGCCCTCGTCCCTGGCGGGCGCCCGGTTCCGATTGCGCGACGCTTACTGCACGTGGAACTTCGGCGACGTGGCGACCGTGCCGCTGACCGTGCAGTCCGGCGTCAACACCGCGTTGTTGAACGTCAGTGACGAGTTCGGATCGCTCCACGTCGTCACGACCTTGCTCGGCCCGCAGGCGCCGAGCAGCGAAACGGTCACCTTCGCGTTGTTGATCGACAGTTGCGTCGTACTGTCGGCCTGGCCCGTCCACGGCGATGCACTGGTCGCGCTGCCGCTGATCAGGCCGCACGTCGCGGCGCCCGTAAACGTCGTCGACGTGATGTTGACGATGCCCGTCGAGGAGATCGTGCCGTTGAACGTCGCGTTGCAGGTCGCGTTGATCGACCCCTTGGCCAGGACGGTGAGGCCCGTCGCGGAGAACGGCTCCCCGTTCGGGTTCATGGCCTGCCCGTCGGCGCGCGAGACGGTCACGGCGAAAGCAGGCGCGGCCGAAACCGCGGTGAATGCCACTGCAGCAACAAGCGATACGATTTTGCGAATGCTCATTTGAACTGCCCCCTCTCTCTTCACAAATGGCGGCATGCCGCCAGGAACGCGACGCGCCGGCCGGATCGGCCCGGCCGCTCGGTCGCAAGAAACCGCCGGCGTGCGCAATGCACGCCGGACGGCTCAGAACTTGTAGGAAATCCCGACGAAGGTGATCAGCGGATCGGCCTTCAGCCGCGTGCGCGTGGTCGCGAGCGTCGAACCGTCGGCGGCCTTGATCACAAGCGACGAGTAGGTCTTCAGCGGCATGTAGGTCAGCGTCGCCGTCAGCCCCCAGTGCTTGTCGATCGCATAGCTCGCGCCGACGTTGTAGACCGGCGTGAACGACGACGACGCCTTGCCCTCCACCGAAGTCGGCCCGGGCTTGCCGGCGCCGGCCGCGAGCACACTGCCGAGGTTCTCGTTGATGTCCTTCGCGAAGTTGCCGTTCAGTTCGATGTTGCTGAACCAGCTGTAGGCCACGCCGATCCCGACGAACGGGCGGAACTTCGCTGTCGGCGCATTGAAGTAGTACTGCATAATGATCGTCGGACTCCATTGCCGCGCATTCTTCACGGCCGGCTGGTTCGACGGATTGTCCATGTTGACGCTGCCGAGCGAACCGGCCGGGCCCGGCGGCCGGATCACGCCGTGCCCGGTCAGCGTGAACTCGGGTGGCACGCCGAGCACCGACGTCACCGCGATATGGTCGGTGAAGAAGTGCGTGAGCGTGAGGCCGACCGTATCGGCGTTGTTGACCGTCAGGCTGGTGCCCGGCGACGTGAACGACCCGGGCAGCCGCAGCGGCCCGTTGATGGGCATGCTCGCGAGATTCGTCGTCAGCCCGTTGGTCGAATCCTGCGGCATGATGTGCAGCCACCCCAGCGTCGCGACATTGTCGCCCGCCTGCTGGGCCGATGCGAACGTCGACACGCATGCGACGACACTCGCGACAATCAGCTTCTTCATGAAGTCTCCCCCTCATTCCATCCGGGCGCCGCGCAGCCATGCGCGACGCCGCCGTGTCTCCATCCGCGAGTGATCACTGCACGAACGCGCCGACCGTGAAGTACGGATTGCTCGTATCGGCCATGTCGAGGAACCCGAACACGCCGCCCGTGAACACGAACTTGCCGGTCGCCGGCCCGGACGCCGCGTCCGCGTGCACGGTCGTCACGACACCCGGCACCTTCTGCGTGTAGTCGAGGTTCAGCGCACGCGTGAGCGCGGCCTGGGACGCGTTGAACGGATCGAGAAGCGTCGCCTGCGCACCGACGAGCGCGGTCGCGCGGTAGTTGAACGCGCTGTCGACGCCCGTGTATTCGCCGTTCTGCGAGCCTTGGGTGATGGCCGTCTGCGGGCTCAGGAACGAGATGCCCGATTCGTCGTCCGCGCTCGGCGGGCCCTGCGTGAGGTCCGCGTTCGCGGCACCGGTGCGGATGAAGACCGGCACGAGCTGATTGCGCAGCTTGCCGACGATCAGGATTCCCTTGCCGCCCTTCGCCGGATCGAGTGCGGCGAGCGTCGGCGGAATCTGCGGCTGGTAGTTCAACGACTGGAACGCCGGTGCGTCCGGGCGCAGCGTGAACGGCTGGTTCACGGTCGCGCTCGATGCGAGCGGCTGCCCGCCGTTCTTCTTGCCGAAGTTGTCGGTCTCGACGTAGCTGCCGTCCGCATTGATCGTCACCTGCTGGTCGAGCGCCACCGGCTGGAAGTTCTGCGACGGCACCTGGTGGTAGCCGAGCTGGTTGTACGTGCCGGCGATCTTCGTCAGGTCGGTTTCGAGCGACGAGAAGCTGATGAACGGGTAGTACGGGAACGTCGTCTTCGAAATCTTGCCCACGCCGATCACGCCGTCGAACTGGATCGTCGCGCCCGGAATCGCACCACCCAGCACGCCTTCACCGAGGAACAGGCGCGCCGGCCGGCTCGGGTCGAGGCTCGCGTTCTGCATCCGGAACGTGCACTGGTTCAGTTTCACGGTCGGCAGGCCCGTTTCGTCGGCCAGCGTGCCGTCGACAACGTTGGCCGGCGCCGTGTCGCGCGTCGGCTGCACCGTGCCGGTGGCCGTCGGCACCGGCGATGCGAGGTAGGTCATCCGGTACGTCATCTTCGTCGTGTCGAGCTGCACCTTCACGAGTTCGCCCGAGCCGGAGCCGCCGATGAACACGGTGTTGTAGTCGATCGTCTGCGGACACAGCCTGACCACCGGCGCGGGCGGCGGGTCGCCGTCGCCACCGCAGGCGACCAGCACGGGCGCGAGCGACGCCGCGGCCATCCAATTCTTCACATTCATAGGAATCCTCTAGAATTTCGATTCGCCGGCGGCAACGCATGCGCCGCCGGTGTTCCGTATTCAGTCCGCCGTTACTGGACGAACGCGCCGACCGTGAAGAACGGGTTGACCTTGTTGTTGTTGACGACCATCGCGTAGATGTTCCCGGCCGTCACGAGCCAGCCGGTGTCGCCCTTGCTGAAGATCGCCACATTGCCGTTCGCCCCCTTCGCGTTGAAATCCTGCGACGCCGTGACCTTGATCTTGCCGGGCGTGGCCTGCGTGTAGTCGAGCGCGAACTGCGACGTGACCGACGACGTCTGCGGGTCGATGAACGCCGCGGTGGCGCCCTGGAACAGCGTCGACGTGTAGTTCGCGGCCATTGTCGATACGGCGGTACCGTCGTTGCAGCTGCCGGCCTGCGCCAGGAAGAAGGTGCCGTCGAAGGTGCCGGGCAGATCCGGATGCGGGATGTTGTTGTTGAAGCTCGGCCCCGCCGTCGCGATCGCGAACGTCGCGGTGCTGGGTGCCACGACACCGCACGCGGATGCGCTCGTTGCGCCGATGAAACCGCCCTTCAACGAATTGGCCGAGACGGCCGTCGTCCGCGACAGCATCGAGATCCCCACCTCGGCATCGGCGACCGACGCCAGCAGGTTGCTCGCGTCGATATGCGTGTAGCCCACGCGAATCACGACCGGCACCAGAACGCCGTTCAGCTTGCCGACGATCATGATGCCCTTCGCCTGACTCGGCGCGACGATGACGATTGCCGATCCCTGCCCCGCGAACGGATAGATGAGGGTGCCGCCCGCGTTCGTCACCGCGTGGCTCACGAACACGTTGTCGGGCGAGCCGTCCGCGTTCTTGCGCAGCGCCCACGGCGTTCCGGTGGTCTGGCACGAGTAATCGCTGCCTGCCGTGATGGTGCACGAGCCGTCGGCATTGAACGTCTGGTTCCAGTTGACGACGTCGGGTTGCCAGCCGACCGCCCCCGTGCTGCTCTGCGCGCTGCCGCCGACCGGCGACAGGTGGATGCCGAGTTCGTTGTAGTTGCCCGCGACCTTCGAGAAGTCGGTTTCGGTATCGGTGAAGCCGATGAACGGATAGAAATCGAAGGTGCGCGACGGCACGGTGCCGAGCACGATGCCCGGGAACGGCTCGAGACCGGCGAACGCGATCGTCGCGCCCGGAATCCCGCCGCCAACCACCCCGTTGCCGACGAACAGCATCGGCGGATCCGCGCGATTGATCGCCACCGCATACGCGCCGTCGCTCGTCGCGCCGCTGTCGAGCACGAACGCACAGCGGTTCTGCTCGGCGGTCGGCAGATTGGTCGGATGATGGAATGCACCGCTGATCGTCAGGCCCGCGCGCGTGTCGTTGACCTGCCCCGCCGCGGTCGGCACCGACGATTCGATGAACTGCATCTGGTAGGTGAGCTTCGTCGTGTCGAACTTCACCTTCACGTATTCGCCGCTGCCGGCGCCGCCCGTGTAGGTCGTCGTGTAGTCGAGCGAATCCGGACACAGCTTCGTCACGACGGGCGGCGTCGTTTCCGCGCCGCTCGGCCCGCATGCGCTGCCTGAGCACTGCGGCACGTTGATCGGGCCCGGATCGTCGCCGCCGCCGCAACCGGCAACGAACGGCAGCGCCAGCACGGCGCACGACAGGATCGCCTTCCGCCAATCAGGAATGCAAAGCATCAACCCCTCCTTTTTAGGTACGACAGGTCTCGTCCGGATGAGCTGCGTGGCCCACCGGTTGGTATCGCGCCGACGCGACAATGCGCGGCACATGACGATGCGCACGATGTGCGCCGTGTTGCCGGTCACGCCAATGCGATCAGGATCGACGCGGCTGGCAAGCGCTATCCGGCGCCGCCGTCATGCGGCACGGCGCCATCGGGGAAATCGAAATGGAATGGGGTGCGTCGCTACAGCGACAACGCGATGCGATGACGCAGGCAGCACGCAATGCGCGGCGCGCCCGCATCCTGCGAAAAGCAGGGAAACGGCAGTGTGGAAAGGCCCTCGGATAGGCATGTCATGTTTTGGTCTCCGTACGTACGCGTGATTCGTTATCGTGATGCGTCGTTTGTCGAGACTATGATCGGACGATCCGCACAAGTAAATGGATGCAGAGTTCCAAACGTGCCGAACCGCGCGATCCTCGGTGCGAGCAGGGTGTTTGACAGTTTTTCAAACAGCCTTCAATTTATTTGCTCAGACAAATACCGGAGCTGTATAACGCGCGTTTGAATGTCGGTGCCCCACGTCGTGCAAGGCCCGGCGTGCGAACCGCCGGTGGCCCGCACGCATGCTGCGGTGCAACTTCACACGTCGATGATCGCGAGCGTGCCGTGACTGCCCGGCAGCACCGCGTGGCGCAAGCCGGCGGCAGCAAGATACATCTGCCCGGCTTCGACGACGATCGTCTCCGCGTCGACCTCGAGCATCAGCCTGCCGTCGAGCACCAGCAGCCCTTCGTCGTAGTCGTGCACTTCCGCTTCGTACGGCTGCGCGTCCATGCGCAGCACCTTGATCCGGGCCGGCCCGACTTCGCCGACGACCGTGGATTTCCATGCAACGGCCTGCGCGGCCGCGACGGACTTGAAATCGATCAAGGACATGTGCTTCGCTCCGGGACGTGAGAGGGATGCATTATCGCGAGCGCGGCGCACACCGTCCCGGTACGGCCCGACGACGTTCGAGCGGCACAGTCGGCATAGTGCCCGCCCCGCTGCCGCGCACAAGCGCGATCGCCATCCCGTTGCCCGAAAATCGCGCGCATTGTTCGCCCGATTGGAATAAAGCGCTGCTTTATTGAACGACACGCACACATTTTCCGCAAATCCGACGCCGGCATCGCATGTCCTTTGCGTCGAAATGCATTTCCATCTTCCGATTGCTAATATGGCGGTCCTGCGATCCCGCACCACAACGCCGTTCGACATGACGCCCGTTCGCCATGCCGCACCCGACACCGGCCGCTTCGCAGCGGCGGCACCGGGCTCGCGCGGCGCGCAGCGTCGGACCGACCGGCCATGCCACCCGTGAGCATGCAACCGATCCTTTCCGTCTCCGACCTCTCCAAGACTTACGCGTCCGGCTTCCAGGCGCTGAAGCACGTGACCCTCGACATCCGCCCCGGCGAGATCTTCGCGCTGCTCGGCCCGAACGGCGCTGGCAAGACCACGCTGATCGGCTCGATCTGCGGCATCGTCACGCCAACCGAAGGCCGCGTGACGGTCGGCGGGCACGACATCCGCGATCAATACCGCGCCGCCCGCGAAATGATCGGCCTCGTGCCGCAGGAGCTGACGACCGATGCGTTCGAAACCGTCTGGGCGACCGTGTCGTTCAGCCGCGGCCTGTTCGGCAAGGCACCCGATCCCGCGTACATCGAGAAGACGCTGAAGGCGCTGTCGCTGTGGGACAAGCGCGACAACAAGCTGATGACGCTGTCGGGCGGCATGAAGCGCCGCGTGATGATCGCGAAGGCGCTGTCGCACGAGCCGCGCATCCTGTTCCTCGACGAGCCGACGGCCGGCGTCGACGTCGAGCTGCGCCGCGACATGTGGAAGCTGGTCGACTCGCTGCGCGAAAGCGGCGTGACGATCCTGCTCACCACGCACTACATCGAGGAAGCCGAGGAAATGGCCGACCGGATCGGCATCATCCTCGGCGGCGAGCTCGTGCTCGTCGAAGAGAAGCGCGAGCTGATGCGCAAGCTCGGCAAGAAACAGCTGACGGTGCAGCTCGAGCATCCGCTCGCGACCGTGCCGGGCGAACTCGCCGCGTTCGGGCTCGAACGCGCGGACGACGGCGCCGCGCTCGTCTACACGTACGACTCGCAGCGCGATGACGCGAGCATCGCGAAGCTGATCAACGCGCTCGGCTCGGCCGGCATCGGCTTTCGCGACCTGCACACGACGCAGAGCTCGCTCGAGGACATTTTCGTCAGCCTGATCGACAACCGCCGCAACGGCACACAAGGGGCCTAACGCACATGGCGAACTGGAATTTCCACGGCATCCGCGCGATCTACCGCGCCGAAATGGCGCGCACGCGGCGCACGCTGATGCAGAGCATCATCGCGCCGGTGATCTCGACGTCGCTGTATTTCGTCGTGTTCGGCTCCGCGATCGGCTCGCGCATCAGCGACGTAAACGGTATCGGCTACGGGTCGTTCATCGTGCCGGGGCTCGTGATGCTGTCGCTGCTGTCGCAGAGCATCTCGAACGCGTCGTTCGGCATCTACTTCCCGCGCTTCACGGGCACGATCTACGAGATATTGTCCGCGCCCGTGTCGTATTGGGAGATCGTGATCGCGTATGTGGGTGCGGCCGCGTCGAAGTCGCTGCTGCTCGGGTTGATCATCCTCGCGACGGCAGGCCTGTTCGTGCCGCTGCACATCCTGCATCCGTTCTGGATGGTGCTGTTCCTCGTGCTGACGTCGATCACCTTCAGCCTGTTCGGCTTCGTGATCGGCATCTGGGCCGACAGCTTCGAGAAGCTGCAGCTCGTGCCGCTCCTGATCATCACGCCGCTCACGTTCCTCGGCGGCAGCTTCTATTCGGTCGACATGCTGCCGCCCGCGTGGCGCATCGTCACGCTGTTCAATCCGATCGTCTATCTGATCAGCGGCTTCCGCTGGTCGTTCTACGGGCTGGCCGACGTGCACGTGTGGATCAGCCTCGCGGCCACCTCGCTGTTCCTCGCGATCCTGCTCGCGATCGTCGCGTGGATGTTCCGCACCGGCTACAAGCTGAAGAACTGACGCGCCGCAGGGTTGCCCCGGTTCGCGGATCCGGAGCGGCGCTGCTAGACTGGATCGGAAGGTCGACTGCCGCCGTCTGCCGCACCGCAAACCGCGGTGCGCGGGCGGCGCGGCTGCCGCCCCCCTCCCTGCGTGAGGATCCCCGATGAGCGCCTCCCGAATCGACGCCGTCCGCGACGGCCTGTTTCGCGCCACGTCCTACGTCGACACGCTGAACCTGAGCTTCAGTCAGTTCTTCGTCCGATCGTCGCACGGTGACGTGCTGTGCGTCGAAACGGGCACGCGTTCCAACTTCACGCAACTGAGCGCGGCGCTCGACACCGTCGGCATCGCGCCGTCGATGGTCAGCAACGTGATCGTCCCGCACTTCGAGGCCGACGAAATGGGCGCGCTGCCCGACTTCCTCGCGGCCAATCCGGCGCTCGTCGCGTACGGACATCCGATGTGTACATGGGGGCTTGCCGACGTGTTCGGCGTACGCGCGATTCCGTTGAAGGACGGCGAGCCGACGACGCTCTCGGGCATCGACGTCGTGCCGGTCTTCACGAAGCACGTGCATCAGTGGGACGCGCTCGTCGTGTATCTGCCGGCGTACAAGGCACTGCTGTCGTCGGACATCCTGATGCGCTTCGGCCGGGAGGAGACCGACGACCCGCTGCCGGCAATCCTCGACGCGATCACGCGCTCGGACTACCTCCCGTCGCTCGCGCACCTGGCGAGCGCGCTGCGCCGCATCCAGGCGCTCGATCTCGACATCATTCTGCCGATGCACGGCCCGGCGATCACGCATGACATCGCACGCGTGATCGCCGGTGTGATCGCACATTGCGAGGCGGCCGCGGCGTAACGCACGCGCCGCCGTGTGCGGCCGCTCGTCGCCGGTCAGGCGCCGGTCACGACGAATTCCGCAGCAGCCTTGCTCTGGATCGCGGCCATCACTGCGAGTTCGCGCTTGCTGCGCGGCTCGTCGGATATGACGCCCGTCGCATGCTTGGCCTTCGCGCCGAGCGGGAAGAACACGAACGACGCGCCGGCCGGCGCATTCGGCTCGGCACGCAGGCGTTTGTTCAGAATCTTCAGGTATTTTTTCTTCGAGACTTCCTTCGTTGCCATGGCGCCCTCCACATGAACGTAATGCTGCTCAGCATACCAGTTTTGACCGGGGGTTCCGGCGCGTCGCCGCACGATCGACCCGAACTGGAATCGACCGGCTTGCGCGACTCGCCGCGTCGGGACGCGGCCGATGCCGTCCACCTCCGGTTGCACGCGCGAGCGAATCCTCCACTGCGCGCGGCGCGTCCGTGACGCGATGCTGCCCGCGGCTGCCGCCTCCCCCTTCACCGCGCATCATAATTTTTTGCGCGCGATGTCGATTCGCGCGCACGTCATGCGTCGTAGTGTCGTAACCGCTCGTTTTGCCGTCCGCACGGCAGTGCCGATTGCGGATTTTCCCTTTCCCGTTCAAGGAGTAGCGACAATGCGCGTCATGGTGATCGTCAAGGCAACGGCCATTTCCGAATCGGGCACCATGCCCGATACCGAACTGCTGGCCGCAATGGGCCAGTACAACGAGGCACTCGTGAAGGCCGGCGTGATGCTGGCCGGCGAAGGGCTGCACCCGAGTTCGCGGGGCAAGCGCGTGCACTTCTCCGGCAAGGACCGGACCGTCATCGACGGCCCGTTCGCCGAGACCAAGGAACTGATCGCCGGCTACTGGCTGTGGCAGGTGAATTCGATGGAAGAAGCCGTCGAATGGGTCAAGCGCTGCCCGAATCCGATGCCCACCGAATCGGACATCGAGATCCGCCAGGTCTTCTCGCCGGAGGACTTCGGCGAGGCGTTCACGCCGGAGCTGCAGGAACATGAAGCACAGCTGCGCGCGGAGATGGAAGGCAAGCGGAGCGCATAAGGCTGGCCCGGCCGGCGCGCAGCAGCGCAATCGAAGCGGGCGCCCGGCCGAATCCTCTGCATAAACGGATTGACCGCGTCTCGTCGAGTAACGTAGCATTTCGACACGTTATTCGGCGAGGCCTTGCTGTCATGCATTCCCGTTTCGACCGTTTTCGCGCGACGCCACTCGGCGCGCAACTCGAAGCCCTCATTACGCAGCCCGCGCGCTATCTCGAATTCGCGGCGCTGTCGCGCGTCGGCGTCGCGGCGATCGGTGCAATCCAGCACGAGATCGCGCACAAATTCCCCGAAATCGAAGCCGATACGACCGCCCGGCAGTTCTGCGGCGCGATGGTCGCCGACGTGATGCGCCGCCACGGGCACGACGTCGTGCAGGCGCGCGGCCGGATCGGCGGCGCGCTGTTCAGCTACGGCGCGGTATTCAGCGCGTTTCCGCGGGTGCTGCCGTTCGCCGACGTCGTCGCCGCGCTGGCCGCGATGCCCGACCGGGTCGCCGCGTATGCCGCTCGCGTTCCCGCCGCGCTGGTCACGCGCCGCCCCGCCGGCACGGGCTTCTCGCTCGTCGAACATGCGTGCCACCTGCGCGACCTCGACGCGGTGTTCGCCGAACGCATCGATGTCGTGCGCATGCACGAACTGCCGGTGATCGCGTCCGTCGACGGGACCGCGCTCGCCGCGCAGCGCGACTACCTCGCGCAGCCGCTCGACGAAGCGCTCGCCGCATTCCGCGCCAGCCGCGCCGCGCTGTGCGCGGCGGCCGCGGCGCTGCAACCGTCCGAACGCCAGCGCTGCGGGCTGCGCGACGGCATCCGCCGGATGTCGCTCGACGAACTCGTGCGCGAACTGCTCGACCACGATCGCACGCACGCGCTCGAACTCGACGAACTGCTCGCCGAATTCGAATTGCCGCCCCTTCCGTTGTCGAACGCCCAATGAACCAGCCCGCTCCGCCCGTCGTCTTCGTTCACGGTTTCATCGGCACATTCGACGTGCCCGGATGGCCAGGCCCGCATCTCGCCCCCGACCTGCTCGGTTACGGCATCCATCGCGACGCACCGTCCGACGCGATCACGCTCGCCGCGCAAGTCGAGCATGTCCGGCAGGCAATCGACACGCACTTCGGCACGCAGCCGGTCGATGTCGTCGGTCACTCCGTCGGCGGCGCGATCGCGATGCTGTTCGCCCATGCGCATCCAGCGCGCGTGCGCCGGATCGTCAACGTCGAAGGCAACTTCACGCTCGACGATGCGTTCTGGTCGGCGTCGGTCGGCCGCATGTCGACCGCGCAAGCCGACGCGATGCTCGACGGCCTGCGCGGCGATCCGGTCGGCTGGCTGCGCGGCTCGATCGACGATCCGTCGCCACGCCAGCTCGACGACGCGCGCCGCTGGCTCGCGCATCAGCCGGCGTCGACGCTGCGCGCGACGGGACGCTCGGTCGTCGCGACGACGGGCGATCCCGATTATCTGCAGGCGCTCGCCGAAGTATTCGCGCGCCATCCGGTGTGGCTCGTCGCGGGCGAACGCTCGCGTGCGGGCTGGCACGTGCCGGACTGGGCGCTCGCGCGCTGTGCGGGCTTCGAAACGATCGCCGGCTGCGGGCACCTGATGCCGGCCGAGCAGCCTGGCGCGTTCCAGGAAGCGCTTGCACGCTGTCTCGGCTGACGCGAACGGCCGCGGCTGCGCGCCCGCCGCCTGACAATCCGTAGGTTTCGCAGAAATATGGCTGAAAGGGACGGTTGTTAGAGTCGTCGAACAGGGTTTTCCCGATGCGAGGCTCCATGAATCTGGTACGCGCGTTCTGGCTACTACTGCTGCTCGCCGCCGCAGGCCCGGCCCTCGCCTATCAGGCGCGGGTCGTCGCGATTCCGAGTGCCGCGATGAACCAGACGCTGAAGGCGACCGTCGTGCTGCCCAACGACTACGCACGCCTGCGCCACGGCCCGGAACGCGGCGTCGAGCGTTTTCCGGTCGTCTACCTGTTGCACGGCTCCGGCGGCGACCACACCGACTGGACCGCGAACACGCACATCGCGGCACTGGCCGATCGCTACCACGTGATCCTCGTGATGCCCGACGGCGGACACGAAAGCTGGTACATCGACAGTCCGTTCGACTCGGGCAGCCGCTACGAAACCTTCGTCGGCGACGAAGTCGTGTCGTATGTCGACATGCACTTCAGAACGATCGCGACCAAGGGCGCGCGCGCCATCACCGGGCTCAGCATGGGCGGCTTCGGCGCGCTGCGCATCGCGCTCGACCGGCCCGACACGTTCGGCGCGGTCGGCAGCATCAGCGGCGCGGTCGATCCACGCTGCTGCGAGGACGAACCGGGCATCGACCACGTATTCGGCGACCCCGGCCGCCATCCGTCATTCTGGAACCGCAACGCGATCGTCGAAAACGCGCGCGCGTTCGTCCGCGCACATCTGGACCTGACGATCGACTGCGGCCGCGACGACTCGTTCGTCGGCTCGAACCGCACGCTGCATCAACGACTCGTCGCGCTCGGCGTGCCGCACGACTATGCGGAGCGTCCGGGCGGACATACATGGGACTACTGGGCACACGCGATCCGCTACCAGATGCAGTTCTTCGCGACGTCGTTCCAGCACGGCGGCTACGCGTAGCATCCTTCCGGCGCGACACGGGCGTGTCGCATTTCGCACTCGGCCATGCGCGGAAGTGAACGTAGCAGCCGCGAATTGCGTTCAGTTGCCGTGCGCCGCGTTGGCCCCCACCACGCGATCGAAGCACTCCTGCGCACGCGCCAGTTCATCGAGCGCGCGATCGAGGCGCGACATCGCACGCGCATATTCGGCCGACGAGACGTCGTCGTCGCTTTCGCCGCGCACCGCGCGAAACGCCTGATCGACGTTGCGCGTCGCTTCGACGAAGCGTTGCGCCGCTTGGGCTTCCCGCGAACAGATGTGGATCGACATCGACACTTCTCCCTCAGGATTGCAGTGTGAAGCAAGCCGACGCCCAGCGTGCGTGGTGCGCATGTCAGCGGCGTGAACGACGGCGAGCAGCCTGTCAACGCACGAGCCACCGCGCAGCATGCTTCGTGGCGATTGTCTCGCGACGCTTGCCGATCTGCCACGGCGAGTTTGCAACACATTCTTGCGCGCTCCGCGATGGCGGCCACACACATGCGCGTCGTTGCACGCGCATTCAGCAGTCCTGCTTCACGTCACGCACCGCACATGCGCGGCGCGAACGTCATGCACGCCCGATACGCGGATGCGCGAGACCGCCGAACGCGGCCGCTTCGCCGGGCGACAGATCGAACAGATCGCCGGTGAGCCCGCTCGGATGCTCGGCCGTGGGCCGGCTGCGCAGTCGCGCGACATGCGTGGGCGCGACGTAGGCGGCCGCCGTTTCGATCGGCGGCACGTCGAACAGGTCGCGCGTGACGCCACGCACGGCATCCGTCGGCGAACGGCCGCGCAAGCGCGCGACCAGTTCGACGAAGCGATCGAAATCGCCGGCGCGCGTCGCCTTGTTCACCTCGGCGAGATCGCGCGCCTTCAGCACGCACGGCTGCGCGAGTCGCACGAAATACGGTGCTTCGAGTTCGACCGACAGCGCAAGCGGATAGCTCTTGCCGGTTTGCTCCTTCGCGCGCCCGATGCAATCGACCACGGCCGCGCCCTGCGCGACGCCGAGCGGCTTGCCCGTGCTCACGCTGCGCAGGTGGTCGGGGAACACGCGCAGTTGCGTGCCGACCGTCAGTGCGGTGGACGATGCGCAGACGAGTGCGTAGTGCTGTTCGCGGCGCCGGCCCGACGGCAGCGTCGAGCGGCTCGCGATGAAGGTGTGCGCCGGCAGCGGCCGCACCTGGCCGCTGGCGTCGACCCAGGCATTCCACAGCAGCGCGTCCTCGCGCCTGCGCTCACCGGGCCGCGTGCGCGACGCGACCGGCGAAAACAGCGCGAGCAACGAGCCCGTGCGATGCGCGGCGACTTGCGCGCTGCTGCCGAGCGGCTGGTTGATCCCCCACAGAAAACGCCCGCCCCCGAGCCGGCGCTCCCATTCCTTGCGCAGCACGACGGTCGGCAGTTCCTCGCCGGACTCGGTACCGATCTTCGTCCAGCAGAACGTGGGAGGGAGGTGTTTCAGTGTCATCAACTTTCTCGGGATACAGCCTCGCTGGTGACAGCAAGCCCATTCAACAACCGTAACTGTATAGGTATAATGCATCGCATGGAAGCCCCGGACCATGATTTTCCTGTACAAGACCTGTTGCGCCGTCTGATGGCGGACACGCGCTCGTCCAGCGAAATTGCCAGGCTTTCCGGCGTCAGCCAGCCGACCGTGTCGCGCCTTCGGCTGTCGAACGGGCATCGGCTGCGACGCAGCGCGCCATTCAATAAGCTATGCAGTTTCTATGGCGTCGATACCGGCCCGGCGCGCCGCCGGTACAACGACCTGCTGCGCGACGCGATCGTCGACGCCTGGGACGGCTCCGACGAACACGGGCGGGCGCTGCTGGTCGTGATTCAGGGGTTGAAGGATCTGCAGGCGAAGGCCGACGACGGCTGACCCTCACCGGCGTTCATGAATGGATGCAAGACTGAAAGCATCCCGCGAGCGGGCGATGGCGAACACGATTCGTCATCGCCCGTTTTGCATTGGACGATGCGGCGCGAAGCGGCGGCAGACGCGCCGCCAGCACACCACGCGCGCCGCATCGATGGCGTCTCAAATATTTTTTACTCACAGTTAAAAAAGTTTGACACGCCGTTTTCACTGAGATAACTTTTGCGCAAGCTTCCGGAAAGCAAACGCGAACCGGCAAGCCATCACGATGCGCGGCGCGGCCGAAACCGCCAATCCGTTTCACTCCTTCGCCGCACGCGCATCGCGTCGTGTTTTTCCGCAGCGCAGCACCGCAGCTCGCAACATCCCCGTCTCATCGAATGATGTCGTTCCGCCTCACCTGGAAGGACGCGCGGCATACGCACATTTACTTTGCAGTCCTGCATGATATGCAGGGCGAAGCCACGGCTTTCAGGCCGGCGCAGGCCGCCGGCGTTGTCCCGATGGTGCGGTTTCCTTTTCGTTGCATGCAGTAATCGGCCCGGCCCGCAGGGGGCGTATCGCGGAACGGTCGTATCCACACAATCAAAAGAACGAGGTCGGCAATGCAATTTCATTTCAGAGGATCGCGCCGCGCATGGCTACCCGCGCTCGTTGCAGCCGCGACGCTCGCCGCGTGCGGCGGAGATGACGGCGGCAGCGTGGCGGGCGTGTCCGCGCTCGCGCAAGGTCAAGGGCAAAACCAGGATCAGCAGGGTGAAAATGCTCAAGGGCGCGTGTCGCCGTCCGGCGTTCCGTACGCGAATCCGGCCAGCGGCGGGCGCTACAAGCCGGTGATCGCCAACGGTCAGGTGCAGCCGTCGCTATCCGGTGGCACGATCGAGGAAAACGCGTGGGTCGACACGCCGGTCGACTCCGACGGCGACGGTACGCGCGACCGCATTCACGTGCGCATCGTGCGTCCGTCGGAAACCGCCAACGGCGCACGCACGCCGGTCATCGTGCTCGCAAGCCCGTACTATGCCGGGCTCGCCGACAGCCCGAACCACGACGTCGACGTCGAACTCGACGGCACCCCGCATCCGGCCGTCACTGCGGCCGCGGCAGCCACCGGCGCGTCCGCGCGCATCATGGCCGCGGTGCCGCAGACGCACATGCTGCAGCAGCTCGAGGCGGCCGCGGCCGGCCGTTCGTGGATCGAGGGCTACTTCATTCCGCGCGGCTTCACGATCGTCTATGCGGATTCGCTCGGCACCGCCGGTTCCGACGGCTGCCCGACGATCCTCACGCGCGACGAATCCGTCGCGATGGCGTCGGTGATCCGCTGGCTCGGCCGCGATGCCACCGCGAAGGATGCGAGCGGCAAGCCGGTCGTCGCGAACTGGTCGACGGGCCACGTCGGCATGTACGGCGTGTCGTACGACGGCACGCTGCCGAAGATGGTCGCGAGCCTGCGCACGCGCGGGCTCGACGCGATCGTGCCGATCGCCGGCCTGTCGAACATGTACGGCTACTACCGCTCGGGCGGGCTCGTGCGCGCGCCGGAGGGCTATCAGGGCGAGGACGTCGACGTCTATATCAAGGCACTGCTGACGAACGCGCATCCGGAGCGCTGCACGCACCTGATCGACGAGGCGTCGCAGCAGGAAGACCGCAAGACGGGCGACTATTCGCCGTTCTGGG
The DNA here is from genome assembly GCF_001524185.1 of Burkholderia sp. FL-7-2-10-S1-D7. Taxonomy (NCBI): domain Bacteria; kingdom Pseudomonadati; phylum Pseudomonadota; class Betaproteobacteria; order Burkholderiales; family Burkholderiaceae; genus Burkholderia; species Burkholderia sp. FL-7-2-10-S1-D7. The sequence goes on along the minus strand of NZ_LOWY01000100.1, from coordinate 34,839 downwards.
CCGCACGCGACATTCCGACCGCGCACGCGGTCGCGCCGGCACTCGTCGCACAAGGGCTGACCGACGACAACGTGCGCGTCGACCAGTCGACGTCATGGTATCTGGCGATGCGGCGCCAGGGCGTGCCGACGCAACTGTGGCTGCATCGCCTGAAGCACACCGACCCGACCCGCGTGCCGGCGATGGCCGATGCATGGACTGCCGAGGTGAACCGCTGGTTCACGCGCTACCTGATCGGCGTCGACAACGGCGTCGAACGCGATCCGCGCGCGGTGGTCGAGCAGGCCGACGGCACGCTGCTGAAGGAAGCCGACTGGGCCGCGCGGCACGCCACGCCGGTCGCCTACTTCGCGGGCGGCGACGGCACGGGCACCGGCACGCTGTTGCGGCTGCCGAGCGGCGGTCCGCTCGCGCGCTTCACCGACGATGCGTCGATCCCCGCGCTCACGCTGGCGAACGCCGCGACCGGCGAGCATCGCAGCCGCTTCGAGACAGCGCCGTTCGCGGCCGCCACGCGCCTGTCCGGCACCGCGACCGCACGCGTGCGGCTGACCTTCACCGGCGTCGCGAACGTGACGGCGCTGCTGGTCGACCGCGCACCGGATGGGTCGGCCACGATCGTCACGCGGGCATGGACCGATCCGCGCAATCGCGTGTCGGACTGGTTCTCGCAGCCCGTGCTGCCGGGGATGCCGTATGACCTGAAGCTGACGTTCATGCCGCGCGACTACACGCTCGAAGCGGGTCACAAGCTCGGCCTCGTCGTGCTGTCGAGCGACAACGAGGCCACACTGCGGCCGACGCCGGGCACCGGTCTCGCGCTCGATCCGGCAGGCACGTCCGTGACGGTGCCGCTGGTTTCGTCCTGAGCCGGCGCGGTCCGGCACGACTGACCGCCACGCGCATGCGATCGCGCCCGATCGCATGCGCATGACGCCGGGTGACACGTATCGAAGGCGTCGCCCCCGCTCACAACGGCGTCAGCACCGGCTCCCCCGCGAAATGCCGCGCGGCGTTGTCGAGAAACTGCTGGACCGAACGATCGAGCGCCTCCGGCGACCAGCCGCCCATGTGCGGCGTCAGCACGATATTGTCGAGCGCCGTGAGCGCGCGCGGCGGCTCCGGCTCGCCTTCGTACACGTCGAGCCCGGCGCCCGAGATGCGCCGTTCGCGCAGCGCATCCGCCAACGCAGCAGAATCGACAACGCTGCCGCGCGACACGTTGACGAGAAACCCGCTGGGGCCGAGCGCGTCGAGCACCGTGCGATCGATCAGATGACGCGTGCCCGCGCCGCCCGGCGTCGCGACGATCAGGAAATCGGCCCATTGCGCGAGCGCCTCGACACGATCGAAATAGCGATACGGAACATCCTTCGCAGAACGGTTGTGATAACCGATCTCGATGTCGAAGCCGGCCGCGCGCCGCGCACACTTCTCGCCGATCTTGCCGAGCCCGACGATACCGAGTTTCTTGCCCGACACGTTCGGCGGCATCGGCAGCGCGTCGCGCCATACGCCGGCGCGGGTGTTCGCATCGAGTTGCACGACGTTGCGCACGGCCGCCAGCAGCAGCGCGAACGCGTGATCGGCGACGCAATCGTCGTTGGTGCCTGCGCCCGTCACCACGGTGATGCCGCGCGCCTTCGCATGCGCGACATCGATGTGCTCGTAGCCCGCGCCGAGCGCGCTGACGAACGTGAGCTGCGGCAGACGATCGATTTCGGCAGCTGTCAGGCCCGTGCTGCCGTTGGTCAACACCGCGCGGATCGTGCTGCCGTGTTCGGCGATCGCGCGTTCGCGTTCATCGGCGAACGGTGCATGATGGACGTCGTATGACGCGGCGATCTGGCGGTGCGCGTCGTCGCGCAGCGCGATAAGGACCAGCAGCTCAGGCTTCATGTCAGCAAATGTCCGCAGGCGGGAATGCGTTCCAGTTTAACAACGGCGCGTGACGCGCGCGGGTTATCCCCACGCGCGCTGTGGACGTGCCGCCGCACATGGTTTGCCAAAGCCGACTCAGTCAAGTAACTTTCGGCGTACGTCCCCGTTCTGGAGAATGGCCCCGATGAAGCTCGCCCTGCCCGCCCGAATCCTGGGCCTCGCGTTCGCCGCCGCTGTCGTGGCACCCGGCGCGCACGCCGACACGCCCGTCGTGGTGTCGTCGAAGATCGACACCGAAGGCAACCTGCTCGGCAACGTCATCGCACAGGTGCTGAAGTCCCATGGCATCCCCGTCACCGAAAAGATCGCGCTCGGCACGACGCCGATCGTGCGCAAGGCGCTCACGAGCGGCGAAATCGACATCTACCCCGAATACACGGGCAACGCCGCGTTCTTCTTCAACAAGGCCGACGATCCCCTCTGGAAGGACGCGAGCCAGGGCTACGACACCGCGAAGAAGCTCGACTATGCCGCCACCCATCTCGTCTGGCTCGCACCCGCGCCCGCGAACAACACGTGGGGCATCGCCGTGCTCGCGCCGGTCGCGCAAGCGCAGCACCTGAAGACTTTCTCGGATTTCGGCAAGTGGATCGCGGGCGGCGGCAAGCTGAAGCTCGCGGCGTCGGCCGAATTCGTGAACAGCGCGTCCGCGCTGCCGTCGTTCGAGAAGGCCTACGGCTTCAAGCTGAAACCGGATCAGCTCGTCGTACTGTCGGGCGGCGACACGGCCGCGACGATCAAGGCCGCCGCGAACCAGACCGACGGCGTGAACGCGGCGATGGTGTACGGCACCGACGGCGGGATCGCATCGAGCGGCCTCGTCGTACTCGACGACGACAAGCACGTGCAGCCCGTCTACGCGCCGACGCCGGTGATTCGCGAAGTCGTGCTCAAAGCACATCCGCAAATCGCCGAGTACCTGAAGCCGGTGTTCGCAAGCCTCGACCTGAAGACGCTGCAAATGCTGAACGCGCGCATCCAGATCAACGGCGAACCGGCCGCCAGCGTGGCAAAGAGCTACCTGAAGTCGAAAGGCTTCGTCAAGTGACGGGTCGCGCGGTGGCGTCCGCGCGACGCATCGCGCTGGATAAAGTCGGCATCCTGATCGGTGTCCTGACGATCGTCGCGGTGTTCGGCCTGCCGTTCATGGTGCTTCGGCCGAACCGCATCGCGGCCGGCACGGGGCTGTCGGCGTTCGCCGCGCTGCCCGCGGTGCAGGGGGCCGCGCTCGCCGCGTTGTGGGTCGTCGGCGCGTTGTGGGCGATGACGGCGAGCCGTCCCGCGTGGCGGCTCGCGGCGGGCTGCACGTGGCTCGCGACGCTGGCCTACGCGGTCGGCGCCGCGGCGACGCACGTCGTCGCACCCGACGACGTGCTCGCACGCGTGTCGCCCGCGGCAGGCGTCTGGCTGCTGCTGTTCGCCTGGGCGGTGCTGGTCGCCGACGCCCTCGCGCGGCTCGCCTTCGGCCCGTGGCGCCGCCTCGTCGCACTCATCGTCGCGATCGCAGCGATATCGGTGCCGCTTGCGACCGGCTGGTGGGACGGCCTGTCCGTGATGCGCGAATACGCGGTGCGCAGCGACGACTTCTGGCGCGAAGCAATCCGGCACGTGTCGCTCGCGGGCGGATCGGTCGCGGCCGCGCTTGTCGCGGGCCTGCCGCTCGGCGTCGCGTGTGCGCGGGTCGCACCGGTGCGCACCGTCGTGATGCCGGTGCTCAATATCGTGCAGACGATCCCGAGTATCGCGATGTACGGGCTGATGATGGCACCGCTCGGCCTGCTCGCCGCGCACGTGCCGCTCGCGGCCGCGCTCGGCATCCGCGGGATCGGCGTCGCGCCGGCCGTGCTCGCGCTGTTTCTCTACTCGCTGCTGCCGATCGCGTCGAGCGTCGTGGTCGGGCTCGAACAGGTGCCGCCGCATGTGACCGAAGCGGCTCGCGCGATGGGCATGACGCGCGCGCAGCGGCTGCTGCGCGTCGATCTCGTGCTCGCATTGCCGGTGATTCTGAGCGGCGTGCGCATCGTGCTCGTGCAGAACATCGGGCTGACCGCGGTCGCCGCGCTGATCGGCGGCGGCGGCTTCGGCACCTTCATCTTCCAGGGGATCGGGCAATCGGCCGCCGATCTCGTCCTGCTCGGCGCGATCCCGACGATCGCGCTCGCACTGGCGGCCGCCGTCGTGTTCGAAGCCGCGACCACGCTTGCGAAGGGACGTACCGCATGATCGAGATCGAACGCATCGGCAAACGCTTCGGCGACGTCGTCGCCGTCGACGACGTGTCGCTGACGATGAAGCAAGGCACGATCACCGCGCTCGTCGGCGCATCGGGCAGCGGCAAGTCGACGCTGCTGCGGATGATCAACCGGCTGATCGCGCCGACCGCCGGCACGATCCGCATCGACGGCGTCGACACCGCGAGCGTGCCGCCCGAGCAGTTGCGGCGGCGCATCGGCTACGTGATCCAGGGGCACGGCCTGTTTCCGCACTGGAGCGTCGCGCGCAACATCGCGACCGTGCCGCGCCTGCTCGGCTGGCCGGCCGAGCGCATCGACGCACGCGTGCGCGAACTGCTCGACCTGTTTCATCTCGCACCGACCGAATTCGCGGCCAAGCTGCCGCATGAACTGTCGGGCGGCCAGCAGCAGCGCGTCGGCGTCGCGCGTGCGCTCGCGGCCGAGCCCGCGATGCTGCTGATGGACGAGCCGTTCGGCGCGCTCGATCCGATCATCCGCAACAAGGCGCAGGACGACCTGTACGCGCTGCAGCGCCGCCTCGGCATCACGGTCGTGATCGTCACGCACGATATCGAGGAAGCGCTGAAGCTCGGCGACACGATCGCGGTGATGGACGGCGGACGGCTGCTGCAGGTCGCGCCGCCGGCCGAGATCCTCGGCAAGCCGGCCGCGGGTGTCGTCGAGCAGCTCGTCGCCGGCGTGGACCGGCCGCTGCGCCTGCTCGCGCTGACGCCGATCGACGTGGTGGCCGAACCCGGCCATGCCGACGGCGAACCGATCGCCGCGACGCGCACGCTGCGCGATGCGGTGTCCGAGCTGCTGTGGCGAGGAGCGGACGCATTGCCCGTCGACGACGGCAACGGGCACGCTGCGCGCCGCATCACCCTCGATGCGATCCGCGCGCATGCGAGGAAGCCCGCATGACGATGAAGCCCGCGCGTTCGACCCTGCCGCGGCGGTTCCCTGCGTATGTCGCGCGTGCGGCCGCACTTGCGCTGCTGCTCGTGCTGCTGCTGCGGCCCGAGTCGCTGCAGGGCGTGTTCGCGCCGTTCGCGGACAACGGCGCGCCCGTCATCTACGATCGCGCGAGCCTGCTCGACCTCACGCTCGCGCATCTCGGCACCGTCGCGCTGTCGAGCCTGATCGGCACGCTGGTCGCGGTCGCGGCCGGCATCGCGGTCACGCGGCCGGCCGGCGCGGATTTCCTGCCGGTCGCGCGCAGCGTCGTCGACATCGGCCAGACCTTTCCGCCGGTGGCAGTGCTGGCGCTCGCGGTGCCGGCCGTCGGCTTCGGGCTGAAACCCGTGCTGATCGCGCTCGTGTTGTACGGGCTCCTGCCGATTTTCGAGAGCACGATCGCGGGGCTCGAAGACGTGCCGCGCGACGTCGTCGACGCCGCGCGCGGGATGGGGATGAGCGGCTGGCAGCAACTGACGTCGGTCGAGCTGCCGCTCGCGTTTCCGGTGATCGTGAACGGCATCCGGCTCGCGGTCGTGATCAATCTCGGCACCGCGACGATCGGCTCGACGGTCGCCGCGCGCGGGCTCGGCGACGTGATCATCGCAGGCCTGCAGACGTCGAACACGGCGTTCGTGCTGCAGGGCGGCGTGATCGTCGGGCTGCTCGCGGTGCTGGTCAGTGATGCGATCGGCGCACTTGCACGGGTGGCGAGCGCGCGGCGGCCGTAGCACGCATCCGCGATCGCGACACGCGTATGAAATGGGGGCGCCAGAGAAAATCCGGCCGTTCTTCATCCGGACTCCGATACGTGTTCGTGCAACGATCGAGTCCGTGCGAGGCACCCGCCGACAAAATCCTACATCGCGCTTTCATTCGAGCCCGCACTCGCACACGCCCGATGATTGGCCGATATACTATGCGCCTCCCATTTCCCCGCACTTCACCATGCGACGACGGTTTCTCTGGCTGATCGTGTTTTCGCTCGGCATCGCGCACCAGGCCTCGGCGCAGCAGGCGCCCGCATTGCCTGCCTCCGCGCCCGAAGCCGCCGCATCCGCGCCGACCGACGCATCCAACCCGCTCGCGAACGATCAGCCCAACGAAGCAAATCGTCGCATCACGTCCTACCTGACGAAAAAATTCGGCGTCGCGAAAGAGCGCGCCGCGAAGCTCGCCGATATCGTGAGCATGACTGCGACGAAATATTCGCTGCCTCCTGCACTCGTTTACGCCATCATCTCGATCGAATCGCGCTTCCAGGAAAAGGCGCGCGGCCAGCATGGCGCGACCGGACTGATGCAGGTCGTGCCTTCCGCGCACCGCGGCATGCTGCGCAACGTGAAAGACCTGACCGAACCGAATGCGAACGTCGAAGCCGGCTCGAAGATTCTGTCGGGCTATGTGCGGGCGGCCGGCGGCAACGTGCAGGCCGGGTTGAAAAGCTACGGCGGATCGAATGCGTATGCGGCAAAGGTGATGCAGCGGGTCGACACGTTCCGCTTCGTGCTCGAACCCGAAGACGGCGCGAAAGGCGCGAACGACACGAGCGCGCGTATGATGCCGGTCAGCGATCTGTCGACCGCGGCGCCCGCCGCGAGCCGCAACGCGAAGTAAGCGCACCTCACGCTACCCACCGCGCGTACCTGCGTATCCCGCAGCGGCGGGACGCACGACGGCACATACCGCCGCTCACTCGCGTGCGAAATGCGCGCGCAGAAATTCGATGAAATGCTGCGTTTTCGCGGGCAGCAAACGCGTTTCGGTCATCGCATAGATGGGCACCGGGGTGCCCTCCCATTCCGGTAGCACGCAGCGCAACCGGCCGGCGGCCACGTCGTCGGCCACCACTTCCTCCGGCAACTGGATGATCCCCGCGTCGTGCACGGCCAGTTGCCGGTTCATGCCGACGCTGTTGACGACGAACCGCCCGCCCACCGGCACGTCGACCGTGCGCTCGCCGCGACGCAGCGTCCACGTGGTGACGCGTTGCACGCTCAGACACTGATGGCGCGTCAGGTCGCCTGGTTCGAGCGGCTCGCCCGAACGTTCGAGATAGCGTGGCGATGCATACAGGTTGCTGCGCAACGTCGCGAGCCGCCGCGCGACGAGCTGCGAGTCCGCGGATTCGCCGATGCGGATCGCGACATCGAACGGCTCGCTCACCAGGTCGACGCGCCGCGACGTCAGCTCGAAATCGAACGTCAGCTTCGGATACCGTTCCGCGAATTCGACGATCAGCGGCGTCAGGTAGATCACCGCGAAATCGACCGGAAACGACGCGCGCAGCACCCCGGACGGTTCGGCCAGCAGCCCGCCGAGCTGCTCGTGCGCGAGCCGCGCCTCGTCGACGATGCGCTTGCAGCGCTCGAAGTACAGCTGCCCGGCCTCCGTGAGCTCGATCCGGCGCGTCGTGCGATGCAGCAATCGCAAGCCGATTGCCTTTTCCAGCGCGCCGATCCGCCGCGACAACGTCGAATTCGGCATCCCCAGCGTCTGGGCGGCACTACGAAAGCCGTGCGCCTTCACGACCTCCACGAACAGCGCCATGTCGTTCAGCAGCTCCATGCCAACTGCTCCATCAATGGATCAATGATCTCCACGATACCCGGTTTATCTCGAAAAGGAAGCAATGGATGATGCTGACGTGGAGGCGAGGCCGGCGCAACGTGCGCGGCTGCCGCCCGATGCGGCATCGCCCCGGTGGCGCATCCCGAACTTCGATGAGGAAAACGCGATGAAACAACTGTTCGTCCCGGCCCCGACCGACCAGGACACGCCGCAACTGTTCGCCCCGGTGCGCGTCGGCCGGTACACGCTCGACAACCGCCTCGTGATGGCGCCGATGACGCGCAGCCGCGCCGCGTTCGACGGCACGCCCGGCGCGTGGGCCGCCGAGTACTACGCGCAGCGCGCGGGCCTCGGGCTGATCGTCACCGAGGGCACGCAACCGTCGGCCGACGGCCAAGGCTACCTGACGACGCCGGGTATTTATACCGACGCGCACGTCGCCGGCTGGAAGACGATCAGCGACGACGTGCATGCGCGCGGCGGCCGCCTGTTCATCCAGCTGATGCACGTGGGCCGCATGTCGCATCCGGACAACACGCCGCACCACCGGCAAGGGGTCGCGCCGTCGGCGATCGCGCCGGGCGTGCCGATGTTCACGGCGACGGGCATGCAGGAAATTCCGGCGCCGCGCGCACTGACGACGGCCGAGGTGCGCGACACGGTGAACGACTTCCGCTTCGCCGCGCGACGCGCGATCGAGGCCGGCGCCGACGGCGTCGAGATTCACGGTGCGAACGGGTATCTGGTCCAGCAGTTCTTCGCGCCGAACGCCAATACGCGCACCGACGAATACGGCGGATCGATCGAGAATCGCGCGCGCTTCGCGATCGAAGTCGCTGCCGCGATCGCCGACGAGATCGGCGCGGATCGCACGGCGATTCGCCTGTCGCCCGGCACCACGCTGTGGGGGATCGACGAAGGTCCGGAATGCGCCGAGCTGTACCGCTACCTGGCGACGCAGCTCGACGCGCTCGGCCTCGCCTATTTGCACGTGATGCATCAGGGCGATGAATCGCTGCTCGCGGACCTGCGTGCGCGCTGGCGCGGCACGCTGATCCTGAACCGCCCGGGGCGCACGCGCGACGCGATCGGTGCCGATGTGGCATCGGGTCTCGCCGATCTCGAAGCGTATGGCCAGATGGTGCTCGCCAATCCGGATTTCGTGACGCGCGTGAAGACGGGCGCACCGATGAACGACGCACAGCGCGAGACGTTCTTCGGCGGCGATGCACGCGGGTATGTCGACTATCCGGCGCTGAGCGGCGCGGCATAAGCGCTGCAAAGAGAAACGGCGCGTCATGATGTCGTCATGACGCGCCGCCTTGGCACGATACGGGCTGCTCAGCCCGTCACAGCTGCCCCGCCGCCCCCGTCCACCGCAGGTAATCCCCACGCGTCCAGTCGAGCGACACGCCGACGCGCTTCGTCCCCGGCCGGATCTTCGGCTTGTACATCGACAGCGTCAGCGATTCCAGCGCGGGCCATTCGCGGAACGACATCACCGCGAGATCGGCGACGAGCGTTTCGAGCAGCCGCGTATGCGGCTTGTGCGACAGGAACGACGCGACGCGGGCGCAGTAACCGTCGTAGTCGATCCACTCGCCCTGCTCGCTCGGCTCGCAGCGATACCCGAGCTGTGCATCGATCACGATCGGCTGCGGCGCCTCGTGCTCGTGCGCGTGGATGCCGATCCGCGCGGGCACCTTCAGTTCGTCGACGAACACGCTCCAGCCGCGCCCGCGCAGGCGCGGCGCGTCGATCGCCACGAACGGTTCGTCGAACGGCTTCATGACGTAAGCGGCGCCGCGGCGTCGAGCATGATGCGCACGAAATAGTCGGCGAAGCTGCGACGCAGGACGATCTCGAACGTATCGTCGCCGGTCGGGATCAGCGTGATCGGCGACTTGAAGTAGTGCGACTGCGCGCACTGGCCCGGCTTGAACACGCGCGGATGCAGATCGAGCGGGCAGCCGCGCGCGATCACGTCGCGCACGCGTTCGCCGCTGACCTCGACGACCGTGTAGCCGCTGCCGACGTCGACCGCCGCCGCAAACGAACCCTGCACGGCCTCCGCGAGCTGCGCCTCGAGCACGCCCGCCTGCACGGGCCCGTTCGAGCGCACGAGCCACTCGTCGGGACCGAGCCACAGCACGTCGTACTCGGCGCTGCGCGCCACCGTGTTCGGTGCCGACGGCGGCCGGCAACCGACCACGCGCTCGAACGCGCTGACGAATGCCGGGTCGCTCAGCTCGCCGCGCACGTTCACGAGATCGAGGAAGGCCCGCTCGCGCAGCATGAACTTCTTCGATGCGCGCGCCTGATGCGCCTTCAGCACATCGGCCGCGCCGACGAACGGCGATTCAAGCCTCACGCCCGCGCCCGCCACTTGCGACTGGTTTCTCGTTTCATTCCACATGCTGGCGCACCCCTTCGGTATCGTAGAAAACCGGGCTCGAGATCTTCGCGGTGATGCGCTTGCCGTTGGCCAGCGGAATCACGACGCTCTCGCCCATCTTGTTCAGGCCGCCCTTCACCACCGCCAGCGCGATCGAGCGCTTCAGGATCGGGCTGTAATAACTCGACGTCACGTGGCCGATCATCGGCGTCGGATCGACCGCCGACACCTGCGTGTCCTTCGCGATGATCTGCGCGCCTTCGGGCAGCACGAACTGTTCGTCCTCGGTCAGCAGGCCGACGAACTGCTTGCGGCCTTCCTTCGCCGTATCGGAGCGCGACAGCGAACGCTTGCCGAGGAAGTCCTTCGACTTCGCGACGAGCCCGCCCATCCCGAGGTCATACGGCGTGATCGAGCCGTCGGTATCCTGGCCGACGATGATGTAGCCCTTCTCCGCGCGCAGCACGTGCATCGTCTCGGTGCCGTACGGCGTGATGTCGAACTCGGCACCGGCCGCCATCAGCGCTTCCCACACCGCGCGGCCCGCATTGGCCGGCACGTTCACTTCGTACGCGAGTTCGCCGGAGAAGCTGATCCGCATCACGCGCGCCTTCACGCCCGCGACGGTGCCGTTCCGGTAGCTCATGAACGGGAACGCGTCGTTGCCGAAGTCGATGTCCTGGCACACCTTCTGCACGACCTTGCGGCTCTTCGGGCCAACCACCGCGAACGTCGCCCAGTGATCGGTGACGGACGCGAGCCGCACCTTCATGTCGGGCCATTCGGTCTGCAGCCAGCGCTCGAGCCACGTGAGCACGCGCGCCGCGCCGCCGGTGGTCGTCGTCATCATGAAATGCTGGTCGGCGAGGCGCACCGTCACGCCGTCGTCGAACACCATCCCGTTTTCGTCGAGCATCAGCCCGTAGCGGCACTTGCCGATCTCGAGCTTGTTCCACGGGTTCGTGTACATCCAGTTCAGCAGCTTCACTGCATCCGGACCCTGGATGTCGATCTTGCCGAGCGTCGACGCGTCGAGGATGCCGACGCTGTTGCGCACCGCCAGGCATTCGCGCTTCACGGCCGCATGCAGGTCCTCGCCTTTCTTCGGGAAATACCACGGCCGCTTCCAGTTGCCGACGTCTTCGAACATCGCACCGTGCTCGACGTGCCATTCGTGCACGGCCGTCTTGCGGATCGGGTCGAGGAAGTCGCCGGTCTCGCGGCCCGCGAACGTCCCGAACGACACGGGCGTGTAATTCGGGCGGAACGTCGTCGTGCCCGTTTCCGGAATCGTCTTGCCCAGCGCCTGCGCGAGGATCGCCATCCCGTTGATGTTGCCGAGCTTGCCCTGGTCGGTGCCGAAGCCCATCGCGGTGTAGCGCTTCACGTGCTCGACCGACTCGAAACCTTCGCGCGCGGCCAGCAGGATGTCGGCGGCCGCCACGTCGTTCTGGAAGTCGACGAACTGCTTCGGCCCGCGTGCGGCGGCCTCGCGGCTGCCGACAAGCCACAACGGCTGCAGCGGGCCTTCGACGGTTTCCGCGACCTGCGGCGCGACGGGGCGCTGCGCGGCCGTGAAGCCCGCTGCCTTCGCCGCTTCGGCGCCCGCGTCGACCGCGAGCCGTAGCGCACGGGCGAGACCGAACTCGCCAGCGGCCGCACCGACGCTCGCTTCCGCCTGCACGGGCTTGCCGGGCAGGAAGCAGGCCTTCTCGTCGTTCCAGCACGCCTTGCCGCCCGACTGCGCGAACAGGTGCAGCACCGGGCTGAAGCCGCCCGACATCGCGACGAGGTCGCACGGCAGCGACTGCAGCTTGCCGCCGGTCTGGCCGTTCGTGTAGGACGCGACGTCGACCGACGATACGCGCCACTTACCCGAAGCAGCCGTCACGACCGCACCGCTCATCACCGTTACGCCCTGCCGCTTCGCGGCCGCGGGCAGCGCGCCGTTCGACGACGCACGCGAATCGACGACCGTCACCTTCGCGCCGCACGCCTTCAGGTCGAGCGCGGTCTGGTACGCACGGTCGTTGTTCGTGAACACGACCACGTTGCGGCCCGGCAGCACGCCGTAGCGATGCACGTAGGTGGACACCGCGCCGGCAAGCATCACGCCCGGCAGGTCGTTGTTGCCGAACACGATCGGACGCTCGTGCGCGCCGGTCGCGAGGATCACGCGCTTCGCGCGGACCTTCCACAGCAGCTCGCGCGTGCCCTTGCGCATCGACACCGGCTGGTGATCGGTCAGGCGCTGCGTGACCGTCACGAGGTTGTGGTCCTGATAACCGAACGCGGTGCTGCGCGACAGGATCGTCACGTCGGGCAGCTTGCGCAGTTCGGCCTCGATCTTCTCGACCCACTGCAGTGCCGGCTTCGCGTCGATTTCCGCGCGGCACGACAGCAGGCTGCCGCCGAGCTCGCGCTGGTCGTCGACGAGGATCACGCGCGCGCCGGCCGTCGCGGCCGCATGCGCGGCGGCGAGGCCCGACGGGCCACCGCCGACCACGAGCACGTCGCAGTGCGCGTAGCATTTGTCGTAGCGATCGGCGTCGAGCACCTCGGGCGCCTTGCCGAGGCCGGCGGCCTCGCGGATCTTCTCCTCGTACTTCGGCCACATGTTGCGCGGCCACATGAAGGTCTTGTAGTAGAACCCGGCCGGCATGAAGCGCGAGAACTTCTGGTTGATCGCGTACTTGTCGTTCTCGAGCGACGGCTCGGCGTTCACGCTCGTCGCGACGAGGCCCTGGTACAGCTCGATCTCGGTCGCGCGCGCGTTCGGCACCGTGTACGGGCCGGTCTCGAGCTGCACGACGGCATTCGGTTCCGCGACGTCCGCCGTCACGATCCCGCGCGGACGGTGGTACTTGAAGCTGCGCGCGACGAAGTGCACGCCGTTCGCGAGCAGCGCGGACGCGAGCGTGTCGCCCTGGAAGCCCTGATACGTGCGGCCGTTGAACGTGAACGTCAGCGGAATCGCGCGATTGATGCGGCCACCGGTGCCGAGGCGGTCTTTCTGGCTCATTTGCTCGTGCCCTCTTCGTGTGCGTTGCCGGCGGGTGCGCCGCCGAACTTTTCGTAGCCCTTGATATCGTAGGTCACCGTGTCGCGCGTGACCTTGAACCAGCGGCGGCAGCCCTGCGTGTGCAGCCACTGCTCGCGGTGGATACCGCGCTTGTTCTCGCGCATGAACACGTATTCGCCCCATTCGCGGTCGGTCATGTTCTCGTTCGCAACCGGGCGCACGATGTCGGCTTCACCGCCGCACGTGAATTCGGATTCGGCGCGCGGCCCGCACCACGGACATTCGATCAGCAACATGTTTCTTTCTCCTCGTTCAGTGCGGGGGTCAGTGCGCGACGGCGGCGGCGCCGTGCTCGTCGATCAGGTGGCCCGTGTAGAAGCGGTCGAGCGCGAACGGCGCGTTCAGCGGATGCGGTTCGTCGCGGGCGATCGTGTGCGCGAACACCCAGCCCGAGCCCGGCGTCGCCTTGAAGCCGCCGGTGCCCCAGCCGCAGTTGAAGTAGAGGCCCTTCACGTCGGTCTTGGTGATGATCGGGCACGCGTCCGGCGACACGTCGACGATGCCGCCCCACTGGCGGTTCATCCGCACGCGCGAGAACACCGGGAACATTTCGATGATCGCCTGCAGCGTGCTTTCGATGATGTGGAAGCTGCCGCGCTGGCCGAAGCCCGTGTACTGGTCGATACCCGCGCCGATCACGAGGTCGCCCTTGTCGGACTGGCTGATGTACGCGTGCACCGCGTTCGACATGATCACCGAGTTGACCACCGGCTTGATCGGCTCGGACACCAGCGCCTGCAGCGGGTGGCTCTCGATCGGCAGGCGCACGCCGGCCATGTCGGCGAGCGTCGTCGTGTTGCCGGCTGCGACCACCGCGACCTTCTTCGCCTTGATGAATCCCTTCACCGTATCGACGCCGACCACCGCGCCGCCTTCGCGACGAATGCCCGTCACCTGGCAGTTCTGGATGATGTCGACGCCGGCGCGGTCGGCGCCGCGGGCGAAGCCCCAGGCCACCGCGTCGTGACGCGCGACGCCCGCACGGCGCTGGATCGATGCGCCGAGCACCGGGTAGCGGCTGTTCAGGTTGATCGTCGGCTCGATTTCCTTGATCTGCGCGGGCGTCAGGAATTCGGCGTCGACGCCGTTCAGGCGGTTCGCGTTCACGCGACGCTCGGTGTCACGCACGTCCTGCAGCGTGTGCGCGAGGTTCATCACGCCGCGCTGGCTGAACATCACGTTGTAGTTGAGGTCCTGCGACAGCCCTTCCCACAGCTTCATCGCCTTCTCGTACAGCGCGGCCGATTCGTCCCACAGGTAGTTCGAGCGCACGATCGTCGTGTTGCGCGCGGTGTTGCCGCCGCCGATCCAGCCCTTCTCGAGGATCGCGACGTTCGTGATGCCGTGCTCCTTCGCGAGGTAGTAGGCGGTCGCGAGGCCGTGGCCGCCGCCGCCGACGATCACGACGTCGTATTCCTTCTTCGGTTCCGGGCTCTTCCACTGCTTTTCCCAGTTCTCGTGATACGAGAGGCCGTTGCGGAACAGGCTGAATATCGAGTAGCGGCTCATGTTAGTGATCCTTCGTTAGCATTCGATGACGTTCACGGCAAGACCGCCGCGCGACGTTTCCTTGTATTTCGTCTTCATGTCGGCACCCGTCTCGCGCATCGTCTTGATCACCGAATCGAGCGATACGTAGTGCTGGCCGTTACCCTTGAGCGCCATGCGCGACGCGTTCAGCGCCTTGATCGCGCCCATCGCGTTGCGTTCGATGCACGGAATCTGGACGAGCCCGCCGACCGGATCGCAGGTCATGCCGAGGTTGTGCTCCATCCCGATCTCGGCCGCGTTCTCGACCTGGTCGGGCGTGCCGCCCATCACCGCGGCGAGCGCGGCCGCGGCCATCGAGCACGCGACGCCCACTTCGCCCTGGCAGCCGACTTCCGCGCCCGAGATCGACGCCGTTTCCTTGTAGATGATCCCGATCGCCGCGGCCGTCAGCAGGAATTCGACGATGCCGGCTTCGTTCGAGCCCGGCACGAACTTCACGTAGTAGTGCAGCACCGCGGGGATCACGCCGGCCGCGCCGTTCGTGGGCGCGGTGACGACCCGGCCGCCCGCCGCGTTCTCCTCGTTGACGGCCATCGCATACAGGTTGACCCAGTCGAGCATCGACAGCGGATCGCGCAGCGACTCCTCCGAACGCGCCCGCAGGCGCCCGTTCAGTTCGGCCGCGCGGCGCTTCACGCGCATCGGGCCCGGCAGTTCGCCCTCGACCTTGCAGCCGCGCTCGACGCACGCGGCCATCGTGCGCCAGATCGCGAGCAGCCCGGCGCGCACTTCCTCTTCCGGACGCAGCGTGGATTCGTTGCGCAGCATCAGCTCGGCGATCGACAGCCCGTGTTCGCGGCACTGGCGCATCAGGTCGTCGCCCGTGCGGAACGGATACGGCACGTCGGCCGCGGCACGCACGCCGTTCACGCGATCGCCGTCGCGGTTCACGACGAAGCCGCCGCCGATCGAGTAATACTCCTTCTCGACGAGCAGCTGGCCGTGCTCGTCGAACGCCTGGAAGCGCATCCCGTTCGGATGCACGATGCTGGTGCCGCTCATCAGCTTGCGATAGAAGCCGATGTTCTCCTTCTCGTCGAAGCGAATCGTCTGCTTGCCGAGCAGCGCCAGCGACTTCTCCGCGCGGATCGCCGCGAGCCGCGGCTCGATCAGGTCCGGATCGATCGTGTCGGGCAGATGGCCCTCGAGGCCGAGCAGCACCGCCTTGTCCGTGCCGTGGCCCTTGCCCGTTGCACCGAGCGAGCCGTATAGTTCGACCCGCACGCGGCGCACGAAGCCGAGCAGGTTCGCGTCCTCGATGTGCGACGCGAAGCGGCACGCGGCGATCATCGGGCCAACCGTATGCGAGCTGGACGGGCCGATGCCGATCTTGAACAGGTCGAACGCGCTGACGTTCATCTGACTTCCTCTGGGTGGGCGTACGTGAAATGTCGTTGGCATCAGTACATCAAAGCGTAAAATTGGCCGATAGAACAAAAACGGCATCGGCGTGGGATACCGCCGCCAAGCCCCGCGCAGGACGGCCGGAAAGTGCGTTTTGACGATGGTTGGCGACGAAAAACCACAAGTCGGCCGGGTCCGCGCCAACCGGCAACCGTGCCCGCGAACAGATTGCAACGAGTGAGACCCGCCTTCCCGGCGTGACGAGATTGACCGCGATGACACCCGACGTACCCGTTTCCCCCTTCGCCGAACCCGCGCCGCAGCGCATCCGTTTCGGCATCGTGCTGCTGCCGAACTTCACGCTCACGGCCTTCTCGGGTTTCGTCGACATGCTGCGGCTGTCGGCCGACGACGGCGACTACAGCAAGCCGGTGCGCTGCGCGTGGAGCGTGATCGGCGAAACGCTGGCGCCGGTGCGCGCGAGTTGCGGGATCCAGATCACGCCGTGGGAAACCTTCGAGAGCGCCGAGCCGTTCGACTACGTCGTCGTGGTCGGCGGCCTGCTGCATTCGGGGCCGCAAGCCGGCCCCGAAACGCTCGACTTCATCCGCCGCGCGGCGACGGGCGGCGCGACGCTCGTCGGGATCTGCACGGGCGTGTTCACGCTGATGCGCGCGAACGTGCTCGACGGCTACCGCACCTGCGTCAGCTGGTTCCACTACTGGGATTTCATCGAACGCTTCCCGAACGCCGATCCCGACATGCTGATCGCCGATCGCCTGTTCGTGATCGACCGGCGACGGATCACCTGCTCGGGCGGGCGTGCGTCGATCGACGTCGCCGCCGCGGTCCTGCTGCGCCATTTCGATCATGCGACCGTGCAGAAGGCTCTGCGCATCCTGCTCGTCGGAGAGATGCAGAAGGGCAATGCGCCGCAGCCGCATCCGCCGGGCCTCGAGCCGGCCACGCACCCGAAGGTCAAGCGCGCGATTCTCCTGATGGAACAGCATGTCGGCCGCGCGCTGCCGCTCGAGGAGCTCGCGTGCAAGCTCGACATGTCGACGCGCCAGCTCGAGCGGCTGTTCAAGGCCGAAACGGGCAAGAGCCCGCAGGCGTTCGCGAAGCAGGTGCGATTGCGCACGGCCGCCTGGCTGCTGACCAGCTCCGACCGCACCGTCGCCGATATCGCGTCGAGTTGCGGGTTCGCCGACGCGTCGCACCTCGGCCGGGAGTTCCGCAAGCAGTTCGGCGTGCCGCCGGCGACCTATCGCGAGCGCGGCGGGGACGGCGCGGAAGCCGACGCACCGATGGCGGCTGATCCCGATCCCGTCGAAGACGTCGCCGACTGACGATCTCGCGCGCCGCCGGCGCGCGCCCCCTTTCCTCCCCCTGCCCACGCCTCGACGTCACATACGATCGCGGCAATTTCACGCCATTTTGGAACCGGTTCCAATCAATTTGACCGACGTTGCTGCGCATTAACCGAGGGTTATCCCGGATGCTGACGCATCTTCAAATTTGTATGATGACCACATCACCTTACAAACCTGAGCGCCATGTTCGAGAAAATTCCCGCCCGTGCGATGAGCGACCACGTCGCGCAGCAGCTGCTGAAGCAGATCGAAGTCGGCAGTTTCTCGGCCACTGGCAAGCTGCCGACGGAAGCCGTCCTCGCGCAGGAATTCGGCGTGAGCCGCACCGTGATCCGCGAAGCGATCTCGCGGCTGAAGAACGAGGGCGTGGTCGAGCCGCGCCAGGGCAGCGGCGTGTACGTGAACCAGCACGGCGCCATCCGGCCGCTGCGGATCGACTACGCGGAAGCCGTCGAGGCCAGCTCGCTGCCGCACCTTCTCGCGGTGCGCCGCGCGATCGAGGCTGAAGTCGCGGCCGAAGCCGCGCTGCACCACACGGCCGACGACATGGCCGACATCGACGACGCGCTGCGCAAGATCGACGATGCGGTGGCCGAAGGGCGCGACGGCGTCGCGGAAGACGTCGCGTTCCACCGCACGATCGCGGCCGTCACCGGCAACCCGTATTTCCTGAAGACACTGCAGTTCCTGAACCAGTACCTCGAGGCCGGCGTGAAGGTCACGCGGCGCAACGAAGCGACGCGCGAGGATTTCTCGCGGCAGGTGCGCGAGGAACACGCGGCGATCGCCGACGCGATCCGCGCGCGCGACCCGATGGCGGCGCGCAACGCGGCGCGCACGCACATGTACAACGCCGCCCGCCGTCTCGCGGAAGCCGGCATCTGCTGAAGCCGGCGGCGGTGCCCGAGCGGGCGCCGCCACCGTCCCGAACCTTTCCCGAATCGATCAAGGTTGACCATGTCACGAAATGTTGGAGTCATCGGCCTCGGCGCGATGGGCCTCGGCGTCGCCCGCTCGCTGCTGCGCGCGGGGTTCCGCGTGCATGCATGCGACGTGCGCGACACCGTGCTGCAGACGTTCGCGGCCGAAGGCGGCGTGCCCTGCGCGAGCCCGGCCGAGCTCGGCGCGCGGTGCGATGTCGTCATCACACTCGTCGTCAATGCCGCGCAGACCGAAACGGTGCTGTTCGGCGAGCACGGCGCGGTCGCGGCGATGAAGCCCGGCGGCGTCGTGATCGCGAGCGCGACCGTCGCACCCGACTTCGCGGTGGCGCTCGGCGCGCGCATCGAGGCCGCAGGCCTGCAAATGCTCGACGCGCCGGTGTCCGGCGGCGCCGCGCGCGCGGCCTCCGGCGAGATGACGATGATGACGTCGGGCCCCGCCGCCGCCTACGCAGCCTGCGACGACGTGCTCGACGCGATCGCCGGCAAGGTGTATCGCCTCGGCGACGCGCACGGCATCGGCTCGAAGGTGAAGATCATCAATCAACTGCTGGCCGGCGTGCACATCGCGGCAGCCGCCGAGGCGATGGCGCTCGGCCTGCGCGAAGGCGTCGATGCCAACGCGCTCTACGACGTGATCACGCACAGCGCCGGCAACTCGTGGATGTTCGAGAACCGCGTGCCGCACATCCTGAACGGCGACTACACGCCGCTGTCCGCCGTCGACATCTTCGTGAAGGATCTCGGCCTCGTGCTCGATACCGCGCGGCGCAGCAAGTTCCCGCTGCCGCTGTCGGCCACCGCGCACCAGATGTTCATGAGCGCGTCGAGCGCCGGCCACGGCGGCGAGGACGATTCCGCCGTGATCAAAACTTTCCCCGGCATCACGCTGCCGCCCGCCCGCTGATTCGAACGACGTTCCTGCCATGACCGCTTCCGCTTCCCGTCCCCTGCTCGGCTGCATCGCCGACGATTTCACCGGCGCGACCGATCTCGCGAACATGCTCGTCAAGAGCGGCATGCGTACCGTGCAGACGATCGGCGTGCCCGCCGGCGACGCTGCAATCGACGCCGACGCGATCGTCGTCGCGCTGAAGTCGCGCACGATTCCCGCCGCCGACGCCGTCGCGCAATCGCTCGCCGCCCATGAATGGCTGCGCGCACAGGGCTGCCGGCAATTCTTCTTCAAGTACTGCTCAACGTTCGACTCGACCGATGCGGGCAACATCGGGCCCGTCGCCGATGCGCTGCTCGATGCGGCCGGCGGCGGCTTCGCGATCGCGTGTCCGGCGTTCCCGGAGAACGGGCGCACGATCTTCCGCGGCCATCTGTTCGTCGGCGACGTACTGCTGAACGAATCGGGCATGGAGAACCACCCGCTCACGCCAATGAAGGACGCGAACCTCGTGCGCGTGCTGCAGCGGCAAACGAAGTCGCATGTCGACCTGATCCGCTACGACACGATCGCCCTGGGCGGAGCCGCCGTGCGCGCGCGGATCGAACAGCTGCGCGCGGAAGGCGTGCGGTTCGCGATCGCCGACGCGTTGTCGGATCGCGACCTCTACGTGCTCGGCGAAGCGTGTACGGACCTGCCGCTCGTCACCGGCGGCTCGGGCGTCGCCCTCGGCCTGCCCGCGAATTTCCGCCGCGCGGATCAACTGCCCGAGCGCGACAACGCAGCCTCGCTGCCGCGCATCGACGGGTTGTCCGCCGTGCTCGCCGGCAGCGCTTCGAAGGCGACCAACGCCCAGGTCGCCGCGTGGCGCGAAAGCCGGCCGAGCTTCCGGATCGACCCGCTCGCGGCCTCGCGCGGCGAACCCGTCGTCGACGCGGCACTGGCATTCGCACGCTCGCACCTGCCCCAACCCGTGCTGATCTATGCGACCGCGACGCCCGACGAAGTGAAGGCCGTCCAGCAGGCGCTCGGCGTCGAGGCGGCCGGCCAACTCGTCGAGCGCACGCTCGCGGCGATCGCCACGGGCTTGCGCGACCTCGGCGTGCGCAAGTTCGTCGTGGCCGGCGGCGAGACGTCCGGCGCGGTCGTGCAGGCGCTCGACGTGAAGTCGCTGCAGATCGGTGCGCAAATCGATCCGGGCGTGCCGGCGACGGCCACCATCGACGCGCAGCCGCTCGGCCTCGCGCTGAAATCCGGCAACTTCGGCACGGTGGACTTTTTCGACAAGGCGCTGCGCGCGCTCGACGGAGCCGCATGATGAGCCACGAAGCGACACTGCGCGAAGAGATCTGCGTCGTCGGCGCGAGCCTGTATGCGCGCGGCCACGCAGTCGGCAGCGCCGGCAACATCAGCGCGCGCCTGGATGACGGCTGGCTGATCACGCCGACCGACGCCTGCCTCGGCCGCCTCGACCCGAACGACATCGCGAAAGTCGGCCTGGACGGCCAGCCCGTATCGGGCGGCAAGCCATCGAAGACGCTCGCGCTGCATCGCGGCATCTACGCGCGCAACGCGGAAGCAAACGGCATCGTCCACACGCATTCGACGCACCTGGTCGCGCTGACGCTCGCGGGCGTATGGCGCGACACCGACGTGCTGCCGCCGATCACGCCGTACTACGTGATGAAGGTCGGCCACATTCCGCTGATCCGTTACCGCCGCCCCGGCGACCCGGCGGTCGCGGCCGAAGTCGCGGCGCTCGCCGACCAGGTGCGCGGCGTGCTGCTCGACCGCCTCGGCCCGGTGATGTGGGGGCAGTCGGTGTCGCACGCGTCGTACGCGCTCGAAGAGCTCGAGGAAACCGCGCGGCTTTGGCTGATGACGAACCCGAAACCCAAGCCGTTGTCCGACGCGGCGCTCGACGAGCTGCGCAAGACCTTCGGCGCACGCTGGTAACGCAACGCATCGCGTCCGGATCACGCAGGACTACGTACCGATTTCCATGCCCGCCGTGTGCGCGGGCCCGCCATCAGCACACACGACACAATCCGGCGGCGTACGCGCCGCCGGCACATGACATCCCAGGAGACGACGATGAATGCTCTCGACGCGGCCGCAGGCCGCTCGCCCGCCGCGCCCGCCCAATCGGCCGAACTCGACCGAACCTACAAGAAAGTGTTCTGGCGCATCGTGCCGTTCCTGATGCTCTGCTACGTGGTCGCGTATCTCGACCGCGTCAACGTCGGCTTCGCGAAGCTGCAGATGTCGCAGGACCTCGCGTTCAGCGAAACCGTGTTCGGCCTCGGCGCCGGCATCTTCTTCCTCGGCTACTTCCTGTTCGAACTGCCGAGCAACATGCTGATGCACCGCATCGGCGCGCGCATCTGGATCGCGCGGATCATGATCACGTGGGGCCTGCTGTCCGCGCTGTTCGCGTTCGTGAAGACGCCGACGCAGTTCTACGTGCTGCGCTTCCTGCTCGGTCTCGCCGAAGCCGGCTTCTATCCGGGCGTGATCCTGTACCTCACGTACTGGTTCCCGTCGCATCGCCGCGCGAAGATCATCGCGGTGTTCATGTCGGCGATCCCGGTGTCGGGCATCTTCGGCAACCCGCTGTCGGGCTGGATCATGGAGCGCTTTCACGGCGGCTCGGGCTTCCACGGCTGGCAATGGATGTTCATGATCGAGGCCGTGCCGGCCGTGCTCGTCGGCATCGCGACGATCCTGTATCTCGACAACAGCATCCGCAGCGCGAAATGGCTCGACGAGCGCGAGAAACGGATCCTCGAGGACGAAATCGCCGCGCAGCCGCAGGAACAGCAGAAACACGGCCATTCGCTGAAGGCCGTGTTCTCCGACCCGCGCATGTGGTGGATGTCGCTGATCTACTTCGCGTTCGTCACCGGCCAGTACGGTCTCACGTTCTGGATGCCGACGCTCGTGAAGTCGACCGGCATCACCGATACGTTGCAGATCGGCCTGCTGTCGGCGATTCCGTTCGTCGTCGCGATCGTCGTGATGAACCTGTTCGGCCACAGCGCGGACAAGCGCCGCGAACGCCGCTGGCACCTGATCGTGCCGGCGCTGATGGGCGCGGTCGGGTTTGCGGTCGCCGCGTCGTACTCGCACAATACGGCGGTGTCGATCGTGTTCCTGTCGCTCGCGGCGGGCGGCGTGCTGACCTGCGCACCGCTGTTCTGGTCGCTGCCGACCGCGTTTCTCGCCGGCTCCGCCGCGGCCGCCGGGATCGCGATCATCAACTCGGTCGGCAACCTCGCCGGGTTCGCGAGCCCGTACGTGATCGGCTACCTGAAGGACGTCACGCACAGCACGGCATCCGGCATGTACGTGCTGGCCGCCATGCTCGTGATCGGCGCGATCGCCGTGTGGCTCACGCCCGCGAAACTCGTGAACCGCTGATCCGTCATTCGACGCGGGGCGCCGAGCGCCCTGCCCCATTCATTCACAGGACCCGCTGCCATGCCCCGCTTCGCCGCCAACCTCTCGATGATGTACACCGAGCATGCGTTCCTCGAACGCTTCGCCGCTGCCTCGTACGACGGCTTCAAGGCCGTCGAGTACCTGTTCCCGTACGACTTCGCCGCCGAGGACATCCGCGCACGCCTCGATGCGCACAACCTCGAGCAGGCGCTGTTCAACGCGCCGCCCGGCGACTGGGCCGCCGGCGAACGCGGGATCGCGTCGCTGCCGGGCCGCGAGGACGAGTTCCGGCGCGGCATCGACCAGGCGCTCGACTATGCGCGCGTGCTCGGCAACAAGAAGCTGCACGTGATGGCCGGGATGGTCGCGCCGGGCGCCGACCGTGCGCGCCATCGCGATACCTACGTGGCAAACCTGCGGCATGCGGCGCAGGCGGCGGACGCGCATGGCATTGCGATTCTGATCGAGCCGATCAACCAGCGCGACATGCCCGGCTATTTCCTGAGCCGCCAGGACGATGCGCATGACATCCGCGCGGAAGTCGGCGCGCCGAACCTGAAGGTGCAGTTCGACTGCTATCACTGCCAGATCGTCGAGGGCGACCTTGCGATGAAGCTCAAGCGCGATTTCGCGGGCATCGGCCACATCCAGATCGCCGGCGTGCCCGAGCGTCACGAGCCGGACATCGGCGAACTCAACTACCCGTATCTGTTCGAGCTGATCGACGCGCTCGGCTACGACGGCTGGATCGGCTGCGAGTATCGCCCGAAGGCCGGCACGTCCGAAGGGCTTGGCTGGCTCAAGTCTTATCTGTAATCCAGGCATTCCGAAGAGGGCTCACAACATGAAAGTACTGATCACCGGCGGCGCCGGCTTTCTCGGCCAGCGTCTCGCGCGCAAGCTGCTCGAGCGCGGCGAACTGACCGGCCCCGACGGCCGGACCGGCAAGATCGACGAGCTGGTGCTGCTCGACGTCGTCAAGGGCAGCGATTTCGGCGACGCCCGCGTGACGTCGATCGTCGGCGACATCGCCGATCGCACGGTGCTCGAAAGCGCGATCGACGCGCAGACGAGCGCGATCTTCCATCTCGCGGCAATCGTCAGCGGGCAGGCCGAAGCCGATTTCGATCTCGGCATGCGGATCAACCTCGACGCGTCGCGCACGCTGCTTGAAGTGTGCCGCGCGCGCGGCCATCGTCCGCGCGTCGTGTTCACGAGCTCGGTGGCCGTCTACGGCGGCGTGTTGCCCGACGTCGTGCAGGACGACACCGCGCTGAATCCACAATCGTCGTACGGCGCGGAGAAGGCGATCGCCGAACTGCTGCTGTGCGACTACGCACGGCGCGGCTTCGTCGACGGCCGCGTGCTGCGGCTGCCGACCATCAGCGTGCGGCCCGGTCGCCCGAACGCGGCCGCGTCGTCATTCGCGAGCGGTATCATCCGCGAACCGCTGAACGGCGAGGAAAGCGTATGCCCGGTGCCCGGTTCGACGCGGCTGTGGCTGCTGTCGCCGCGCGGCGCGATCGACGCGCTCGTCGCGGGTTGCGAGATCGACAGCGAGAAGCTCGGCAACAAGCGCGTGATCAACCTGCCCGGCCTGTCGGTGTCGGTCGACGAAATGATCGCGGCGCTGCGCGAAGTCGCGGGCGACGACGTCGTGAAGCTGATTCGCCATGCGCCGGACGAACGCGTCGAGAAGATCGTCGGCAGCTGGCCGGGCAGCTGGGACACGACGCGCGCCGAAGCGCTCGGACTGAAGGGCGACACGTCGTTCGCGGACGTGATCCGCAGCTACATCGCCGACGAGCGGCGTTGATGGCCGCGCCGCCCGGCGGGGCACGCGGCCGCGTCGGCGCGCCGCTTCCCGCCCGGCTGGCAGGCAACGTCGGGCCGCATCAACGCGGCCCGGCGGACTCCCCGACGCGCATGGATGCGCGCTTCGCCTCGTAGGGCGAGCGCGCCGCGCCGGCCGCATGCTGCCATGCCAGCAAGCCCGGCAGATAGAACAGCAAGTCGCGCACGCGCCGCGCGCCGGCGAGCGCCAGGCAAGTCGTCGGGTCGAACCCGAGCAGCCCGCCGATCAGCACGAACCCGCCCTCCTGCACGCCCAACCCGCCCGGCATCAGGAACGCGATGCTGCTCAGCAGCTGGATCAGCGCTTCGATCGCGAGCGCCTGCGCGAATGTAGGATCGGCGCCGAGGAAATGCAGCGCGAGCCAGATTTCCAGCGCATAGCCGACAAATTGCAGCGTCTGCCAGATCGCCAGATAGCGGACGACGATACCCGTCTTTCTCCAGATCATCCGGATCGACTGATCGGTGCGTGCCGATTCGCCGACCAGCGCCACCACCTTGCCGCTCGTGACGCGGTTGACCACGCGCATCGCGCGCTCGAACGGGCGCGCGTGCTGAACCAGCGCGAACAGCAGCAGCACCGGCACGAGCGCCGCCATGCCGATGGCGAGTCGCGCGGCCACGTGCGCGGCGTCGGACGACACGTGTTCGAGCACGTAGCCGATCGCGACCAGCGCGAACACCAGCTGGCTGATCAGCGTCAGCTGCATGTCCGCGACGAGGCTCGCTACGGCGGTCGCCGGGCGCACGCCCGCCTGCCGCAGCAGGCTGAACGACACGAGCTCGCCGCCGATCCGCGCGACCGGCAACAGCCCGTTGATCGATTCGCGGATCCACACGAGCTTGAGCATCGTCGCGAACGACGGCCGGCGCGGGCCACGGATCAGCATCCGCCAGTCCCACGCATTCGCGAGCATCGGCAGGATGTGGGCCAGCGCGGCGATCAGCAACCCGGCGCCGGCGATCCGCAACCGGTGCAGGATCTCCAGCGGATGCTCGCGCCAGATCAGCCACACCGCGAGCACCAGCCCGGCCAGCGCCGCCGCGCGCCCCGCATGCCGCAACCGTGCATCGCGACGCGCGGACCGCTGGTCCGCGCCTTCGACATCGAAATGCGTGTCGTGCATCATGATTTCCCTGCCGGCGACAGCAAGCCCTCGCGATCGACGCGAAAGCGCGTGCCGCGCCAGACCACGTGCGACGAGAAGAAGCTCGACACGAACACCAGGAACTGCAGCAGATCGACGAACGGCAGCCAGAGCGCGCCGCGCAGCCCGGCACCGGTCGCACGGCTCGTTTTCAGCATCAGCAGCGCCCGCGCGGCGAGCGCCGCGACGGCCAGCCAGCAGGCGGCGCGCGTGCCGCCGGAGAACAGCACGGCCAGCAGCGCGAGCGGCACCGGGTGCATCAGCACCGACCCGGCGTGACCGAGCCGGTCCGCCGCGCGAATCGTGCAGCTCCAGCGCAATTCGTGCGCGTACAGGCTGGCGAAGGTCTCTTCGACACAGGCATGTCCGACGACGAACGGCGGGACGACGACCTGCGCGCCGACCTGCCGCACCGCTTCGCCGAGCGCGTGATCCTCGGCCAGGTGATGCGCGAAACGCGCGAGCCCGCCGATGCGTTCGAGCGTTGCGCGCGTGATCGCAATCGTCTGGCCAAAGCACGGACGCGCGCGCCCGATGACAAGCCCGGTAATGACGCCCGGCAGGAAATGGTAGTTCGTCATCGCGACGGCGACACCGGGCCAGAAGCCCGGCGACGCGATGCCGCGATACACGCTCGTCACGATGCCGACTTCCGGCTGCTGTAGCGCGCCGACGACGGCACGCAGATAATCGCGCTCGACCAGCACATCGCTGTCGGCGAGACACAGCACCGAATGCTCCGCATGTTCGAGCATGTTGACGAGATTCGCGATCTTGCGGTTCGGCCCGTACAACCGCGCATCGGCGACGACCTTGATGTTCGCGTCCGGATAGCGCGCGCGCAGCGTTTCGACGGCCGCGAGCGCCGCGTCGCCCGCATCGTGCACCCCGAACAGATGCTGTACCGGCCCCGGATAATCCTGGACGAAGAAGCTTTCAAGATGCTGTACGAGATTCCATTCGTCGCCGTGCAGCGGTTTCGCGACGGTGACGCCCGGATAATCGTGCGGCATCGCCCGCGCGCGCGAAAAGAACCGGCCGACGAGCACGCTGGCCGTGACAGTGTAGGCAATGCCGAGCAACGCGCCCAACCCGCAGGCGATCGACATCGCGCAGGCCAGCGCATACAGCACATGCAGCAATACCATGCTTCTCCCCAGTGGTGGCTCATTGACCGCGACGCCCGGGGCCGGCACGCGCGAACGTGCGCTCACCCTTACACGCCGCCGTATCGATTCCCGTTGAGCCGGATATGCAGGACGATCAACCAACGGTACGCGCAATCAGATGACACGACTACCGTGCGGCGATCGATTCCGGACACGCGCACATGGCCGCACACGTCCGCGGCCCTGAACGCCGCGTCGGCCACCTTACGCGCCGACAGGATCGCGGTTGCGACCGCGACGATGGTCCAGATGCGGAATGTCATCGTCGTGAAAAACGCTTCGGGTACGCGCAGCGCAAACAACGAAACCAGCACGAAACACTGAATGAACATACCGGTGAGCGCGGCGATCAACAGGTAGGCGCGCCATCGCTCGATCGTCGAGGGTGCCATCAGGAATGAACCTCCCGTGCGGACGGCCTGCATCGATCCTGATTCGATCGACATGGTCGCGGGTGGACGGGCAAGCGCGTGCCGGACGCGCCGAACCCGGTTCGGGATCAGGGGAAGCGGAGATCGTCCCGAGAAATGTTGTGGCCGATGGTAGCGGGAATGCCGGTGCCGAACCTTAAGCGTTCTTCAGAATCGGGCGATAGTTGAGGGAACGCAATTACAATCCGTTGCACGGCGCGCACAGTCTGGCTCGTACAATTGCACGTATCTGCACACGAATCGACCATGCGACTCCTCCTTGTCGAAGACGACGACCTGATCGGCAGCGGCCTCGAAATCAGCCTGAGTCAGGCCGGTTACCAGGTCGACTGGCTGCGCGACGGTCATGCCGCCGCCACCGCGCTCGCGACGACGCGCTTCGCGCTCGTCGTCCTCGATCTCGGCTTGCCCGGCAAATCGGGAACGGAACTGCTGCGTGCGATGCGGGACGCGGGCGATACCACGCCGGTGCTCGTACTCACCGCGCGCGGCACCGTGGCCGATCGGGTCCGTGGCCTCGACGACGGCGCCGACGACTATCTCGCGAAACCGTTCGAGCTATCCGAGGTGCTCGCCCGCTGTCGCGCGCTCGTGCGGCGCTCCCAGGGCCGCGCCGGCGACGAGATCGTATGGCGCGACATCACGATCGACCTGACCACCCAAACGGTGACACGTGACGCCACGCGCATCGCGCTGACGTCACGCGAATGGACCATCCTCGTTCAGCTCGTCAGTCGTGCGGGCGTGCCCCAGTCGCGGGCGCGTCTCGAGGACGGCCTGTATGGATGGCAGGAAGGCATCGAAAGCAATGCGATCGAGGTTCACATCTCGAACCTGCGCAAGAAACTCGGCGCGGAACTGATCCGGACGGTGCGGGGCATCGGCTACGTCGTCGACAAACCATGATCTCGCGCTCGATACGACGCCGCGTTTCGTCGATGGCGCTCGGCTGCGTGACCGTCGTGTGGATCGTCGCCGTGTTCGGCAGCTTCCGGCACGCGACACGCGAGATCGGCGAATGGGAAGACGCCCGTCTCGTCGAATATGCGTCGCTGCTCGTCGATCTCGCACCGGCCGACCTCGAGCGCCTCGCCCGCTTCCCGCCCGACGCGCGCATCGAGCTGGCGCACGGCACGTCGGCCGCCACCCGAGACAACGACGGCGATCGTCTGCCGCGCGACGTGCTGTTCGAAGTCCGCGACGCGCGGGGCAACGTCGTTGCGTCGAGCCTTCCGGTCGACGCGCCCGGCCGGCCCGATGCAGCGGGCCGAAGCGACACCCCTGCAACGATCGTCGTGCGCGGCACGCAATGGCGCACGCACACGCTGCGCGACGACGCGTCGGGGCGATGGATACGGGTGATGGAGCCGACCAACACGCGCAGCGATCTCGCGACGGGCATCGCGCGCGGCATCGTCTGGCCGCTGATCGTCGCGCTCCCGGTGCTGGCGTTGCTGCTCTGGTACCTGATCGGGCGCAGTCTCGCGCCGCTGAAAACGCTGTCGACGCTGATCGGCGCGCGCGATGCGCGCTCGCTCGAACCGCTCGGCATCGCGACCGTTCCGGCAGAAGTCCGCACGCTGGTCGACGCGATCGACCGCCTGCTCGCGAGACTACGGCAATCCATCGTGCGCGAGCGGGCATTCACGTCCGACGCGGCGCACGAACTCAAGACGCCGCTGGCCGCGATCAAGGTTCAGGCCCAGGTGGCGCTCGCGACCGACGATCCGGTGCGCAAGCAGCTCGCCATGCAGCGCGTGGTGCAAGGCGTCGATCGCAGCGCGCGTCTCGCCGAACAGTTGCTGCTGCTCGCGCGGCTCGACGAATACGAACGCATTCCGGTGCGCGCCGTCGTCGTCCGCGAACTGGTCGACGCGGCCATCGAGCGGCATCTCGCGAAGGCGTCGGATCACTTCATCGACATCGTCGCCACCGGCACGCCCGGGCGAGCGATCCAGGCCGATCCGATCCTGCTCGGCATCCTGCTCGACAATCTGCTCGACAACGCGGTCAAGTACGGCCGGCAAGGTGGCCGCATCGAGATCGACGTACACGACGACGGCGCCGCGCAGCGCATCGTCGTGCGCGACGACGGGCCCGGCGTCGCCCCAGGCGAGCACGAGCGGCTCGGCGATCGTTTCTATCGCGGCGCCGGCACGCAGTTGCCCGGCAGCGGACTCGGGCT
Source organism: Burkholderia sp. FL-7-2-10-S1-D7 (assembly GCF_001524185.1). Taxonomy (NCBI): domain Bacteria; kingdom Pseudomonadati; phylum Pseudomonadota; class Betaproteobacteria; order Burkholderiales; family Burkholderiaceae; genus Burkholderia; species Burkholderia sp. FL-7-2-10-S1-D7. The sequence goes on along the minus strand of NZ_LOWY01000100.1, from coordinate 5,327 downwards.
GTCGATCGTCCAGCGCATCGCGCAATACTTCGGCGGAACCGTGCAGTTCGGGCCCGGCATCGGCGGCCGCGGCCTCGGCGTCACGATCGCGTTGCCGTCGGCTGAATCGGCTCGGATCGATGGCACGCAGGCGTTATCGGGCGACGCCGCTGCGCGGCCGCACGCTTAACGTTTCGTTAAGGATTCGGCCGTAGAATCCGCCGGAAGATACGGTCCCCATCCGCATGGCAGGAGCTTTTATGACTACAACCGCCCGATACGACGCAGTCGCACGCCTTCTTCACTGGCTGATCGTGGCGTTGGTCGTCGCGCAGTATGCAATCGGCTGGACGATGCCCGACGTGCATCGCGATACTCAACCGGTCGGCCTGATCGCCGCGCACCTGATCGTGGGCACCGCGCTGCTTGCCGCAATGGCTTGCCGCGTGCTCTGGCGCGTGACGCATCGCCCACCCGCCGACGATCTGTCGCCCGCGATGCGCGCGGTGTCCGGCGCGACGCACTTCGGGCTCTATGCACTGCTGATTGCGGTGCCGTTGCTCGGCTGGATCAATGCGTCGTCGCGCGCGTGGGCCGTGACGCTGTTCGGCATCGTCCCGTTGCCGGCGCTGTCGGCGGCCGGCTCGGGATTCGGGCACGCGATGGGCGACGTGCACGGCATCCTCGCGTGGGCACTGTTCGGCGGCATCTGCCTTCACGTCTCGGCCGCAGTCGCGCATCGTTTCGTCCTGCGCGACAGGGTCATGCAACGGATGATGCCCTGGTAATCTCGCCACCTGCCCCGTTGCGCACCGTCCCGGGCAGATATCCCGCAATGGCCGATCGCGCGCTCGCCTGCATCGCGGCTCATCCTGCAATCCACCTGCGCGCCCATCGGATTCGGGCCACGAGCTGATCGCGGCGCCGCGCGAAGCGGCGCGCGATCGACGGCCTCGCCGTCCGTGCAGATCGGCCAGGCCGCGTGCCGCGAACGGCATGCGTATCGCCGTACCGCGAACACGTCGGCCTGAAGACACACACGTCCATGTCGACACCTAGTTGCCGGTCTGCACCGGCATGACGGAGGCCGGCGCCGGTGCCGGCGCGGCGGGCAACGCCGCCATCCTCGCCCGATCCTGCTCGGCGAGCTTCGCCAGCGCGGCCTGAATGTCCGCAGGATATTCGCCGTCGTCCCCCTTCGACGGATCGTAGCCCGCCGCTTCCAGACGAATCAGCTCCTCGCGAACCTGAGCCCGCGTGAGCGGCGCATTCGATTGCGCGAATGCAGCTTGACCGGATATCACGCCGATCATCATCAGTAGTGCGATACAAGTTTTCATCATCGACTCCTTCAATCTTGCGTGCCGCTCAACCTTCGTGGATTTCGGGCCGGTCGCGGCAGTCCGTTACTTCAGCTTCCGAAATACGGCGTGCAGAAGCTCTCGGGGCCCACGCACGCGGCCGAACGCGGACGCGACGGCAGTACCGTCGGCCTTCCCGCATCCGAAGTCGCGGCCGGATCGCTGCCGACCGCTGTTTCGGCCTGGTGCCGAGGCATCTGTTCGGCTTGTTGCTGGAACAGCGGGCTCACGCCCGGATACGACGTATCGGTCACGAAGCGCAGGCCGTTGTTTTCGGCGTCGATCAGTTGCTGCCTGACCTGCGCGCGCGTCAGTGCCTGTGCCGACGCTTGCGGCGCGATACCCGCGAGAGAAATCGCCGCCACGGCGGCGGCCACCAGCCCATGCGTGTTCATGTTCCACTCCTTGAGAAATCAACGAAACGACGTGCTACACCCGTATGACGACGCGGGGTGCTCGTTTATTCCCGGAATGGCGAACCGCTTGTGCCGGACGTTCATCGAACTGTCATTCTTTCGTCAGCCGGCGTAACCTGACGTAACGCAGGCCCCACCGCGCGTGGGGCAGACTGACGACACCTTGTGGATCGCGCCTCGATCATGTCCGTCGCTTACGACTATGCAGCCGGCCTGCTTCGCGCACTGTTCGACCGTCATATCGACAGCAGTGCCGTGCTCGACTCGGCCATGTTCCCCGACGCCGAGCGATTCGTCCGCGCGTGGCCGGCCATTCGCGCGGAAGCGCTGGCCGTCGCGCGCGACCTGCCGCGCATCCCGCGTTTCCACGAGATCATGCGCGAGCAGCACGACATCTCGGCCAACGATGCGCGCGACTGGCGGATGTTCATCATGCAGGCTTACGGCCAGCCGTTCCCGCGCAACCTGTCGCGTTGCCCGACCGTCGCGTCGATCGTCGCGGCGTCGCCAGACGTGTTGTCCGCATCGCTGTCGTTCCTCGCGCCCGGCAAACACATCCCGCCGCATCGCGGGCCGTTTCGCGGCATCCTGCGCGGCTATCTCGTGCTGTCGATGCCGAAGCGCGCGGACGGCACGCCGGCCGCGGTGCTGAAGGTCGACGGTCATGAATACCGGCTCGACGAAGGACGTTTCCTTCTGTGGGACGACACGTTCGTGCACGAGGTATGGAACGACAGCGACGGCGTGCGGATCGTGCTGCTGCTCGATATCCGACGGCGCGGGATGCCGCGCTTGCTCACATGGGTGTCGAATGCGGTGATCGGCGTCGTGCGGCTCGGGATCAGGATTCGCGGGCGGTCGATTCCGGTTTAGCCAACCGCACGGCGCCCGCCCTTGGCGGTCAATCCTCGCGCGCGAGACGCGTCAGAACCTCCGCGAGCGCTTGAATCGCGGGTTGCGCGGCGCGCTGTGCCGGGTAGACGAGGTAGTAACCCAGACCGTTGCGCACCACCTCCGGAAACGGCGTGACCAGCGCGCCGGCAGCCAGCCGATCCGCCGCCATGCGCGGATCGCCGATCGCGACGCCGTGTGCGTGAGCCGCAGCCGTCAACGTCAGTTCGAGCGTATCGAATACGAGCCCGGTGCCCGGGTCGATCTGCGTTGCGCCGACGGCGTCGAGCCAGCATCGCCATTCGTCGCGATTGCGCGCGGGATGCAGCAGCGTCACATGCGCGAGATCGGCGAACGACTTCAACGACGTGCCTGCATCGCGCGTGCACATCGGCGTAAGGCACTCGTCGAACAAAGGCACTACCACCATTCCCGGCCAGTTTCCGGTACCGCGCACGACGATGGCATCGAAATCGGCGCCGGTGAAATCCGGTGTGTCATCCGCCGACGTGTGAATACGCAATTCGGTTCGCGGCAACGCGTGATTGAGCGCCGAGAGCCGCGGCAGCAGCCACCGAATCGCGAACGTGGAAGGCAAGCGCAACGTCAGGGTCGACGCGGAATGCGCATGGGCGTACGCGTGTTGCGCCAGTTGCGCGAGTACGTTGACGGCCACCGTCAGCAACGCGCCGCCTTCCGCGGTCAGCGTCAATCCCGACGGATGACGGACGAACAACGCACATCGGTAGTGCGCTTCCAGTTGCTGCACCTGACGGCTCACCGCACCCTGGGTCCGGCACAGATGCTCGGCCGCCCGGTTGAAACTGCCGAGTTCGGCGGCGGCGACGAACGCCTGGAACGCCGTCAGCGGCGGCAGCGCACGGGTCAGATCCGCCAGCGGATATGCGCGGGCGACATACCCGGGTTGCGGATTATTCGTTTGTTCGGTCATCGCGGCATCGCTATCGTGGTTGAACCGGTTCGCGACGGCTGTCGCGGCAGGCTCGTCAACCATCAGCGGAGAAATACCATGGTCTCGTCGTCCGACGCACTATACACGCGGCAGGTCGGTACCTACCTGAAAGCCCTGGAACGCGGCGACGTCGCCGAGATCTGCGCGCTGTTCGCGCCGGATGCACGGATATTCTCGCCGTTTCTCGGCTGGATGACGCCGCAGCCCTTTTTCGAAAAAGTCGCGGCGGCATCCGGACAAAGCCGGATCACGCCGATCGACATCTGCGTCAGCACGACGGGCGCCCGTCGGGCCACCGGCTATTTCGTCTACGACTGGGGACTGAAGGACGGCTCCGAAGTACGGTTCGAGTGCGTCGACGTGTTCGAATTCGACGACGACGCGCGCATCGAGCGCATGGTCATCATCTACGACACGCATCCGGTGCGAAGTACCGTCGGCGACAAATATGCATAGCCGGATCAAGGCGCGACGCAGCAACGTCGTCGCGCCGCCGGCCGCACGGCAAATGTCGCTGCTGACGTGGCTGTCGAATACGGTGATCGGCGTCGTGCGGCTCGGGATCAGGATTCGCGGGCGGTCGATTCCGGTTTAGCGCACGTCACCGGCGCGCGCCGGGTGATCGATCGATTCTACCGGCCGCTTGTGTGTCGAAAGGGGACGCGGCACGCCCGGGATGCCGGCGCAATCATCAGGATACCTTGCCGGAGTCATCCGTCAACGCATAGATACCGCGCCTGGCGACGCACGGAAAAGGCGGATCGATCGCCCGCACATTCGTCAGTTCCCAGCATACGTATCCGGCGCACCATTGCTAGCCTTGCGCGCGGGCTTCATCAGGCGTTCAGTCGTATATCCCCACGACGTCGACCAACGCGAGCGCGATACCATCGGGATCCGCCTGTCCGTCCTGTCGCAGGAAGAGCGTGTTCCGCACCAGCACGAGATCGCGCAGCGGCAGGGCCGGCGGCGCCCACGACCGGATTTCCACCCGCTTGCGGCCCGCGACGATATCGTCGACGGCGGGTTTGACGATCGACAGCGCGGATCGCGGCATGGCAACGGTTTTCTTCCTCGGTAAATAGCGTCACCTCCAGGCGTTGAAGGTTTCATTACAGGCGCAGGAGATTTCCGCCTTCACGATCCATGATCTGCGGCGCTCAGCCTCCAAGTTGCTGCATGAACAGCGCTGGGAGGCGGACGGGGTGGAGAAAGCGTTGAATCACACCATCGGCAGTGTGCGCGACGTCTACAACCGGGCCGACTATGTTTACCAGCGGCGGAAGATGCTGCAGGCGTGGTTGGGCTACATCGACGGGCTGGCGTCGGCGCGCAATCTTGTGGTGTGAGCAGGTACTGGCGCCGGGCCATGGCAAAACCGCTGCCCCTTGTGCGCCCTTCACGACGCAGAATCAGCCGACCTACGCCATGCGCAATATTAGTCCAGGACCCGGCCGAGACTCCCCCCAGCATTGCTGACGCACGCCTTTTTTCGCCCCCGGCCAACGAGAACGGCTGTGCGCTAAAATGAATTTTTTACAGTTAGCCGCCCATCTAAATGGCTTTTCAGATCGATCCTATATTCAAATCGCGAGTAATTGCGCACGCTTGTGCCTGGAGAATTTCATGCACGTCCACATGCTGAGAGCCTGCTGCTAGTCATTCCTTCACTAGAGGCAGTAGTTGTAGGTGCTCAGTTCCTGGAGC